>NZ_JAVIVW010000015.1:0-812500 GCF_031324165.1 Ferdinandcohnia sp. QZ13 | reverse complement strand
TATTCTGGCCCGTTGGTCAAGCGGTTAAGACACCGCCCTTTCACGGCGGTAACACGGGTTCGAATCCCGTACGGGTCATCAAGCGTTATGAGAATTTCTCATGGCGTTTTTTATTTTTTATAGAGTTCTTCGTTAAAATATAAAAAACACCTGTTGCCAGGTGTACTAATCTTTGGGCATAATATCCTCTTCAATTTTTTGTGCGGGGTTATCCAAGTCCACATCTGAAAAGATACCAGGAGATACACCACGAAACATATCAAAAGCTAGAATTTTATCATCTGGCGCATCAAATAATGGGGCTTCCCCGTTGAAATCTTCAACTTGTTTTTTTCGTTTCATCTCTCTACACCTCCATTTATTATCCTCCCAGTTCTTCCTTTAATTATTCTATTATTAATCATCCCCATTTAGAAAATTACCTAGTCCTCCTAGAATACTCCCTTCACCTGTGCTGCCACCATTTCTAGGTGCACTCGCAAAGATTCGGTCTGCAAGGCGGCTAAATGGTAGTGATTGTATCCATACCGTACCAGGGCCTCTAACAGTGGCGTAGAATAGACCTTCACCACCAAAAAAGGCTGTTTTGATTTTACCTACATATTCAATGTTATAATCGACATCCCTCGTCATACCCACTAGGCAGCCTGTATCGATTCTTAGGATTTCACCAGGTTGAAGTTCTTTTTTATGTATGGTACCACCTGCATGTAAAAAGGCTAGCCCATCTCCTTCTAATTTTTGCATGATGAAGCCTTCTCCACCAAAGAAGCCAGTACCTAATTTTCGTTGAAAATCAATACCAACTGAAACTCCTTTTGCTGCACATAAAAAGGCATCCTTTTGACAAACTATTTTGCCACCTAGTATGCTTAAATCAACAGGAATAATTTTACCAGGATAGGGTGCAGCAAAGGAAACATGTTTTTTCCCCATATTACTATTTGTGAAGACCGTCATAAATAGACTTTCTCCTGTAAGAACCCGTTTTCCTGCTCCTAATAGTTTTCCAAAAAGACCTCCACCTGCAGAGCCTGACCCGTCACCAAAAATTGTTTCCATTGAAATGCCATCTTCCATCATCATCATGGCGCCTGCTTCTGCAATGACACTTTCGCTTGGGTCTAATTCGATTTCAACAAACTTCATATCGTCTCCATAAAGTTTATACTCGATCTCATGTGCGTTCATCCGATTCTTCCTTTCTTTTTTACATAAATATATAAAAAGAAGTAATTCGTCGTTTACTAGTATTATCCTTTAAAACTGTAAATGAGGTATGAAAAAAATGTTAATTCTACTTGAGGATATCAATGACAAATTCAAATAGGGATACTATAATATATTTAGAATTTTCTTAAAATAATTAAAGAAAAGGGGGATTATATGAGTTCGGAAGTAGTTATAAAAAGACGATTATGGCCAAGAAAGAAGCGTTGGAGAGCAGTTTTAATAACAGGAATAGTTATCATACTCCTTCTGCTAGCAAGCATTATAGTAGGCTATTTGTTTTTGAGAAAAAGTTTACCAACGATTGAAGGAAATGTCCCGGTTGCAGGATTAACCGATGAGGTTGAAGTATTCCGAGATCAAAATGGGGTTCCCCATATTGTTGCGAAAAATAAGCATGATTTGTATTTTGCACAAGGTTATGTTACGGCACAGGATCGTTTATTTCAGATGGATTTAAGTAGAAGACAGGCTTCAGGAGAGTTAAGTGAAGTAATTGGTTCTTCTCTTGTTAATCAGGATAAATATTTTAGAACTCTTGGTTTACGTAGAGCTGCGGAAGCTTCATATGAAGGATATTCAGAAGAAGCAAAAGATGTACTCCAATCGTATGCTGATGGTGTTAATGCTTTTATTAAGGAAGCAATAGAGAAAAATACATTGCCCGTAGAGTTTTCACTTGCTGGATATGAGCCGTCCATGTGGAGTCCCATCGATTCTCTTACCATTGGAAAATACATGGCCTACGATTTAGGAGGACATTATAAAGGGCAAGCGTTTCGCTACTATATGGCTCAGCAAGTTTCAGAGGAAAAATTACTGGAATTGTTCCCAACATATCCTGAAGATGGCGCAACTGTTATTCAAGCGATGAAAGATCATCCCGTTGATATTTCAAAAAGTATAGCAACTGCTCCCTTTCCAAATGAGTTTAATGGGAGTAATAACTGGGTTGTTAGTGGTGAGAAATCAGAATCGGGTATGCCAATTTTAGCCGATGATCCACATCTCGCATTAGCTACACCATCAATTTGGTATGAAACGCATTTGCAAAATGATGAAGTTAACGTTAGTGGTGTGATATTTGCCGGTGTCCCAGGAATCATATTAGGTCGTAATGAACATATAGCTTGGGGAGTTACTAATGTGGGACCTGATGTCCAAGATTTATATATTGAAAGAAGAAATCCGGATAATCCTCATCAATTTGAGTATATGGGGAAATGGGAAGATGCAACCATCATTGAGGAACCAATAAAGGTAAAGGATGGGGATACAATCCCATATCAGGTTCAGGTTACAAGACACGGTCCCATCATTTCTGAATTTACCCATGATCACAAGGAGGATACAGCTTTAGCATTAAGATGGACTGCACTTGATGCTTCAACTGAACTAGAGGCAGTGTTGATGTTCAACAAGGCGAAAAATTGGACTGAATTTAAAGAAGCACTTACATATTTTCATACACCTGCTCAAAACTTTGTTTTTGCAGCAACTGATGGAACGATCGCTTATCGAGCAAATGGGTTAATCCCAATCCGAAAAAAAGGGGATAGTTCTGTTCCCGTACCAGGATGGACAGATGAATACGAATGGGAGGGATATATTCCTTGGGATGAACTCCCGACCATTATGAACCCAGAGGAAGGTTTTATCTCTACCGCAAATAATAAAATTGCGCCGGATGAATATCCTTACCATATAACGAATACGTGGGCTCAGCCTTATCGACAGCAACGAATACAAAATGTGTTATCAAGTAAGAATGTGTTAACGGCAGATGATATGCTAAAACTTCAATTTGATCAACATAATCTGCAGGCAGAAGAGTTTGTTCCGTTTTTAATAGATGTATTATTAAACAGTGAAGACGAGTTAAGAGATATTGATAAAACGGTAATTAAGGAGTTTGAAGATTGGGATTTTGTTGACCGAATAGAAGATAGTGAGCCTTTAGTCTTCCATAAATGGATGGAGGAATTTGCAAATGTACTATTTGAAGAATCCATTCCTAAGGAAATCGATAACTTGTTTGAAGGAAAATCTCAAATTGTAGACGAAATGATTCGAGATTCAAAAATTGGACATGAAGGGATTTGGTTATCTGAGGCAGGTGGAATAGAACAGGTAACAGTTGAATCTTTTAAAAGGGCTGTAGATTTTGCAATTGAAAAGCAAGGGGACCAACCAAGTAAATGGTCTTGGGGTGACTTTCATCAGGTTCCGTTTAAACACCCATTATCGGCCATTTCACCGTTAAACTATTTATTTAATAATAATGAAGCTGTACCAATGGGTGGAAGTGGGGTAACAGTTGCAGCTGCTAGCTTTGACCGTTATTCAGGTGCAATTACACATGGAGCGGCTTGGAGATCAGTCATTGACTTAGCGAATATGGAAGAGAGTTACAATGTAGTTGGTCCAGGTCAATCTGGTCATGTATTAAGTACTTATTATCATGATCAAATTACGGATTGGACAACAGGGAAGTACCATATCACCTATACCAATAAAGAGAAGTATAAGGAGAATAGTTATAAGCTTGTTTTATATCCAGCTAGGTAGAATAAAAAGCAGTGGGAATTTTTCCACTGCTTTACATTTTTAATCTTCAGCTTCGTCCTTTGTATAAGGTTCTTTTTCATATGGAGGAAGGTCGCCAAACATTGTCATAATTCCTTCTTCCTCTAGCACTTCTTCATATCGTTCATGCTGGCTATTTGGATAGATGATAATTTCTTTTCCTTCAATATCTGTTGCAACAAAATTCTCGTAATCCTCAACATAACCTACATTCTCATCAGATTCAACGAACACCTCATTATAGCTGTCAACGGGGTCTACAAGGTCTGAAGGTGATTCAGATGTTCCGTACCTTGCGACATCCTGCCAAGAATCCTCTGCATCATACGCTACATTATCTTCCTCATCCACAAACTTTCCAAATGGTGGCATTAATACGCCTTCCTCAATAGGTCGATTATGAGAGACAACCTGGGTTGGACTGTGCTCAACACAATAAGTTGTTGTTGGAACAGCATCTAATCTTTCAAATGGGATTTCTTTTCCACATTTTTCACATTTCCCGTATCTTCCTTCTTCAATTGCTTGTAAGGCGTATTCAATATCTTTTAATTCTTTTTCAATATGTTCGTTAAGGGCAATGTCTTTTTCACGTTCATATAGCTCAGTTCCTTCATCTCCAGGATGGTTATCATAAGAAGAAAGTTCTCCAACCGATCCATGAGGATGCCCACTCTCTAGATCAAAATGATCTCCATCATCTAATTGTTCTTCAACCTCTTTTTTTGCGTTTATCAACTGTGAACGGAAGGTTGATAATTGCTCATTTGATAACATTTTAAGCACTCCTTCCAAAATGAGTTCGTAACGAATCTTGTTATGTATTATTTACAATAACCCGAAAATCATAATTGTAAAAAAGTGATAGGAATAAAAAAAACACGATGTAAAATCGTGTTTTAAAAGAAGTACCCGATAAAGATTCCGATAGATAAAAGGAATCCAAAAATCGTATTTGTTTGGGCAGTTGCTTTCATGGCTGGCATCATTTGAATTGGTTCGGATTTGCCTATAAATCCAGTTACTGCTTTAACGGCTTTTGGAACACTCACTAATACAAGAAGAGTCCAAAACGAAGCAATCCCGATAAAAGCCAAAACGATGATCCAAATATAAGAAATGATTAGTAAGCCAGCAAAGAACTTAATCGCCTTGGTTCTTCCTAATAAAATCGGTAAAGTGCGACGTCCGTTCTTTTTATCGCCATCCAAATCACGAATATTGTTTGACATATTGATAGCACCAACAAGGATCATAATCGGAATCGAGATTAAAACACTTGTAGTCGTAACTGTACCTGTTTGGATGAAAAACGATATTAAAATAATAATCATGCCCATAAAGAAACCAGCTGCTAGCTCTCCAAATGGTGTAGATGAAATGGGTAGTGGACCACCAGTATATAAATAACCAACTGACATACAAATAGTTCCAATTAATGCCAACCACCAACTACTGTTCATGCAAATATAAACACCTAAAAGTGTAGCGATTCCAAAGAAAGAAAAAGCAAGGTTAAGAATAACCTTTGGCTTAACTCCGTCTCGAACAATTGTACCGCCGATTCCGACTGACTCGGCTGTATCAAGACCGCGTTTGTAATCGAAATACTCATTTATCATATTAGTTGCTGCTTGAATTAGAAGACAAGCGAGTAACATAGTTAAGAATAGCCCAATATGAATAGATGTTTCTAATAGAGCAAGAACTGTCCCTAAAATGACTGGAACAAACGCTGCTGTTAGTGTATGTGGACGCATGAGTCTCCACCATACCTGAAAACCACTAGAAGGCTTTTTAGAAAGCTTCTGATTTGACTGAAGTTCTGATTGCATAAGTCTTCTCCTCTCACGACAAAGCTCATGTATATCCAAAGTACAGTTTAGTTAATTGGATAGGTACTGTCAATGGTTTAAAGTTACAAAAAAGACATATCAATCTTATGTTCCTTTTACCCAGCAGATTATCTTATCGTGAATTACATAATAATAAGGAAGTAAGTGGTCAGTGTATTGCAGGTATGGTAGAATCAAGTTTGTTGACAACTATTAATTGTGAGGTATATCGTAAAGGCAGTTTTTAATAATAAGTTATACGAAAATAATATAGAGTGTTTATCAAGGGATTCATTCATTTTAAATGATATACTATAAACAATATCTGTTATTTCTATATAAAATTATGATGGAATATATTTCGGGGGGATAAAAGTTGGTCATGATACAACAAAAAGGTTTGAGTGATTACATAAAGAAAGGTATAAACCTTTCCAAGGAGCTTTCTAGGCCTGTTCTTATAAGTCAGGTAAAAGAAATGAAGAACATAGACCCCCTATTGTTCTTTTCTGCTGGAAAAAGGACACCTTTTGAAACGCGATCTTTCTGGTCAAATCCTACAAATGATACGATCATAGTTGGACTTGGGGAAGCCTATACAATTAGCGATAACGAGTCTACAGAACGTTTTGACGCTATTGAAAAGCAGTGGAAAAGACTCGTTCAACATTCAATCATTATTGATGATTTTGCACCTTATTCTACTGGTCCTATTTTAATGGGAGGTTTTTCATTTGATCCATTAAAAAAGAGAACAGAGCTTTGGGATAATTTTGATGATGCGAAATTTGTCTTGCCTGTTTTCATGCTTTCCTATTATAAAGGTAATACTTATTTAACGACGAATATTATTTGTGAACCGACCGGGACTTCTTTTGGTGGATCCGACTTGGAACAATTGGAAGTGCTGCTTGAGGAAAGTTATACATTTCAAAAGAACAATTCATTTACTAAAGAGGAAGTTCAGCCACAGGAATGGATGGATTCAGTTCGTAATGCAACCAAAAAGGTACAGAACGGTGAAGTTGAAAAGGTTGTATTGGCAAGAGAAATTAAGCTGCATTTTGACGATCCGATTGAAGCTGACGCAGTGTTGGCGCGTCTAAAAGAAGAGCAACCGATGAGTTATTTATTTGCAATTGAATATAAAAATTCATGCTTTATCGGAGCATCCCCTGAACGACTTATTAAGAAAAAGGGAGAGGAATTCTTAACTACTTGCCTTGCAGGTTCTATCCGACGTGGTAAAACGTCGTCAGAGGACAAGCAATTAGAAAATGAATTACTACACGACCCGAAAAATCTACATGAACATGATGTCGTTGTTCAAATGATTAAAAATGCAATGAAAGAGTCCTGTACAAGTATTTCATCACCAAGACAACCAGGTATCTTAAAAATGCGCGATATTCAGCATTTATACACACCAGTAAAAGGTATAGCTAAAGATGACGTTTCATTGCTTACTGTTGTCAATCGTTTACACCCAACACCTGCTCTAGGAGGCCAACCTAAACAAATGGCATTTGAAATTATTCGTGACCTTGAAATTCTTGACCGTGGTTGGTATGGAAGCCCTGTAGGTTGGTTTGATATAAATGATAATGGCGAATTTGCCGTTGCCATACGTTCAGGTTTACTGAATGGAAACAATGCTTCCTTGTTTGCTGGTTGTGGGATTGTAGGAGACTCCCAACCAGAAAGTGAATATACAGAAACGATGATAAAGTTTAGACCGATGCTATCTGCATTAGGAGGCTTAGACAATGAATAATCAAGCATTAACGCGTTATGTGGCATCCTTTGTTGATGAATTAGTGCGAGTAGGGGTTACCGAGGCTGTTGTAAGCCCGGGTTCACGCTCCACCCCGATGGCGATTTTAATGGCAGAACACCCTGACATGAAAGTAACCATCAATATTGATGAACGCTCGTCTGCGTTTTATGCGCTAGGAGTAGCTAAAGCAACGAAGAAACCTGTTGCAATTCTATGCACGTCCGGAACAGCTGCAGCGAATTATTTCCCAGCAATTGTAGAGGCCTATTATTCAAGGGTCCCACTTATCGTGTTGACAGCCGACCGACCACATGAGTTACGAGATGTAGGAGCACCGCAAGCTATTAATCAAAATCAGTTATATGGAAATCATGCAAAATGGTTTGTCGAAATGGCACTGCCAGAAGAGTCAGAACAAATGCTATCGTATGTTCGAACAATGGCTGGAAGGGCTGCGGGTACTGCATTATCTGCACCAGCGGGACCGGTTCATTTGAATTTTCCATTCCGTGAACCGCTTGTACCAAACTTAGGTTTAGAAAACCTATGGGGAACAAATGAGTACCTACGTAAAAATGTGAATGTTGTCGTAGGAAAACCGAAAATGGGTGAAGAGCAGGCTCAGTATATTAGCGACCTCGTTAGCAGTAAAAAGAAGGGTATTATTGTTTGTGGTTCACATTATGAAGAAGAGTTTGGGTATGCCGTTGCGAATTTAGCAGAAAAACTTCAGTTTCCAGTTTTAGCTGACCCATTATCACAGCTAAGAAGTGGTGAACATCCGAAATCTTATATAGTAGACGGGTATGATGCCTTTTTACGAGGTGAAGAATTCCGAGATGTATTTTCTCCAGATATCATAATTCGATTCGGTGCGATGCCTGTCTCAAAGGCACTTCTTCAATATATCCAAAAACATAAGAATACACCTCAAATCATAGTAGATGGAGATGGAGGCTGGAGAGACCCCACTTTATCAGCAACTGATATGGTTTATTGCGATGAAATTGAATTTTGTGATGCAATCGTTAGTAGAACAGAGAAACGAAAAGGTTCTAGTTGGGTGAACGATTGGATTAACATCAATAATCTGGTAAAAGAAAATGTAAATAAGGTACATAAGGAAGAGACTTTATGTGAGGGGAAAGTATTTACTGAACTACAAGAAATTCTCCCGGCGGGTTCCACTTTATTTGTTGGAAATAGTATGCCTATCCGTGATCTGGATACTTTCTTTTTGAATAATGAAAAGTCGATACATGTCTTAGGGAACCGTGGTGCCAACGGAATTGATGGGCTTGTTTCAACTGCGATGGGCATCAGTTCACAAAATGAACATACAGTTTTAGTGATTGGTGACCTTTCTCTCTATCATGATTTAAATGGATTATTGGCGGCAAAGCATCACCACTTAAATATTACCATCGTTTTAATCAATAATGACGGTGGCGGTATTTTTTCTTTCTTACCACAATCACAGGAGGAAAAGCATTTTGAAACCCTTTTTGGGACTCCTATTGGTCTAAATTATGAACATGCAGTTAACATGTATGGTGGGAAATTTACAAGTATCAAGGATTGGACAGAGTTCCGTCATGCCATCACTTCTTCGTTTGAGGAAAAAGGATTACATGTTGTTGAGGTAAAAACAGACCGCCATGAGAATGTCATGATTCATCGAAAAATGTGGAATAATGTTTCCCAGGAAATAAGCGAAGCACTCAAAAGGAACCAATAAAATGTATATTTCTTCAAATGGATCTACCTATCATGTGAAAGTATTGGGAGAAGGGACGCCGATTGTATTACTTCATGGTTTTACAGGAAGTATGACAACTTGGAATCAAACAATTAATATCCTGAAACAACAATTTCAATGTGTTCTAATCGATATTGTTGGACATGGTAAATCAGATTCTCCACGTGATTTTACAAGATATCAAATTGAAAAGGTCGCTCATGACATCATTCATATATTAGATGTATTGATGATCCCACTCGCACATATTGCTGGTTATTCAATGGGAGGAAGATTGGCTTTAGTGACTGCTATTCTTTATCCAACCAGAGTTGCCAGCCTTATTTTAGAGAGTAGTTCACCAGGGTTAAAAACAATTGAAGAAAGAGCTGCCCGAAGAAAGTCGGATGAGCAGTTAGCGAAACTCATAGAACAAGAGGGAATTATTAAGTTTGTTGACTATTGGGAGAACATTCCGCTCTTTACTACGCAAAAAGCACTAACCAAGGAGAAACAACTAGAAATTCGTAAACAACGTCTAGAAAACAATCCTGTCGGGCTAGCAAACAGCTTAAGAGGAATGGGGACAGGTGCACAACCCACATACTGGGATCGTTTAAATAAGGTAAAATGCCCAACATTATTGCTTTGTGGAGAACTTGATCAAAAGTTTTGCACGAATGCTGAAGAGATGGGCTTAAGCATTCAAAATGCAAGAGTGGAAAAAATAGTAGAAGCGGGACATGCAATTCATGTGGAACAACCGTATTTTTTTGGTAAAATAATAATTGAGTTTGTTTCTGATCATTTTTCTTTATGATCAAATATACATACATAGAAGGAGGACAAGCTAATGGCTACAGTTGAATGGGTTGCAGAACGTAAGTATGACGAAATCTTATATGAAACATACAATGGCATTGCAAAAATCACCATTAACCGTCCACATGTTAGGAATGCATTTACTCCGAAAACAGTGGCAGAAATGATTGATGCTTTTGCCTATGCAAGAGATGATTCAAACATTGGTGTAATCGTTCTTGCCGGTGCAGGAGATGAAGCATTCTGTTCTGGTGGAGACCAAAAGGTAAGAGGACATGGTGGGTATGTTGGAGATGACCAAATTCCACGATTAAATGTTCTTGATTTGCAACGACTAATCCGTGTTATTCCAAAGCCAGTTATCGCAATGGTATCAGGCTATGCAATTGGTGGAGGACATGTATTACATGTGGTTTGTGACTTAACAATTGCTGCAGATAATGCTATTTTTGGACAAACAGGACCAAAGGTTGGAAGCTTTGATGCAGGTTATGGTTCAGGATATCTAGCTCGCATCATTGGTCATAAAAAGGCACGTGAAATCTGGTTCCTATGTCGTCAATATAATGCTCAAGAAGCATTAGATATGGGGCTTGTTAATACAGTTGTTCCTTTAGAACAGCTTGAAGAAGAAACAATTAAGTGGTGTGAAGAAATTCTTGAAAAGAGTCCAACAGCACTTCGTTTCTTGAAAGCAGCAATGAATGCTGATACAGACGGCTTGGCTGGTCTTCAACAAATGGCTGGCGATGCTACACTTCTGTATTACACAACCGATGAAGCGAAGGAAGGCCGTGACGCGTTTAAAGAAAAGCGTAAGCCAGACTTTAAGCAATTCCCTCGTTTCCCTTAATCATTCATTTTCAGCTTGATGAAAACCTCATCAAGCTGTTTTTGCATTTTATTTACGCTAGGAGATTTAACAAAGATGAATTCAACAGAAATACCAAATTGGCTTAAGCAACGTGCATTTTTAACACCTAATCGAATTGCCATTAAAACTGAATATGAAGAAATCACATTTTTAACTTTACATAAAAATGTTGTAAGGAAAGCAAATCAATTAACATGTGCAGGTATTCAAAAGGGGGATGTTGTTTCTGTCCTCATGAAGAATAGTGTGGAGATGGTCGAAGTTATTCACGCAATAAAATATATTGGTGCGATAACAGTACTCTTAAACATTAAGCTAACGAGTAATGAGTTAGAATTTCAATTAAGCGACTCTGGCACAAAAATGATACTAACAGAAGATGCTCTAATTGAAAAAGTAAATGAAATTGATATCAAAAAAATTCTGGTTAAGGAACTACAACAACTCCCCGAAAAGGAGTGCCATATCCAGGAATACTTTTCGTTGGATCAAGCGGATACCATTATGTATACATCAGGGACGACTGGACGACCAAAAGGAGTAATCCATACCTACGGAAATCATTGGTGGAGTGCAGTGGGGTCTACTTTGAATCTAGGGTTGCACCAGGATGATTGCTGGTTGCTAGCTGTTCCAATGTTTCATATTAGTGGATTATCGATTTTGTACAGAAGTGTGATTTATGGGATTCCTGCTGTCATTCACGAAGGCTTTGATCCCAAAAAGGCGAATGCTGCGATCATGAATCAAGGTGTTACCATCATGTCTATTGTAAGTGTTATGCTTTCACGAATGCTTGCTGAAATGGGAGATGAACAGTATCCAGACAGTTTTAGATGTATGCTTCTTGGAGGAGGACCTGCGCCAAAACCTTTATTAGAAAATTGTTTGGTACATAATATCCCCGTTTTCCAAACCTATGGGATGACTGAAACAGCTTCACAAGTTGTTACACTAGCTCCTGAGTACAGTATTTCAAAACTTGGATCTGCTGGAAAACCACTCTTTCCTGTACAAATCAAAATTGAAAATGAGGGAAGACCTGCAAAACCAAATGAAGTTGGTGAAATTGTCGTAAAAGGACCCAATGTAACGAAAGGCTATTTAAATCGAATGGATGCAACGAAAACATCGATTGTTGATGGATGGCTCTATACAGGTGATATCGGCTTTTTGGATGAGGAAGGCTTTCTCTTTGTGATGGATCGCCGTTCCGATTTGATCATCTCAGGGGGAGAAAATATATATCCAGCTGAACTTGAAGCTGTGTTATTGGCACATCCAAACATTTTGGAAGCAGGAGTCACAGGGGTTGAAGATGCAAAGTGGGGCCAGGTGCCAGCTGCTTTTGTTAAAAAAGAGGAAGGAAGCCATTTAACCGAAGCAGAGATTATTGCCTTTTGTTATGAAAAGCTAGCACGTTTCAAGGTTCCAAAATCAATCTATTTCGTCGACCGCCTTCCACGAAATGCTTCTAATAAGCTCTTGCGGCGAAAACTAATGGAGTTATTAAAGGATGAAAACAATGATTAAGGTAAAGAAAGCTACACTTCATCTCATTGAACAAAACCTACTTTCCCCATTTGTAACAAGCATGGGGAAGGTTGACAAAAGGGAGAGTATTCTTGTTGAAGTAGAGGATGTTGATGGTGCTGTAGGGTGGGGAGAGGTTGTTGCTTTTTCGTCCCCATGGTATACCGAAGAGACGATAAAAACATGCTGGCATATGCTTGAAGATTATTTAGTGCCAAAAATATTAAAAGAAGAGTATGAACACCCAGAACAGCTACACAATGATTTTCAATTTGTTAAACGTAACAATATGGCTAAGGCTAGTCTAGATATGGCGATATGGGATTTATTTTCAAAAAAGCAAGGAATCTCACTTTCTAAGGCGTTGGGTGGGACGAAAGACTTTATTGATTCGGGAGTAGTCGTGAGTATTGATTCCATTGACCGAGTATTGGCTAAAATGGAGGAGCATGTGAAATCAGGCTATAAGCGAATCAAAATAAAAATCAAGCCAGGACAGGATTATGATTTACTCAAACAAATTAGAAATGAGTTTCCAGCCTTGCCATTAATGGTGGATGCTAATTCTGCTTACACATTAAAGGATATAGATCAGCTTCAAGCCTTAGATGAGTTTAGTTTAATGATGATTGAACAGCCACTAGCAGATGATGATATTTTTGACCATGCAAAGTTGCAGAGAGAAATTTCAACACCGATTTGTTTAGATGAAAGTATTACGTCAGCTGATGATGCAAGAAAGGCAATTGAAATGGGGAGCTGTCAGGTAATCAATATTAAAATCGGGCGTGTAGGTGGAATCACTGAGGCTAAAAGGATTCATGATATTTGTAAAACACATCATATCCCTGTGTGGTGTGGAGGAATGCTTGAAACCGGCATTTCGAGAGCCCATAATATTGCCTTAGCAAGCCTTCCTAATTTTACGATTCCTGGAGATATATCCGCATCCTCAAGATATTGGAATAAAGACGTCATTACGCCTGAAGTGATGGTTGAAGATGGTTGCATTGCCGTTCCACGTATTCCTGGAATTGGATATAAAGTTGACCGCGAGTGGGTTCATCAAATAACTAAACAAAAATTAGTATTGGGACTATAGAGTGGAATCGGCAATGCACATTTTTCAATTATTAGATAAATAATAGTAAACTCAAGGCCATTACAGCCATGCCTGCAATTAAACCGTAAATAGATAAGTGTCCACTGTCATATCGTTTTGACGCTGGAAGCAATTCATCCAGTGAGATAAACACCATAATTCCTGCCACAGCGGCAAAAATCATTCCGAACATCACATCATTTATAAATGGCATTAATATTAAGAACGCTACGATTGCGCCAATAGGTTCTGCTAAACCGGAAAGGAAAGAGAGCTTAAAGGCTCTTTTTTTATCACCTGTGGCAAAATAGACTGGAACGGCAACAGCAATGCCTTCTGGTATATTATGAATCGCTACAGCCACTGCAATGGCGATTCCAAGCCCTGGGTCTTGGAGGGCAGAGGTAAAGGTGGCTATGCCTTCAGGAAAGTTGTGAATTCCGATAGCAAGTGCGGTGAAAGTTCCCATTTTTAATAATGCTGCTTCTTCGACTTCTGATGAGGAGAGATTCATATCCTCCACTTTTTTGACCTCATGGGGATTGCTACTTGCTGGGACAAATTTATCAATTACCGCAATTAAGAGCATTCCCCCAAAGAAACCGATAACTGTCATCCAATTTCCCAATTGATCACCTAATTCAGAGGTTAAGGCAACTTTTGCTTTGAAAAAGATTTCAATCATTGACACATAAATCATCACACCTGCTGAGAAACCGAGTGTCAGGGATAGAAATTTTGTATTTGTTCTTGATGTGAACAGGGATATTAAACTACCGATACCGGTTGCAAGACCGGCAAATAAGGTTAAGCCAAAAGCGAGTAATAAATTCTCATACATCGCTTATTCTCCTCTCGAGCTGATATTTGAATGTTTTTTTGTCTACATGAATAAATGTTTCCTTTGTGCAACTTTTAAAAGTATCATATGTTCATTTTTTTATTTTGTCAATTATTTTATTTCAAAAAATTCGACATGTTCATAAGGAAATGCGAACTTTAACTCCAGTGATATAAAAAAAGACAGCTGAGTAATCAGCTGCCTTTGACTAGTCTTTATCATTTACCCTTCAGGAACGAACGTTTTACAGTCTGTTTCAGTTTGTTCTGATGCGGTTTTACCTGTGTGACTCACAACATAGATCGCATCGGCACTACATTTATTACCATTTGCCCAATAATGACAATTTTTCACTTCACATAATACGTCTTGTGCCAATTTACTACACCTCTTTCATTGGAATATGGTCTAGCATCCTTTATTTTCTCCATGTAAAGAGAGTGGATAACAAGCAACATATCCCAAGGTAGGTAGTTAATTTAGTGCTTTTTTTAATGTTTCAAGATTTTGCCTCATTAAGCTAAAATAATCTTCGTTGCTTTCAATTTCTTGTTCCGTTAGGGACTCTAAATTGTGAAGGGTTAAGCTTTCTGTACCCGTTTCTTTTTGAACCGTTTCTGCAATCTTTGATGATATATTTCGTTCGAAAAGAATATATTTAAGATTGTGCTCCTTCACTACATCAATAATATTTTTGAGTTCTTTTTGGGATGGTTCATTCGTTGGTGAGTACCCTGTGATACTAATTTGCTTGATCCCATAGCGGTCTTCCCAATAGCCATATGCAGAATGGGCTACTAGAATTTCTTTTTGTTTAGCGGCATTTGTAACTTCCGTAAAATCTGTGTTTAATGCTTCTAATTGTCCCAATAATTCTTTAAAATTTCGTTCGTACAATTCTTTATTCGAGGGATTAATTTCGGATAATGCATTTTTAATATTCTCGGCAATTTGAATGGAATAAATAGGATCTAACCAAATATGTGGGTCGATATCACCATGATTGTGTTCATCATCGTGATGGTCATCGTCTTCAGTGTGTAAAAACTCAATCCCAGTCCCCGCTTCAAATAATGCAACTTTTTCGTTTTTCAGTGTTTTTTGGGCAGTTTTAACAAAGCCCTCCACACCAACACCTGTATATATAAATGCATCTGCACCTGCAATATCCGTCATATCTCTTGGAGTTGGCTCAAATGAATGAGCATCTGCTCCTGGTGGGTATACGCTTTTCACTGAAACATCTTCACCACCAATTTTTTGTGTGAAATCTGTTAAAGGGAATACGGTAGTATAAACCGTAAGTTTACCTTCTTTATTTGTTTGATCTGCTCCGCAAGCCGAAAGTATGCTAATTAACAAAAGGAGCACAAAGTATCCGATTGTTTTATTCATATATTGTCTCCTCTCAAGTACCAAAAGGTCTCTGTTTAAGTCCTTTCATATTATATCGTAATTATTACGATTTGAGAACTAGAAACTTTTTTAGATAGATAATGTCTTTTTATTATCTCTGACTGCTTAGAAATTAATTGAACAATTGCATAAAAAGTTATTAATACAGACTGGTTTTTGATAAAATAATATGAAATAAAAGAAAAAGGTGATTAAATGTCTCAATTGGATAGTATATTAGAGTTCAACAAATCATTTGTTGAATCAAAGGAATATGAAAAATACCAGACCACAAAGCTTCCAAATAAAAGAATGGTTATCGTAACTTGTATGGATACTCGACTTATTGAGCTATTACCAAAAGCAATGAATATGAAAAATGGAGATGTAAAAATCTTAAAGGTTGCTGGTGCAGTTGTTTCACATCCATTCGGAAGTGTAATGAGAAGTATTTTAGTTGCGGTTTATGATTTAAATGCAGACGAAATTTGCATCGTTGGCCACCATGATTGCGGTATGAGTGCACTCGATGCTGATTCGATTTTACATAAAATTAAAGATCGAGGCGTTACTCAAGCAAGAATTGATACATTAAAGTATTCAGGAATTGATCTGGAAGAATGGTTTCAAGGTTTCAGTAGTGTAGAGGAAAGTGTCCGACACAGTGTTGAAATGGTTGAAAATCATCCACTTCTTCCAAAAGACGTTCCTGTTCACGGTCTCGTTATTAACCCTGAGACAGGTAAATTGGATGTAGTTATTAATGGATATAAGTAAGAGGTCATGTATTTGACCTCTTTTTGGATTATCATGTTAAACAAATTCTTTATTTGGTTAAAATGAATAATAGATGATTGTCATAAAAAAGACACAGGAATAAATGGGCTTTTGTTGTACCATGTAATTGAGGTGAAGGTTATGAGAAAAGGTCTCCTTTTTCTTTTTATAGCTGCTATTATAACGCTTGCAGCATGTAATAATGAAACGGAAACGGGAAATGCGAATAAGGAAGAGTTAACTCCTATTGCAGTTGATGTAAAAATTGATCCTGAAAAAATTAACCCAGGCGATGAAGTTACCCTCCATGCTTTTGTGACACAGGGAGAAGATAAAGTGGAGGATGCGGATGAAGTCCGATTCGAAATTGTTCAAAAGGGCAGTGAAGAAAGCGAATTTTTAGATGGGGAGCATACTTCTGGTGGAGAATATACGGCTGTTAAAACGTTCGATGCGGATGGTGTTTATTTTGTCACTGCACACGTAACAGCTAGGAGCATGCATACAATGCCAAAGGTTGAAGTCGTTATCGGCAATCCAGAAGTTAGCGATGAGCCGACGGATGAAGCAACAGAAAACAGTGATCATCATGCAGGTGAGAATCATCATGGAAGTGGCGAT
The DNA here is from genome assembly GCF_031324165.1 of Ferdinandcohnia sp. QZ13. Lineage (NCBI taxonomy): Bacteria > Bacillati > Bacillota > Bacilli > Caryophanales > Bacillaceae > Ferdinandcohnia > Ferdinandcohnia sp. QZ13. Next base: position 795,369 of record NZ_JAVIVW010000015.1, on the reverse strand, counting down.
GTTACAATCGATTTTCCGTTAGAAGCGGAGTATTCCAAAGGGGAAGCTTCTGCATTGCAAGTATCTTTTGAACAATCAGGAACTCCATTGACTGAAGCAAGGGTTCGATTTGAAGTTTGGAAGACAGGTGCTGAAAAGCATGATTTTATAGATGCCAACGAAATAAAAGAGGGCGTTTATCAGTCTGATTATACATTTGCTGAAACTGGGAATTACAATATTCAAGTACATGTTGAAAAGGGAGAAATCCACGAACATCTTGAAAAAGCAACAAATGTTAAATAAAGAAAGGAAGGCTAGCATCAATGGTGATGCTTACCTTCCTTTTTTTCTGGAACAAAATCAATTCCACCTGGGTGAAGGGGATGACATTTTAACAATCGTTTTATGGTTAACCAGCCACCTTTAATTGCACCGAAGCGCTTGATTGCTTCAAGTCCATATTGCGAACATGTCGGATAAAAACGACAGGTGGGTGGTTTTAATGGAGATATAAATTTTTGATAGAAACGAATGATTCCTATAAATAACGCTTGAAGCAATTTTTTCTACTTCCCTTATCGTTTTTTAGTATTTATACTATACTATATGTAATGGATAAAAGCATCTTATACGTCTAATCCTAATTAAACAGATGAAAAAAATCGGAATTAGCGTTATGATAGAAATAAAGAAGAAAGAGGGAGTGGAAGAACATGCCATCAGTAGAAAGCTTTGAACTAGACCATAATGCTGTAAAAGCACCATATGTAAGACACTGTGGTGTCCATAAAGTTGGGACAGATGGAGTCGTAAATAAATTTGATATTCGTTTTTGTCAGCCAAATAAACAAGCAATGAAGCCAGACGTTATTCATACACTTGAGCATTTATTAGCTTTTAATCTTCGTGAGCATTGTGAGAAATATGACCATTTTGATATTATTGATATTTCTCCAATGGGTTGCCAAACAGGCTATTACTTAGTTGTTAGTGGGGAGCCTACTGTTTCTGAAATTATTGATTTACTTGAAGCAACCATGCAAAGTGCATTAGAAATTACAGAAATTCCAGCCGCAAATGAAACTCAATGTGGGCAAGCAAAACTTCATGACTTAGAAGGTGCAAAGCGCCTTATGCGTTTTTGGCTATCACAATCAAAAGAAGACCTTCATAAAGTATTCGGATAATAAAAAAGACCTCAGCCATAGTGGCTGAGGTTTTATAGTGTTGGTGGAATACGATATTTCGTTCCTTGCTCAAAGGAATAGGCTAATTTAATCAATAAGGGTTCCGAAAATGCAGTTCCGGTGAACGTAATTCCGACTGGTTCACCTTCAGGTGTATATCCAGCAGGAACTGTAATCGATGGATAACCAGCTTTAGCTGGGATTCCAGCTCCAACATTATTAGGAAATACGATTGCATCCAATTGATGCTCTTTTAAAACATAATCAATACCATTGTCCGTGGAATGAAAATGATCATTTTCAAGTGCCTCAAGATACTCTTTTTCTCTCAACGTTCCACTCGTCTTTTCTGCCTCTTCTAAAATAATTTGGCCGTATTTTAGCATTTTTTCTTCATTTTCCTTATTATATTTGATAAGGTCTGCTAAATTTCGGACTTTTATGGATGGGTCTAATCGACGTAAATAAGCGTTAAGGTCAACCTTAAATTCGTAAGTTAACACATCGTAGCTCCACTTATTCTTGCTAGATGGAATTTTTACATCATCTACGACAGTTGCCCCTAGTTCTTCAAGTTTCTTAACGGCTTTATCCATAACTGTCCGTTTTTCTTCGCTAAGGTAGTCAAAATATACCTCTCTTGCGATACCGATCCGTGCACCTTTTAAACCGTCGACATCTAAATATTCTGTGAAATTAGTAGAAGGCACCACTCTACTTGTATAAGTAATTGGGTCACGGTCATCTATTTCAGCAATGACAGATAAAAGGTAAGCAGCATCTTTCACTGTACGAGCCATTGGACCTGCTGTATCCTGTGTATGGGCAATTGGAATAATACCTGCACGACTTACTAATCCCACTGTAGGCTTAATACCCACAAGTGAGTTTTGACTAGATGGACTTAAAATTGAGCCTGATGTTTCTGTACCAACTGCTACAACTGCAAAATTTGCAGCAATGGCTGAACCTGAACCCGCGCTAGAACCACCAACATCAAATGTACCTGGTCCATAAGGGTTTAATGTTTGACCACCGCGTGAACTATAGCCACTAGGCATTCCTTCTGTCATGAAATTCGCCCATTCTGTCATATTGGTTTTGCCTAATATAATTGCACCAGCTTCTCTTAAAAGATAAGCAACATATGAATCTTCAGGAGCATATGATTCTGCTAAGGCAAGTGAGCCGGCTGATGTGTGCATCTTATCATACGTATCTAAATTATCTTTAAGCAAAACAGGAATACCATGAAGCGGGCCACGGGGACCGATTTCTTTTCGTTCAGCATCTAACATCATTGCGATATGAAGGGCGTCAGGGTTAATCTCAATAATTGACTTTAACTTTGAATCATGGCTTGAAATTCTATGTAAATACATGAGTACCAATTGTTTGGCAGTAAGTTCTTCTTTTTCATATTTTTCTTGAATGGAATCAATTGTAGCCTCAATTAACCAATCATTAGCTAATTCTTGAAGGATTTTATTTTCCATCTGAATTCTCCTCATTTTCAAGATGATTTAAATGTGGATTCTCTTCTAAGTCATCGACTGTGTGCTTGTACTGATATGCTTTTGATGTTGTACTAACAGCTAAAAATAAGACTACAAACACAATAATGATTGAAACAATAATTACTGTAAGCATGTCACATAGCAACCCCCTCTTTTTTTCTCCTTTCATTTTAACATGGTACGGAGGATGAAGGTATTGATATTCATTTTAAAATAGGCAAAGCATGAAATTTATTAAAAAACAATCGAAAAATTTATGTTTCACCGTGTTATAAAGGGGGTATGTTAACAAATAAGGAGGAGATTTTTAATGTCAACACAATTAATCGAAATCGTAAATAAGCAAGTTGCAAACTGGAGTGTACTTTACACGAAGCTACATAATTACCATTGGTATGTAAAGGGACCTCAATTCTTTACCTTACATGTAAAATTTGAAGAGTTGTATAATGAGGCTGCTGTTCACATAGACGAATTAGCTGAACGACTTCTTGCAATTAGTGGACAACCTGTAGCAACCATGAAGGAAATCCTTGAAATATCTTCTATCCAGGAAGCAAACGGAAATGAAAATGCGGAAGAAATGGTTGCAAGCATTTCAAATGATTTTTCCATTCTAACCGGGGAGTTAAAAGAAGGTATGAAGGTAGCTGCAGATGTAGATGATGAAACAACTGGTGATATGCTGCTTGCGATTCACCAAGCTCTTGAAAAGCATATTTGGATGCTTCAATCCTTCCTAGGAAAATAAAAAAAGAACATGCCCTTCTTTCTTGTCGAAAGAAGGGTTTTATATTATTTTTAAATATAAAGGGGAGGAGAAAGTATGATCGATTTACGAAGTGATACCGTTACAAAACCAACAGCCGAAATGAGAAAAGCAGCATACGAAGCTGAGGTTGGTGATGATGTTTATCAGGAAGATCCAACAGTGAAGGAGCTTGAACAAACAGCTGCTGAAATGCTTGGGAAAGAGGCTGCTATGTTTGTAACAAGCGGGACACAAGGAAATCAAATTGCGGTGCTAACTCACACTAGAAGAGGGAATGAAATTATCGTCGAGCAGGAATCCCATATTTTTAATTACGAAGGGGCTGCCATTTCTGCATTTGCTGGGGTACAACCTCGTACGATTAAGGGAAATAGAGGAGCTATGGACCCAGTGGAAGTGGAGGCAGCTATTCAAGCAGAGGATGTGCATAACCCTGAAACGGGGTTGATTTGTATTGAAAATACTCATAACCGCGCGGGTGGGGCAGTCATCCCACTTGGAAATATGGACGCCATTTATAAAGTTGCATCGGCAAATCATATTCCTGTTCATTTGGACGGTGCACGCTTATTCAATGCAGCGGTGGCACTAGGTTGTCCTGTAAAGGATATTGCTCAATATACAGATTCTGTACAATTTTGTTTGTCAAAAGGACTAGGTGCTCCAGTTGGCTCGATCATTGCTGGCAGTGAGGATTTTATAAACCAAGCAAGAAAGTGGAGGAAACGCCTCGGTGGTGGATTAAGACAGGTTGGAATTATTGCAGCACCAGGACTTGTTGCACTCCGGACAATGGTTGAACGCCTTGCAATCGATCATGAGAACGCTTCGTTTTTAGCGCAAGGACTCAGCAATATTAGCGGCATGAACGTTGTTAACCAGGTTGATACTAATATTATCTTAGTAGAAGTAAGTGAAAGAGAATTAACCTCAAGTCAATTTGCTGCATTACTAAAAGATCATGGCGTATTAGTTTCAACATTTGGACCTAAACTCGTACGATTCACGACACATTACGATGTAAATCGAGAGTCAATTGAAAAAGCTTTACAGATTGTTAGTAAACTTTAATACCGATTACTTTAAAGGATTGCTCGTTAGCGGACAATCCTTTTTTTAAGGTGTTTCGAGCTTATGTTGCTAGAAAGAAAATAAAGCCAATAGAATTCAATTATCGTCGATAGAATTCAATTAACCCCGATAGAAATAAAATAACGTTGATAGAATTAAATTATCGCTGATAGACTCAAACTAATGGATATTCCTCAGTTCATCCACCGTCATCATTTTTGACTGACCGATTCCATCACGGGCCATTTTCGCTTTTAGGTTTTCAATCATATAAAAACCGACTAAATTACGCAATTCTTGGTCGGTTAAATCACTTAAAAGGTCAATTAGATCTTCGCGCGCAAATTGTTCAAGTACGGAGAAAGCGATGATGTCTGCATCTTCTTCATCCCCCGTTAATTTATTTCGATACATTTCATAAATTTCATCAATGATTTTCATATCTGTTTCCCCTTTATCTGTTTTTTAGAGGGTTTCTTGGAAATTAGTATATGGGGGAACCAAACAAAAGATACTCATGTATTGAAAATAGGCAATAAAACAGTTTCCGGCTAAGTGCATATTTTTCAAACCAGAGGAAAAAGCTAAAATAACGGAATGACATTGTTAGGAGTGAACATGTTGGAACAACAGCCAAGGAAAACCTATTATATCTCTGTTGGAAGTGGAGAAATTTCTCAAGTCAAGTCTGGTTCTACATGGGAGTATAAAATTGAAGCAACCGACGAAGAAGTTCGTCAGTTGAGAAACCTTTTTGATGCAAACTATTCGAATGAGGTTGAAAACTTTTTACGTGCACATGTGCCTTTTGTTGAATATCATTATGATTCTTCCAATGACAAATATGACTCTAATATGCTACAGGTTTATCAAATCATCTATCAGTTGGGAGACCAGGAGGCCAGGAACTTCATTGAATCAGAAGGGATCCTAGATATCTTACGAACAATTGATTAAGCCACTTCTACATGAAGCGGCTTGTTTTTATGTTATCATAATAAAAAAGGCTCATTTCTAAAAGATTGTTGCTTTTAAAACATATGGTGATTTCCACTCCTGGTACTCGCTTACCGCGGGCGATCCGCAAGCCTCCTTGCTTCACTGCGGGGTCTCGCTTGGTTTGCTATTCCCGTAGGACGTTGAGTTTGCTTCCTTGAAGCTGCACCGCACGAAGAAAATGCATGCATTTTCGAGCATCTCGTACCATCCACTGAAATCACAGGATGCCCAATAATTCCTATGTTCCTTTGCACAATCATTTCTAATAACAACAAAGTTTACGAAAACAGCCAAAAAACCAACAATAATGGAGACTAAACAAAATGATTGTTTTTCATGATATGTATCATAATGAAGTGAATTTATCGTTTACACCGGATCCTTTTTCTACTCACCCTAAACATGTTTGGGTAATCTGTCGTTATGATGGCCATTGGCTATTGACCGACCATTCGGAACGTGGGCTTGAATTTCCAGGTGGTAAGGTAGAAGAGGGGGAAAAACCGGAAGCTGCTGCTATACGAGAGGTAATGGAGGAGACGGGAGCAGAGGTTTCAGAACTTGCATACATCGGTCAATATAAGGTTATTGGAAAAGGAAAAACGATTATTAAAAATATATATTTTGCTGAAATTGAAAGGCTCCTTGAGAAGAAGGATTATTTTGAAACGAAAGGTCCTGTTCTGTTAAAGGAAATTCCTTTGGATACGGTTAGGTCAGATCGTCGCTATAGCTTTATCATGAAGGATGATGTGCTCACGCATAGCATGGACTATGTAGAAAAATACATAAAAACGAAGAAAGCTCTCTAGCAATCAACTAGAAGAGCTTTTTATTTGGAGTCTTTTATTAATTTTTTTTCAAGGTACTCGACGCCTTGGTACATGAGTGTCGCACAGATTGCGATTAATAATAAGCTTAGGAAGATCAATGTGAAATTGAACACCTGGAATCCATAGATAATGAGATAGCCTAATCCCTGCTTTGAGACAAGAAACTCCCCAACGATGACCCCAACCCATGATAATCCAACATTTACCTTTAATGTTGAGATAATTGCCGGGAAAGACGAGGGAAGTATGACATTGCGGAAGATTTGTTTCCGATTCGCTCCAAACGTTAACAAGACTTTAATATAGTTATAATCCACTTCTTTAAACGAGGTGTAGACGACAATCGTGGTGATAATGATGGATATAATTGCTCCCATTGCGATGATTGAAATATAACCTGTTCCTAATGCCACAATTAAGATCGGACCAAGCGCAACCTTTGGCATTGCATTGAGAACAACCAAATATGGATCAAGAATGTTTGATAGACGTTCAGACCACCATAAAAGTGCCGCAATCAAAGCTCCTAAGAGGGTTCCTAAAATAAACCCAAGAACGGTTTCAAACAATGTCACCGCAAGATTATTAAACAATGTTCCATCATTCATTTTCTCTAAAAAGAGAATCCAAATTTTAGATGGTCGACTAAAGATTAAAGGGTCGATCCAATGATATCGACTTGCAATCTCCCATATACCGAAAAAGACGAGAAAAATTAGGGCTTGATAAAAACGAACCACCTTTTTCTCTTTTTGAATGTTCTGTAAGAAATGATTATGGAGTTCTTTAATGTTGAGATGTTGTTTCAAGTTTATCTAACTCCTCCCATATTTGCTGAAAAATGTTCGAATATTCTGGGTGCTGTCTTGCATCAAATGGAGTCTCATTTCGTAGGTTTTCTGGGATATCAAATACTCTTGCAATTTTTCCTGGACTCTTCGATAGGAGATAAATTCGGTCACTCATAGCAATGGCTTCTCCGATATCATGTGTGACTAGGACGGCTGTTTTGCGATATTCCTTGAGTGTATCAGAAACGAGATCTTCTAATTTTAGCTTTGTTTGAAAATCTAATGCGGAGAATGGTTCATCAAGTAGGAGTATTTTTGGATTTGTCGCCAAGGTTCGAACCAAAGCAGCTCTTTGTCTCATTCCACCTGAAAGCTGGTTTGGATACGACTTTTCAACCCCTTTCAACCCAATTTCTTCAAGTAGTGCTAATGTGTTTTTTCTTGATTGATCGGTTTCTTGATTCATAATTTGAAGCCCTACAAGAATGTTCTCCTCAATCGTCTTCCACGGAAACAAGTAATCCTGCTGTAACATATATCCAATATCAGACTTTGCCTTTTCAATCGTCTTTCCTTCAATTAAAACCTCCCCGAATGTTGGTTTTAATAATCCAGCGATAATGGAGAGTAATGTTGTTTTACCACACCCACTTGGGCCGAGGAGGGAGATGAACTCCCCTTCCTCGATTGTGAGCGAAATGTCTTCGAGTGCAGTCGTTGTAGAATCCTTTGTAAAATAAACATGGTGTAGATCTTTTACTGACAAAAAGTTCATAGTAACACTCCTATTTTGAGATGACTTTTTCGGCAATACTTGTGTTCACAAGTGTGTCATAATCAATTCTCTTTGGTAATTCACCTGCTTCATCCATGATGTCCTGCAAATTATTCCACGCTTCTTCCGATAGGACAGGGTTTGTTGCATAAGAGCCTTGATTCTTATAACGTTCAATAGAGGATGTGATTAAATCCATAGGTGTATCTGGAAAGAATTCTTGAACGGATTTTGCAATTTCTTCTGGACTATGTGAATCTACCCATTGCTGCGCTTTGTAGACTGCGCGTGTGAATTTTTCAACAGCATCGCCATTCTCATCCATAAAGCTTTGCTTTGTCATAAATGTTGTATAGGGCACCTTCCCAGATTCTTCACCGAAGGAAGCAACAATATATCCACGCCCCTCTTTTTCAAACAAACTAGCAGTCGGTTCAAATAATTGGACAAAGTCACCTGTACCTGATGCAAAAGCGCTAGAAATGTTTGCAAAGTCAATGTTTTGTATTAAATTTAAATCGCCATGTGGATCAATATCATTCTTCTTTAAGACAAATTCCCCAACCATTTGTGGCATTCCGCCTTTACGTTGACCAAGGAATGTACTATCTTTAATTTGGTCCCAGCTAAAGTTTTCAATATCTTCTCTTGCCATTAAAAACGTACCGTCCGTTTGTGTAAGAGCTGCAAAGTTAATAACAGGGTCGGTTGAGCCTTGTGCTTCTACATAAATAGATGTTTCCGAACCAACTAAGGCAACATCAGCACCGCCAGAAATTAGCGCTGTCATGGTTTTATCGCCACCTGGAACGGTTGTTAATTCAATTTCTAGACCTTCTTCTTCAAAAAATCCTTCTGAAATGGCTACATACTGAGGTGCGTAAAACACAGAACGCGTTACCTCGGCAATTCGGATTTTTTGAACCTGGTCATTATTACAAGCGGCTAATGGAATAATAAGCAATAATGCAAAAAGGCTAGCAAAAAAACGACGCATGTCTTCATTCCTCCTTGACAGATGTTCTGTCTGCTTAAGTACTATCTAAGATAGATTATGAAACGTGATAAAAATGTGTGAATGCCTATTTTTTCTTTTTATTGAGGAGGGTTTATAAAATTTTTTTCAAAAATAATGTGGTAGAGAGGATGGATAAAATGGTGGATGGCACAATTATTGAAAAGCAAAAATTTCCGTCTCCTAGCCCTAAAATTAATCTTTATTTAATAACATATTTGAGTAAAGGATTGAAAATAAAAGGGTATCTTGCTGAACCAAAGGAAGAAGGGGTTTATGACGGATTTTTATATTTGCGTGGCGGAATTAAAAATGTAGGGAAGGTTCGAATTGGTCGGATTATTCAATTTGCCTCAGAGGGTTTTGTGGTGATGGCACCTTTTTATCGTGGAAATCAAGGGGGAGAGGGGAACGAGGATTTTGCAGGACATGATCGATATGACGCATTTTCTGCGGTTAAAGTGTTGGAAGAACATGAAAAAGTGAATCCGACTCGAATCCATGTTTTTGGTTTCTCACGTGGAGGTGTGATGGCCCTACTCACGGCAATTCATCACCCACAAATTTGTTCGATTGTTTCATGGGGAGGCGTAAGTGATTTAAGTCTTACATATGTAGAACGAAATGATTTGCGACGAATGCTGAAGCGGGTAATTGGAGGTACACCTACAAAATACCCGGAACGTTATAAGTGGAGAACGCCTTTGTATGAAATTGAAAAGCTTGAAGCCCCATTACTTATTATCCATGGTGAAAAAGATGAAAATGTTTCTGTCGAACACGCATATCGACTTGAAAAAAGAGTAAGAGAGTTAGGAAAACAGGTAGAAAGCTGGTATTTTCCACAATACGATCATTATTTTCCGCCGCATGAAAATAGGGAAACGGTGAGAAGATTAACGGAGTGGATGAAAACAAGGGAGCCCAAAACCCAAAAGCTCGAGGGGTGATTTTCCTCGAGCTTTTAAACATTGAAATTATATTCTAGGTCCACCCAATAATTCAATTTCCTTTGCAACATTAGGGAACTTTTTGAAGTTTTCTTTGAATTTAATAGCTAATTCTTTGGCCTTTACATAGTACGTACTTTGGTCTGCCCATGTTTTTGCAGGTTGTAGTACATCATCAGGAACACCAGGAATGTGAATTGGAATTTCTAAACCGAAAATATCATTTTTCACGGTTTCCGCATGAGTAAGTTCACCCTCTAACGCAGCTTGAACCATTGCACGCGTATATGAGAGTTTCATGCGACTGCCTACTCCATACTCTCCACCTGTCCACCCAGTATTCACTAAAAATACCTGAACATTGTGCTCGTCAATTTTTCTTCCAAGCATCTCAGCATACTCAGTTGCCGCAAGTGGAAGGAAAGGAGATCCAAAGCAAGTTGAGAATGTGGCTTCAGGTGCTGTCACTCCTCGCTCTGTTCCTGCAAGCTTACTTGTATAACCACTTAGGAAATGGTACATGGCCTGTTCTTTTGTTAGCTTACTAATTGGAGGAAGCACGCCGAAAGCATCTGCCGTTAGAAATACAATGGTATTTGGATGTCCTGCAATGCTAGGTACAATAATATTATCGATATTATCGATTTGGTAGGCAGCTCTTGTATTTTCCGTCAATGAATTGTCATCATAGTCAGCTATTCTTGATTCTTCATCAACAACCACATTTTCTAAAACTGAGCCAAAACGAATCGCATCAAAAATTTGCGGTTCCTTTTCACGTGAAAGATTGATGCATTTCGCATAGCAGCCACCTTCAATATTAAACACTCCAGAGCTAGACCAACCGTGCTCGTCATCTCCAATAAGTCGACGGTTTGGATCTGCCGATAGAGTTGTTTTTCCTGTTCCGGATAGACCAAAGAAAAGCGCAACGTCCCCTTCTTGACCTACATTAGCAGAACAGTGCATGGAAAGTATGTTTTGCTCAGGCAATACATAGTTCATCACCGAGAAAATTGATTTTTTAATTTCACCAGCATACTCTGTTCCTCCTATTAAAACCGTTCGTTTTTCAAAGGAAATAATGATGAAGGTTTCAGAACGTGTACCATCGACTTCAGGATCTGCCTTGAAATTAGGTGCACTAATAACTGTGAATTCAGGTTGATGTGTTTTTAAGTCTTCTTCAGTTGATCGAACAAACAATTGTTGGGAAAAAAGATTATGCCATGCATATTCGTTTATCACTTGGATTGGCATACGCACTTTTTTATCAGCACCTGCATACCCATTGAATACAAAAATTTCATCTTTTTCTTTCAAATATGAAAGCACCTTTGTGTAAAGGTTTTCAAATGCAGCTTCAGAAATTGGCTTATTCACCTTGCCCCAGTCAATTCTATCTTTCGTAGATGTTTCTTCCACGATGTATTTGTCTTCTGGTGATCTTCCTGTATATTTCCCAGTTGTTGCACACACAGCCCCAGTCGAAGTAAGAATTCCTTCTTGTCTAGCAAGTACTTTCTCAACTAAAATAGGAACAGATAGGTTTTGATGTACATTTTTTCCATTCACTAATGCTACTAGCTGCTCATTTGAAACTTCAACTGAATTCATGTAAAACCATCCTTTACCTTTTTTTATATAATCGAAATTTACAATTAGTATAACACATTAACGAAAATAGTCTATACTATTTACGTATTTTACGTAACATATCTATAAAAAGTGCGTACAGAATCAAAAATAGTCCGATATAATTCATGTGTTTGGATATATATCTTTTTCTTTAAAAAATTTGCCCCATTTTGATCGTTTTTTTTTCCGAATTTGGTTGACACGAAAAGGATGACTACGTTATGATAATTCATTGAACGGATACTCTCTTATCCCGAGCTGGCGGAGGGACAGGCCCGATGAAACCCGGCAACCATCACTTTTTACATATCAAGCGAGTTTTTTAGAATCCTATATATATGTAGGTTTCCATTGATAAAGGTGATAAGGTGCTAACCTGAGCAAGGTATGTCCTTGATCGATAAGAGTGAAAGGCGAGATAAATGATAATACCTTTCCTCAAAAAAGTAGGGAAGGTTTTTTATTTCTTTAATAAGAACTATGTTACTTATAGCGGTTATATGTGTTCACCACAGATAACTAGTCTACATATGCTGTATTAATGGTTGTTAATATAGGATAGAAAATCGTGAAGGTAACAATACTAAGGGAATGAGTACCGTATCAATGAATGTCAGAATTTGAGGATAACTTGATTCTGAATCCGAAAAAGGAGGAAGCGTTTGTGACAACTAGACGCCGTTTATTTACTTCTGAGTCTGTTACGGAAGGACATCCAGATAAAATCTGTGACCAAATTTCAGATTCTATTTTAGATGCCATTTTAGCAAATGATGCAAATGCACGCGTAGCGTGTGAAACTTCTGTTACAACAGGTCTTGTACTTGTTGCGGGAGAAATTACAACCTCTACATATGTAGATATCCCAAAGATTGTCCGTGAAACGATTAAAGAGATTGGTTATACCCGTGCAAAATACGGATTTGACTATGAAACTTGTGCTGTCTTAACATCAATCGATGAGCAATCTCCAGACATTGCGATGGGGGTTGATCAAGCATTAGAGGCTCGTGAAGGTCAAATGACAGACGAGCAAATCGAAGCAATTGGTGCAGGGGATCAAGGCTTAATGTTTGGTTATGCATGTAATGAAACAAAGGAGTTAATGCCTTTACCAATTTCGTTAGCTCATAAGCTTTCACGCCGTTTAACAAAAGTTCGTAAGGATGAGATTCTTCCATATTTACGTCCAGATGGTAAAACTCAGGTTACCGTTGAGTATGATGAGAATAATAATCCTGTCCGTATCGACACCATTGTTATTTCAACTCAACACCATCCGGAAATTACATTGGAACAAATTCAGCGAAATCTTAAAGAACATGTGATCAATCCAGTTGTTCCAAGTGAACTAATTGATGAAAATACGAAATACTTTATTAACCCAACTGGCCGCTTTGTAATTGGTGGTCCTCAAGGGGATGCTGGCTTAACAGGTCGCAAAATTATTGTTGATACGTATGGTGGTTATGCACGCCATGGCGGTGGTGCATTCTCAGGTAAGGATCCAACTAAGGTTGACCGTTCTGCTGCATATGCTGCACGTTATGTTGCGAAAAACCTCGTGGCAGCAGGATTAGCGGATAAGTGTGAAGTTCAGCTTGCGTACGCAATCGGTGTTGCTCAGCCAGTTTCTATTTCTGTTGATACTTTCGGTACAGGAACTGTATCTGAGGATGTTCTTGTAGAATTGGTTCGCAATAATTTTGATTTGCGTCCAGCGGGTATTATTAAAATGTTGGATCTTCGTCGTCCAATTTATAAACAAACAGCTGCATATGGTCACTTTGGTAGAAACGATCTTGATTTACCATGGGAGCGTACTGATAAAGCAGAAACTCTAAAGACACAAGCTGCAAAATAAGATAGAAAAGCTCGCCGATTTGGCGAGCTTTTTGTGTTCGCCCAGCATGGGCGAACTCTAACGGGTGAAAGTCCCGAGTGCGACCTTGTAGCGGTAAGCACATAGCTAAAAGCAAGGGTGTCCATGGAGACGTGGAATCTGAAGGAAGCTCACGGCAAACCTCCGGTCTGACGAACAGAAACCATATAGGAGGCAACGTATGAGGATAAGACTGCACAAGAAGTTAAAGTCCAATAGCTACAGTAATCATACGGTGTAAATATGGCAGATAGATGGAGGGAAAGAGTTCGTACCTTAACTGGGGAGGTCTCACTAAGCTATACCAAAATCTTATAGAGATATAAGACTGGATGGTGAGAAGTCAGCAGAAGCCGTAGTAGTGAAGATGTCTAATGAAAGTTAGAAGGAGCGAAGGGCTGAACAATTTTATCGTTATAGAAATCTCAATTGGAAGAGGAAATAGACCACTGGCACATCGCGACAAAGTGGATACCGCCTTCACGAGACAGAAAGGAAATAACAAGCATGTATGAAGGAAAACTACTTGATAAAATCCTAAACAGGGATAATCTTAACCTGGCATTCAAGCAGGTGGAAAAGAATAAGGGTGCAGCTGGTATAGATGGAATGACTGTAGATGAATTGGGGGCATATATGGCATTAAATAAGGATGAAATCATCTTACAAATTCGCCAAAGAAAATATCAACCCTCTCCCGTATTAAGAGTGGAGATTCCTAAACCAAATGGCGGAGTTAGACTTTTAGGAATACCAACGGTCAAAGACAGGGTCATTCAACAAGCAATTGCACAAGTACTTACACCTATATTTGATAGGCAATTTAGTGAATATAGTTATGGATTCAGACCAAGACGGTATGCAGAGATGGCTATATTACAAGCTCTAGAATTTCTAAATGAGGGTCATGATTGGATTGTAGATATTGACCTAGAACGTTTCTTCGACACGGTCAATCACGATAGACTAATGAATCTTGTATCAAAAACAGTAGATGATGGTGACGTCATTTCTCTCATTCGTAAGTTTTTAGTGAGTGGGGTACAAATAGATGAAGATTATGAAGAAACAGTTATAGGAACTCCGCAAGGAGGAAACTTATCACCCTTACTCAGCAATATCATGCTTAATGAATTGGATATGGAACTTGAAAGACGAGGTCTCCGTTTCGTCAGATATGCGGACGACTGCATTATTATGGTCAAAAGCGAGATGGCTGCGAGACGAGTGATGAGGTCAGTGACAAGGTTTATAGAAGAGAAGCTAGGCTTGATTGTTAATGCCAGTAAAACGAAAGTAACAAGGCCAAATGACCCCTCCATGAAATTTCTAGGATTCGGTTTCTTCAAAGATTATCAAATGGATTTGTACAAAGCAAAACCACATCAAAAGTCAGTAGAAAACTTCAAGTTTAAGTTGAAACAATTAACACGGAAAAACTGGAGTGTTGATACGAAGTATCAGGTTGAAAGAGTCAACCAAGTAATACGAGGATGGATAAACTATTTCAAAATTGGTTATATGAAAAAGCTGTTGGGAACAATAGATTCCCACACAAGAGTTAGACTACGGATGTGTATTTGGAAGAAATGGAAAACAGCCAAAAACCGTAGAAAGAATTTAATTAAACTGGGAATGAACAAATATAATGCTTATAAATATAGCCACACCAGTAAAGGAATAGTACGTATCGCTTACTCATGGGTACTTACCACAACAATAACGAATAAGAGATTAGCCCAATTTGGACTAATCTCATGCGTGGAACATTATAACAAAGTACATGCTTAGTATAAAATTGAACCGCCGTATACGGAACCGTACGTACGGTGGTGTGAGAGGACGGCACGAAAGTGCCTCCTACTCGATTCGTACTTATTTTTCTGTATTTAGCTCCAGGCGCTTTTCTTTTTGTAATTGTTTATAATGCTGTCCTTTTTCAACATATTCACGACGAATTCTAGCCATGTCTTTTTTATCCACTTCGTTTAATTCACGAATCACCTTAGCGGGTCTTCCAAAGGCGAGTGTGTTGGGCGGAATTTTCTTACCTTGTGGAACGAGGCTCCCAGCACCAATAAAAGCACCTTCACCAATTTCAGCACCATCAAGAATAATCGAACCCATTCCAATGAGAGCATTTTTACGAATAATCGAGCTATGTAAGATAACCTGATGCCCAATTGTGACATCATCTTCAACGATTAAGGGATTGTTGGGGCTTTGATGCAAAGTCGAATTGTCCTGGATGCTCACTCTTTTTCCGATAACTGTTGGTGCTACATCACCTCGAATCACAGTATTAAACCATATATTTGTTTCATCACCAATTTTAACGTCACCGGTAACTGTTGCATAGTCCGCAATGAATGCAGATTCCGCAATTTCAGGATATTTCCCTTTGTATGGATAAATCATAATAGGTACCCCCAGTTAATTGTTTGATATTCGCTGTAATATCATTTAATGTTAGTGTATCAACTTTCACAAGTATCGTAAATCGACATATATTCAATCTATCTAAAATTTGAGGTGATATCTTTGGTACCAACACAACCAATAAGTTTAATGAAGAAAGTGTATCGTGAGGTATTTCCAATTGTACATCGTGAATTAGCTATTTGGAAAAAGAAAGCTGAGGAGATTCCAAATGAGGAGCTTCGGAAGCAGGCTTTGGCTAGCATTCATTCAAAAACATTTCACTGTGAAGGTGGATCCATCCTCGCCTTATTAGCAGAAGGAAAAATGGAGGAATGCATCCGTTTTATCGTAGCTTATCAAACAATTAGTGACTATCTGGATAATCTATGTGATCGAAGTACCTCATTAGACCCTGTCGATTTTCGTTCGCTCCATGATTCCATGCCAGATGCATTGCGACCAGGGCAACCAACAAAAAATTATTATCAGTATCGCGATGAGCAGGATGATGGTGGCTATTTAGAAAGCCTAGTCTTAACTTGTCAGGATGTTCTTCAAAACATCAACCATTATGATAAAATAGATACTTTTTTACAGGAATTAGCAGCCTATTATTGTGATCTGCAAATACATAAACATGTAAAAGTAGAAGAGCGTGTCCCAAGGCTTGAGAACTGGTTTAAAAGCCATCAAGATCAACTTCCACGTATGGAATGGTATGAATTTTCAGCGTGCTCAGGGTCAACACTAGGCATTTTTTGTTTAGTGGCTTATGCGTTTCATGAGGAATTCAACCAGGAAATTGCAGTTAAAGTTAGAAATGGATATTTTCCTTATATACAAGGGCTCCACATCCTTCTTGATTATTTCATTGACCAAGAAGAGGATCGTCAAGGTGGGGACTTGAATTTTTGTTTTTACTATCCACATGAAAATGAACTTGTGGCTCGTCTTAAGCATTTTATTAATGAAGCGGACAAGCATACAGCAGGATTACCAAATGAAAAATTCCATCGAATGATTAATCGAGGATTATTGGGCCTCTATTTGTCAGATGAAAAGGTTCGAACACAGCGAAGTGTTTTAAAAATTGCAAAGAAAATCATTAGACTTGGTGGGAAGACATCGTTTTTCTTTTACATGAATGGACGGGCTTACCGTAGATTTCAACAAGTAATTGGATAAAAAAAGATAGAGCGGTGGAGCTCTATCTTAATTTTTATAAGTAAAACTTTGGGCATAACATTTCAGACTGACTTGAAAACGCTTGTCAGACAAGGCGCGCAGTCGATTGAAGACGCGAATAGAAGTTGCCTTCATGAGCGGACGAGAGAGGCAAGCAACGAAGAATGCGAGCGTTTGTCAACAGTCTGGGCTCTATCTTTTTTCAATACCGATAATAAAAGGCGGATTATTCATTTGATTCATAAAACGATACATTAATACATGAGCGCGTTGTTGGTCAAGTGTTGAACAGTATTCCAGAAGGCGATCTCGCTCGACAGCTCCTTCATCATGACCGTGATACACCACAAGGACAATAATACCCTCAGGCTTCATAAGAGATAATAATTGCTCTATCGCTTCAATCGTAGAATCTGGCTTTGTGACAATTTTCTTATTTCCACCGGGTAAATATCCTAAATTAAAAACGGCACCAGCAATTTTCCCGTGGGCTTCTGTCGGTATTGTCGTTAAAAGTTGATTATGGCTTTTATGAAACAAGCTTACACGATTGAGTAATTCTTGCTCTTTCAGTCGGGAAGTTGTACTTTCGATTGCTTCTCTTTGAATATCGAAGCCAAAAACATGTCCACTATCACCAACTAAGGACGCTAGCATAGCGGTGTCATGTCCATTTCCAATCGTTGCATCAACGGCATAATCTCCTTCGTTAATAGCAAGATTGAGTACTTTCCGGGCGAACGGAAGAATTCGATCTAATTTCATACGCTTTCCGCCACCTTTTGATAATATTTACCTTGATAGCTGTCACGACGATTTAATTCAGCATCAATTGTATTAAGAACCTCCCATTTGTTAACGCTCCACATTGGTCCTACCATTAAATCAATTGGACCATCCCCTGTTATGCGATGAACAATCATTTCTGGGGGTAAAATTTCAAGTTGGTCACAAACTAATTGTACATATTTATCAAAAGAGAGGAATTCCAAAAGTCCTTTTTCATATTGTTTGACCATCGGGGTTCCTTTTAATAAATGAAGCAAATGAATTTTTATTCCTTGTACATCGAGTTTCGCAACCTCCCTAGCCGTATCCATCATCATCTCTGGAGACTCCTGTGGAAGTCCATTAATAATATGGGAGCATATTCGAATATTGTGCTTGCGAAGTTTATTGACCCCGTCAACATAGCATTTAAAGTCGTGAGCACGATTAATAAGCTGGGCTGTTTTTTCATGAACGGTCTGTAGCCCAAGTTCAACCCAAAGATAAGTCCGTTCATTTAGCTCTGCTAAATATTCAACAACATCATCTGGAAGACAATCAGGTCTTGTTGCAATCGAAATGCCGACAACCCCTTCTTGATTTAAAACTGGCTCGAAACGTTCACGTAATACTTCTACAGGTGCGTGAGTATTTGTGAAGGCTTGGAAATACGCCATGTATTTACCGTCCTTCCATTTTTCATGCATTCTATTTTTTATTGTATGGAACTGTGTGAGGATATCATCTGCACGGTTTCCAGCAAAATCACCTGATCCTGCGACACTACAAAACGTACAGCCACCATGTGCCACTGTACCATCTCGATTAGGGCAATCAAACCCTCCATCAAGCGCTACTTTAAATACCTTGTGTCCAAATGTATTTCGTAAGTGATAATTCCATGTATGATATCGTTTATTATCTGTTGAATATGGAAATGGGTTAACCTGAGGCATTTGTTTGCCACTCCTAACTAAGAAAAAATTCCTATAATCAAATACACCTTGCGTCAGCTTAACTGGCAAATTAACACCCATGAGGGCTAGTGCAGTTTCATGCAGAAAAGCTTCTACTTAAAATTGCATGTCTCCCCCGAAGGCTTTAACTTTTTCAGCAAAATAGAGGCTTCTGCAGAATTAAGTTAATATTAGCATGCAGTCTTTTAAGAACTCAAATGGAAAATTCAAAAGCTCAAAGACTAAGAACGTCACATCCTGTGGCAACGTCTTTGTTACCCACGTCATGTGGGCCTCATAAATTGGTAATAATTTTTCTGAGAGAAGAAATCAAGGATGAACACACTATAAAGGAGAAAGCTTTCGTTTTTCTCATTTTGGAATTAGGAGGGGGAAGTATGGCTACTCGACAATCTGTTGAGGCATTTTTGCAGCGCTGTGAGGATTCTCTTCGTAATGCCCAAGAACAAATCAACACTGCTAGAAGACAAGAAGCTTATAATGCAACGGAGTATACCTACGCACAAATGCAATTGGAGGATGTCACAAACGAATTGGCAAAGCTTGCACAAAGCTGTAATGAGCAGCAACGGGAGCAATTGCATCGAATGAGACTACAATTGCAGCAACTCCAAAATGATATGACTTTGGATGCGAATATCATTCAAGAGTATAAATAGGGGATGAAGATATCAATGAAAAAGCGTTCAGACCAAAACAATCCTGAGCAAAAGACGAAAAATGGTAGAAATAGCAATGATGTAGAATTTGGACAGGATTTTGACCCTGTGAAAAAATCAAAGCAAAATTACCTTAAAAAAGGGCAACCGATAAAATCAAAGCAACGCCCTGAATAAATGTTGAACCGACAAGTGTTTTTGCTTGTCGGTTCTTATCGTTAGTCCTTATCTCACTTACTAATCAGTAATCTACCGTTACTCTGTTCTTGCGTACCAGGGTCGTGTTGAACTACCCCATCATGTACCGCAACAAGGCTCTTGCGGTACATGCATACCCAAAATTCGCCCAAGCATGTACCGTGAGTTCGTTCTTGCGTAGCATGCTCATGTTGAAATTCCCCAAGCATGTATCGCAACAAGGCTCTTGCAGTACATGCACACCAAAAATTTGCCTCAGCACGTACTGTGACATCGTTCCAGCGTACCGCGATAATAAAGCTCTTCATTTTTTCTATACTCCCATTTTGGCGTATACATCCATCCAAATTTCCCAAAAAGTACGTATTTCCAAAGATTCTCCTACAACTGTTGCTTGTCCTTTTATCGGAATACTTTTTTAAATTGATTAAAGGTATGGAAAGGAATAAAATTTATTTTGGTATGTGAACGAAAGAGGAAAAAAAGGAGGTGCCCGTATGCCGAGAGCGCTTTGGATGATCATCATCGGAATGGTAATTAATGTAACTGGTTCATCTTTTTTATGGCCGTTAAATGCAATTTATATTCATGGACATTTAGGAAAGTCTTTATCTGTGGCAGGTCTTGTGTTAATGGTGAATGCGGGTGCGACTGTTATCGGAAATTTAGTGGGCGGTGTCCTATTTGATAAAATTGGTGGTTACAAGTCAATTCTTGCAGGAATCCTCATTTCCTTGGTGGCTCTTACAGGCTTGACCTTCTATCATGGGTGGCCACATTATGTTATTTTTCTTACCATCATCGGCCTAGGTACGGGGATGGTGTTTCCAGCCATGTTCGCAATGGCAGGAGCTGTTTGGCCAGAAGGTGGAAGAAGGTCATTTAATGCTGTCTATATCGCGCAGAACCTCGGAGTAGCAATAGGCTCAGGTCTTGGTGGTTTTGTAGCTTCTTACTCGTTTGATTATATATTTATGGCAAATACATTGATGTACGTCTTATTCTTCCTAGTAGCATTATTCGGTTATCGTGGAATACATGCTGAAAAAGGAAAGCAAACAAGTATGCTTGAACAACCTAAAGCAATCAAAAACCGTTCGAAATTAACTGCTTTATTGATTCTATGTATCGGTTATGTCTTATGTTGGGTGGCCTATGTGCAATGGCAGGCTACAATTTCAAGCTATACACAGGACATCGGCATTACATTAAAACAATATAGTTTATTATGGACTGTGAACGGTGGATTAATTGTTCTCGGACAGCCGTTACTGAACATGGCGATAAAAACCATTGCTAAATCCTTGAAAAAACAAATTATCCTTGGAATTCTTATTTTTATTTGTTCGTTTCTACTTGTCTCGACTGCCGACTCATTTAGTGGATTTTTAGTGGCAATGATTATTTTAACGGTTGGTGAAATGTTTGTTTGGCCGGCTGTCCCAACGATTGCAAATGATCTTGCACCAAAAGGGAGAGAAGGTTTTTATCAAGGGATTGTAAATAGTACGGCTACCGGTGGCAGAATGATTGGACCTGTCCTTGGTGGAATGCTAGTTGATTTATGGGGAATGAGTATGTTATTCACAGTTTTAGCAGTTTTATTGATTGTTTCTATTTTTACAACAGTGATCTATGATAGAAAACTAGAAGAAAATAGCAATATTGTACTAAGTGCGAAGGCCTGATACATGACTTGTATCGGGTCTTTATTTTTTTTATCCTCTTTAATGAATCACGATTCAGATGATATGATGTACGTAGGGGAGAGTGTGGGAACATGTTTAATCAAGATGATTTGGAATTCAAAAATAAGATTCTAGAAACGATTATTGATACTGCTTATGAATGGATTGTCGTCGTAGATCATCAGGGGAAAATAGTGTATATCAATCACAATTATTGTGAGTTCTTAGAGGTCAATCGAGAAGAAGTCATTGGAACACACGTAACAGAGGTTATTGAAAATAGTAGGATGCATATTGTCGTTCAAACTGGGGAAGAGGAAATTGGGAGCCCTCACTATATTAAAGGAAACTATATGATTGCCAATCGGATTCCGATTCATTCAGATAACAAAATTATTGGGGCTGTTGGCGCCGTTATTTTCCGAGATACAAAAGCCTTAAATAAAATGAACACTCATATTAAAAGCTTGATGTCACAGCTCCAAACATATATAGAAGATTGGCAGGAGAATAATGGGGCGAAATATACATTAAATGATATCAAGACGGAATCTAGGCAAATTCTTGAATTAAAGGAAAAGGTTAAAAATATCGCATCAGGGGATATTTCCGTTCTAATTAGAGGCGAAAGCGGAACCGGTAAGGAATTATTCGCCCATAGCATTCACCAATTAAGTGAGAGAAGTAAAAATCCTTTCATCAAAATTAATTGTGGTGCAATTCCAGAGCATTTGTTGGAATCTGAGCTGTTTGGGTATGAGGAAGGTGCATTTACTGGTGCAAAAAAGGGTGGTAAAAAAGGTAAATTTGTTCTTGCGGATGGAGGGACCATTTTTTTAGATGAAGTCGGTGATATGCCGTTACATATGCAAATAAAGTTATTGCGCGTACTTCAAGAAAAAGAAGTCGAACCAGTGGGTGCATTAAATCCTATTCCTGTGGATGTTCGAGTGATTGCAGCCACTAATCGACCATTAGAGCAAATGATCGTTGAAAAACGATTTAGGGAGGATTTATTTTATCGGATCAATGTCATTCCATTTACAATCCCTCCACTAAGAGAAAGACCAGAGGATATTATTCCTTTAACAAAGTATTTTATCGAGAGAGCCTCAAAGCGAATGGGAAAGCGTATCACCGCTATCGATGATGAGGTGATGAATATTCTTCAAGTCCATCAATGGCCAGGAAACCTCCGTGAACTGGAAAATGTAATAGAAGCTGCCATTCATTTAACAACTGGAGAAAAAATTGAACTTAGTTCATTACCAGATTATTTGGTGGATGATCCGAAATTATTAATTGGTCAAAAATCATTAAAGGAAATTCTTGAGGATACTGAAAAAAGGGTCCTCACGAAAACACTGCATAAATACAATAATGATAAGCAATTAGCAGCAAAAGCACTCGGTATTAGTAAGTCTAGCATGTACGAAAAACTTAAAAAGCTAGACTTCGAAAGATAGATTCCAGTTTTCCGGAACGTAATTCCGGTTTTCTGGAATCGTTTTTTTATCCAAAATACAGGCTTTTATACGGAACTTAAAATCTAGCATTCCAGAATTCCGGAATTTATATAAAAATAGAAAGTAAAATATGGCGAATTTCTGAACTTTACAAAGTTGGCACGCCACTTGCAAATAAGTAAATTGAAATTTATTAAAATGGGTGGTGAAAAATTCTGAAATGCATCTAGCCGGTAGTACATTTATCAAATGATCTATGAAGAGAAATGAAAACGGTTACTATTTTGAGTGAGGGGGAAACACAATGCTTAGTATGATCGGCCTTATTGGCGGTTTATTATTGCTGATTTATTTAACAATGAGGGGGATGAACCTATTAATCGCAGGTCCTTTATGTGCCCTGTTTGTTGCCGTGTTAAGTGGACTACCGTTATTTCCACAGTTGGCAGGTGAGGGGGAAGCCAATTTTGTTGGGAACTATATGGCTGGATTTTCAAGTTTCGTTACTTCCTGGTACCTCATGTTCTTACTTGGTGCCATTTTTGGAAAGGTGATGGAGGACAGTGGTGCTGCAGATAGTGTATCAAGGTGGATTGTTGATAAATTAGGTATGAAATATGCAGTTTTCGCTATAGTACTTGCATGTGCTGTTTTAACGTATGGGGGAGTAAGTTTATTCGTTGTTGCTTTCTCAGTTTATCCGATGGCAATCAGCTTATTTAAAGAAGCGAATTTACCAAGAAGATTTATTCCAGCTACGCTGGCATTCGGTTCTGTTACATTCACAATGACTTCTGCGGGATCTCCAGAAATTCAAAACTGGATTCCAATCGAATATTTAGGTACATCACATTTAGCAGGCTGGGAAGTAAGTGCAATAGTAGCTGTGTTTATGATGATTTTCGGTGGCTGGTGGTTAAAACGGATGATTAATAAAGCAGTTGCAAAAGGTGAGACCTTCGTTTCAAGAGAGAATGACCCAACGGTTGAAAATAAAGAACTCCCTCATCCGATTATGGGACTCATTCCATTGGCGGTAGTTCTTATCATTTCGTTCATCTTTCATGACAAGCTTGCTCAATCTGCACTTATTATTGCTTTATTAGGTGGGGTTATTTCAACTTACTTATTAAATCGTAAGTATTTTACATCTATAGGAAAGGCTCTTTCAGATGGAACGATGGGTGCGTTGATTGCAATTGGTAATACCGCAGCTGTTGTTGGATTTGGTGGAGTTGCAAAGGCAGTACCTGCTTTTCAGGTAGCTGTCGATGCAATGACAAGTATCCCTGGAAGTCCTTTAATCGGTGGCGCAATTGCAGTTAGTGTGATTGCTGGGATGACGGGGTCGGCCTCAGGTGGTCAGGTAATTGCACTTCCACTTATAGCCCCACATTACATGGATTTAGGGGTTAATCCAGAAGCACTTCATAGGGTTGCTGCTATATCGTCAGGTGCTTTAGATTCACTTCCACATAATGGATATGTTGTCACGACAGTCCGTTCCATTTGTGGAGAGTCACATAAAGATGCATATGGTGCAGTTGGAGCTTTAACAGTTATTGTTCCTACAATAGGGCTTATTTTAGCCATTATTTTGTTTTCACTAGGCCTAGGGATTTAGGAGGACATTTATTTTATGGTTAAAAATCAGGTTATCTTAATTACCGGTGCAGCACGTGGAATTGGCTTTGAAATTGGAAAAGTCTTTGCTGAAAATGGCGCACGTGTGGTGTTAACGGATATGGATGAAGCGGAGGTAAAAAATTCTGCATTACAGCTTCAACAATCAGGTTATGAAGCAATCGGATTAAAATGTAATGTCACGAATGAAACAGAAATTATGAAGATGATCAATGAGTCTGTTTCAACATACGGAAGAATTGATTGCTTAATCAATAATGCAGGGCTGCAGCATGTGTCTCCAATCGAGGATTTTCCAACGGAAAAATTCGAGCTACTATTATCAGTTATGCTAACTGCCCCATTTGTTGCCATTAAGCATGTTTTTCCGATTATGAAACAGCAGAAATTTGGTCGGATCATTAATATGGCATCCATAAATGGGTTAATTGGCTTTGCGGGCAAAGCCGCCTATAATAGTGCAAAACATGGTGTTATTGGTTTAACGAAGGTTGCCGCATTAGAGGGAGCAGAGCATGGGATTACGGTGAATGCTGTCTGCCCGGGATATGTGGATACACCACTTGTAAGAAACCAATTAGTTGATTTAGCAAAGACAAGGAATGTTGATTTGGAAAAGGTTTTAGAAGAGGTTATCTATCCGCTTGTACCACAAAAACGATTGCTAGCTGTGGATGAGATTGCAAATTATGTACTATTTTTAGCAAGTGAGCACGCAAAGGGAATAACAGGTCAGGCATGTGTAATCGATGGTGGTTATACGGCTCAATAAAAATAGAAAAAGAATCTCAGATTTTGAGATTCTTTTTCTGCTATTTTTCTATTTTTGTGTTAAACTTTATTTAGACTTTTTGTTGACTGTATTAAGAAGTGCCAGTTGTGTACTTTTTTAATATGGTCTTTTTTAATGCCCAGCTGCTGTACTTCCATCATCTTTCCCATCTGCAGTTACCTTTAACAATGCTGCTGCTCCTTTTTGAACGTGGTTAAATTGATGGGTAACGATTGAGTATGTTCCTTCTTTCATTACAGTGAATTCTACAACCGCACCACCGCTCGCAGGAAGCATTACTGTTTGTAGTCCTTCCATATGATTGTATGGGTTACCGTCGATATATACGTCGTCAAAGATTGTACCAACTACGTGGAAAGAGCTCACTTCATTTGGACCTACGTTGTTAATGTAAAGTCTAACTTTGTCGCCCACTTTTGCAAGTAGTGGTGTTTCTTTTAATGAGAAAGTATCACCATTTGTGTTTAAGTCGCCTTCTTTAAGAGCTTTTGTTGAAAATACGACCTGGCTAGGTACACCGTTTGTCATGTCATCTAAATCATTGTATTTGTACCATTCGTTTTGGATGATAAGGTATTCTCTGTCAATCTCATTATCTGTTGGATAGCCATTTTTCGGTTTAACAATAATGGTTCCATGCATGCCATTTGCAATATGTGATAACACAGGTTTTGTACCACAGTGATACATGAACACTCCTGGTTTGTTTGCTGGATAAGAGAATGTTCCACTTTCATCAGGCATGACATCAATGAAATCCTTTGAAGGTGAAGCATGTACTGCATGGAAGTCCATACTATGTGGAATAGCTGGATCCATATTTTTTAATGTAAAGTTAATAGTGTCACCTTCGTTTACAACTACAACAGGTCCAGGTGCTTCACCATTAAAGGTCCAAGCCTTATAGGTATAGCCTTTGTCAATTTCAATGTCCGTAATCTGTGCAGTCATTTCAACATTTACAACATTTTCTGAAACTCTTTCTACTTTTAAAGGAACTGGTTCTTGGTTAAGGTCTTTGTGTGGGGCAATAATTTCCCCAGTTTTTGTTTCAGTAGCAGTTGTTTGAGCCTCCACCTTTTTCTCTAATGTCACATCTTGCTTTCCACAACCAGATAAAACAATTGAAGTTCCAACCAATGATGCGAGTAACCATTTCACTTGCTTGTTCATAAAATTTTACCCCCTTGACTTGGTTATTGATTTGGTTTTTGATTTCCTTCTACACCTTAATCATATTCAGAGAGGGGACCCCAAAGAGTGATTTAAATCACGATATTGATGGTAATCTGTGTACAGTTTGTGAAAAGGTGAACATATAAACAACTTTCCAATAGTGGTAAGGGTTTAAAGGCCTTCGAAACATCATTTTTAGTCAAAATTACATCACAATTTAGTGCTGTTTTCACAAAGTACGATTCGTCTTATTTTAGAAGGAAAATGAGCTAATTTGAAAAATAAACCGTCCATGTTTAGTAAAAGATAAATTGGGTATAATGTTGGGGGAAAAGCCCAAATTTTCCTATTTTACTTGCAGTTCTATCACAAATTCTATACAATACTGAATATAATCAAAAATACATGAAGCGTTGAAAAGGAGTAGTAGTGTTCTACACACGTGTTAGAGAGTTGACGGGTGGTGCAAGTCAATCGTTGATGAACATGAACTCGCCTTAGAGCAATAAGTATGAAATGCAGGAGCAAACTAGTGCTTATCGACTGGTCCGCGTTAAGGATAAATGAAGTGAGTGCACAATTTGTCACTAATGTGGGTGGTACCGCGGGAAGAATACATATCCTCTCGTCCCTTTTTGGGATTAGAGGTTTTTTGTTTTTTTTAGAGGTTTTTAGGATTATTAAGGAGGAAGTCTTATGAGTTTTAATCACCAAAAGATCGAAAAAAAATGGCAGCAGTATTGGGAACAGAACAAAACATTTAAGACAACTGAAGACAAAGGTAAGCGTAAATTTTATGCGCTAGACATGTTTCCATATCCATCTGGTGCAGGACTACATGTAGGTCACCCAGAAGGCTATACTGCTACTGATATTTTATCAAGAATGAAGAGAATGCAAGGGTATAATGTTCTACACCCAATGGGATGGGATGCATTCGGGTTACCTGCTGAGCAATATGCATTAGATACTGGAAATGACCCTGCTGAATTCACTGAAAAAAATATCAATACCTTCCGTCGTCAAATTAAAGAACTCGGATTTTCATATGATTGGGATCGTGAAATTAACACAACAGATCCTAAATATTATAAATGGACACAATGGATTTTCACAAAGCTTTATGAAAAAGGTTTAGCATATGTTGATGAAATTCCTGTTAACTGGTGTCCAGCATTAGGAACAGTACTTGCTAATGAAGAAGTCATTGATGGAAAAAGTGAACGTGGAGGCCATCCTGTAGAAAGACGCCCAATGAGACAATGGGTGTTGCGAATTACGGCATATGCTGAGCGTTTACTAGAAGACTTAGAAGAACTAGACTGGCCGGAAAGCTTAAAAGAAATGCAGCGTAACTGGATCGGTCGTTCTGAAGGAGCACATGTAACTTTCAACATTGATGGACATGATGAAACATTTACTGTTTTCACAACACGTCCAGATACTTTATTTGGTGCAACTTACGCGGTACTTGCTCCTGAGCACCCATTTGTTGATAAAATCACGACACCTGAACAAAAAGAAGCAGTTAATGCTTACTTAAATAAAGTTAAAAGTAAGAGTGATCTTGAGCGTACAGACTTAGCAAAAGATAAAACTGGGGTATTCACAGGTGCATATGCCATCAACCCTGTAAATCAGGAAAAAATGCCAATCTGGATTGCGGACTATGTCTTAATGAGCTATGGAACAGGCGCAATTATGGCAGTTCCTGCCCATGATGAGCGCGACTATGAATTTGCTGTGAAATTTGAATTGCCGATTAAAGAAGTAGTTGCTGGTGGAGATGTTACTAAAGAAGCATATACAGGTGACGGTGAACATGTAAATTCAGATTTTCTTAATGGCTTAAATAAAGAAGAAGCCATTACTAAAATGATTGCATGGCTTGAGGAAAATAAGATTGGTAAAAAGGAAATTACCTACAAACTTCGTGATTGGTTATTTAGCCGTCAGCGTTATTGGGGTGAACCGATTCCAATTATTCAATGGGAAGATGGAACAATGACAACTGTTCCAGAGGAAGAACTTCCACTTATGCTTCCAAAAACAAAGGAAATCAAACCGTCCGGAACAGGCGAATCGCCTCTTGCGAATATCGCTGATTGGGTAAATGTGGTTGATGAGAAGACCGGTAAAAAAGGTCGTCGTGAAACAAACACAATGCCACAGTGGGCAGGTAGCTGTTGGTACTATTTACGTTATATTGATCCACATAATGAAGAAGCTCTAGCAGATCCGGAAAAATTAAAAGAATGGTTACCAGTTGATATTTACATCGGTGGAGCAGAGCATGCGGTGCTACACTTGCTATATGCAAGATTCTGGCACAAAGTTCTGTATGATATTGGCGTTGTTTCAACGAAAGAACCATTCCAAAAGCTTTTCAACCAAGGAATGATTCTTGGTGAAGGTAACGAAAAAATGAGTAAGTCAAAAGGAAACGTTGTAAATCCTGATGACATTATTGAATCACATGGTGCAGATACACTTCGTTTATATGAAATGTTCATGGGACCATTAGATGCATCCATCGCTTGGTCAACAAACGGACTTGATGGGTCACGTCGATTCCTAGATCGAATTTGGCGCTTACTCGTTGATGACAATGGAAACATATCATCAAAAGTAAAAGCTGATTCTAATGACACTTCACTTGAACGTGTGTATCACCAAACAGTGAAAAAGGTAACAGAGGATTACGAAGCATTACACTTTAACACTGCGATTTCACAATTAATGGTTTTCATTAATGAAGCTTACAAAGCATCAGAATTGCCAAAACCATTCATTGAAGGGTTTGTAAAACTTCTTTCTCCAGTTGCTCCGCATCTTGCTGAAGAGCTTTGGGAGCAGCTTGGTAATACAGGTACTATTGCTTATGAATCATGGCCAGCATTTGATGAAGCAAAATTAGTGGAAGCTGAAATTGAAATTGTTATTCAAGTGAATGGAAAAGTAAAGGCGAAGCTTCATGTTCCAGCGGATGCTTCAAAAGAAGCACTTGAACAAATTGCAATGGGTGCAGACCCAATCAAAGAACAAATCGAAGGCAAAACTGTCCGTAAGGTAATTGCGGTACCAGGAAAGCTTGTAAATATTGTTGCGAATTAAAAATAAAGCCCTCCAAGTGGAGGGCTTTATTTTTGTAACAGGTAATACGCTTATTCAACCATTTCAGATTGTAGATAGTGATAAATCAATTTTGTTGTGTTTTCGATTGAATCTTTATGTGTGCGTTCAAATGCATGAGAAGAGTCAATTCCAGGACCGATTAATCCGTGGATAATATCATGTCCAGAACGAATCGCAGCAGAAGCATCAGATCCATAGTAAGGATAGATGTCTAGCTTGTAGCCAATTTCATGCTTTTCAGCAAGCTGGACTAGCTTTTTACGGAAAGCATAGTGATATGGACCGCTTGCATCTTTCACACAAATGGAAACTGTATATTCATCTGTTGATTGACCATCACCCATAGCTCCCATATCCACTGCTAAATATTCGACAGTTTCAGGGGTGATATTGGAATTTCCACCATAGCCGATTTCCTCGTTATTCGAAATAAGAAAATGGGTTGTATATGGAAGTTCAATGTTTTCGGCTTTGATTTGTTTAATCAGTTGAAGCAGAATACCAACACTTGCTTTATCATCTAAGTGACGAGATTTGATATAGCCTTTGGATGTAACCTCAACTCGTGGATCGAAGGAAACAAAGTCCCCAACCTCAATCCCAAGAGCTCGAACCTCATCTGCATTTTTAACTTTTTCATCAATACGGACTTCCATATTTTCTTGATTACGCTCTGCCTTCCCAGCATCTTTATAGACATGTACGGATTGTTGATGCATCAGGATTGTACCCGTATAGAATTTTCCTGTTGAAGTTTCGATGCGGCAATATTCACCTTCAATGGAGTTATATTTAAAGCCACCAATGAGATCAAGTTTTAATCGACCGCTGGGTTTGATTTCTTTTACGATAGCCCCCAATGTGTCCACATGTGCAGTGAGCATACGGTGTTTTTGTGTGTCCTTTCCAGGAAGTGTAGCGATGAGACCGCCTTTGCGATTTCGATATGTATCCACATTTGCTTCTGTTAAAAGCTTCTCAACGAATGTAATTACTTCATTGGTGTTCCCGGATGGACTTGGAATCGAAACAAGTTCTTTTATGAGTTGAACCGTTTCGTCAGTATTTGGATAAGTCAACTTCATTTCCCCCTTGATGTTCAGCTAGTTACATCATACTCTTTTTTATATAGAAATTCTAGTTTGACAAAACGTGGAAAATTGTATTCTTTATTTCCACTTTGTTATAATAGTCGAGACGATTTTTGAAAGGATGGGACCTATGATTGAAGAAATCACAACAGAAGAATTAAGACAAAAGCTTGAGAATGGGGAAAAATTAGAGCTTGTCGATGTCCGTGAGGATGAAGAAGTAGCAGAAGGCATGATTCCGGGCGCTAAGCATATCAAAATGGGGGATATTCCAGATAACCTTGGGTATTTTGATAAGGATACAGAATACATTATCATCTGCCGCTCTGGTGGAAGAAGCTTCAACGTTTGTGCTTATTTAGATGACCAAGGTTACAAAGTCCGAAACATGGTCGGTGGGATGATGAATTGGACGGGTGAAACAAAACGATAAAAAAGATACTAATACATATCTAGCGTGGATTCTTATATGAATTCACGCTTTTTATTATAGTTGGAATAATAAACAATAATATTATGTTTAAAATTAATAAAAATTTATTGATAAACAATAAAAAATCCTATAAAATCAAACTAGAAAGAATGAATTGTTATAAAGGAGGAAAATATGACACTATTTTTAATAGTCGGTATATTGTTAATCATTTTAGTAGGGGTAAATCGAAATAAACTGGTAAATAGTATTGGTCTCAATAATGGTCTAGTAAAAAATCTATCAAGCTATGAGTGGTTCCAAAATCCATGGCTTAGTGGGCTATTTTTATTTGTGTTAAATGCAATTCTATTTGGCTCAACTCTACTAATACTCTTTTTATTGGGCTTTTTAACCATTCCTTATATTCATTTATTGATTATGTTTGGAGCTGTTATTGTAAGCTTGGTAGCCTGGATTATTCTATTACATGCATGGACTGGAGATAAGAAGGGTCGGATTATAAGAGGGTTTATCGGTAGTAGCTTTTATTTACTACTCACACTTGTATTCACCTACATGATTGTAACACTTGAACCACAATTCCCAGGCCACGATACATTCATGGCATTTATCGGTCTTGTAATGGCAATTACAGTAACATTGGTAGCTTTCATAACCTGCTTTTTATTTACAGGTTTGTTTGAAAGAAAGGAAATTCATTAATTTTAGATTTTAGTTAATCAAGGAAGAATATTCAAGATTTTTTGATGATAATGGCAGAGGAGGGCATAGAACAAATGCCTGATAAGCTATGACTATTATAAAAATAAATAGTGGAAATATGAAAAAAACGCGATGCGTTCAGATCATTTATGCAACCTTTCACATCCCTTTTCGACTATACCTAAAAAGGGGGTCGACGATTTGAAATATTTAAAAGGACTACTTGTCCTGCTGTTACTTTTTCTGATTTTTATTAGCCTTTTTCCTCGTCAGGCATCTGCATGTGATTGCGCTCGGCCGGAATCCGTAAATGATGAGTTAAATAGAAAAACAGCGGTTTTTTCTGGAAAAGTGATTGATCTTGTTGATGAAAATAAATTTTCCTACAGCCAATCGAGTGCAGACCCAATAAACGTGTTATTCGAGGTTAAGGAAAGTTGGAAAGGTATTCATACTTCCCAGGTTATCGTAAGCACTGCAAGATCAGGTGCGAGCTGTGGATATGAATTTGAATTAAACAAGGAATATCTTGTATATGCGTACGGTGATAAAGAACAATTAGAAACAGGATTTTGTGAGAGAACGGAATTATTATCTGCAGCGGGTGAGGATCTAGATATACTTGGAAAAGGGAAGGTTCCAACTGAAAAAGTGGATTTGCAAGGAGAGCTAAGGGAGCCAGAAGAACCAGGAAAATCAAATCTTGTTTTGTACCTTTCCATAGTCGGAATCTTATTCATTGTAGGGTTCGTAATCCTTAAAAGAGTGAAAAAACCTAGTTTATAAGCTTAAGAATCTAAAACTCTGTCAATACTAGTAGTGGAGGTGGAGTTTATGGCATTAAAGGTTAAGGTTTTTGATGAAGAACATGAAGAGGATTTAGAACATAAGATGAATCGTTTTTTTGAAAAAGTGGATGAACATGATATTGTTGAGATTAAATTCCAAGTTGGGGTATCCTGTGACCAAGAGGATGATCAAATTTTTTGTTTTTCGGCTATGATTATATATAGAGCCTAACCCACTAGTTACTAATGAGTTAGGCTCTATTTTAGTTTCGTAAGGCAGTTGCATGCTTTCCTGCGTTTTCACCGGCTAATCTCCCTGTCACAAGGGCTGATGTAATGTTATAACCGCCCGTATATCCGTGAATATCAAGGATTTCCCCACAGAAAAAGAGTCCCTTCATTAATTTTGATTCCATTTCCTTTGGATGAATCTCTTTTATTGACACCCCACCACCCGTTACAAATGCTTTTTCAATTGGCAGCGTTCCGTTGACTGTAAACTGAAATTGCTTGCAATCTTTTGCAAACGCACGAATACGATCATGAGATAAGTTTGCATAGGTAACAAGAGGGTCGATTTCATTTTTCTCCAGCAAAAATAGTAGGTATCTTTCTGGTAAAAAGCCTTTTAAGATATTTTTTAAAGATTTCTTTGGGTCCTCTTTTGATTGTTTTAAAATCTGTTGGAAGATTTGGTCCTCGTTTAATGATGGCAGTGCATCAATACTGATAACTACACGGTTTACATTAAACTTTTTCATCGTTTTTACAACAAATTGACTACAGCGTAAAACCGCCGGTCCCGAAATGCCAAAGTGAGTGAACAGCATGTCCATTTGATGGGTGATAACTGTTTTTCCTTTGGGGTTTAGGACACTCACAGCAACATCCCGTAGTGCTAAACCTTGTAAGGTTTTGTTTTTAATGAATTCCTCATCCGATGTAACCGGGACTTCAGTTGGAAAGAGATCTGTTATCGTATGACCGGCTGCTTCTGCCCAAGCATAGCCGTCTCCAGTCGAACCTGTTTGTGGCACCGATTTACCACCGACAGCGACAACGATGCAGCCAGCTTCTACATATTCACCGTTTTTTAAATGTACACCAGCAACATGGCCATCTTTATATTCAAGCCTAGCAACAGGCGTGTTCGTTTCGATATGGACATCTAATGACTTGAGCCTAGTTAACAAAGCATCAACAACAGATTGCGCTTTATTGGTTGTTGGGAACATTCTGCCATGGTCTTCTTCTTTAAGCTGAATTCCTAATTTTTCAAAGAAAGCTATAATATCTTCATTATTAAAAACAGAAAATGCACTATATAAAAATCGACCATTTCCTGGAATGTGCTTAATAATTTCATCGATTGGAAGACGGTTTGTGACATTACAGCGCCCTCCACCTGAAATCGCAAGTTTTCTTCCAAGCTTATTCCCTTTATCTAAAAGAAGTACCTTCGCGCCTTGCTCACCGGCGGCGATCGCAGCCATTAAGCCAGAAGGTCCTCCTCCAATTACAACAACATCATACTGCAAATTTAAACACTCCTTAATCTAAAAATCGCTTCCGAACTTCTGGAGAAGGTAGCATACAGCTTTCCTGTTTTCCAAACCATTTATAACGATTATTGGCAATTATATGATAAAGTATGTCCCTGAGGGGGGCCGGTATCACTTTAAAACTATACAGAAAGCGGTATGCACCACTTAGATTACGACAGACTCTAAGAGCTGCACTTGATTTTGTAAAATAATGATCGCCTTCAATTAATACGAAACTATTAATATCCTCAGGAATGTTATGTTTTTTCAATAATGACTTTCCTGCTTCACTTTGCAGGGACGCAAAATGGTACATTTGTTTCGAATCTCTTTTCAGGATAAATTGCACACTGCTATTGCAAAAATGACACACTCCATCAAACAAGATAATATGATTCATGGCCTTCCACACTCCCATATTTTCTTATCTACATCATATCATGGGAACAGTACATAGAATAACGTTGAATTTCAAATTCAATAAGTCTAAACTATACATGAAAAAGCGAAAGAATCCAATATGTCATGAAACTGACAAATAAATATAGGTTATTAATTTTTATAAATATGATAAACTTGATTAGTTAGTCTTCAAAAATAGAGATTGGGGATTTAATATGGCAGATTCAAATTCAAAATTACTGCGTGGGACGTTTGTCTTAACCCTTGCTACATATATTTCTCGAGTACTTGGAATGATTTATGTTTTTCCATTCGTTTATTTAGTTGGAGATATTGGTTCTGCTCTTTATTCCTATGGGTATGCTCAATATACCATCTTTTTATTTATTTCAACTGCTGGAATTCCAGCTGCTGTTTCTAAATTTGTTTCGAAATATAATTCCCTTGGCGATTATCATACTGGAATGAGGATGTATAAATCCGGACTTATCGTAATGGGACTTACCGGTCTATTAGGCTTTACAATCTTAAACTTACTTGCACCCATTCTTGCACCCATTGTTCTTGGTGGAGAAGATGCAAAAAATACAGTTGATGATGTTACGTATGTCATTCGAATGGTCAGTTTTGCTCTACTTGTCGTTCCGATTATGAGTATTCAAAGAGGCTTTTTCCAGGGACATCAATCAATGGGACCAACGGCTGTTTCACAGGTGGTGGAACAAATTGTCCGAATTCTTTTCGTCTTGTCTGCAACCTTTATTGTGATGCAGGTAATGGCCGGTGAAAGGGTATTCGCAGTTGGATTAGCTACATTTGGTGCGTTTATCGGAGCGTTGGGAGGTTTGGCAGTCCTCATCTGGTATTGGTTTAAGCGAAAACCATATTTAGATGAAATGCTTGCAAAAAGTAGACCACAAACGGATATGACAACAAAAGAAATGTTTAAGGAGCTTTTCTCTTATGCAGGACCTTTTGTCCTTGTGGGACTTTCAATTCCTCTTTATCAATACGTTGACCAACTAACCTTTAACAGGACAATGATCGAAAACGGTTTTGATAAAGATGTATCAGAGGGATTATTCTCATATGTCACATTTATGGTTCCGAAATTAGTCATGATTCCCGTTTCTTTGGCAACTGCGTTTAGTTTAACACTTGTTCCAACGATTACAAATTCGTTTACATCTGGTGATTTTAAACTACTTAGAAGCCAAATTGATAAGACATTTCAAATTTGTGTACTGTTGGTTTTACCGGCAGTTGTTGGTTTATCCGTATTAGCGTACCCTACCTTCAATGCGTTATTTGAAATGAATGAGGCTGGTGGCAGAATTTTAAGATGGTATGCACCTGTTGCGATACTATTTTCTTTTTATTCGATTTCAGCTGCTATTTTACAAGGAATAAATAAGCAAAAATTTGCAGTTGTAAGTTTGTTCATGGGGCTAATTCTAAAAATCAGTTTCAATAGTTTGTTTATTACCTGGTTTGGCGAGATAGGTTCAATACTTGCAACAGCTTTAGGTTATACGATAGCAATTGCGTATTGCTTCTGGATGATTTCAAGACATGCGGGGTATAGTTATTCATTGTTTGCAAGGAGAACGCTTTTAATGGCTATTTTTGCGGCAGTGATGGCTTTAACGATACTGTTGATTGAGTGGTTACTATCGTTTATTGTCGGATATGAAAATGGCAGATTACAGTCGGTCTTTGTTTTATTAGTAGGGGTTGCAGTTGGCGCTGTTGCGTATCTATATTTAGCATATCGTTCACGCCTATTGGAGGCTCTAATTGGAAATCGCTTTTCATTTTTATCAAGAAATAGGAAGAAGGCTGTGCAGTAAGTGACAGCCTTTTTTTAGATTCTAATGCTCCAGTGTGTGTGTGATTAGGTTTTCCCGGGTGTTAGAAGGTTCTCTTTATGAGTTAGCCTTGGAAAGTACCAAAGCCAAGACGGCGCTCTATTCGGTTTACACGGCGGTCTAAACGAACAATCTGATTTTCTAGTCTTTGCATTTGGCGCTCAATACGGTCGAGACGAAGGTTTACGTTTCCGCCGCCGCCCCCTCCAGGGAATCCAGGGGATCCAGGGAATCCAGGACTGCCTGGGAAGAAACCCTGAGGTTGTTGACGATAATCATAGTCATAATAAAACATTGTGGTTTCGCTCCTTTTTCTTTTTAAAAGTACAGTAATAGTGTATGTTAATAGGGCGTTTGTGTAATGAATAAAACGCCTATTCTTAGTTAGATAGGTATTCGCACAGGTAAAGGAGGTTATTGCATTGCGAATTGATAAATTACTTGCAAATCGAGGCTTTGGAAGTAGAAAAGAGGTAAAGAGCTTATTAAAATCAGGAGCCGTTCAAATAAATGGCATACCGGTTAAAGATTCTAGTAAGCATGTAAAAGTCGAATCAGATATAGTCACCGTTCATGGAGAAGTGATTGAATACAAAGAATTTATCTATTTAATGTTAAATAAGCCTCAAGGTGTCATTTCCGCAACAGAGGATCATCTTCATGATACAGTCTTAGATTTGTTAGAAATGGAAGATGCAGTCTATAAGCCTTTTCCAGTGGGGCGGTTGGACAAAGATACGGAAGGGTTATTACTTTTAACGAATGATGGTCAGCTTGCACATCAATTGCTTTCCCCAAAAAAACATGTTCCCAAAACGTATGTAGCTATCATTGAGGGAGAGGTAACAGTAGAGGATGTGGAGGCTTTCCGAAACGGAGTTATCCTTGATGATGGATATGAAACGATGCCAGCTGTTCTGACGATTATTAGCAGTGGATTACGTTCTGAGATTGAAGTTGTAATCGAGGAAGGAAAATTCCATCAGGTAAAACGAATGTTTGAAGCAGTAGGAAAACGAGTCGTTTATTTGAAAAGAATGAAGATGGGACCATTACCACTAGATGAAACACTTGAGCTTGGTGAATACCGAGAGCTCACGGATGAAGAGGTTACCTTATTAAAAACGTATACGAAAAAGTAACAAGGGCTGTCTTAGTGACAGCCCCTCAGACTGTTGACAAACGCTCGCATACTTCGTTGCTTGCCTCTCTCGTCCGCTCATGAAGGCAACTTCTATTCGCGTCTTCGATCGGCTGCGCGCCTTGTCTGACAAGCGTTTTCAAGACAGTCTGGGGTGAGTAATTTACATCTAGATATCTTGTGAAAAAACGTGTAGACAAAGTCAGTACTGACTTTGTCTACACTCTGAAGGGCTGTCTTAGTGACAGCCCCTTTTTTAAAAGATAAGAAAGTATAAAATTTTATGCGTAGTTTTCGATGTCTAGCTCCAGGCGCCATCGGCTCTTTGGTCTAAGCCAATCGCTTCGGAAGGCTAGAAGCGCCTTCTGCCAGCGCTCGTCTTATGCTTGTCGCCGATAGACGGGCGCGCTTAGCGCTTTTATTATTAGAATCTAGTTTCTCCATATGTATCTGTATGAAAAGGCCTTCTAGTGTGAAGTTATTTGCTACCTTCTTCAAATGCCCCTTATGTTTGTTGCTAAGATATTTTGACTTTCTTCTTTGTGATTGTCCATTTTCCACGGCTAGGGCTTTTAACCAAATCATTATATGCTAACACATTCAAATCGCGCTGAATGGTACGTGAAGTAGTCCCAAATTCATCCACAAGCTCCTGAGTTGTTACAGTCCCTTTTTCGTTAATAAACATGTAGACTGATTTGATACGAGTTAACATACGGTTTGTTGAAGGTTTCAAAAAAACACTCCTTATCATTTTTGTACATGATAGACATGCCTCAGTCGTACTCTTAAAAACTAATTTTCTCAAAATAACGATTCGCTACAGTTTTTCTTATTGTTAAAACCAAATCTTATATATATGTCCCATTTCACCTCATTTCTTTACAGGTGCGTTTGCTATATATATATAGTTGTATCTGAATAGTATGACTCTTTCTACATAAATTGTCAAAAATCTTCATTTGGTTCTATTATAATCATAAATTATTTCTACTATTCTGTTTTTTACATTTTTATTACAGTTTGGTAAACCTTGTCTAAAATAGGGAACTTTTTTGATGTGTTTTCGTAAGTAGTAGCGGAGGGATTGTTAATGGAACAGACCTTATTGGAAGTCTCAATACAGAATTCAGGTTATGAAGAAAATAGTAAGATTGTAGAGGATCTTTCTTTTTCAATCAACCGAGGTGAGATTGTTGGGCTCATAGGACCCAATGGTGCTGGAAAAAGTACAACAATAAAAACGATTCTTGGATTATTAGAAAATACCAATGGGAAAATTGATTTTTTCAATAATCATACATATTCGTATATCCCGGAGAGACCGGTTTTTTATGATGAATTGACATTATGGGAGCATCTTGATTTGGCAGCGGGGGTAATAGAGATTGAAGATGCTTACTTTAATGAGCGGGCAATGAGGTTAGTTAAACTCTTTCATATGGAAAAAGTGATTCATAAGCTTCCAAGTACATTTTCAAAAGGAATGCAGCAAAAGGTTATGCTTATTACTGCATTTCTCATAAAACCCGATATTTATATAATTGATGAACCATTTGTTGGATTAGATCCGATGGCAATGCAGAATTTTTTAACGCTTATTGATTTGGAAAAACAACGTGGTGCTGGGATTTTGATGAGTACACATGTCCTAGATACTGCTGAAAAAGTGTGTGATCGTTTCCTATTAGTGGCAGATGGTAGACTGAAGGCACAGGGAAAGCTTGATGATATCCGTAAAAAAGCTAATCTACATGATGGCTCGCTTCTCCGATGTTTTAACCAAATTGTGCAAGGTGAGTCGTCATATGAATAAAAGCCTTTTTTTAACCCGATTTCGTAAGGAACTAGCGTATCAATGGGGCGTATTTAGAAGTGTTGTAGACTGGACAATTTTTCTATATTTATTCATTCCAGTCATTGTGATTGGCGGTTATCATTATTTTACATGGTGGGCAGACATTCCAAGTTGGATAAATGGTATCCCACTTTCATTTATAGTTAGCTTGCTTTATTTGAATTGCTGGCAGGGACGTATTCGGACATTTTTGGAGGAAGCGGACCAATTATTTTTATTACAAAAACGGCCCCTTGTTATCACTTTGAAAAAATGGACAAGAAATCTATATGTGACTGGACATAGTATTGGCATCCTAGTTTTAATTGCTGTTTTGGCTCCATTTTTATTCAATCATTACACCCTATCCATGGGTGAAATTTTTGTAATTGCTATTTATTTTATTAGCTTAAAGGCACTCATTCTTGGATGGAAACAGTACTTAGATGGTATTGTTTCAACATGGAAAAAGAGCCTTTATACGATTTTGATTTTCCTTGCATGTTGGATTTTCACTACAAGACTAGTCATGTGGACCCTTGATACGTCTGTCTTATTTTTATTTATCATCAGTGGTATTCAATGGTTGTTATTTATAAGGAACTCTTCTAGAAGGATAAACAGGCTTACAACCTTTTCTAACGATGTTGACATAGAGAAGCAAGCAAAGCTCGTATATGTAAAAAGTATTTTTCTTTTTTCAGAATACGTCGAAAAAGTACCGAGTCAAAAAAAACGGAGCCCACTGTTTTATCGAAACTCAAAACGAATTTTTAAAAACCGCAATCCCAGGAGAAGCTTGCAAGAATTATGTATAAAAGTATTTTTTCGGAACAGGTCTTATTTGTTTCAATGTCTTCAAATCACAAGTATTACAACAGGGGCTTTGTTAATCATTCCACCGATCTGGATCAAATGGTTAATCTTTTTTGGATTTATTATCATTCTTAGAATGTGGGTTAAGATTGTAGTAAATCGGGTTATGGCCAATCATTTTATCGTCAACGTAAGAAAAGATGATATTATTCGTATTCAGGCGGAACACTATATTGTGAATTTCATTTCGCTTCCTGTAATATTAATAGTAGGACTGATATTAATTTTAATCAGCATAAGTAGAATACTTCTATAGTGGTTGGCGAATGTATTAAAAGAAAACCGTTATTATGACGGTTCCCTGGGCTGAATAAAATTAAAGCCTCCGGCGGATGCTACGATTTTTCAAAGGAAATTTTTCGAGCTTAGGATCAAAGACTAAGGCTGTTTTTGTAAACTTTGTTGTTTTTGGATTTGATGTACGAAGGGACATAATAAATATTGGCCTTCCTGTGATTTCAGCGTATGGCACGAGACTCCTGCGGGAACAGCGAGCCAAGCGAGACCCCGCAGTGAGGCACGAGCGAGGAGGCTTGCGGATCGCCGGCGGAAAGCGAGTGCCAGGAGCTAAAATCACCCTGAGTTTGAAAAGCAACAATCTTTTAGAAATGAGCCAAGACTAAAAACGCCACGTCTTTGTGACCCACCTCGTTTGGGCCTAAAAAAATCAAGCGCAAATACGCCATGGTGTATTTGATTTTTATTTTGATCATTTTGTAAGGAGAATTCAGATGGAACAGATTAACTGGCATGAAGAAGTAGAGAAACGTAAAGATCAACTTATTAAAGATACTCAGGATTTCTTGAAAATAAAAAGTGTCCTTGATGAGGAGAATGGAAGCCCGACTGCACCATTTGGGGCTGGGATTGATGAGGCACTTCATTATCTATTGGAAAAAGGTAGTGAGGATGGTTTTACCTCGAAAAACCTTGATGGATATGCTGGCCATCTCGAAATGGGCTCTGGAGAAGAATTAATCGGGATTTTATGCCATATTGATGTTGTGCCAGAAGGAGATGGCTGGTCCAGTGATCCATATGGCGCAGAAATTCATGATGGAAAAATGATTGCCAGAGGTTCATTAGACGACAAAGGACCAACAATGGCTGCGTATTACGCGATGAAAATCATTAAGGAATTAAATCTTCCGCTCTCAAAGCGTGTACGAATGATAATTGGAACAGACGAGGAAAGTGATTGGCGTTGTGTTGACCATTATTTCAAACACGAAGAAATGCCGACAATGGGCTTTGCCCCCGATGCAGATTTTCCAATCATTTACGCTGAAAAAGGAATTGCAGATTTTGACCTAGTTCAAAAATCTCAGTCAACTTCAGTTGCTGAGCTTCAATTGGCGTCTTTCAACTCAGGTCGTCGCTATAACATGGTTCCGGATTTTGCCGAGGCGAAGCTTGAAGGGAAAGGCAATTTGCAGGAAATGGTGAATGAATTTCAGGCGTTTTTAGACAAGAATTCATTAATGGGACGAGGCCTTTGTGATGAGGACACCGTTGTGTTTGAATTAGAAGGCGTGTCCGCACACGGAATGGAGCCGGACCATGGGAAAAATGCGGGTTTATATTTAGCATCCTTTTTACAAGGGTATTCATTAGATGAACAAGCAAAGCATTATTTAAGTATGGTGACTGAGTATTTTGTAGGAGATTCCAGAGGAAGAAATTTAGGTGTTGCTTATAGTGACGACATCACAGGTGATTTGACCATCAATGTCGGTAAGCTTGCTTACACGAAAGCAGATGGTGGAAGCCTTGGTTTAAATCTACGTTATCCAGTAACCAATGATATGGATGGTACGAAAAAGAAAATTGAAGAGGTATGTGAGAAGATTGGGTTCGAGCTTGTAAATTACAGCAATTCTTCACCTCATCATGTCGATAAAAATCATCCATTGATTCAAACCCTTCAAAATGTGTATGAAGAACAGACAGGCGAAGAAGCGACATTAGTTTCAATTGGTGGAGGTACCTATGCAAGATCTTTAGAAGCAGGCGTTGCGTTTGGACCATTGTTCCCTGGACGACCTGATGTTGCCCACCAAAAGGACGAGTTTATTTTAGTAGAAGACTTACTAAAAGCTACCGCTATTTATGCTCAGGCGATATATGAACTGGCAAAATAATTGAGGAAGTTAGTGGCCCGCCATGGATGGCGGGCTTTTATATTGTATTTTGCTAAAATCGATAGAACTTAAATAAAGTTGATAGAACCGAAATAAAATTGATAGAACTCAAATAAAATCGATAGAACCAAAATAAAGTCGATAGAAATTTTCAAGCGGAAAACTTCGTGTGAAATTTAAAGGATTTTAGCTGTTTATGTAGAAAAAAGAGTTATCGATAATAAAGGAGTTGGTTAAATGATCAAAAAAGAATTAGAAATGCCACTTAGATTACGAAAATTGGAGGCGCTTCTAAGAAGAGTAGATGAATTTCATCCAAAATATGCAGAAATTCGTGAGGAATTCAGAAAAAGAATGTCAGGATACCGAGGCGAGCAATCTTTAAAGTATTATTTAAGCTTTTTAAAAGAAAAAGACTATCTAACTCTACATAATTTACGTCTTCCAGATATCTCCGGTGAACATTTCTTTGAAATAGACATCCTTTTAATGAGTCCAACGTATATCTTAATCATTGATGCTAAAAATTATCGTGGAGAGCTTTATTTTGACGGGAAGTTTGAACAATTGATTCAAACAATTGACGATAGAAAAAAAGCATACTCCTGCCCAATTGCACAAATAAATA
This sequence comes from Ferdinandcohnia sp. QZ13, assembly GCF_031324165.1. Taxonomy (NCBI): domain Bacteria; kingdom Bacillati; phylum Bacillota; class Bacilli; order Caryophanales; family Bacillaceae; genus Ferdinandcohnia; species Ferdinandcohnia sp. QZ13. Next base: position 752,393 of record NZ_JAVIVW010000015.1, on the reverse strand, counting down.
GACACCAGTTGCAGTTTAGGCGTTTGTTACAACAATTAAAATTCCCCCCAATCCTAAGCGAAAGTTTAGTTGTTTTTACAAATCCAACTTCTATCATTTCTGCAAGTAAAGGTCACAATCAAATTCAAAAGGTCATTAAAAGTACCAGTTTTCTTTCAAGAATAGAACTATTTGAAAAGAGACATAAAAAAATAATTTACGAGAAAAAACAACTTCAAAAATTGTCAAAATCACTTTTGAAAAAACATACTCCATTTGATGGAGATATTCTTAAACAATTTGGGATAAATCAGAAGGATTTAATTAAAGGGGTAGCTTGTCCGAAGTGTGACAAACTTCCCATGTATAGAACTGAAAGGCAATGGCATTGCAAATACTGTCAACACTCCTCAAATAAAGCTTATCTCGAATCAATAATTGACTATCAATTAATCATTAGCAACACAATTACAAACAGCCAACTAAGAGACTTCTTAAATCTCCCATCCCCAACGGCAGCAAGAAATATTTTGTACTCTCTTCAATTAAAACACGCTGGCACTAGACGTCACCGAGTTTATTTCTTCAACGAAATCTAATCCCCCACCCTAAGTTTCCCTTTACCCGTAAGTTTGCTAAAATGATACAATAAATACTGTAAAAGGGGCTTTTATATGGAGCAGCAAACCCATTATTTTCTTGCACTCGCCCTTCCAGCCGAGACAAAAGAGTTATTACACAAATGGCGAGAAATGCTGGAACCTAGGCTAAAGTTCAAGTCTTGGGTTCATCCTGAGGATTTACATATTACGCTTGCTTTTTTAGGAGGGCAGGCATCATTTAAACAACTGACTGACATTAAGAAGAAAATGCCCGAAATTGCGAAGAAGCACGAACGTTTTACGCTTCAAATAAATGAAATGGGCACCTTTGGAAAGTCGGATTCTCCTCGCATCCTATGGGCTGGAGTAGAGGAGAACGAGAAATTACGTGCACTAAGACGAGATGTGTATGGAGCGTGTACAGATTTGGGATTTTCCCTTGATAAGCGATCATTTACCCCGCATATTACAATGGCACGAAGGTGGAAATCGGAAAGTCCATTTTTGCCCACACAACTGAAGGATATCGTACAACCGAAGGAAGAAAAATCAATCTTTGAGGCAGGGCATTTTGTGTTATACCAAACCCACTTGAACCGCTCGCCAAAATATCAGCCGTTATCTATCTTTTCGTTGAAATAAAAAGGGGAACTTTCGATGAGATTTGTTAAAGTTTTTATTCAGATTGCGTTTTTGTATCTGATTTATTGGCTAGGGACCTTGATTCAAGGGCTTTTACAAACAGCCATACCGGGAAGTATTATTGGGATGATTTTGTTGTTTTTCTTGTTGCATACAAAAATCGTCAAAGAAAAATGGTTAGGGGATGGAGCACAATTTTTGCTTACCTATTTAGCCCTTCTCTTTGTACCGGCAACCGTTGGGATCATGGATTACTTATCCTTTTTTAATGGGAAGGGCATTATCACGGTAGTCATTGTATTATTGAGTACATTTCTTGTTATGCTGATCTCCAGTGTAGTTGGTGAAAAAATTGCAACTAGGAAAAAGCAAAGCAAGGATCTCGGGGAGGGTTACGGGGCATGAATATCGTTTTAACAATTATTTCCGTCATTAGTACGATTGTTATTTTCTTATTGATGACAAGGCTGTATAAACGAGTAACTCATCCATTACTAGTGCCCATTGCTACGACTACTTTTGTCATCCTTATCTTCCTACTTATTTTCTCCATACCATATGAAACATATATGTTGGGAGGAAAATGGATTGATGAACTGCTTGGACCTGCTGTGGTGGCATTAGCCTATCCTTTATATCAAAATCGAAAATCTTTAAAAGAATTTTTCATGCCCATTATAATAGGTGTCTTTGTAGGCTCTACTACTGGAATTGCCACAGGGCTTTATTTTTCAAAAATAGTAGGAATAGATCCTACAATCATACTTTCCATTTCTCCAAAATCAGTTACGACACCGGTTGCGATGGATATCGCTAGTGTAACAGGTGGAATCCCTGCACTTGCAGCCGTCTATGTGATGATTGCCGGAATTTCGGGTGCTATGTTTGGTCCAATCCTATTAAAATGGGTCAAGGTCGATCACTTTGTTGGAGTGGGTTTAGGGTTTGGGACCGCTTCACACGGAATTGGTACATCACGAGCATTGGAAATTGGCACAAATGAAGGGGCAATTAGCTCGATTGCGATGATTTTAAGCGCTGTTTATACGTCAATTATATTGCCGGTGCTGGTTTCTTTTTTATTATAATGAGGTGTAATAAAGTTGGGACAATTAATCAAACTGCAAGATTATATTTCACGATATGAGGTGGATATGTTCCGGTATCCCGGACAGTTTATCCGCCTAAAAAAGCAACAATGGGGTAAGACGAAAGATAAAAGTACAGATGCACACGATGAGCACAAGCAACAATTTCTGGACCATATTTTTGAATTTCAGTTGAAGTGGGCGAGCTCTACAATCAGAGAAAAATCATATGTCGACAGGGAATTTTACCATGATCCGAATTTAAAATATTTTCTTCAACGGTTCCCAGACACCAACCTGGTGCTATATAAACCTATTTTTAAATTAAAAAATGCACCTGTTGAAGTGGAAATTATTATCATCAGCCCCACAACAACCTGGTTAATTACTATCCTTGAAGGTGAAGAAAACAGTGTGTTTTTAGGCTCAAATGAACGGTTTTGGACGGAAAAAAGGGGTCGCCATGATAAAAAAGTCTTATCGCCAATGATTGAACTTGATCGCATGGATGGGATTGTCCGCACGATATATTCTTTATATGGTATTGAACTACCGATTCGAAAAGTAATCTTGAATCGGACAGGTTTCTTTGATTTTCCGCTTGTTCCTTATGACATAGAATTAGTGGAAAAGAGAAATTATGAAGAGTGGTTTACCTCTTTAAGAAAAATGAGTTCTCCATTAAAGCACATGCAATTAAAAGCTGGCAATGCTTTACTGCAATACTGTCAGACAGTTTGTGTTCGTAGAATGGACTAGGGTGCATGAGCATCCTTTTTTATATTGCCTTCTTTAAGAATATAAAATACTATTAAAGCATGTATGTCGAATTTTCTAGAGGGTAAACTATGAAACTATTCATTTTTATTGTGAATCAAAAGGCCGGTAATGGAAAGGGATTAAGGGTTTGGAACAAGCTTAAGCAAGAACTTGAAAAGAAAAAAATCGATTACCGATCCTTTTTTACAAAATACCCAAACCATGCAGCAGAATTAGCACGACAAATAGGTTCTATGTTTGAAGACAAGGTCGAGGCTGTAATTGCTGTTGGCGGGGACGGTACGATTAATGAGGTTGTAAATGGGATGGTGTATTATCCTGAGATAAAAGTGGGCTACGTCCCTGCAGGATCAGGAAATGATTTTTCTAGAGGATTTAATGTTCCAAAGTCCCCACTAGACGCACTGTCCTTCATCGTTCGAAACAAGGCTAGTAAGGGAAAATGGTTTGACATTGGAAAATGTAAGGTCCGAGGTAAATCGAACAGCTCTTATTTTGTTAGTAGCTTAGGTACAGGCTTTGATGCAGCCGTTTCAAAGCTAACAAATGAATCGAAAATGAAAAAGTACTTAAATAAAATACATATAGGGTCTATAGCCTATGTTGGCGCTTTAATACGCCTTCTTTTTACCTATCGCCTTACAAATGTCTCGTTACACATTGATGGCAAAGACTATCAATATGAGAATGTTTGGTTTGTAACAGTATCAAACCAACCATTTTATGGAGGGGGTATGAAAATTGCCCCAAAGGCTAATCCAAAGGATGGTTTTTTTGATATAACAGTTGTTCATAATCTTTCAAGAGTAAAGCTGTTATTTGTCTTTGTAACTGTGTTCTTTGGCGCACATACAAAGTTTAAAGAAATTGCTCAACATAAAGGAGCAAACATTAAGGTAGAATCAGATGAGAAAATACTAGTGCATGCAGATGGTGAATTAATTGGACAAACTCCTATACAGGTGGAAGTCCAACATAGGAAACTTTCCTTTATGGTAAAATGATCCTAATTGGTATCATTTACTAGTGTTATTTTTCCTATTATTTATAACAGAAACGTTACTTTTTCTTGACTTTAATTGTAATTGAACGCTAAAATTTAGTAAGATAGCTATTGTTATATAGATCGTCAATAGCTGTCATTTTTTTTTAAGATTTTTTAGGAAATGTTGTGTTGAAATTGGAGATAAACTGGCTTACATACGTATTAGGCAACGAGTGGGAATTCTCCCCAGCGGGTGGTTCAACGGGAGACGCGTATTTTGCCCAATTGAATGATAAAAAAATATTTCTAAAAAGAAATTCGTCCCCATTTCTGGCCGTCCTTTCAGCAGAGGGAATTGTTCCAAAGCTAATTTGGACAAAGCGTCTAGAAAATGGCGATGTTGTGACTGCACAACAATGGCTTAGTGGGCGAGAACTAAAACCAGTCGATATGTATGGTGAAAATGTAGCAGGTTTGCTCAAAAAAATTCACCAGTCGAATGAGCTTTTAGATATGCTAAGACGTATAGGGAAGAAGCCTATAGAAGCAAAGGATGTTTTGCAAGATGTTGTACGCAAATTACATCCTGATTTACGAAAAATGAATATTGTGAACAAAGCCATCGAGTTCTTAGAGAAAGAACAAGATAATGTTAAGACAGACCAAATCGTCGTTTGCCATTCAGATGTCAATCATAATAATTGGTTATTATCAGATGATGATGAACTTTATTTAATTGATTGGGATGGAGCAATGATTGCTGACCCAGCAGTTGATATTGGTATGCTTTTACATTGGTATATAAAAAAAGAAGACTGGCCAAAATGGATCAGTCTTTACGGAATGGAACTAACGGATCATTTACTTCTCCGTATGAAATGGTATGTCGTTGCACAATCCCTACATCTCTTAGGCTGGTATCAGTTGAAAAATAAGGAAAAAGAAGTTCTTCATTGGCTGCAATATTTAGAGAAGTTGTTATGAGTATTGGTCAATATCAGATATCCACTGGCTGATTTGGTTTTGATGCGATTCGATATGGTTATCAAGATGTTGGGTATATTGCCCTTGTTGACTATAAGAATAGACATCGGTTAATACCTGTTTTACGCTCTGGTCAATGTTCGGGTTTGCAATGAGAGATTGAATTAATCGGCCTAATTGCTCACACTCAGCAACTGTACCACAGCAATCCATTTGATGATTAGATAGGATATCCTTTAAAATATCCATTTGATGTGTATAATCTAGAGGCATTAAAAACACTTCCTTTTTGATGTTGTCTATATACTACATTTCCATGAAATGACCTTTTTTATACGATGTAAACTCAAACTCACAATGCATGGGTTTGAGTTTTTTAACGACAAAGTAAGCTTGCACGAATGGTTTGGACATGTTATCCTTTTGTGCGATACAACTTAAATGAGGTGGCAATCATGCGTTTACGCAATAAACCGTGGGCGAAGGAAAAATTAGCATCATACCCACAGTACGTAATCGATAATCCAGTTGAACATAAAGGAAGCTGGAATCAAATTTTTGGAAACAATAATCCGATTCATATAGAAGTAGGTACTGGAAAAGGTAGATTTGTGACAGAAATGGCAAAAGCTCATCCTGATATCAACTATATTGGGATTGAATTATATGAAAGTGTGATCGTTTCTGCGTTAGATCGTGTAATTGAAGCAGAAATTCCGAATATCAAATTGTTGAATCAAAATGCAGCAAACCTTAGGGACTTTTTTGAAAAAGGTGAAATTGACAGGGTATATCTTAACTTTAGTGACCCTTGGCCAAAGACCCGTCATGAGAAGCGTCGCCTAACCTACAAATCATTTTTAAAAATGTATGAGGACATTCTAGTTGATGAGGGAGAAATCCATTTTAAAACGGATAATCGAGGGTTATTTGAATACTCGCTTAGGAGTTTTTCGGAATATGGCCTTCTTTTGACATTTGTAAGCCTTGATTTGCATAAATCTGATTTTGAAGGAAATATCATGACAGAGTATGAAGAAAAATTTTCCGAGATGGGGCATCCTATTTATCGTTCCGAAGTTCGATATCAGAATAAATAAAAGCAAAACGTATCCCATGAACCAATCGGTTTATGGGATTTTTATTTTATAATTTTCTTAATAATGATAAAATGAAGGCATCATAACATGAGGGGTGAGGAAAGAATGGAGCAGCTAACAATTGGTGATATTACCCTTACTTGGCTAAATGGCGGAGTAACAAATTTAGATGGCGGAGCTATGTTTGGTGTTGTCCCTAAACCACTATGGTCCAGAAAATATCCGCATAATGATAAAAATCAAATAGAGCTTCGAACCGATCCAATTCTTGTGAAAGTTGGTACAAAAAATATTTTGATTGAATCTGGGATTGGTAATGGGAAGCTATCGGATAAACAAAAGCGAAATTTTGGAGTGCTTGAGGAATCTTCCATTGATCAATCATTGGCAGAACTTGGGCTATCAACAAGCAATATTGATCTTGTCCTAATGACTCATCTTCACTTTGATCATGCATGCGGTCTTACAAAATGGGATAATGGTAAATTAGTTCCGACTTTTGAGAACGCTATCATTTATGCTTCTGATGTGGAATGGGAAGAAATGCGAAACCCAAATATCCGTTCAAAAGCGACGTACTGGAAGGAAAATTGGGAAGCAATTCAACATCAAGTAAAGACATTCTCAGGGCAGCTAGAGGTTGTTGATGGAATTACAATGGTACATACAGGTGGGCATAGTGATGGTCATTCCATCATCTTATTTAAAAGCCAAAAGGAAGTGGCGATTCATATGGCTGATATTATGCCAACCCATGCACACCAAAATGTATTATGGGTATTGGCATATGATGATTACCCAATGAAATCAATTGAGCAAAAACAAAAATGGATGGAAAAAGGTCTTGAAACAGAGGCATGGTATGTTTTTTACCACGATGCTTATTATCGAGCAATCAAATGGAATCAATCGGGAGAAATAATTGATTCTTTGAAAAGAGTCCGTAAATAATAAAATAGCTTATAAGGTCTTCTTATAAGCTAATCTGTTTTATAGAGGGTTCACCTCTAAAATAGAACCTGTTTTTGCATCCATCACGAATTCATATTGGTGGCTTTCTTGATTTAATTTACGGGAAATGCCACCTTTATACACTTGATACTGAATTCCTGACTTTGAGAAATCTTCAGGATTCATTTGAATCCAGGATCCATCAATAGGACCATTTTTTTTGAAAGCTTCTTTTGCAATTTTTAATGCTTTGTCACCTGGAATCAAGGAGTCACTTAGTGCTTCTTTTAGCAGAAGAGCACTTGCAAAACCGACACCAAAGCCAAGTAGAAATTTATTCCAGCTCATTTTTTCCCTCCTAAAACATCTTAATTCTTACCATAAGTATAACTAGATTTTATAAAAATCGCTATGTTCCCTATGGTAACAAAAAAACAATTTCGATATACTAAATATTGTACATAAATAGAATCCAACAAAAAACGCCACGTTTTTAAAACCGGAAGGAGAATAACAGTGAAACAGGATACACTAGAGCTATTTAAAACGTTAACAGAGCTTCCCGGAGCTTCAGGAAATGAACACCAGGTAAGAAAGTTTATGCGCTCTCAGCTAGAAAAATACTCAGATGAGGTTGTACAAGATGGATTAGGTAGTATTTTTGGAGTACGTCGAAGTGATGCTAATGCTCCAACAGTCATGGTCGCAGGCCACATGGACGAAGTTGGATTCATGATCACAGCCATCACTGAAAATGGAATGCTTCGTTTCCAAACACTTGGTGGTTGGTGGAGCCAAGTGCTTTTAGCACAAAGAGTTCAAATTATTACAGACAATGGTCCTGTTATTGGGGTAATCGGTTCAATCCCACCACATCTTCTAGAAGAAAGCCAACGTAATAAACCGATGGATATAAAAAATATGCTCATTGATATTGGTGCTGACGATCGTGAAGATGCGATTCGTATTGGAATTAAGCCTGGTCAGCAAGTTGTACCGATTTGTCCATTTACACCAATGGCTAATGAAAAGAAAATTTTAGCTAAGGCATGGGATAACCGTTACGGCTGTGGACTTTCCATTGAGTTATTGAAGGAGTTACATGGAGTAGACCTTCCAAATACTCTTTACTCTGGAGCAACTGTACAAGAGGAAGTTGGTTTAAGAGGGGCACGGACTTCTGCAACTATGATCAAACCTGATATTTTCTTTGCGCTTGATGCAAGCCCAGCTAATGATATGTCAGGAGATAAAAATGCCTTTGGTAAACTTGGACACGGTGCTTTGCTTCGTATTTTTGATCGGTCCATGATTACACATCGTGGAATGCGTGAATTTGTTTTGGATACTGCTGAATCAAATAACATAAAGTATCAGTACTTTATTTCTCAAGGTGGAACAGATGCTGGCCAAGTTCATCTTGCAAATGAAGGTGTGCCATCAGCCGTTATAGGTATTTGTTCACGTTATATTCATACACATGCTTCAATTATTCATGTTGATGATTATGCAGCTGCAAAAGAATTACTTGTTAATCTAGTAAAGTCATCAGACCGTACAACTATTGATTCCATTCGTCAAAATGGGTAATAATATGTAAACGTGCTCGGCATTTGCCGAGCATTCATTATGGAAATGAGGTGTTTTTTGATGTTACAAGTTGCAATAGGTACGAAAAATCCTGCAAAAGTAGATGCAATTATAAATGGATTTGCTGGTATTGAAGCAAACTTCTCCCCTACTTCCGTACCCTCAGGTGTATCTGTCCAGCCTTTTTCAGATGAAGAAACCATTCGGGGGGCAATCAATCGTGCAAAATCTGCTCTAGAAAAAGAAGGTACCGACCTTGGGATTGGACTTGAGGGTGGCGTTGTCGACTCCGAAATTGGGTTATTTTTATGTAATTGGGGCGCAATCACTGACAAGAATAATGAACCAATCATTGCTGGTGGAGCTAGAATCCTTCTGCCTGATGAGATTGCTGAGGAATTAAAAAAAGGCATTGAACTAGGAGACGTCATGGCGGAATTCACAAAACAAAAAGATATTCGCAGTCATGAAGGTGCAATTGGTATTTTTACCAATCACTATGTTAATCGAAAAGATATGTTTACCCATGTCGTCAAACTCCTAGTCGGTCAATATACATACAGGAAAAATAACTAAAAGTCCTTGTTTTAAAAATGGTACTTATTACATATTGATTAAAATTATAAGATTAGTCTTGCAACCTAGAAAATAATAGGTTTATTATAGGAAATAGAGAAATAGAGGTAAGTCTACCTGTTTAAGGGGTGAGAGAAAATTGAAACGAGGAAAGGTCCTTTTTCTAACCTTATTATTAATAGTAGGACTTTTGACAGGTTGTGCATCAGTTGAAGATGAATCAAAAGAAACAATTTCTTCTGTCGAAACGGCATTTAACGCCCAACCTGAAAAAACAAATAGTGAGAATGGGGATGTATCTTTTTATCTACCTTCTACTATGAAAATAGAAAAGAAGGATGAAAACAACGTAATCCTTCAAAAAGGAAATCAGACCTTTATTTTATTTGTAAATCCAAATGAAGAACGAACCAGCGATGCTCTGTATAAGGAAATCGACGCAGAGAAATTTATGGTCGATCAAACCTTTAAAGACAAAGAACGATATGGATATGTAAAAGCATACAAAATCGAGGACAAGCTTTACATTGTAACTGTTGGCATAGGCGGTATAAAAATGACAACAGAAGTGAAGGTAAGTGAGATCTCGGAAAGTGCTTCAGAGATGATGAAAATTGTTTCATCCGTTCAGTATTAAATGTGCGCTAAAGCCCCACTACTTGGTAGGGGCTTTTATTTGTTTTTAGACAAAGAATATATGATAATAAGTGCATATGGAATTTGGAGGTTATAAACATGAAGAAACTTGAAAATATAGATCAATATCAAGAGATTATCCAAAACGGAAAAACCATTCTAATGTTCTCAGCAGATTGGTGTCCAGATTGCCGTTTTATCGACCCATTCTTACCTGAAATTGAAAGTTCTTTCCCTGATTATACATTTTACTATGTAGATCGTGATGAATTTATTGATTTGTGTGCAACCTTAAATGTGTTTGGTATTCCTAGCTTTGTGGCGTATGAGAATGGAAAAGAAACGGGCCGATTTGTAAGTAAAGACCGTAAAACGAAGGAAGAAATTGAACAATTCATTAATGAGCTCTCTTAAGAATATAGAAAAGAGAGGAGAAAGATTCTATGGACTCAAACAATAGAAGGAAAATGGACTCGAAAAAATTAAAGAAAATCATTCAAGATAAACTTGCAAAGCATAACTGGCAATTTTCTTTCGATCCTAAAAAGGATACATTACGCATCGAGGATAAGGAAACGAAAAGAGGAACAACTATTACCCTTCCTGGGATTGTAGCAAAATACCAAGAAGAAGGCCAAGCAAGTCTTGATGAGGTTATTTATTACATTGAAGAATCCTTAATGGTTATGAATACTGAGCTTGAGCTTGAAGGAAAAGAAAAAAATATTTTTCCTGTCATTCGCTCCACCTCGTTTCCAACTCAATCAAATGATGGGGAAGATTTAGTGTATGATGATCATACTGCAGAAACAAGAATTTATTATGCACTCGATTTAGGAAAAACATATCGTTTAATTGATAAGAGACTACTTGAAAAAGAAAATTGGAAGTTTGAACGGATTCGTGAAATTGCAAGATTCAATCTTCGTTCACTGGATGTTTCGTATAAAACGGATGAGGTTGCAGGAAATACCTTTTATTTTATCAATAAAAATGATGGGTATGATGCAAGCCGTATTTTGAATGATGCGTTTTTACAAAAAATGAGTCAGCAAATAAAAGGTACGATGGCAGTAGCCGTACCACATCAGGATGTTCTGATTATAGTGGATATTCAAAATGAAACGGGATATGACATTCTTGCACAGATGACCATGAGCTTTTTTGCAAGTGGACGTGTACCGATTACAGCACTTTCATTTTTATATGAAGCTGGTGAGCTTGAGCCAATATTTATCCTTGGGAAAAATCGACCAAGAAAATAATCTACTAAATCAAAAGTCGCTAGGAAAACTAGCGGCTTTTTTGTTACAATAAAGTGAAACTACAATCAGTAGGGGGTGTTTTCATTCCCTACTGAATGTTAGCTGAGGCCCACACGATGTGGGTCATAAAGACGTTGCCACAGGACGTGGCGTTCTTAGTCTTTGTACTTTCGGGCTTTTACGGGCAGTTATCCCTCCTCCTAAAACTTCTTCGTTTATACCAAAGTTGTGTTTAGATGGGAATCTTACTGCCCGTTAATGCGGGATAAGGAATAGAATTAAAATGGAAGAGTGATAGTTGTGAATTGGATAAAAAGATTACTACATTTTTTTAAGGCGGACGATGAAGATCCAATTGAAATAAATACGACTCAAATCCGACAGAATAAACATATTGAGGCAAGAGTTACATATGAATACCCGAAGGGGAAATTCAGATTTCCAGTCATTCCTGATCAAGAAATCAGAAAAACTGAAAAGGTGCAGAGAAGGCGGACTCAACAAAATAGTACCTCACAACCAAAAAGGAATACGAATCCTAAACCCGTTGTTAAGGTGCAGGAGAAACAACCTTTTCGGCCAACTGAAACGCCTTCCCCAGTATATGGTCTAAGTAAGCCAAAGCCTCATGAAACAATAGAGTTTGAACTTCCTTCAACACCTATCACGGATACAGAATCAATTGCTAGGGCATGGAAAGAAGCACAAGAGGAAGTTGCTCCTACAATTCTACGAACTGAGCAAGTGAAACCTGAACTTCAGATTGTTTCCGATGTAGAAAAGCAGCAAAAGGTTGTCAGCTTTGCGAACCAACTAATAAGGGAAGAAGAAGCTAAGGAAGAACTAGATTATTCGAAGCCATATGTCCAAGATTCTATTAGTGAGGAAACACCAGTACAGGTTTCGACTAATGATTCTATTAGTGGGGAAACACCAGTACAGGTATCGATTAATGATTCTATTAGTGAGGAAACACCAGTACAGGTTTCGACTAATGATTCTATTAGCGAGGAAACACGGTTACAGGTTTCAACCCGAGATTCTATTAGTGAGGAAACACCAGTACAGGTTTCGACCCAAGATTCTATTAGTGGGGAAACACCAGTACAGGTATCGATTAATGATTCTATTAGTGAGGAAACACCAGTACAGGTTTCGACCCAAGATTCTATTAGTGGGGAAACACCAGTACAGGTATCGATTAATGATTCTATTAGTGAGGAAACACCAGTACAGGTTTCGACTAATGATTCTATTAGCGAGGAAACACGGTTACAGGTTTCAACCCGAGATTCTATTAGTGAGGAAACACCAGTACAGGTTTCGACCCAAGATTCTATTAGTGAAGAAACACCAGTACAGGTATCAACCCAGGATTCTACTAGTGAGGAAAAGCCAATACTGACTTCTACCACGGAAGTGCCTGATGTTTCTATTGAACCGAATGTGATTGAACAAGATATGGTAGAAACTGAAAGTATGGTGGAAGAACCACAGCAGCCTACTGATGATACGGATAGTATGGAAGTAAGTACAGAACATAAAGCGGAAGGAAATGAGGATTCCGTTGAAGTGGACGAGGCTGATTCACACGCTGAACAAATACAGAAACAAGAACAGATAAATTCGGAGCCGAGAAGGTCCCATATTCCTTTTAATGTTTTAATGTTTAAAAAGGATAAACAGAAATTGTCGCAAAAGGAAACGAGACAAGTAAGTCAGCCAGATGCTAAAGAGCAAACCGAATCTGATAAAAAACAGGAACAACCGATTCTGCAGGAAACATCTACAGAAATGGAACAAGCCAAGCAGCAGGAATTAGAAATACATCCACCAGACGAAGAGCCGATCTCAAGCTACTCGTTTCCGGGGCTTTCTTTTTTAAATGCACCGCCTGCCGAGCAGCACGATGACAGTCAGTGGCTTTTAGAACAGAGAAATACTCTTGACCAAACACTTCGAAATTTCAAAGTGGGAGCAAAAGTCGTGAATGTAACTCAGGGTCCGGCTGTTACTAGATTCGAAGTACATCCTGAACCTGGGGTGAAGGTAAATAAAATAACAAACCTAACAGATGATATAAAATTGAGCTTAGCTGCGAAGGATATTCGAATTGAAGCACCGATTCCAGGAAAAAACACAATTGGAATTGAAGTCCCGAATAAAAAAAGCAAGCCTGTGCTTTTAAAAGAAATTATCCAAAGCTCGGAATTTACATCGAATAAATCCCCATTAACCGTGGCTATGGGTCTTGATATTTCGGGTAAGCCAATTGTGACGGATTTGCAAAAGATGCCACATGGATTAATCGCCGGTGCGACTGGTTCTGGTAAAAGTGTCTGCATTAATGCGATGCTTGTTAGTTTACTTTATAAGGCTTCTCCAGATGAAGTAAAGCTACTCTTAATTGATCCGAAAATGGTCGAGCTTGCGCCATATAATCATATACCTCATCTTGTGAGTCCTGTTATTACGGATGTGAAGGCGGCAACGGCTTCTCTTAAGTGGGCAGTTGAGGAAATGGAAAGACGATATGAACTATTTGCTCATACCGGAGTTCGTGATATTGGCAGATATAATGAAATGGTGAAAAAGCATGATGAAAAAAGCGGAAAGCTCCCATACCTTGTCATAATCATTGATGAGTTGGCTGATTTAATGATGGTTGCACCAGGAGATGTGGAAGATTCCATCTGCCGAATTGCTCAGAAAGCAAGAGCGTGTGGAATCCATTTAATTCTTGCGACACAACGACCATCTGTTGATGTCATCACTGGTTTAATTAAGGCAAATATTCCAACACGTATCGCATTTTCAGTTTCTTCCCAGGTGGATTCTAGAACAATTATTGACTCTAGCGGGGCAGAAAAGCTACTTGGTAAAGGGGATATGCTATTCCTTGAGAATGGCTCATCTAAGCCATTTCGTGTCCAAGGAAATTTTGTTTCCGATGATGAAATCGAAGCTGTTGTTGATTTCGTGAAAGCAGAAATGAAACCAAGCTATATGTTTGAGCAAGACGAGCTTTTAAAGAAGGCTTCCATCTCAAATGATGAGGATGAGTTGTTTTTAGAAGCATGTGAGTTTGTTTTAGAACATGGGGGAGCGTCTACCTCAAGTGTACAACGACGATTTAGAATAGGCTATAATCGTGCAGCGCGTCTCATTGATATGATGGAGGAACAGGGAATTATCTCGGAATCTCGTGGTAGTAAACCACGTGATGTGTTAATAACGGAAGAGGAACTTGCTGAGTTTTATGAAGGCTGATAACTTTTGTTATCGGCCTTTCGTTTTTTTAGTTAAAAAGACCCTAAAACTACATTAGCGAAAGGTTATTTCTATGCTCCAACGTTCATAATAAGGGTAACTTATCCCGCACTGGTTCTTAGTATGTGGGACAAACTACATATCTTCGACGAATTTCTAGTCATTTTTTCGTAATGGTCTTAACCATTGATTAGTGCTATAATGAAAAAATGTGAGATGATTGTATATTACATAAAATTCATTAGCACCAATCTCAAAATCATGGGTACAATTATCAAAACTAGATGAATTTCATATACTGTCTTACAGATAGACATTGTTGGAGGTTCTTTATATGACAGTTTACCACTTCGTTGGAATCAAAGGTACTGGCATGAGTTCATTGGCACAGATACTTCATGATATGAATTATGAAGTTCAAGGGTCTGACCATGAAAAATTTTATTTCACACAAATGCCCTTAGAGGCACGAGGAATAAAGATATTGCCTTTTGATGAGGACAATATTCATGAAGGTCTGACGGTTATTGCCGGGAATGCCTATCCTGATACACATGAAGAAATAGCAAAAGCAATTGAAATGGGGCTACCTGTTATTCGATACCACCGTTTCTTAGGTGAGTTTATGAAACAATATACGAGCGTTGCTGTAACAGGCTCCCATGGAAAAACTTCTACGACTGGCCTACTTGCACATGTGTTGCAGGGAGCAGAACCAACTTCTTATTTAATTGGTGATGGAACTGGGGTTGGATCCGAGAATAATAAAAACTTTGTGTTTGAAGCATGTGAATACAGACGACATTTCTTAAGCTATCATCCTGACTATGCGATCATGACAAATATTGACTTTGACCATCCAGATTATTTCGCAAATGTTGATGATGTATTTAATGCTTTTCAAGAAATGGCACTTCAGGTGAAAAAGGGAATTATTGCATGTGGAGATGATGAGTACCTTCAAAGCATCCAAGCAAAGGTTCCAGTTGTTTTCTATGGATTTGGTGAAGAAAATGATTTCCAGGCACGTAATATTAAAAAGAGCACAGAGGGTACGACCTTCGATGTGTTTGTACGTAATACATTTTTTGCTACTTTTTCAATCCATGGATATGGAAACCATAATGTATTAAATGCTTTGGGTGTGATTACACTCTGCCATTATGAAAATATTGATGTGTCCATTATTCAAGAGCGTTTATTAAGCTTCCAGGGTGTGAAAAGAAGATTTTCCGAAAAGCGAGTAGGAGATCAAATCTTAATTGATGACTACGCACATCATCCGACAGAAATCAATGCAACTATTGAGGCGGCACGACAAAAATACCCTGATCGTGAAATAGTGGCCATTTTCCAACCACATACGTTTACAAGAACACAGACATTTTTAGATGACTTTGCGACAAGCTTGGAAAAAGCGGATCAAGTATATCTTTGTGATATTTTTGGCTCAGCTCGCGAGAATAAAGGGGAACTTTCAATCGTTGACTTACAAGGTAAGATTCCTGGGGCTGAATTAATTAAAGAGGATAATACTTCTATACTTAAAAAACACGAGAACAGTGTGTTGATTTTTATGGGAGCAGGAGATATTCAAAAATTTCAAGACGCGTACGAAAAGGCTTCTGTTTAATCCAAAAAGGACCTTTGCGATTCATTTCGCAAAGGCCTTTTTAATTACTTAAGATTTTCTGGATTTAAAGGTTCAAGCTCTGGGATGACGAAACGGCCATCTTTTCGGATGAGCACATCATCGAAATAGATTTCCCCACCGCCATACTCAGGGCGTTGGATATTTACCATATCCCAGTGAATATTCGAGTTATTTCCGTTGTAGGCATCATCATAGGCTTGCCCAGGTGTGAAGTGGAAGCTGCCGTCAATTTTTTCGTCAAATAGAATGTCCTGCATTGGATGTTGGATATATGGATTAACTCCGATTGCAAACTCTCCGATATAACGTGCCCCTTCATCTGTATCAAGAATTTTATTGATACGCTCTGTATCGTTCGCTGTTGCTTCAACAATTTTTCCATCCTTGAATGTAAGGGAAACATTTTCAAACGTAAAGCCTTGGTATGGTGATGGCGTATTATAGGTTAGGGTACCATTGATTGAATCACGAACAGGTGCCGTATATACCTCACCATCTGGAATATTCATTTCCCCAGCGCATTTGATAGCTTTGATTCCTTTAATGGAGAAAGTAAGGTCAGTACCTGGACCAGTAAGGCGAACCTTATCTGTCTTGTCCATAAGTTCAACAAGGGCATCCATTGCATTGCTCATTTTTCCATAGTCTAGATTACAAACATTAAAATAAAAATCTTCAAATGCTTCCGTGCTCATTTTTGCAAGTTGAGCCATTGAAGAATTTGGATAACGAAGAACGACCCATTTTGTCTTTGGTACACGAATTTCACGATGCACTTTTTTACCGACTGTATTTCCTTCAATTTTCATTTTATCATCGGGAACATCTGCTAGTTCATTAATGTTATCTCCAGAACGTAAGCCAATATAGGCATCCATCTTACTCATCACTTTTGCTTCGAAATCAGCTTTCATCTCAAATTGCTTTTCCTGTGCTCCAAGCAAGAGCGCACGGTCAACTTGATGGTCCTTTAATGATACAAATGGATACCCACCTGCTTTATATGCTTCGTTAATTAACGCGATTACAAGTTCTCTCTGTAAGCCGAAGTTTTCAATGAGTACTTTTTCACCTTCCTTGAGGCGCACAGAATAATTAATTAAATTACGAGCGAGTGTTTCAATACGTGGATCTTTCATGTTTATTGCCTCCATATCCTTTTGCTTATGTACAATCTTATTGTAACCTAATAGAAGAGAATTGTTTACTAAAATTCCGTGAAGGATTTTAATAGGAAATGTCGAAACTTTAACATTAGAGGTATATGATTAATAATAAGCAAGATGGGTAAGAAAGATATAGGAGGTGCACCAAGATGATTCTTATCGTTTACATAAGTGTTGCAGTAATTGCAGTGGCATTTTTAATTTTAGTTATCTATCTCTCAAAAACACTCCGTTCACTTCAAACAACATTAGATAATGTGGCGGGAACTTTATCTGGGTTAGAAAAACAAATGGAAGGCGTCACAAGTGAAACGACTGCACTGTTGCATAAAACAAATAAGCTTGCAGAAGATATTCAGCAGAAGTCTGAAAGTCTGAATACAGTCGTTGACGCTGTTAAGGATGTCGGAACTTCATTGCAACGCTTTAATAAATCAATAGGAAATGTGACAGAAGAGGTTGCTGTGCAATTGGATAAAAATAAAACCAAAATCTCACAGGTTGTTCAAGTAGGGAATGCTGTTATAGAGATGTGGGATAAATGGAAAGATAAGAAACAAAAGCATGATAAACATTTTTCGAATTAAAGAAAGGGGATTCCAATGGGAAAAAATAGTGGTTCAAACTTTATTCTTGGAACAATTGTAGGGGCAGCGGTAGGAGCTGCAACAGCACTATTTCTAGCACCAAAAACAGGACAGGATCTACGCAAACAGATTAATGACCAAGCCTCTGTTGTAAAGGAAAAAACAAATTCACTTTCTAAAACGATTTCTGAACAGTCTAATCAAATTTTAACAAAAGTAAAAGATTTTAAGGCTCCTATTGGTCAAAACAGCGAGGAACCAGATGCAGCTGTAGCTACAACCATAACTTCAGAAGAATTAAATCGCAGTGGGGATCATGCTAAAAATGAAGAATTATTCCAAGAAAAGCTAGCTGAAGCACAGCAAGCCCTCACAGAAGCCGAGAAACATACACAAACAAACGAATAGGAGAGATGAAAAGATGGGGAAAACAAAGATTGAATCCATTGAGGAGTTTAACCAAGTCCTTGAAAAAGAAAACCAATTTATATTAATAAAGCACAGTTTAACATGTCCGATAAGCAAAGCCGCGTTTGATGAGTATGAGCAATTTGTGGCAGAATATGAGGATGTACCAACGTATTATCTGTATGTTCAAGAAGCTAGAGAACTCTCTACTTACATTGCGGAAGACTTTGAAATTAAACATGAATCACCACAGGCACTTCTATTTGAAGATGGAAAGGTAAAATGGAATGCCTCTCATCGAAGTATTACAAAACAGTCATTAGTCGCAGCAGGCGAATAACAAAAGGGTCCATGGCTCACATAGCTATGGACTCTTTTATTTGGGCTGTTTTCGTAAATTTTGTTGTTTTTGTATATCATTGCCGAAGGGAAGTAGAAATTATTATCCTTCCAGTGATTTCAGCGGATGGTACGAGATCCTCGAAAATGCTAGCATTTTCTTCGTGCGGTGTAGTCTCAAGGAAGCAAACTCAACGTCCAGCGGGAATAGCGAGGCAAGCGAGACCAATTAATGTTCGAAGCCTAAGAGCGCCACGTCCTGTGGCAACGGCTTCGTGACCTTCATCGTGTAGGCCTGAGGAGGCTTGCGGATCGCCCGCGGAAAGCGAGTACCAGGAGCGGAAATCACCCTATGTTTTTATAACAACAATCTTTTAGAAATGAGCCTATTTATGAAATTGATTTTTCTGACCAAACAATGTCTAAATGATCCCCGGGTGACAGGACATCATAAAATGTGCAATCTTCTTCATTTTTTAAAAGCTTAAACCTTCCAATTGAATCTGTAGGTAATTGGATATCAACAAAGCGAAATAAATCCTGAAAAATAAAAGGTTCTGCCTCTTTTGCTCTCATTTGAAGTTTATCACCGTGTTTAAGAATATCATCCTCATGAAGAATTTTTCCATTTCGATAAAACTCATGTAATGGCTTTTTAAGGGATATCATTTTTTCTTTAAAGAAAACTTGAATAGTATAGTCCATTTGAATTTTTTGCGTTTCTGCAAATAGTCGTAAGGTTGGGGTTGCCCCGGGTTCTATTTCAAAGGAATCCTCATCCATAAATGGTGAATGTATAGGAATCTTTACTCCGTTTCTTGTTATTTTACTAGAAAATTGTTCGAACTGGATGTTCTGCTCATTTAATGAAATCGTAAACTCATTTATCAAATCATCATATAATCGATAGTTACTTGCCCGGATCATTTCTTCAATCGTCTCAGGAAAATAAAATGATATTTCATCATGATCTTGGACAAAGCTTTCCGGATTAGCTAATTGATGATTTTGCTTGATAGTCGCTGTTATCACTACTTCTTCGCCATTCATGTAAATTCTTTTTTGAGGGATATCGTCAATCAGTTCCTTAATCATCACGGTAGCCATTGCACCGTCTTTTCCTTTGCTAACCATGATTTCGTCACCATTTGTAATTTCATCCTCAAATGAACATGGTACCCCATTTTTTAAAAGAACAGGAGATTCTCCATATCCTCCAGGAATGGTGATGGTCTGGTGGTTAACCTTTACAATCATCGCCAATCCAGGTTTTCCATAAAGCTTATGTAGCTTAATTCCAGCTGCTAGTAAGCTATCACCAACAGTTAATCGTTTCATTTCAAAAAGTCTTACTGATTTTTGATTGACTGTTACATTGACATAATGGACAGGTGATTGACTTGATGCAACAGCTATTCCAATTGGTGTTACAAGTTCAGGCCCTTTTTTAATATGCTCCGTCATTTCAATCTGATTAATGGCATCAATACCGCGAATCGCAACACGGTTATCTGGCAATCCAAGTGAGTGCGCAAGCCGTTTTGCAAGTTCAGGAGTCAAGCTGCCTCCACCTACGAGCATGACTGCTTTAGGGGATTTATTTTTATTTAAACTTAATATCTCGCCCTGTATCGATTCTGCTAATCGATCAATCGAATCAGAAATTTTTTCAATCACTTCTTGCCTGCTAATTTCAGTTTCAAAACCAAGTATATCAACAACTTGAATGGTGTCATTAGCTAATAAATCTCGTTTTGCTTGCTCGGCTAGTGGAAAGTCGAGGAGAAGCTGGTCACTAATTGCTTCCGTAATCTCATCTCCTGCAATTGGTACCATCCCATAAGCAACAACGGTTCCTTCATCCGTAATGGCAATATCAGAAGTCCCTGCACCAATATCAACTAACGCCACGTTTAGTCTTCTCATCGACTGTGGAATGAGCACATTAATAGCAGCAATAGGCTCTAGAGTAAGTGCATGCATATCAAGATCTGCTCGGTGCAAAGCTGATATTAATGATTCAACTACGACTTTAGGTAAGAAAGTCGAGATGATTTCAACGCTGGCTTCATTTCCTTGTTGGTCAATTAAGCTGCCTATTTCTTGATTGTCCAAAAAATAATGGATGACAGAATAACCTACACAGTAGTAATCATGGCTTTTTTCGGATTGATTTTTTTCGGCTAATGCATATTGGGCTTTTTGGACAGCACTTAATTCTAAGTGCAAAATATCTTCCCTTTGAATCAAAGGCATGGAAGAGATCTGTATGGTTTCTCTTGAACGTTCGGTCTTTAAGGATCTCCCTGCAGCAGCAACAGCTGCTTTTGTTAATTTACCATGCTTTACCTCTAGTGTTTCTTTAATGTCACGTATTACATTAGAGACAGCAATAATATCATGAATTTGCCCATCAACCATTGCTCGTTCCTTATGTTCACGTATGACAAGATCAATTATTTTATATGAGGAACCCGTTTTTTCAACAATAAGTCCGACTACAGAACGTGTTCCAATATCAAGTGCAAAAACTGTTGTTTTATTTTCCATTATGTATTCACCTATTATATATAAGAGTCATATTATACTTTATTGCTTAAAAGCGTTTAAGCAATAAAAAAAATCGTGACAGTTCGAACGATTTCGTTTATAATGAATTTTAATTACTTGAAATGTACCATATTTTCAATTAAATTGCGACATATAGCTGTGAAGAAAGGAAGAGTGAGATGAGTAAAGCAGAATTGGATAATCTTCGCGATAGAGTGGAAGAAATTAATCTGGAAATTCTAAAACTTATTAGTGAACGTGGTAAATTGGTTCAAGAGATTGGAAAAGTAAAAGAAACACAAGGTGTTAATCGTTATGATCCGGTACGCGAAAGAACAATGTTAAATAATATTTTGGCACATAATGAAGGACCATTTGAAACATCAACTATTCAACATATCTTCAAAGAAATCTTTAAAGCAGGTCTTGAGATACAAGAAGATGATCATCGCAAAGCTCTCCTTGTTTCACGTAAGAAGAAGCCTGAAGATACGATTGTGGATGTAAAAGGTGTTAAAATTGGTAATGGTACACAACAATTTATCGTTGGCCCTTGTGCAGTTGAAAGCTATGAGCAAACAGCTGCAGTTGCAGCAGAGGCGAAAAAATATGGCTTACGTTTACTTCGTGGTGGAGCCTTTAAACCAAGAACATCCCCTTATGACTTCCAGGGATTAGGGCTTGAAGGATTACAAATTTTAAAACGTGTTGCTGATGAGTTTGATATGGCTGTTATCAGTGAAATTGTAAATCCAGCAGATATTGAAGTTGCTTGCGATTACATTGATGTCATTCAAATCGGTGCCCGTAACATGCAGAACTTTGAATTATTAAAGGCAGCAGGTTCAGTTAAGAAGCCTGTATTATTGAAACGTGGATTGGCTGCTACGATCGATGAGTTCGTAAATGCAGCTGAATATATTATCTCTCAAGGAAATGACCAAATCATTCTTTGCGAAAGAGGTATCCGTACTTACGAAAAAGCTACTCGTAATACATTAGATATTTCTGCGGTTCCAATCTTAAAACAAGAAACACACTTACCAGTATTTGTTGACGTAACACATTCAACTGGACGTCGTGATTTATTATTGCCTTGTGCAAAAGCAGCTCTAGCAATTGGAGCAGATGGTGTCATGGCGGAGGTACATCCAGATCCAGCAGTTGCTTTATCAGACTCAGCGCAGCAAATGGATTTTGATCAATTTGAAAAATGGATTACAGAACTTAAAGCAACTCAAGCTGTTCGTGCATAGTTTTCATGAAAACCTCCTACTACTAAAGTGGGAGGTTTTTTTGAGTTTTTTTTTACGAAATTGTTAAAAAGTGCACAAAGTAATTGCCCTAACAAACTAAGTAGCGTATGATAATCTACATAAAGTAAGCAAATATGACATTTGTTTGTATAAAAAAGTTCATACTACATATAAGTGGTAACTTGAAATAAGGAGTGCTGTCAATGAATGTGACAATTTATGATGTAGCAAGGGAAGCCAATGTATCGATGGCAACCGTATCACGTGTTGTAAATGGTAACCCTAATGTAAAACCAACAACTCGAAAAAAAGTACAGGAAGCAATTGACCGTTTAGGCTATCGCCCAAATGCGGTGGCTCGAGGATTAGCAAGTAAAAAAACGACAACAGTCGGAGTAATTATTCCAGATATCTCTAATATTTTTTACTCAGAACTTGCACGTGGAATCGAAGATATTGCGACAATGTATAAATACAATATTATCCTTAGCAACTCGGACCAAAACAAGGATAAAGAATTTCATCTTTTAAATACAATGCTTGGTAAGCAAGTAGACGGTATTGTATTTATGAGTGGAAATATTACAGAAGAACATGTCCAAGAATTCGAAAAATCTCCTGTGCCAATTGTATTAGCTGCCTCAGTAGAAAACTCAAATACAGTCCCAGCTGTGACAATTGATGTCGAACAGGCATCCTATGATGCGATTACTGAATTAACTAAAAGAGGTCATAAGAAAATTGCCTTTATTAGTGGGTTATTAAATGAACCAATTAATGGTGAAAAGAAACTAGCTGGTTATAAACGTGCAATTGAGGATGCTGGTCTTACTTACAATGAAGAATTTGTAATCGAGGGTGATTACACATATGATTCAGGTATTGAAGGATTCGAGAAAATCCATGAATTAGATGACAAGCCAACAGCTGTCTTTGTTGGTTCAGATGAAATGGCATTAGGAGTAATCCATAGTGCACAAGACCTAGGTTATTCGATTCCTGATGATTTAGAAGTAATTGGCTTTGATAATACACGCTTAGCAGTGATGGTGCGCCCACAGCTTACATCAGTGGTTCAACCAATGTATGATATTGGTGCAGTAGCTATGCGATTATTAACAAAGTTCATGAACAAAGAAAATGTAGAGGAACAAATTGTGGTCTTACCTCACCGTATTGAATTTAGAAACTCAACCAAATAATAAGGTATGAAGAAAACACGGCAACTGCCGTGTTTTCTATTTATTACGAATCGGATAAAGAGTTTTTGTAACGGTTAGTGCATTTTTTTCTTCAATTTCCGATTTTCTAGGGATAGGTGGATAAATAGTAGGTTCATCATCCCAGAAAGCAGGAAGAGCTAATTTAGCCCTTGGTTGCCATTTATTGATCCAATCAATTGGTAGCGGTCCTTCTATCTCCGACTTTCCAATCATTTCAAGCCAAATGAGAGACCATGCTCTCGGTACAACTCTCCATATATCATATCCGCCGCCACCTACTGCAATCCAGCGACCATCGCAATATTGGTGTGCAAGCTTGTGGGCAAGCTTGGGAATTTCTCGATAAATCTTCATTGTGGCCGACAAATGGGTTAATGGATCATAATAATGGGAGTCTGCACCATTTTGTGTAAAGATGACATCTGGTTTAAAAAATTCGGCTACCTCTGTGAAAGCCGTTGTGTAGGCGTGTAACCATGATTCATCCTCAGTAAACGCATCTAGTGGAACATTAAAGGAATAGCCATATCCTTTGCCTGAGCCCCTCTCAGTCACGTTTCCTGTACCAGGAAAGAGATACCGTCCTGTCTCATGAATGGAAAGTGTGCATACATCAGGATCATCATAAAATGTCCATTGAACACCATCACCATGATGTGCATCTGTATCAACATAAAGTACTCTTACATTATATTTCTTTTGCATATAGCGAATAGCAACTGCACTGTCATTATATACACAAAATCCGGAAGCTTTCCCTCGGAATCCATGATGTAAACCACCACCAAGATTAAGAGCATGCTTTGACTTTCCAGACATTACATGGTCAGCGGCAGAAAGGGTAGCGCCAATCAATAAAGCACTTGCTTCGTGCATCCCCGGAAAAATAGGGGTATCCTCGGTGCCGATTCCATAGCTATGTCCAACCTCTTCAGAGAGTTTACCTTCTCCAGCTAACTTGACCGCTTCAATAAATCTTGGGTCATGGACAAGCTCCAATTCTTCATCGGTTGCAATTCTAGGAGGTATTATATCCGAGTCATCTAACAAATCTAAACTTTTGAGTAAATCATATGTAAGCTTTATCCTTGTTTGATTAAAGGGGTGGTCATCACTAAAACGATATTTTATCAATTGATCCGAATAGATAAAAGCTGATTCTTTTGCCATGATTATAGCCCTGGAAAGGATGGCCACATAACAGTGTAGCCCTCATTTTTTAGGTTTGTAATGATTTTATTCGGATTCATTGTTTGAACTCGTAGCACAAGGATTTTATATTGGACATCCTTATCGGGATAAACAAGGACGCTGTGAATATTAACTTTATGATTTTTAATGACATTGACAACCTCTGCTAGTGTACCTGCTTGATTAGGAACCTTAATTTCTAGCTGGGAGCCTGGTTGATTTGCACCAGTTAATTGTGCAAAGGTGTGAAGTAGATCCGTTTCTGTGATGATACCAACTAATTTTCCGTTGGATTCAATGGGTAGACAGCCAATTCGATGCTGGGAAAAGACAGCGGTGACTTCTTCAACAAAATCAAGTGGATGCCCGGTTATCACGTCTTTCACCATAATCTCTTTAATGGGTGATTCAAGGGTTTTTTCCTCGTTTGTAAAGTCCAGGATGGAGGGCTTAGCATCACGAATATCCCGGTCACTTATTAGCCCAATCAGATGTTGCTGTTGATCTACGATAGGAATATGACGAATCTTTTTTTCATCCATCATTTTGATTGCAGTTGAAATGGTATCATCAGCTGATAACGTTGATACATTTTTTTTCATAATTTCTTCAATAATCATGTATATCCCCCTAACCTTTGAACATCCTTTAATACATGAATCGATTCATAAAACGTAGCCTGTCGAATCTTTCGATTGTATCCTGATTAACCCGTTTCCCAATTCGAGCCATTAAACAATTGGCAGGATGTGAACTTATTTCAGGGTCGTCTGTTGCAAACCATTCAAGTCCACCAGCACTCATCATTTTTTCCATTACCTTCCGATATTCCCAAACATTAAGGCCAGTGCCTTTTAAGTCCCAGTGCCAATAATATTCAGTAGTTATGATTAGGTAGTCCTCCATGGCATCATCCATCATTGAAACAAATAACAGATTTTTTCCAACCTGACAGCCGCGAAACTTTGGAATAACTTCAATTGCGCCTAACTCTATTAAATTTTCAATTTTTCCCTCAGACCAACGTTCAAGCGGGTCTGGATATAGATATGTAACATACCCAACGATGGTATTATGCTCTCTTGCGATAATAATCCTTCCTTCAGGTAAATCTGCAATTTCAATCAATGCTTTATGTTGTTGGTTTGGAATACGAAAAGCTACTAGGTCCTCGTGAAATTCATAGCTTGCAAGTGCCTCTCCAGTTATAGGACCTTCTATAATGATCGTACCATGAGGGGTCTTTAGTTCCTTAGCGTTATATGTTTTCTTATGCTCCACAATGTCACCACCATTCTAAAGTCACATTCATTATACATGAATCTAGTAAAAATGAAGCGTTTACAGACTCTTCTACACTAATTATACAATTATATCTAGAAATATTATATATAAAAAATTTTAAAAATTGAGAAAAGAGGAGTTTTATTTTATAATAGAATAGTAAATAACTTACATAAAGGGGAAATGTGATGTGAAAGTGGAAGCGCTGCCAGCAACAAAAGGAAATTATAATTTAAAAGATTATGATGAAGCATATGCGAATTTTGATTGGACGGAAGTAGAATCAAACTTTTCTTGGTCTGAAACAGGTAAAGTTAATATTGCCTATGAAGCTATTGACCGCCATGCTGAGGGTGTGAGGAAAAATAAAATTGCCCTTTATTACCGTGATTCAACTCGTGATGAGAAGTATACATTTAAAGAAATGAAAGAATATACAAACCGTGCTGCTAACGTTTTAAAACAAGCTGCCGATGTTGAAAAAGGGGATCGCGTATTTGTGTTTATGCCCCGTTCGCCTGAATTATATTTTGCAATACTAGGGGCTATTAAACTTGGAGCGATTGTTGGTCCGCTATTTGAAGCGTTCATGGAAGGTGCTGTACGTGACCGTTTAGACGATAGCGAAGCGAAAGTGATTGTCACGACTCCAGATTTAGTAGATCGTATTCCTTTCAATGAATTACCAGCATTAAAGCATATTGTCTTAGTTGGAGAGAATGTATCAGAGGATGGTCCTTTTATTGATTTTAATGGTCGGTTAAAAACGGCAAGTAAAGAGCTAGAAATTGAATGGGTGGAAAGAACGGACGGCATGCTCTTACACTATACTTCTGGTTCTACAGGTAAGCCAAAAGGGGTCTTACATGTTCATAATGCAATGATCCAACAATATCAAACAGCAAAATGGATTCTTGATTTAAAAGAGGATGATATCTATTGGTGCACCGCAGACCCAGGGTGGGTAACAGGGACTTCCTATGGGATATTTGGTCCTTGGCTAAATGGAGCATCCAACGTAATCGTAGGAGGACGATTTAGTCCGGAAAACTGGTACCAAACCATTGAGGATTACGGAATAACTGTTTGGTATAGCGCACCAACTGCTTTTAGAATGTTAATGGGTGCAGGAGACGAATTAGTAAAACAATTTGATCTACGTTCATTGCGCCATATATTAAGTGTTGGTGAGCCACTCAACCCTGAGGTTGTTCGTTGGGGAGTTAAGGTCTTCAATTTACGCATTCATGATAACTGGTGGATGACTGAAACAGGCGCCCAGTTGATTAGTAATTATCCTTGTATGGAGATTAAGCCAGGCTCTATGGGTAAACCATTCCCTGGAATAAAGGCGGCCATTGTCGATGACCAGGGCAATGAATTACCTCCAAATCGGATGGGGAACTTAGCTATTAAAAAAGGCTGGCCGTCAATGATGTATCAAATCTGGAACAATC
The DNA here is from genome assembly GCF_031324165.1 of Ferdinandcohnia sp. QZ13. Lineage (NCBI taxonomy): Bacteria > Bacillati > Bacillota > Bacilli > Caryophanales > Bacillaceae > Ferdinandcohnia > Ferdinandcohnia sp. QZ13. The sequence goes on along the minus strand of NZ_JAVIVW010000015.1, from coordinate 724,830 downwards.
CGTCCAAATATGAGTCCTACTTTATGCCAGGTGATTGGTATGTATCAGGGGATTCAGCATATATGGACGAAGATGGATATTTCTGGTTCCAGGGTCGCGTGGATGACGTAATCATGACCTCCGGTGAGCGGGTTGGCCCATTTGAAGTAGAGAGCAAGCTTGTTGAACACCCAGCAATTGCTGAAGCTGGCGTTATCGGAAAGCCAGACCCTGTACGCGGAGAAATCATTAAAGCGTTCGTTGCATTAGTTGATGGTTATGAAGCGACAGATGAGTTAAAAGAAGAAATAAGAGATTTTGTGAAAAAGGGATTAGCTGCACATGCGGCCCCCCGAGAAATTGAGTTTAAGGATAAACTTCCAAAAACGCGTAGTGGAAAAATCATGAGACGTGTTCTAAAAGCGTGGGAGCTTGATTTACCAACAGGCGACCTATCTACAATGGAAAATTAAAACATCAAAAAAAGAGGTGATCCAATGGATCACCTCTTTTCTATCCTTTAATTTCCACCATTATCTTTGCCATTACCATTTCCGTTGTTACCCTTATTTCCATTTTCACTTTTGTTTTCTTTGTCATTTCCTTCCTCTGCTGGAGGAGTAACGACTTCCACCTCTGGCTCTGGTTTATAGTCGCCATTCTTCACTAAAACTGAATTTGCGAGTGGCGTTTCTTTACCAGTGACATCAACGGCCGTAACATAATAGGCTGCAACGGAACTTCCAACATTAAATTGTAAATCTTTTGTTGCTGGAATACTTCCAATCTTTTTGAAATCTGCTGAAAAATTAGAAGCACCATAAATTCGATACCCAATCACATCATTGTGTTCATGTTTTGCCCATCTTAGGATCCCAGAAGAAATGGAGGCACCTTGGACTTGGGATGGAACAGATCCATTATCTTTAAGCTCTGCTGTTTCCGTTATGACAAGGTTCTTCCAACGACTATTTTTTGGAAGCAACTGTTCAATTGCTTTTGCATCCTTCAAGTCGTTTGCCTCTAGAAATTCCTTCTTTATCATAATTCCTTCCTGAACAAATTCCTGAGGAGCACTTGTTGGTACACGATATGCTTTACCGTTTACTTCAATGTACTTACCTTTTACAAGACTGTCATCAACCTTAGTTGGAACATATTTTGCGTTATAAATGTCTGATTGAACCAGACCAGCTTCCCGACATAAATCAGATGGGAGTAAACCTGAAATACCACAGTAAGAACGCGATACGATTCCGCCAGGCATTTTAAAGTTCTCTTTTGGCTGAACAAGTTCAGGCCTAATATCATATACTGCGTTCATTTGCTGAGCCCATAGAAGGGTGCTTCTCCTTGAATAGGACAGTCCCTTATATGATGCAGGTATTGACTTTGGTGTATCATAGCCCATCCAAAGTCCGAATGTTACATTCGGGTTTGTTGCAACGAACCATACGTCTTGAACGAAGTTAGTTGTACCTGTTTTACCTGCCCAGTCCGCTTTAAACTTTAAATAACCATTAAGCGATGAGGCAGTTCCACCATTTATAACATCACGCATCATATCAATCGTTAAATATGCAGTTTGTGGTGAAAATACATCAACAGGCTTGCTTTCATGTTCGTATACGACCTCGCCATCGTTGGTAACAATCTTTTCAATCATATAAGCATCAATAAACTTACCCTCATTAGCAAATGTCGCAAACGCATTTACATTCTCTTCAACAGAAACACCATATGTCATCCCACCAATGGCAAGTGAAGGTGCGTGGTAATCCTGTTCAACTAAGGAAGTGAAACCCATTTTTTCTAAAAACGTAATTGGACGTTGATCAAACGCTTTTAAATACGTTTTGATAGCTGGTATATTCTTTGAGATTTGTAATGCATGTCGAGCAGACATTAAACCATCAAAGTCGTATGGACCACCAACGTTTTGTGGTTTGTAACTTCCATAGCTGAATTTCACATCGGCTATGACACTTCCTGGTTGTACCAATCCTAATTCCATTGCCGGTGCGTACGCCAAGAGGGGTTTCATTGTCGAACCATTGGGACGGGTACTTATCGCATGGTTTGTTTGTTCACGTTCGAAATCACGACCGGCCACAAAACTAATAATTTTTCCAGTCCTATTTTCAATAAGAACAGAACCCGTTTCTTCCGGTTCCAATACTTTTCCTTTTTCACCCGTTTCTTTATCAATTACCTTGTCTTCGGGTTGATCTGGACCAAAATATTGATAATTTTTTACTACCTCTTGCATAGTGTCAAAAATTTCTTTGTCAATTGTAGTATGAATTTTATATCCATTTTGACGAAGGTTTTTGTCAGCTATTTCACGGTAGTGACTTCGTAGTTCCTTGTTGTCTTCAAGATCTTTTTCCTCGTATCCATCTTCTTCAGCCAATTTTTTCATTAAAATATCAGTGGCACGTTTTTCTACTTCAGCAGTTAGCCAAGGATATTTTTCAGTAGGCTCTGACTTTGGTGGAGCAAGATTTGCACGAATATCATACGTAATAGCTTCCTCATATTGCTGCTGGGTGATGAAACCAGCTGTAAGCATACGCTCCAAGACCGTTTGCATTCGGTTAATACCAGGTTCTAAGTTTTCTTTTACCATTCCACCCTTATTTGAGAAAGGAGTATAGACATATGGGTTTTGTGGTAGACCGGCTATAAATGCTGCTTGTGGCAGGTTTAAATCCTTTGCGTCCACTCCGAAAATTCCTTGTGCTGCCGTTTGTACACCGGCAATATTTCGACCTGATGAATTACGGCCATATGGAATAATATTAAGATATGCTTCTAATATTTCATCTTTGTCAAAAAACTTTTCAAGTCGTAATGCAATTAAGATTTCCTTTGCCTTTCGATCAAACGAAACTTCATTTGATAGAATTTGGTTCTTAATCAATTGCTGTGTTAGTGTACTTCCTCCAGTTTGGACAGGTGAACTTGTTACATCCTGTACGATTGCACGTAAAATGGATTTTGGAACAACCCCATCATGCTTATAGAAGTACTGGTCTTCGGTTGCAATTACTGCATCCTTGACATACTGAGAAATTTCATCCAGAGAAACTTCTTCACGTTGGAGGTCTGCCCGCAATTGACCTAGATAAATCTCGTTTGCAAAGTACACCTCTGTATTTTCTTCGTAATTATAAATATCTTTCTTTAAACTTTCATAGCTTCGAACAGGTTCGTCCTTTACTAGGGATGCAAAGTAACCAGCACCTGCCCCACCTGCAAAGCCAAGACCAAGTATCGCAATGATAAAGAACAGTAAAAATAAATTCCATACAACACCGTATGTAACTCTGACACCTTTACGGGTCTTCTTGCCAGTAATTGCTCTTGCTACTTTATTCGATGTGACTCTTTGCCAATAAGAGTTAATTTTTTCAAATATTTGTGATTTTTTAAAATTCATAATCATCCCCCTAAAAATCCAAGTTTATTATAGCATATACCATAGTGTCTTTAGTATTTTTTTATGAATTTCCATTATTTAATTTGACAATATTAGACATAGTGTGATAGAAAAACCTTATTATAAGGTTAAAAGGAGAATTGAAAATAGAATGGATGTTATTCAGGATTTGACCTATAGGGGTCTTATAAATCAAGTAACCGATCAAGAAGGGTTACAGAATATATTAGCGAATGAAAAAATTAAATTGTATTGTGGATTTGATCCAACAGCAGATAGTTTACATATCGGCCATTTAGTAGGGATCTTGACATTGAGAAGATTCCAGTTGGCTGGACACCAACCGATTGCTTTAGTTGGGGGCGCTACTGGTCTAATCGGTGACCCAAGCGGTAAAAAGGCGGAAAGAACATTAAATCCAAAAGAGGTTGTTGTGCAATATAGCAATAGCATCAAGGAGCAGCTTTCTCGCTTTTTAGATTTTGAAGCAGAAGGAAATCCAGCTCAGATTGCGAATAACTATGATTGGATCGGAAGCTTGGACTTAATCACTTTCCTGCGTGATATAGGAAAGAGTTTTGGGCTTAATTACATGCTAGCCAAAGACTCAGTTCAATCACGTTTAGATGCTGGGATCTCCTTTACAGAGTTTAGTTATATGATTTTACAATCCTATGACTTTTTAAAGCTGTATGAAAATGAAGGCTGCCGACTACAAATTGGTGGAAGTGACCAATGGGGCAATATCACGGCTGGACTAGAATTAATCCGTAAGACAGTCGAGGACGCCAAAGCTTTTGGTCTAACCATTCCACTTGTAACAAAGGCGGATGGTACAAAGTTTGGGAAAACAGAAGGTGGAACGATTTGGTTAGATAAAGAAAAAACGTCGCCATATGAGTTTTATCAATTCTGGATCAATACAGATGACCGTGATGTTGTTCGTTATTTAAAATATTTTACATTCCTTTCCAAAGAGGAAATTGAAGGTCTGGAAGCGGAAATTCAACATGCACCAGAAAAACGTTTAGCTCAAAAGACGTTGGCAGAAGAGGTAACCAAATTGGTTCATGGTGAGGCTGCGCTTGAGCAAGCGGTGAAAATTTCTGCAGCATTGTTCAGTGGTTCAATCAGTGAATTAAGTGCGGAGGAGATTAAACAAGGCTTTAAGGATGTACCTTCCTATGAATTTGATGGGGATGCAGAAGTTAGTTTAGTTGATTTATTGGTCATGAGTAAGATATCTCCTTCTAAGCGTCAGGCACGTGAGGATATTGGCAATGGTGCCATCTATGTTAATGGTGAGAGAATTCAAGAGGTAGATGCGGTTCTTAACGAACTACATCGTATCGAAGGTCAATTCACAGTCATTCGTCGCGGTAAGAAAAAATACTTCTTAATCAAATATTAAAAAGTTAAGGTGTTCCTTGAGGGGCACCTTTTTTGTATAAAAAAGCTCTTTTTCCAAAAAATTATTGTTCTTAACCTAAAGTTTATTTATGGAACTGGGGTGATTTCCGCTTCAGGCACTCGCTTTCCGCGGGCGAACCGCAAGCCTCCTCAGGCCTACACGATGTAGGTCACGAAGCCGTTGCCACAGGACGTGGCGCTCTTAGGCTTCGAACATTAATTACTCCTGCGGGGTCTCGCTTGGCTCGCTATTCCCGCAGGACATTGAGAATGCTTCCTTGAAACTACACCGCACGAAGCAAATGCTTGCATTTTCGAGGGTCTCGCGCCATACTCTCCAATCACTAGAGGGAACACCTATGTGTCTAATAATATGCTTATTAATGGCTATATCAATAACAATAAAGTTTGCGAAAACAGCCATAAAAAAAGAGGAAAGGGATGTCCCTTTCCTCTTTAGCAAGATTAACGTGAGTAGAACTCAACGATGAATGCTTCGTTAATTTCAGCTGGTAGTTCAGAACGCTCTGGTAAACGAGTGTAAGTTCCTTCTAACTTATCAGCATCAAATGTTAAATATTCTGGTACGAAAGAAGTAGCTTCGATCGCTTCTTTGATTGTAACTAGGTTACGTGATTTTTCACGAACAGTAATAGTTTGACCAGGTTTTACACGGTAAGATGGAATGTCAACACGGTTTCCATCAACAAGAATATGACCATGGTTAACTAATTGACGTGCTGCACGACGAGTGCGAGCAAGTCCAAGACGGTAAACTAGGTTATCTAAACGTGATTCAAGAAGAATCATGAAGTTTTCACCAAGAATTCCTTGCATTTTGCTTGCATTTGAAAATGTGTTGCGGAATTGACGCTCATTCACACCATACATATGACGAAGCTTTTGCTTTTCTTGTAATTGTAAACCATATTCAGAAAGCTTTTTACGTTGGTTTGGACCATGTTGTCCTGGAGCGTAAGGACGCTTTTCTAATTCTTTACCTGTACCACTTAATGAAATGCCAAGACGACGGGATAATTTCCAGCTTGGACCTGTATAACGAGCCATGAATGACTCCTCCTTCAATGTTTTTATTTTGTTGTAAAATAAAAACAGATGTGATTAATGCTCTCGACTATTTTGTTTTCATGTATCTTCGCCCTAGCAGCCAAAGGTTACGTGATACACCATCTATGAGCTAAAGCTCATAAGAGGAACAAAATAGAACAAAAACTACTCACATATGCTGCAATATTTTACACAACGATCATTATATGATTTTTAGATTAGGAAGTCAAGTTTTCATGAAATGATATAAAAAGTCAGCAAGAACCGCCTCGTTTTTTGGTGGATTTTGATTTTTAACATGAAAGTTGTAATAAATTTGGATTTTTTGATAGATAATGAGACATTTTCGTGCATTTTCTATTATAATAAATGTATTAAGTACAAATGTCAGATGGGTGATTAATCGTGAAGTTTCCAAATGAAGAATTAAGATATGAGCAACTATTTAGAGTAACCTCGAAGTTTCATTCAACGATGGATATAGATGCTGTGCTTGAAGAGGTTTTAAATACATTACAAGATGTATACCCATCGTTTACATATACCTTATTTCTTGCACATGATAATACGAGACATAATGTTATTCCGATTAAGGAAATTAAAGAATATGAGCATGGAGATAACTCGCCTGTCATGCAAGCGTTTGTAACTGGAACTTTGCAGCTTGACAATTTGGTCGCTGAAAACATGTCCAATATTTATGCTCCGCTAAAAGGGCGGCAGGGAATTTATGGAGTATTGCAAATCAATGCTCATGATGTGGTGGAATTTCCTACATCAGAAATTCAGTTTATTGAACTATTGGCCAACACTGCTGGACATGCATTTGAAAATGCTCAACTTTACCAACAATCAAAGCAATTAATTGCGGATCTTCAATTAATTAACGAAACTTCACATAAATTAAATTCAAATTTGCGTTTAATAGATACATTGACATTTATGTCATCCCAAATCAAAAATTCTTTTGGTGCCAATGAGGTAGGTTTCTTTTTACAAACAAATGAGCAAATAGAGGTACTTCCTGGAAGTACTACTTTTTTTGAAGAAGGGCATGGGGAACCCTATGTGTTATTTAGCCTTGACCGGATCTTATCAGAAAAAGAGCCTCTTTTTATCGGAGATTTACAGGTGGAACCAGTATTTAATGGGTTCTCATATCGTTCGATGATGTCTGTTCCAATGGTACAGCGTAACGAAATTTTGGGAGTTGCCATTGTCTTACATGAATCACCATATTTCTTTTCTTTTGATAAATTTAAGCTTCTTCAGTCCTTAATTCACCATTCGTCCCTAGCTTTTACAAATTCGATTCTTCGTGAAGAACTTGAAAAGCTTGTGATTACGGATTATTTAACAAAGCTTTACTCACGCAATTATTTAGAGGATTGTGTCCAAGAATCATTGGAAACAGACGCTTTTGGTACGTTTATTTTAATCGATATTGATGATTTCAAAAGAATCAATGACACGTATGGTCACCAAGTAGGGGATGAAGCGCTCGTTCAAATTGCCAATCTAATCAAGGAAAACATTCGTGATAACGATATTGGAGCAAGATGGGGCGGAGAAGAGTTGGCAATTTATTTGCCTAAAGTTGGTTTAACGTCAGGGATTGCCGTAGCTGAGCGACTTGGCAAAAGGGTCGAATTACAATCAAATCCGAAAGTAACGATTTCATGTGGTGTTGCAACATGGTATAAGGAATCTAAAGAGACATTCCAGGCCCTTTTCCACCGTGCAGACAATGCACTATATGTTGCAAAACAATCAGGAAAAAATCTAGTCATTGCAAGTGAAAATAAAGTGGTTGAAGGACATTCTTAAATAGGATGTCCTTCTTTTAATTGGCTTCATGGTGGGGGCGCTATTTGTTTTGGACACCCCACCTGTCCAACGCTTCAGAATAACCAAGTATTCCTCTGAGAAATAAGAAAACGCTTTCAAAACAAGCATACTTGTCATATGCTAATGGTAGAATTGAAGACTTAAAGGGGGAGAAGGGAGCATGAGTGAAAGTAAATCTTTTGATACATTAGCAATACATGGTGGCGGGTCAATTGCCCAAAATGGAAGCTTAGCACCACCGCTCTACCAAACTTCAACCTTTACTTTTGAATCAGCAGAACAAGGAGAAGCTCGTTTTGCAGGTGAAGAGGAAGGGTATATATATTCACGTCTAGGCAATCCAACAGTAAAGCTTTTAGAAGAAAGAATTGCCATCCTTGAAGGCGGGGAAGCAGGACTGTCATTTGGATCAGGGATGGCTGCAGTCTCCGCAGTATTGTTTGCCCTAACAAAATCTGGAGATCATATCCTTTGTTCACAAGGGCTATACGGGTGTACGTTTGGTCTACTTCAAATGATGGAGGAAAAGTACAATATCAATCATGATTTTAGCGATATGGATGAGGAAGAAGAAATACTGTCAAAAATAACTCCAAATACAAAATTAATCTATATTGAGACACCAATTAATCCAACTATGAAACTCATTGATTTAGAAAAAGTTGTTAAAATCGCAAAACAACATCAAATCCCAGTTGTCGTTGACAATACCTTCTGTTCACCGTATTTGCAACAGCCAATAAAATTAGGGTGTGATATTGTTGTTCACAGTGCGACAAAGTATATAGGAGGACATGGTGATGTGATTGCAGGACTTGTCATCGGGAAGAAGGATTTTATCCAACAAGTTGCAATGACAACGAAAAAAGATATAGGTGGGATTATGTCTCCATTCGATGCTTGGCTTTTGCTTCGCGGATTAAAGACTCTACCGGTACGAATGGATCGCCATTGCGACAATGCGGAAAAAATTGCATTTTTACTAAAAGAACATCAAAATGTGGAGCACATTTTTTATCCCGGAGATAAGGAAAGCTCTGCACATGAGATTATGAAAAAACAAATGCGCAAGCCTGGCGGGTTAATTTCCTTTACTATTAAGGGTACAAAGAAGGATGCGCAAAATATTTTAAACCGCGTGAAATTAATTAAAATTGCAGTGAGTCTTGGTGATACAGAAACCCTTATCCAGCACCCAGCCACTATGACACATGCAGTTGTTCCAGAAGATGCACGCTTGAAAATGGGAATTACCGATAATTTAATTCGTCTTTCAGTTGGACTAGAAGCGTGGGAGGATATTTGGGAAGATTTAAATCAAGCGTTAAATGGATAGCAAAAACCAGTGGGCTTTCCCACTGGTTAAAATATTTTATATGTGTTTTTCCAACACTTTCACAAATTCTTCTAAGCATTGCTGGTCCACTTCATCAAAGCGTTCCTTGATAGGGCTGTCGATATCTAACACACCAAATACTTCACCATTCTTCATAATTGGAACAACAATTTCTGATTGGGATGCAGCGTCGCATGCAATATGCCCTGGGAAAAGATGGACGTCTGCAACTCTTTCAGTCTTTTGGTTTTGTGCGGAAGTACCACAAACGCCACGACCCATCGGAATTCGCACACAGGCAGGTAACCCTTGGAAAGGTCCAAGAATAAGTTCATTACCTTTTTTTATATAAAAACCAACCCAATTGATGTTGTCTAAAAATTGGTTAAGCAATGCTGATGCATTTGCTAAGTTTGCGATTTGGTCTTGTTCATCTTCTAGTAACGCTTGGAGTTGTTTTGTTAAAAGTTGATAGTCATCTACTTTATTACCTTTATATTGTTCGACATTAAACATGGTTCTTCCCCTCCGTTTGAGTTATTCCTACATAAATAATACCAAATAATAGCTTATCTTGCGTGACTTGTCGATAAAAACTTAAAGGAATCTACCGTAGCATAGCGAAATCTATACAATATTAAGGGTAAGGTGGGTTCGTTATGACAAGCAAAAACATGAAACAGAAAATTATAGATTCATCAGTATTTTTATTTAATACAAAGGGCTTTGATGGTACAACAGTTCGTGAAATTGCTAGAAAAGCAAATTGTAATGTTGCCAATATCTCCTATTATTTTGGGAATAAAGAAGGGTTACTTGAACATCTTGTTTCCTCTTATTTAGAAGGATATTTGACATTTGTTGAACATGCCTATATTGAATTGGATAATAGAACTGCCAGAGAATGTTTATTGCTTGCAATCAGAGGCATTATGGAATACCAAAAGGAAAATCGTCAGCTATCAAGATTTGTCCAGAGGGAAATTTCCTTTGATACCACATTGATTCGTGAAATCATGACTACCTATATGGCAAAAGAAAAATACTATTTTCAAACCATTTTTGAAACTGGGATGAAGCAACAGGAATTTGCCCTTATACCCATTCCGTATGCCATAATGCAGTTGAAGGGTATGTTATCAATGCCATATTTATATCCTCAATATATGTCAGAGGTTCTTCATTTAATGCCTTATGAACTGTATGTGAATGAGCAATATTGCCATGAAATCGAAAAATGGGTCAACACGACTATTTGTAAGCAACCACAATCGTTAAGAAATAATGTAACCCCATTCCCTGTCAATATGTAGTCGGCGAAACTAAAACAGCACCTTTAAATAAATCATCAAACCCTTGATTTAAATCCTTCCTGCTGTGGGCATCGGAACCATAGACAAGAGGGATTTTTCGTTTTATGGCTTCTTTAATGACTTGTTCGTAAGGGTATACCTCCCGACAAAGAGGTTTATTGATACCAGCGCCATTATAGTCCAATGAAAGCCCTTGTTCAGCAATCAAGTCTAGTATAGAATTTATTTTATCGCTGAAATTTTTTGATGCAGGGAATTTTTTTTGAAACTTATGAACAAGTGTCATATGACCAATTCTTTTTGGTTTATACGGACCAAGGTCTGATGTGATTGAAGATAATAATGTATGATAATATGCATCGTAAACAGCCTCTACTGATGAGTAATCCCCTATCATCGTTTCAAACATATCAGGGCTATAATCAAGACAATAGAAGTGATTTCCCTTTTTTAGAAAATGAACGGATAAAATACTATCATTCAAATATCGACCATATTCGTTTAAAAAGGCTTTTGTATCCTCTTCATACCCTTCAATATAGTCGACCTCTAACCCGATATTAATTTTGATCTCGGATGCAAATTTTTTTTGAAGTTCAGTTAAAACTGTAAAATAGTTTTCTAATTCATTTGGGTCCATTCCACTATCCTTTTGAGGCGTGGGATCAACAAATCGTGCAGGAAGTGGTGCATGTTCAGTGAACGAAATTTCATCAAATCCTAACTGCTTTGACTGTACAATATATTCCTCAAATGTATCCTTTGTACCATGGGGACAAAAGGGTGTATGGATATGACCATCTGCTTTCATCGACAAATCCCTCATTTTTTTATAAAATTTGTAAAAAATTTTAAAAGTTTTAGTCAAAAATTGTCGTTTACATGGTATCATAAATACATTATAAAAACATTTCAATAGCAATTTATATAAAAAATACATAAATGTTTAGAATAGATTGATTGTGGGAGCAAGGAGGCCAAATTATGGAAATCATAATCGGCATAATCGTAGTAGTAAGTGTAATTGCCATTTTTGGATTTTATTCAAGAAAAAAGATATATAAAGATGTTGATAGGCTAGAAGCCTGGAAGATAGATATGATGAATCGACCAGTCACAGATGAAATTGCAAAGGTAAAAGATCTCAATATGACAGGTCAGACCGAGGAATTATTTGAACGTTGGCGAAAACAGTGGGATGAGATAGTCACGGTTGCACTTCCTGATGTAGAGGAATTATTATTTGATGCGGAAGACCTTGCAGATAAATATCGGTTTGGAAAAGCGAAACGAGTTCTCGCTCAAATTGAAGCCATTCTAAATGATGCTGAAAGCAATATTGCAATCATTTTAGAAGAACTTAAGGATTTAGTTGGCAGTGAAGAAAAAAATCGCGTAGAGGTTGATGAATTAAATCAATTATATCGTGAGTTGAAGAAGATTTTACTTGCACACCGACATACTTTTGGTTGTGCAGAAAAACAGCTTGAAACAAAATTAGAGAGTGTTTACGGAAAATTCAAAGAATTTGAAGAAGCTACCACGAATGGTAACTATTTCGAAGCTAGAGAAATCGTACTCCTCATTAAGGATGCTCTTGCGGTAACTAAACAGCAGATGGATGAAATCCCTCATTTGCTACATGAAAGTCAAATCGCGCTACCGAATCAATTAAATGAAGTTTCAGAAGGATATAGCCAAATGGAACAGGAAGGTTATTCCCTTGAACATCATCAAATTGAAAAGGAAATCGAAAGAATGAAGGAGCAATTAACTCAATATATTGCTTTAATTGAAGAGCTCAAGCTTGAAGATGCGAAAAAAGGGTTAGACGAAGCACGAGAATCACTCGATACCATCTATGACCTACTAGAAGCGGAAGTAAAGGCAAATCAGTTTGTGAAAACCGAGGTTGAAAAAATTGAACAGGATCTTGAGGACTTGATTGAAGGTAGTAAAAGCACAGAGGAAGAAACCTCATTTGTGCAACAAAGCTATCATGTGAATGACCAGGATCTTGAGCGCCACCGTAATATCGTGAAACAAATCAAACAACTTGTAAAACAATATGTTTCAATTCAAGCAAAGCTCGAGGAAGACCAAATTGCTTATTCATTAATTAGAAATGAACTTGAAGAGATTTACGGTAAAATTCAAGATGTAAAGGAAGAGCATTTACAATACTCCGAAATGCTGAAAACTCTTCGAAAAGATGAACTGCATGCACGAGAGCAAATCTTGGAAATGAAGAAACAGCTTGCGGATGCAAAACGTCTTATTTCAAAAAGTAATATTCCGGGTCTGCCTGTTAAGTATTCGGAGCTTATGTCTGAGGCGAAATTATCTTTAACACAAGTTATGTCAACGCTTGAGGAAAAACCACTAAATATGAATACGGTAAATCAAGCCTTACAAATTGCACTTGATTTAATTTCACAGACATATAAGAATACAGAAGAAATGATAGAGCAAGTATATCTTGCAGAAAAAGTTATTCAATATGGCAACCGATACCGTAGCCGAAATCCAAAAATTGCCGTAAGTTTACTAGAAGCTGAAAACTCCTTTAGGAATTTTGAGTATGCACTTGCACTAGAGCAAGCAGCAACTGCAATTGAGGATGTGGATCCGGGAGCACTGAAGAAGATCGAAGTGTTACTTGATGACGATCGTGAATAAACAAAGGACCTCAAAATGATGTGCACCCCAAAAGTTAGACGAACAATTCTAACTCTTGGGGTGTTTTTTGTGGTCAAATATGATGAAGGATTTAAGCAAAATGTAGTTGACGCTTATTTAGCAGGTGAAGGTGGATATGCTTCCTTGGCTATTAGATTTGGAATTCGAAGTAAAACCAATATAAGAAAATGGGTCAGTGCGTTCCAACAATTTGGCAAACAGGGTTTGGCTTCTAAAAAAGCAATTGCGAATTATCCTGTTCAATTTAAATTAGATGTCTTAAACTATAAGGTAAGAACAGGAGATTCCCTTGAAGAAGTTGCTAGAAAATTTGGCATTACTGAACCACCTATGATTCTTAATTGGTTGAGAAAATGGCAAACTGAAGGTATTGAAGGGCTCTCTAAATCAAAGGGGCGTCCATCATTGTCCAACGAATCAAAGAAGAATAAAAATGAGAAGAAATTGACGAAAGAACAACAACTTTTAAAAGAAATAGAGTTACTACGTGCGGAGAATGCCTATTTAAAAAAGCTCCGAGCTTCAGGGGTAAATATTCCGAGCCGACTGCTAAAACAGAATCCAGGGTCATCCACGAACTCAGAAAAGAATTCAAATTAGCTGTTATCCTTGAAGCCACAGGTTTTCCAAAGGCAACCTATATGTATTGGCAAAAACGATTTAATGAATCCAATCCAGATGAAGAGATTGAAAAGGTCATTCAAGATATTGTAAACAAACATAATGGAAATTACGGCTATCGTCGAATTAAAATGGAATTACGTAAGAGAGGTTATATCTTAAATCACAAAAAAATTCTACGGATTACCAATAAACTTGGAATTACCTGTACATCATTCACACGTAAATCTCGTAAATACAGCACTTATAAAGGAACTGTAGGCAAGATTTCGAAAAACCTTGTAAACCGTAGATTCCATACAAGTATTCCACATCAAAAATTAACGACTGATACATCTGAATTCAAATACTATACGACGGATTCTGATGGGAAGATAATCATTAAGAAGGCTTATTTAGATCCATTTCTAGATATGTTTAATGGTGAAATTCTATCCTTTCGGTTCTCAGAACGACCAAACGCTAAGGCAATTATGGATGCTTTAGACGAAGCAATTGAAATAACAAGAGATTGCCCCTATAGAACGACTATACACTCTGATCAAGGCTGGGCTTATCAAATGAAAAGATATGTAAGGAAACTAAAAGATAACGGTATATTTCAAAGTATGTCTCGAAAGGGAAACTGTCTTGATAATTCACCAATGGAAAATTTCTTTGGGATAATGAAACAGGAAATGTATTACGGTAGAGTTTATAAGTCATTTGAAGAGCTTAAACAAGCAGTAACGGATTATATTTTTTACTATAACAATGAACGGATAAAAGCAAAATTGACTGGCATGAGTCCGGTGGAATACCGTCTTCATACCAGTCAAAAAGCTGCATAAATATTTAGGTCTAACTTTTAGGGTTCAGCACAAAATGGGGTCCTTTCCTTTTTTCAATCAATCCATTTTATGATATGATTTTGATGCAAATATGCTTATTAGGGGAAATATGATGATTTACTTAGATAATAGTGCAACAACAAAACCATTTGATGATGTTATTGATTCGTATGTAAAAGTTTCAACTAATTATTTTGGGAATCCTTCTTCTTTACATGGAATAGGTGGACAAGCTGAAAAGCTTTTAAGTCAGTCACGTTTACAAATTGCATCCCTCTTGCATGTTAAACCACAGGAGATTATTTTTACATCCGGTGGTTCTGAAGGGAATAATACTGCAATTAAGGGGATTGCTTTACAATATCAAAATCGAGGTAAGCATATCGTTACAACATCAATTGAGCATCCTTCTGTAAGTGAAGCCTGCAATCAATTGACAGAACTTGGGTTTGAAATAACCTATCTTCCAGTTGATAATAATGGTGTCATATCGATTGAAAGTTTAAAAAATGCAATCCGTGAAGATACGATATTAGTTTCTATTATTCATGTAAATAACGAGGTTGGAACAATCCAACCGATTGAAGAGATAGGAGAGCTTTTAGAAAAGTATCCGAAGATTATTTATCATGTTGACCATGTACAGGGAATAGGTAAAACATATCTAGATATCAATAAGGCGAAACTTGATTTATGTACGATTTCAGGACACAAGTTTAATGGACTAAAAGGAACTGGAGTTCTTTTCGTTCGCCAAGGTGTTCGAATAAAATCCTTAATCGCTGGTGGGGATCAAGAAATTCAAAAAAGGGCAGGCACAGAAAATGTAGCAGGATTTGTGTCCCTAGCCAAGGCATTAAGGTTAACAATAGAGAAAAGAGATGGAGCTATTCAACATCTCACCGCTCTAAAAAAAGAGATTATTGAACAATTATCAAAAATGCACGGAGTCAAGATTCATACACCTGAGAAAAGTAGTGCTCCACATATTATAAATTTTTCCATTGATGGGTTAAAGCCTGAGGTTTTTGTACATTTATTGGAGGAAAAGGAAATATACGTTTCGACGACCTCTGCATGTTCTTCGAAAAAAAATGAACCAAGTAAAACCTTGCTTGCAATGGGAGTACCAGTAGTTGAAGCAAATAGCTCAATTCGGATCAGTCTATCCCATCAAAATAAAATGGAAGAAGTTCCGATTTTAATAAATGCGATTGAGAATGCAATACAGAAATTACAAAATGTAATGGGGGAAAGAAATGGAATATGATCACATATTAATACGATTTGGCGAAATTACAACAAAAGGTCGAAATCGTAACTTGTTTATAAATAAACTTTCAACTCAAATACAAAGAAAACTTACAAAATACCAAGGACTCACGTTTGAAAAAACGAGAGACCGAATTTATATTAAGCTTAATGGTGAGCCACATGAGGAAATCGTGGAAGTCCTTAAAAATATCATCGGTATTCAATCCTTTAGTTTAGCGTTAAAGGTTATCAGTGAAATTGAACATATTAAAGAAGGCGTTCTAGCAGCCTTCAAACAGTTGGAACACAAAGGAAAATCATTCAAAATATCAGCTAGACGATCAGATAAAAGCTTTTCACTTGATTCCAATCAGTTAAATTATGAATTAGGGTCACATATTTTAAAGAATATCCAAGAAATCCATGTGGATGTGCATAACCCTGATATCAATATGCGTGTTGAGGTTCGTAAGGAAGCAACGTACATTACCTTTAAGGATGAGAAAGGATTAGGTGGCCTTCCAGTTGGCTCATC
Source organism: Ferdinandcohnia sp. QZ13 (assembly GCF_031324165.1). Classification (NCBI taxonomy): domain Bacteria; kingdom Bacillati; phylum Bacillota; class Bacilli; order Caryophanales; family Bacillaceae; genus Ferdinandcohnia; species Ferdinandcohnia sp. QZ13. The sequence continues at coordinate 708,494 of NZ_JAVIVW010000015.1, read as the reverse complement.
CGGGAAAGCAATGCTCATGCTTTCAGGAGGTCTGGATAGTCCTGTTGCTGGCTTCCTAGCTATGAAAAGGGGATTAACGCTTGAAGCAGTGCATTTTCATAGTCCACCATACACAAGTGAACGTGCACGCCAAAAGGTAATTGACCTTGCACAGCAGCTAACTGATTTTTCAGGTACGATTAAGCTACATATCGTGCCATTTACTGAAATTCAGACCACCATTCAAAGACAAATACCGGAAAACTATACACTGATTTCTACTAGACGGATGATGCTTCGTATCACCGACGAGATTAGAAGAAGGCGCAATGCGCTAGCGATTGTAACTGGAGAAAGCCTTGGACAAGTGGCAAGTCAAACATTGGAAAGTATGCATGTCATAAACAATGTCACAAATACACCGATTATTCGACCACTTGTTACTGTAGATAAGTTTCATATTATTGATATGGCAAAGAAAATCAATACCCATGATATTTCGATTCAACCGTTTGAGGATTGCTGTACAATCTTTACACCAGCTGCACCAAAAACAAGACCAAGACTAGAAAAAGTAACACATTATGAAAGTTACACTAATTTTGAAAGCTTGATTGAAAAAGCAGTTAATGAAACAGAAATTCTTACATTAGATGGTACGAAGAAGGAAGAAATTAAGGACTTATTCTAAAAAAAGAACTCTTTTGTTGTGAACATTTACCAGTGGTTCAAATGTATTATGCCATGTGATTTTACACATTATATACTCACAAGGAGGTGAAGTCACATGGCAAACAACAACAGTAGTAACCAACTTCTAGTAGCTGGTGCACAACAAGCTATTGATCAAATGAAATATGAAATTGCAACAGAATTTGGTGTAAACCTTGGTGCTGATACAACTTCTCGTGCTAACGGATCAGTTGGTGGAGAAATTACTAAGCGTTTAGTATCTTACGCTCAACAACATATGAGCGGAGGTAACTTCTAAAAAAATAAATATAAATGGCTACAAGGACGGGCTACTACCCGTCCTTTTCTATTGGATTTATTAAAAAATGTAATCAAGTATTATAACCTGGTCATAAATTTTTCACAAAACCCCTTCCAAATTGGTTGAAATATTTTATATAATTAGACTATAAAAGTGGAGGAGGAATGATCGTGAAAAAAGAAGATTTAATTGCACCTGCAAAGTATAATCTCGTAAAGGAAATTGAAAAATATGCAAATGATCCCAAAAACATTGCATTAAAATGGGAAGATGAGCAGGGGAACAAAAAAGAAATAACATACGTAGACCTCTTCAAAAATGTAAACCAAATTGGAAATACCTTGATGAACAAAGGCCTTAAGAAAGGTGACAAAGTATTAGTTATTATTCCTCGTTTAGTCGAAGCATATATGGTTTATTTAGGCGCTTTAAAAGCCGGATTAGTGGTCATCCCAAGTTCTGAAATGCTCCGTACGAAAGACCTTCAATACCGACTCATTCATGGAGATGTGAAAGCGATTATCAGCCACCACCCATATTGTGATCAATTTTTATCCATTGAAAATATCGACCATCTTCAAAAGTTTGTAGTTGGGGAAAAAGTAGATGGTTGGGATTCTTTAGAAGAAAATATGAAAAATCAATCTGAACAGCTGAAGGCAGTTGAAACAAATAAGGATGACATGGCCTTCTTATCTTACACATCCGGGACAACTGGAAATCCAAAAGGCGTTGTTCATACACATGGTTGGGCATATGCTCACTTAAAAACAGCTGCTCCTTATTGGCTAAGTATCAGTGAATCAGATACGGTTTGGGCGACGGCAGGCCCTGGTTGGCAAAAATGGATTTGGAGCCCATTTCTATCGACACTCGGAAGTGGTGCAACAGGATTTGTGTATTTCGGTAAATTTAATCCAAATAAATATTTAGAATTGCTAAGTTCTTATAAGATTAATGTCCTATGTTGTACGCCAACAGAATATCGTTTGATGGCAAAGGTAGAAAATCTATCTGATTACTCACTTCCGGATTTACATAGTGCTGTTTCAGCGGGGGAACCTTTAAACCGGGAAGTAATCGACACATTCAAAAGAGAATTTAACGTAGAAGTTCGAGATGGTTATGGACAAACAGAAAATACATTATTAGTAGGTGTATTAAAAGGAATGCAAATTAAGCCTGGTTCCATGGGCAAACCAACACCTGGCAATCATGTAGAAATTGTTGATGAGTTTGGTAAGCCTTGTCCGGTAGGAGAAGTAGGCGATATTGGTGTCCATGTCGACACACCAGCTCTTTTTAAAGAATATTACAAGGATCCTGAAAGAACAGCTATGCAATTTAGAGGAGATTACTATATTACAGGAGACAAGGCAAAAAAAGACGAAGATGGCTATTTCTGGTTTGAAGGCCGTGCTGATGATATTATCATTAGTTCAGGCTACACCATTGGACCATTTGAGGTTGAAGATGCACTAGTTAAGCATCCATCTGTAAAGGAATGTGCAGTTGTTGCAAGTCCTGATGAAGTTCGAGGGAATATTGTTAAAGCATTCATTGTATTACGCGAAGGTGTAGCATCCACTGAGGAGCTCGTTAAAGACCTACAGGAACATGTCAAGCAAATGACAGCACCTTATAAATATCCAAGAAAAGTAGAATTTGTGAGTGATCTACCGAAAACAACATCAGGAAAAATTAGAAGAATCGAGCTTAGACAAGCAGAAGCAGCAAAGGCAAATGCATAGTAATAAAAAGCAGATAGTATTTTTACTACCTGCTTTTTCGTGTTAGAGTAATCTTATCTTAAATCTAGAACAGTAGGTGTGATGATGGGAACTTTATGGATGGGTGGACAAATCTACACGCTAGAGCGGGAGAATGAGACTGTGGAAGCGGTATTCGTGGAAAGTGGCACCATTGTTGCCACAGGATTAAAGAAAGATTTACAAAATCGATATCAATCCCAAATTACAAAAATAATTGATTTAAAAGGAAGTACGATGTTTCCAGGGTTCGTTGATAGCCATTTGCATCTCATTGGTCATGGCGAAAAACTGTTAAAGCTAGATTTTTCGGACATGACATCTTCCGAGGAAATGTATACAGCCATTCAAGAATTTATAAAAGATAAGCCTGCAGGAGAATGGATAATTGGAGAAGGATGGAATGAAAATCAACTTCCTGACCGAAAAATTTTCCATCGAAATGAACTGGATGAACTTTCACCCAATAATCCGCTCGTGTTAAAAAGAATTTGCCGGCACGCTGTTGTTGTGAATACGAAGGCATTAGAATTAGCTGGTATCACGGACGATACGCCAAATCCTGAGGGTGGGGTCATTGTAAGGGATACAAATGGTCATGCAACTGGTTATTTATTAGATCAAGCGCAGGAGCTTGTAAAAACAGTGATTCCAGAAGTGACGGAAGATTACATTCAAAAGGCACTTCAAATATCAGTTAACGATTGTCTGAGCAAAGGACTTGTCGGTGGACATACAGAGGATTTGAATTATTATGGAGGTTTTGAGCGCACATTGCGAGGGTTTCAAAAAATAATTAATGCAGAGAGCATCAAATTTCGGACAAATCTTTTAGTCCATCATGAGGTAGTCGATGATATGCATCGATTAGGCTTTTCATTTGGAGAATATGGAGATTTTCTTGAATTTGGTGCAATGAAAATATTTGCGGATGGTTCTCTAGGTGGCAGAACCGCATTATTAAGTTATCCATATAATGATTCACCTGATACATCAGGAGTTGCTATTCACACATTAGATGAGTTGAAAAAACTGGTTCAAAAGGCCAGGCGATATAAGATGCCGGTTGCTGTCCATGCGATTGGGGACCTTGCATTTGAATATGTATTAGATGCAATCGAAGAATTTCCACCATTACCAAATCAACGGGATCGCCTAATTCATGCTCAAATTTTACGACAAGAGTTAATCAAGCGAGCAAAACAGTTACCGGTCATCCTCGATATCCAGCCAAGATTTGTCGTATCTGATTTTCCGTGGGTGGTTGAAAGAATTGGTGAAATGAATATGGACTATTGTTATGCTTGGAAGACATTATTGACTGTGGGTCTTCCTTGTGCAGGTGGGTCTGATGCACCGATTGAACCGATTAATCCCTTGCTAGGAATTCATGCAGCAGTGACAAGAAAGAAAATAGGAAGAGAAGAGATTTACATGCCCGAACAAAGATTATCCGTATACGAAGCTGTCCAGCTGTTTACAACTGGAAGTGCTTTTGCAATTGGAAAGGAAAATTGCAGGGGGAAAATTGCACCGGGATATAAAGCTGATTTCACCGTTCTTGATAAAGATATCCTGCATATTCCTGAAGATGAGATACCAGGTACAAATGTAATGATGACCGTGGTTGATGACACTGTGATGTATGAACAATAACCAAAACAGACCAAGCTTCCATTGCTTGGTCTAGTAACTTTTGGGATCATTCTATAAAAATGTTCGTTTTACCTTCTCCCAGAATGAATTGTCCTTTAGTTTCACCGTTTTGATTCTTTTTTCACTTAATTGAATCTCAATTTGTTTTACATTCCGAATGCTAAGAGCTTCATTGTCCATTCCAATTGTAGGAAAGTCGTTTCCATCCTGTACATCTCGCAATGTTAGTTTTCTAGTTCCGCTTAAAATAAACGGAGAATCTAGGGTTCGATATTGGTTTGTGTTTAATGAAGCAAGTTCAGTGACTTGCATACAAGGAAGTAGCGGATCCACGACAGCACCTCGAACCGATTTATTATAAGCAGTACTTCCAGTTGGGGTCGAAATAATCATGCCATCGCCACGGAATGTTTCGAAATGTAAATCATCAATATAGACGTCTAAAACCAAGGTCTTAATGATAGCCGAACGAATGGAACATTCATTCAAACAATAAAAGGATGGATTGTTATCCACCTTTACTTCAATAATTGGGTACCTACGAACTTCGACTCTTTCATGTAACATTGCTTCAACCATTTTGTCAGTTTCATCGGCATGGAAATCACAATAAAGATTTAATGCACCGGTTGTAGAAATTCCAACATAAAGACAGTCCTGGCGGAAATTCGTTTTACGAACGGCTTGTAGGAAAGTCCCATCTCCTCCTATACTAACAATGATGTTTGCCTTCGCAGCATCATCCACAACTGTAAATTGATGCTCTTTCGCGAGCTGATTTAGTTGTTCAACATATTCGATTAGTTTATCTTCTTTTCTATAAAAGAAATAAAGATTTCGACGTTCCATTTAAATAGCCTCCTATTGATTTTTTAAAATAGAATGGTAAAAACTATTAAAGCTATTATGTTGCTTTATATTAAGTTTATCAATAAAATGAAACTATTTTGGTTCTGATTCGTATTTATTTTTGAACAAATTCTTAACTTTATTCGATTGGGGGAGGGACCCCCAATCGAATAAAGTTAAAGCCTCCGGCGGATGCCACAGATTTTCAAAGGAAACTTTTCGAGCGTAAGATCAAAGACTAAGAACTCCACAACCTGTGGCAACGTCTTTGTGAATCACCTCATGTGGGCCTAAAAAATCTGGGCACAAATACGCCAAGGCGCATTTGAATCAGTACCATCAACATCTATGTAGGAGGAAAATGAAATGAATGGTAAACGGTGGGCAGCATTAGGAATTGCTGCAGTTATATTTGTATTTTCAATCTTTTTTAATTTCGCGACAAATTTAGCTTCGAAAAACTTCAGTAGTCTTTCAGATGATTTACTAGCGACTTCCAATGAAGACTTTCTCGAAAATGTTGTAATGGAAGGTAAAGGAATAGATAAAATTCTCGTATTATCTGTGAATGGAGTAATTCAGGATACTGGTGAGGACGTAACATCTTTCTTCCAAACAGCCGGTTATCAACACAAAACATTTTTAAAAATGATTGAAAAAGCGGAAAAGGATAAAACGGTGAAGGGAATTATTCTTAAAGTGAATTCACCAGGTGGCGGTGTTGTAGAAAGCGCGGAAATACATAAAAAGTTAACAGACCTAAAAGAAAAAACGGATAAACCAATTTATGTTTCAATGGGAGCGATGGCAGCATCTGGCGGCTACTATATCTCTGCTCCAGCAGACAAAATATTTGCTACTCCTGACACCATGACAGGTTCACTCGGGGTTATTATGCAAGGGATTAATTATAGCGGGCTAGCTGAAAAATATGGCGTTAAATTTGAAACCATTAAAAGTGGTCCGTACAAGGATATCATGTCTCCAAGTAGGGAAATGACAGAAGAAGAACGAAACATTATGCAATCGATGGTCGATAATGCATATCAAGGATTTGTTAATGTAATTACAGAGGGACGTAATATGTCAGAGGAAGAGGTTCGTCGTATTGCAGATGGACGAATCTATGATGGTAGGCAAGCCAAGGAAAATCATCTAATTGATGAACTTGGGTATTTTGAAGATACGGTTGAAGCTATGAAACAAGATTACGATCTTGGAAGTATCAAAGTTGTCGAGTATGAAACTAATTTTGGTTTTGGATCCCTATTTTCTATGAGTGCGAAAAAAATGTTTAATGATGACATCGAAATGGCAACGTTGGTTCATCTATTGTCTCAGCCAAATTCACCTAGAATGATGTACTTGTACGCGGAATAGGAGGGACTAACTTGAATATGGATCTAACACATGAAGGAGTTCAGAGCAGTAATCATGTTCACGATCATACAGATCGGCCGATCGTTCAAGAGGTGCCACGTTATGCTGGCTTTTGGATGCGGTTTTGGGCATATTTATTAGACTTAGTTGTAATTGGGAGTATAAATCGTATCTTAATCTATCCTGCCTTTCGAGCACTAGACATACCATTAACTGAAAGTCATATATTTAGTGCAACATCAATTGCAACTGCTGTTGTCTTTTATTTGTATTTCGTGTTGATGACCAAGTTTTTTAACCAGACATTAGGGAAAATGGTGTTTGGAATAAAGGTTGTACCTCTCGACGGAAAATCACTCAGCTGGATGACGGTTCTCTTTAGGGAGTTTATTGGTCGGTATATTTCAAAACTCTTTTTTATCGGCTATATCATCGTCGCTTTTCTACCCAAAAAACAAGGAATTCATGATCTTTTATCTGATACAACGGTTATACATGCTAAAAAATAAGAGTGTCCTCAGGGCACTCTTTTTATTTGGAGACACATTACCAAAGATACCCTTTTTGTGTATTTTTTGCATGATGAAAGGTGATAATGAAACATTGAAAGGGTGTGAGTGTTGTGAAGTGGATTTTATTTATTTTATTATTCTTAGTCCTACTTTTCCTTCTTATTCTGGTAACAAAACTAACAATATTTATAGAAGCAAATCACTCACAAGACGATGACCATATTAAGATCAAATTCAGCATTTGGTTTGGGCTGATACGATATACCATTAATGTCCCGATGGTTGCAGTTGACAATGAAACGCCAAGCATCGTGTTCAAAAAGGAGAAGAAAGGAAATGTCCCCACAGATGAAAAAAAGAAAAAGGAGAAATTCTCTGTACATAATTTAATGGATAATCTCCATGATACAAAAGTAATTCTTCAACGAGTCACCGATTTGGTACCGGTATTTAAGCATTTTTTAAAGAAAATTTCAGTTTCAAGATTTGAGTGGCATTCACATATTGGGGTGGGTGACGCCGCCCATACTGGAATTATCACTGGACTTGGATGGTCGATTAAAGGCACGATTGTCGGAGTGATGAGCCATTATTTAAACCTGAAAACTCATCCGGAATATTCCATTACTCCCTCATTTCAAGTAGCCGTATCCGAAACTAGGCTAAGATGCATGATTCATTTTCGAATCGGGTATGCTATGGTTGCAGGAATCAAAGCAATTAAAAGATGGCGAGGGGGTCTACCAAAATTTAAGTCCCAGACCCTTTCAAAGCTTAATGATGCCGATTCGGATAAAAAATCAGTTTAGATTGTCAGGAGGAATGTATGATGTCTGATCATCCAATACAGGGTTTAATGAAGACAGCAATGGAAAATTTAAAACAAATGATCGATGTGAATACAATCATCGGAGACCCTGTTGAAACGCCTGATGGGAGCGTTATTTTAACAGTTTCAAAAGTTGGCTTTGGATTTGCTGCAGGTGGTAGTGAATTCAAGGGACAAGGTGAGGGTGGAAAAGATAGCGGTGGAAGTGGAGACCAACAACAGCAACAACAACAAGGATCTAATCTCCCATTTGGTGGAGGTAGTGGTGGCGGAGTTTCGATTACACCAATCGCTTTTTTAATTGTTAGTTCAAATGGTGTTAAGATGCTTCATCTTGATGAAGGCACTCATTTATTTGAAAAACTCATTGAACTTGCACCACAGGCTGTTGACAAAATCCAACAAATGATTAAAAAGAATAATCAAGATCAGCAAAATCAACAAAAACAACAGGATTTTGATATATAAAAAATGGTAGAGTTAGCTGTCTTACAGTTGACTCTTTTTTGATTCACTTTGGCTCTTTTCTAAAAGTTGTTGCTATTGGATAAGACAAAACTATTGATTAAAGCGGAAGGCGGCAACTCCTTTAAAATGCATTTGCATTTTCTTCGTGCGGTGCAAATTCAAGGAAGAATTTTCAAAATGCAGCGAAAATCAATTGTATCAAGAACTAAGATGTTTGCGAAAACAGCCTTCTCTTTTTCATTCGAATTCATTGCAATCCTTTTGAATTAAAGATATCATTTACACTGTACATAACATTTTAAGGAGGATTTTGGAAAAATGGCAAATATCACATTTAAAAACAATCCAGTCACTTTATTGGGGAATGAAGTAAAAGTTGGGGATAAGGCTCCTGATTTTACTGTATTAGCAAATGATTTAACACCAGTTACACTTGCAGACTCAAAAGGTTCTGTTCGTTTAATCAGTGTTGTACCTTCACTTGATACAGGTGTATGTGATGCACAAACTCGTCGCTTTAACGAAGAAGCTGCTGGTTTAGGTAATGTTAAAATCTTAACAGTAAGTGTTGATTTGCCATTTGCACAAAAGCGTTGGTGTGGTGCAAACGGTATTGAAAATGTTCAAACGGTTTCTGACCACCGTGATCTTTCATTCGGAGAAGCATATGGTGTAGCTATTCAAGAACTACGTTTATTAGCTCGTGCTGTATTCGTTGTTGACAGCAGTGATACAGTAACATATGTAGAATACGTAAGTGAAGCAACAAATCATCCAAATTATGAAGCAGCATTAGAAGCAGCAAAAGCTGCTAAGTAATATAGAAAAGCGCAAGCGCCTTGCAAGAGGAACATCGACTAACTACTGCCACGTCCTGTGGCAAACGTCGATGTCAGCACTTCCTGTGCAAGTCCGACAAGCATAAGAAAAGCCGGCTAGAAGGATGTAGTTTATCCTTCTTGACGGATTGGCTTATGACCTCGAGGGGCTAGGCGCTGGAGCTAGACAACATAGAAAAGCGCAAGCGCCTAGTGAAGTTACGGGAATCCCAATCTGTATTGGGATTCTTTTTTAACTTTGTTGAACTACTTCATTATTTCTTTTAAAATAAAGGGATATGTTAAGTGTACGAAAAGGAGAAAAACAATGGCACAAATATCTGTAGTTGAAAAACTTTTTACCGTTATTGACAATACCGCAACTTTACTTAAAGAAGAATTATCATGTACATACTTAGAGGCAGTTGCCGAAACTGGAGAGAACCTCTTTCAAAAAACCATCCTACAGGAAGAATTAAGTGAACTATCCAAAAAGCGTATCGAAAAAGAATATACCCAAGTCAAACTAGATCAATACTCAGTTGAAGAAATTCGCAAGGCTTATCAGCTCGCTGCTTTAAAAGGAATGAAAGAAGCAACCCAGGCAAATCATGAAATGACACCAGACGCCATTTCAATCTTTATCGGATATCTTGTTTCAAAATTCACTGAAGGCTGGAAAGGATTCAGCATTTTTGATCCAGCTGTTGGAACCGCAAATCTCTTAACAACTGTACTTAACCAAAATCAATCCAAAGACATTGAAGCATGTGGGATTGATGTAGATGACCTTTTAATTAAAGTGGCATATGTTAGCGCGAACCTACAGCAGCATTCCATCCAATTTTATAACCAAGATAGTCTACAGCCACTTTATATAGACCCTATGGACGTAGTTGTCAGTGATTTGCCTGTCGGCTATTATCCGAATGATATAGGAGCAGCTAGTTTTGAACTACGCGCTAAAAAAGGACACTCTTACGCCCACCATCTTTTTATTGAACAAAGCCTTAAATATACGAAAGCGGGTGGCTATTTATTTTTCCTTGTTCCAAATCACTTATTTACAAGTGAGTATGCAAAAGAATTAAATGTATTTCTTAAAGAGCACGCTTTTATCCAAGGAATGATTCAGCTTCCACTTTCGTTGTTTAAGAATGAACAGCACGCAAAGAGTATTTTTATTATCCAGAAAAAAGGACTTAATGTGAAAGCACCTAAGCAAGCCTTGCTTGCCAACCTTCCTAAGTTTTCAAATCAGACAGCTATGGCAGGTATAATCAAACAAATCGATGATTGGTTTAAGCAAGAGAAAAATGAATAGTAGAAGTAAGGAGATCCGATTGGGTCTCTTTTTTTGTATCAATCCCGCTTTTTTTTGATTAATAGCGCTTTCTGTTATCTGAATATAAGAACATTATGGCGAAAACGGTACCAAACCGGCGAACTCCTTGAAAAGTTTTTATACCGATGTTTAAATGAAAATGGCATCTATGAAACTGTGTCGTTTTGCACAGAATAATGTAGAACAAAAATTTACATAGAAAAATGATGTAAACAAAGGAGCGGACGAAATGTCGAAAATCATTGCGATAAATGCAGGAAGCTCTTCACTAAAATTTCAATTATTTGAAATGCCAAGTGAGGAAGTTATTACGAAAGGAATCTTTGAAAGAATTGGACTTGAAACGGGAGTTTTTACCATTTCAGTTAATGACGAAAAAATAACTACAGAAACAGAACTTCCGGATCATGCTGTTGCTGTTAAAATATTACTAGATAAACTAACCGAATTAGGCATTATCAAATCCTTAGATGAAATCGATGGAATCGGGCATCGAGTTGTACACGGTGGAGAGTCATTTGCTGATTCAGTTGTCATTACTGATGAGGTGTTAGCAGAAATCGACAAGCTATCCGAATTGGCACCATTGCATAATCCAGCCAATGTTACAGGAATCAAAGCATTTCATGAAGTGCTACCAAATGTTCCAGCAGTAGCCGTATTCGACACAGCCTTCCACCAATCAATGCCAGAGAAGTCATTCTTATATAGTCTACCTTATGACTATTATAAAAACTTTGGAATTAGAAAGTATGGTTTCCACGGAACGTCTCATAAATATGTGTCACAACGTGCAGCTGAACTTTTAGGCAGACCTTTAGAAGAGCTTCGCCTATTGTCATGTCATCTTGGAAATGGCGCTAGTATCGCTGCTATAGAAGGCGGAAAATCAATTGATACATCTATGGGCTTTACTCCACTTGCTGGTGTAACGATGGGAACACGTTCTGGTAATATTGACCCTGCATTAATTCCATTTATCATGGAGAAAACAGGAAAAACAGCAGATGAAGTGTTAGATGTGTTAAACAAAGAAAGTGGAATGCTTGGTGTTTCTGGATTCTCAAGTGACTTGCGTGATATTCAAGAGCAAGCGGATCAAGGTAACAAACGTGCTGAATTAGCTCTTGAAGTGTTTGCTAGCAGAATTCATAAATACATTGGATCATATGCAGCACGTATGCATGGTGTGGACGCAATCATTTTCACAGCAGGTATTGGAGAAAACAGTGACACTATTCGTGCAAGAGTATTAACTGGTTTAGAATTCATGGGCGTATATTGGGATCCAATTTTAAATAAGGTACGAGGAAAAGAAGCATTTATTAGCTATCCGCACTCACCGGTAAAGGTTATTATTATTCCTACAGATGAAGAAGTCATGATCGCTCGCGATGTCATGCGTTTAACAAAATAAAGATGGAAGGACAAACTCATAAAGGGTTTGTCTTTTTTATGACCTATTTTTACATTATGATATAATACACATAGTCAAAGTTGGAAACGGAGGATGATTATGGATTTTACAGAACGGGAACGACAAGTTTTAATAGAAATTGAAAAATGGTCAGGCCAAATGCATCATGAACAAACAGATTTTGAAATGACCTATGACAAATGGCTTGAAAACTCGTTAAGTCTTATTCCTGAGAATATCCGGACCGAGTTCTTTTCAAAACTAGATAATTGGCTGTTTCATTTACATGCGATACTCCAAGGCTCTCAATTTCAAGTGGATGCAAGAGAACGGTTGATTCACTCAGCACGAATCTTTAACCAAGACATTGATGATATATCGGATTTGAAAAATCTCACAATTGACGAGCTTACATACCTAACTGAAAATCAGATAGCAAAGCATCGCCTTTATTCATTTGCCCACGGAGGCTTGTCCGGTACCGGGGGACTATTGTTGCTTGGGACGGATATACCAGCGATTACGATTCTAAATCTTCGCATTGTCCAATTAATTGCGATGACATATGGATATGAAGTAAATACACCCTATGAAATGATGACATCATTAAAGGTATTTCATGCAGCTACATTGCCTAAACGCATGCGTTACCAAGGATGGGAAGCTCTTATTCATGATGCAGATGGGAACAATCAGAACCAATATTTTTACAATGGATCAGAGGAGTTAACTGATGAAACGTGGTTTGAATTGCCATTGAAGCATATTGTGAAAGCAATCGCGATTTCAGTGTTACGTAAGCGTATGATTCAAGGGATTCCTCTTATTAGCATGGCAATTGGTGCAGGAATGAATTATCAACTAACAAGACAGGTCAGTGACTTTGCCCACAATTATTACCGTTTTCGTTTCTTGAAGGAAAAGGAGTCATAAGATATGAGTGTCCAAGAACATAAGCAAACAACATCCTCCTCTGTCATATGCAAAGTCATTACAATAAGTGATACTAGAACAAAAGAAACAGATCAGAGTGGTCAATTAATGATCACACTTCTTGAAGAAAAAGGCTTTAAAGTTTTAGAGTATAAAATTGTGAAGGATGAAGAAGCTTCTATTGAAAGAGCCATACGTGAAGGCTGTGAACACGAAGAAATTGATGTGGTTCTAACAAATGGAGGCACTGGCATTGCAAAACGTGATGTGACCATTGAGACAGTTTCAAAATTATTAGATAAAGAAATCGTCGGGTTCGGAGAATTGTTTCGAATGCTTAGCTATATGGAGGATATTGGATCGGCAGCTATTCTTTCAAGAGCCATAGCGGGTGTTAGTAACGATACGGCGATTTTTTCAACACCAGGTTCTTCTGGAGCAGTAAAGCTTGCGATGAAAAAATTAATCTTACCTGAACTTGGTCATGTTGTTAGGGAAATAAAAAAGGATATTAAAAAAGTCTAATCTTTGAGATTAGACTTTTTCTATTGGTGTATTTGCTTTGATATACCTTGATTCATTCTGTACCAGATCCATAAATCATTGATGATGGAGGCACATTCTGAAATTTCGTTGTTTAGTTCACAGGAACGTACAAAATCAAGCTCATTGCCGAGCTGTTCTTGTTTATTATTAATAACGGTTTCAATTTCTAAAATTCGATCAGGTATATGGCCCCTGATTTTTTCCCATTGGAACAAAATATATTGTTGGATTTCCTCGGAATACTCCTCCCACTCCTTTTCTAAATAAGGAAGAAGAATTCCAAGTCGTTCATCAAAATGAAAATAATCCCCCATCATTACCACTCCTAGTAGGTCTTGCCCCTATTCTACATCACTCGAAGACTCTTATCTATGAAAAAAGTTTTTTTATTTTCTTTTCTTTTGCTATTGAAAAAAGTAGAAAGAGTTGCTAAAGTTATACATTATAAATGTATAAATATAAAAGAGTATGAATTATTATTCGAAAGGGAGATATATATGAGCAAAAAGAAAGTTGTTTTAGCCTATTCAGGTGGTCTTGATACAAGTGTTGCTGTTAAATGGTTACAGGAGCAAGGTTATGATGTCGTAGCTTGTTGTTTAGATGTGGGTGAAGGGAAGGACTTAGGCTTTATTAAAGAAAAAGCAATTACAGTCGGTGCTGTATCTTCATACGTCATTGATGCAAAGGAAGAATTTGCAAATGAATTTGCGCTTGCAGCTTTACAAGCACATACACTTTACGAAGGAAAATATCCGTTAGTATCAGCATTATCTCGTCCGCTAATCGCGAAAAAGCTGGTTGAAGTTGCGCAAGAAGAAAATGCAGTTGCAGTTGCACATGGTTGTACTGGAAAAGGAAATGACCAAGTTCGTTTTGAAGTTTCAATTAAGGCATTAAATCCAGACCTTGAAGTTTTAGCACCAGTTCGTGAATGGAGCTGGTCACGTGAAGAGGAAATCGAATATGCGAAACAACATAATATTCCGATTCCAATTAACTTAGATAGCCCATTTTCAATTGACCAAAACCTTTGGGGACGCAGTAATGAGTGTGGAATTTTAGAAGATCCGTGGGCTGCTCCACCAGAAGAAGCATATGAATTAACAGTGTCTCTCGAAGAATCGCCAAACACACCTGACATTATTGAAATTGGTTTTGAACAAGGTGTACCAAAAACAATCAATGGTCAGCAATACCCATTATCAGAACTAATTCTTGAATTAAACCAAATTGCTGGAAAACACGGGGTTGGTCGTATCGACCATGTGGAAAACCGTCTTGTCGGGATTAAATCCCGTGAAGTATATGAGTGCCCGGGTGCAATGACATTAATTACTGCACATAAGGAACTCGAAGATCTTACCCTTGTAAAAGAAGTAGCACATTTCAAACCAGTTATTGAGCAAAAGCTAACTGAATTAATTTACAACGGACTATGGTTCTCACCACTAAAGGATGCATTACTAGGTTTCTTAAAAGAAACACAAAAAAATGTAAATGGAACAGTTCGTGTAAAACTTTTTAAAGGTCATGCAATTGTTGAAGGACGTAAATCTGATAATTCCTTGTACGATGAAAAGCTTGCGACATATACTTCAGATGATGAATTCGATCATAATGCTGCGGTTGGTTTCATTTCATTATGGGGCTTACCAACAAAGGTGAATAGTATCGTAAATAATAGCAAGAAGGTAGAAGTATGAAAAAGCTTTGGGGAGGAAGATTCACCAAAAGTGCGGAAGGATGGGTAGATGAGTTCGGTGCATCTATCTCCTTCGATCAGGAACTGGTGAAGGAAGATATTGAAGGAAGCATTGCCCATGTTACCATGCTAGGTAAATGCGGAATACTTTCAACGGAAGAAACAGAAACCATTAAGTCAGGGTTACTTACCTTATTAGTAAAAGCTAAAAATGGTGAATTGGAATATTCTGTTGCAAATGAAGATATTCATTTAAATATTGAAAAAATGCTTATTGACGAGATTGGGCAGGTCGGTGGCAAACTTCATACAGGGCGAAGTAGAAATGACCAGGTTGCAACAGATATGCATTTATACTTACGACAACAAGTCAATGATATCATTGAGGTCGTTGAAGAACTTCAGGGCGCAATCGTGCAACAAGCAGAACAACATGTTGAAACAATAGCACCCGGATATACACATTTACAGAGGGCACAGCCGATTTCATTTGCCCATCATTTGTTGGCCTATTATTGGATGCTTGAACGCGATAAAGAACGTTTAGTGGACTCGTTAAAAAGAATCAATATGTCTCCATTAGGAGCGGGAGCCTTAGCAGGAACTACTTTTCCTATTGACCGTTACTACACTGCAGAGCTATTAGGCTTTGAAAAAATCTATGAAAATAGTATCGATGCCGTGAGTAATCGAGATTTTATCGTTGAGTTTTTAAGCAATAGTTCAATGATTATGATGCACCTTTCACGTTTTTGCGAAGAGTTAATTCTATGGTCTTCTCAGGAATTTAATTTTATTGAGATGGATGATACTTTTGCAACGGGAAGCAGCATTATGCCGCAAAAGAAAAACCCCGATATGGCAGAACTGATCCGTGGTAAAACAGGAAGGGTTTATGGAAATCTTTTTGGCTTATTAACTGTCCTTAAAGGAACACCACTAGCGTATAACAAAGATATGCAAGAGGACAAAGAAGGCATGTTTGATACTGTGAAGACGGTAAAAGGATCCTTGAAGATTTTTGCTGGAATGGTGTCAACTATGAAGGTGAAAAAAGAAGTGATGGCAACAGCTGTTAAAAAGGATTTCTCAAATGCCACAGAGCTTGCGGATTACTTAGCTTCAAAGGGACTACCGTTTAGAGAAGCTCATGAAGTGGTTGGGAAGTTAGTGTTAACTTGTATTGAACGTGGCGTCTTCTTAGGAGATTTACCGCTTGAAGTGTTCAAAGAGTCATCTGCACTCTTTGAAGAAGACATTTATGAAGTGTTATTACCTGCAACTGCTGTAGCGCGTCGTAAGAGTGCAGGAGGAACAGGATTTGATGAAGTATACAAGGTTTTACAAAAAATAAAACAAACAAAAAAATCGTGATTGTTCACGATTTTTTTGTTATATCTTAAGGCTCATTTCTAAAAGATTTTTGCTTTTATAACATAGGGTATTTTCCGCTCCTGGTACTCGCTTTCCGCAGGCGATCCGCAAGGCTCCTCAGGCCTACACGATGTAGGTCACGAAGCCGTTGCCACAGGACGTGGCGCTCTTAGGCTTCGAACATTATTTGGTCTCACTTGGCTCGCTATTCCCGTAGGACGTTGAGTTTGCTTCCTTGAATCTACACCGCACGAAGAAAATGCTAGTATTTTCGAGGGTCTCGTACCATCCACTTAAATCTCAGGAAGGTCAATTATTACTATTTTAATTGGCACAATCTTATCCAAAAACAACAAAGTTTGCAAGTCAGCCCATCCTAAAGATCCTTTTCTGTTCGAACAACCATGACATCACATTTTGCATAACGTGTAATGTTTTCAGAAACACTGCCTAATAGGAACCTTTCGACTGCGTTAAGACCAGTCGCACCACAAATGATTAAATCAACTTGATGCTTTGGAGCAATTTCCTTTGCAATTTTTATTTTAGGAGATCCATATTCTAATATTGTGTCTATATCTTCAATACCTGCTTCTTCCGCCATTTGCTCATACCGTTTCAGCAATTCTTTTCCGAATTTTTCAGATTCCTCTGTTAGGTTTAGCTGGTATGCACCGATTGTTGCAAATTGTTTTAAGTCAATCACATGAGTAATAATCAACTCTGAATGGTACCGCTTACAAACATCGATTGCTTTTTTAAAAGCCCATTCAGCTTCCTTTGAACCATCAACAGCAACAAGGACTTTTTTATAGGAAACTAGCATTTAAATGCCCCCCCTAAATATAGATATAGTCTATCTACTATTATTATAGCACTGCATATCATTTAGAAAGGAAAATAAATTGTATAAAAATTGAACTTTTCGATGGATTATCAGAAAGAAAAAGACAGTTGTGTAAGTGTTTTCAAAATTGTTATAATAGGATTTGTAATTTTAAGGAAAATGGATTGTTGACCATAATTAGAGGAGTGTTTTTACATGCGTATTGGTGTACCTCGGGAGATAAAAAATAACGAAAACCGCGTTGCAATGACGCCGGCTGGTGTTGTAAGTCTTGTAAACTACGGCCATGAAGTCTATATAGAAACCAACGCTGGAGCAGGATCTGGTTTTACAGATCAACAATATGCCGATGCAGGGGCAATGATAGTGAATACACCAAGTGAAGCATGGCGGGCGGAAATGGTCATGAAGGTAAAAGAACCACTGCCAGAGGAGTTTCAATATTTCCGTGACAATTTACTCTTATTTACGTATTTACATTTAGCTGCAGAGCCTGAATTAACAAAGGCTCTTGTTAAGAAAAAAGTAATTGGACTTGCTTATGAGACAGTACAGTTACCAAATGGTTCCCTTCCATTACTAACACCAATGAGTGAGGTTGCGGGAAGGATGGCAACGCAAATCGGCGCCCAATTTTTAGAGAAGCCACATGGTGGCAAAGGTATTTTACTAGCTGGAGTACCTGGAGTACATCGTGGTAATGTGACGATCATCGGTGGTGGAGTTGCAGGTACGAATGCTGCTAAGATGGCAGTGGGTCTTGGAGCACAGGTAACGGTTATCGATTTAAATCCAGACCGTCTCCGCCAGCTTGATGACATTTTTGGCGCAGATGTAACAACACTTATGTCAAACCCACTTACTATTGCAGAAGCTGTGAAGGAATCCGATCTTGTAATCGGAGCAGTACTCATTCCGGGAGCAAAGGCTCCAAAACTTGTAACGGAAGAAATGATTAAATCAATGGCACCAGGTTCTGTAGTCGTAGATATTGCAATAGACCAAGGTGGGATTTTTGAAACCACGGACAAAATTACAACACATGATAATCCAACCTATATCAAACATGATGTTGTCCACTATGCCGTTGCGAACATGCCTGGAGCAGTACCACGCACTTCAACTTTTGCATTAACAAATGTAACTGTTCCGTATGCACTGATGATCGCGAATAAAGGATTCAAGAAAGCTTGTTTGGAAAATGATGCTTTGTTCCAAGGAATCAATACACTAGATGGATATGTAACCTACAAAGCGGTTGCAGAAGCACACGGAACCTCCTATTCAGATGAAAAAACACTTTTTGAAAATAGATAAAAACTCTGAGGGTACCTTTTTAGGTATCCTTTTCCAGTTTCGCCAGTATCTAATCATTGTCACCATTCTTTATGCATAAAAATAAGATAAAGAAAAGTATGTAGTGAGTCATACGTCTACTAAAGGAGTAAAGGAGTGCACAAGTATGGGTTCATCCGTTTTTTATAATGGATCATTAGCACCCTATGTTCACCGACCAACGTCTTCCGAAACAGAAAATCTGAATCAATCGACCTATTATTCGAATTTTGTATCTGAACATATAAAGTTACAGGAAAAATACAATGAAACCATTAAAGAATATATAAAAAGCAATGAAGAATTAATTAAGAAGTTAGCGGAGGAACAAAAGGGATTTCAACATCAATTTTTTGATCATGAACAGAAGCAAAGGATGAAGGAGGAAAAGCTCTCAAAGAATATGAGCGAACAGAAAAATTTATTGGAGGTATTTGTTGGCTTTATGAAGAAACAGGAAAAATACAATGAAACAGCAGCTAAGCAGCAAGTGGACCATAAAGACCAGCTTGAGATTTTAGGACGCATTGTTCAAAATCAAGAAGTCTTTAACAAAAAAGTCTCTGAGAATATGAATCTCGTGAAGGATCAATTTGACCAAATCATCGCTGCCTTAAAAAACCATGAGGTGAAAAACGAAACAATTTCAAAACGATTTGAAGAAAAAGATGAGAAAGATCTGGAAATCGTAAATACCATCTCGGAACAAAAGGAATTGTTTTTTAAGGTGTTAAATGGGTTGCAGGATAATAAAGAGCAATATAATATTTTATTTGATTATGTGCGTAATCAGGATAATTTTAACCATAAGCTGTTTGAATACCTTTGTTCAAAATTTGAAGAGGAAGAGAATGCATTTAATTAAAAGGACCCCAATGGGTCCTTTCAGAGTGTAGACAAAGTCATTACTGACTTTGTCTACACGTTTTTTACAGGATATCTAGATGTAAATTACTCTCCCCAGACTGTCTTGAAAACGCTTGTCAGACAAGGCACGCAGCCGATCGAAGACGCGAATAGAAGTTGCCTTCATGAGCGGACGAGAGAGGCAAGCAACGAAGTATGCGAGCGTTTGTCAACAGTCTGAAAAGGACCCCAAGGGGTCCTTTCATATTTATTTCGTAATGAGTTCTTTTGGGAAATTAGTTAATGTTTTAGCACCATCAGTGGTGATGATCATATCATCTTCAATCCGGACACCACCGATTTCTGGAACATAAATTCCTGGTTCAATGGTAAATACCATTCCTTTTTGTAAAAGCATATCATTTGTTTCATTCATGGATGGGAATTCATGAACATCAATTCCAAGCCCGTGACCTATTCGATGTGTGAAATATTCCCCATATCCAGCATTTGAAATAATGGAACGTGCTGCCACGTCGATATCTCCTACTCTTGTTCCTGGTTGACATGCATCAACAGCTGCTAATTGAGCTTTTAATACGGTGTTATAAACCTCACGTTGTTGATCTGAAATCTCACCAACAGCAACCGTTCTGGTAATGTCTGAACAATATCCATCTAGAACTACACCTAAATCAAATAGGACAAAATCCCCTTTTTTGATCGTTTCAAGACCAGGTTTCCCGTGTGGTGCAGCTGTTTTTAGACCTGTTAATACCATGGTATCAAAGGACATTTGACGGATTCCTTTTTTCTTTAATTCAAATTCGATTGTTGCTAACACATCTAGTTCTGTTTTTCCTTCAGCAATGGCTTCTACCCCAACTTCTACTCCATAATCAGCAAGCTTAGCTGCTTCTTGGAGAATAGATACCTCTTGTTCTTCTTTAATCATACGTAACGTATGTAATTTTTCTTCAGCAGATACAAATGAGGTGGAAGGGAATAATTTTTGAATCTGCTCAAATCGCTCAACGGTTAAATGCTCTTTTTCAAGGGCCAATGTGGATACATTTACATTTCGTTTTGAGAGAGAATTTTGGATTAGCTCCCATGGATTATCTGTATCACTAAATCCGATGATTTCATATTGCCAGCCTGCATTACGTGCTTGAGCAAGTTCCATATTAGGACAAATTAAAATAGGCTCTTCATCTTGAAAGACAAATAAACCAAGAAGTCTTTCATGTGGGTCTGTATAAAAATTTGTTAAGTAAAATACATTTGGAGTAGACGTAATGAAACTACACGTAATGTCTTTTTCCTTTAACCAACTAGATAACTGTTGTAATCGTTGATTCATATGTAACACATCCTTTTGAATAATAAAGAACACTGTTCAATTTTAGCACTTTGTTGGTTAAAGAGAAAGGAGGAGAACTTCATAGTAAAAATAATTCAGGGTTTGTTTTAATTAGGAAAAGGGTATAAAAAAAGAGGGAAAGTACGCATGAAAAAAGAAGTAATATAATATGGTTTCTACATACAATTCTGGAAGGAGAGATCCATATGAAGGTATCGTATCATGGACATTCTGTCGTAAAAATTGAAACGAGTGGTAAGACAATCATAATTGACCCGTTTATTACAGGTAACCCACATACAGACTTAAACTCAGCGGAAGAAAAAGTCGATGTCATTTTACTCACACATGGACATGGAGATCATGTTGGGGACACTGTAGACCTTGCTAAGCGTAACTCAAGCTTGGTGGTTGCACCAAATGAACTTGCTGTTTATTTAGGATGGCAGGGATTGAAGGTGCATCCAATGCATATTGGTGGTGCGCACCAATTTGATTTCGGGAAGGTGAAGTATACTCTGGCCTTTCACGGTTCAAGCGTAGAAATTCCTGAGAAGAAGGAGTTTGTATATACAGGTATGCCAGGAGGCATCTTGTTTACGGCTGAAGGAAAGACCATTTATCATGCAGGAGACACTGCATTGTTTTATGACATGAAGTTAATTGGCGAACTTAACGACATTGATGTTGCCTTCTTGCCAATAGGGGATAATTTTACAATGGGACCAGATGATGCTTTAATCGCAGCGGAGTGGTTAAAAGCAAAAACAATTGTTCCAATTCACTATAATACTTTCCCGGTTATTCAGCAGGATGCCAATGATTTTGTCTCAAGACTTACCTCAAGTGAAGGAAAAGTTTTATCAGCAGGAGATTCAATTGAATTATAGAGCGAAATAAAGGCGTGAGGATCAGTCTTTTTTCTATGCTTGCCTCATAGAATAATACAAGCATAGGTAAAGGAGGAAATGGTATGCATAATAGATTATTACTATGTTTACTGCTTTGTGGTGTTTTACTATACTATGGGGTACCACGTTTATCAATAGGTGCAGAAGGCTTAGAAGGTATTTTTGCGATTTCGTGGCTCGTTTTTGCTTTGATTGTAGTCAGTGGAAATCTAATTGGTTTATTGTATAATCCTAAAACTTCTCAAAAAATGGCAAATCCACAAGGTGCGTCAGCAAAACGTCGACAAAGAATGCGGAATTACTAACATCAATCAGCCTAAGCTGATTGATGTTAGTAATTAGCCTCCGGCGGATGCCACGATTTTTCAAAAGAAGATTTTCAGGAGTAAGATCAAAGACTAACAACGCCACATCCTGTGGCAACGTCTTTGTGACCCACCTCGTGTGCCTAAAATCGGGCGCAAATACGCTGAGGCGTATTTGATTTCTATATAAAATTGAATAAAGCGTGCTTCACCCGTATAATAAAGATAAGAAAATAACGGAAATAGATAAAAGAATGATTATTAGAGGGTGAAGAGCTTGGCGACAAAGCATGAGCAAATATTACAGTATATTGACACACTTCCGATTGGTGAGAAAATTTCAGTTCGACAAATTGCCAAGGATATGAAGGTGAGCGAGGGGACGGCTTACCGTGCAATCAAGGATGCAGAAAATAAGGGATATGTTAGCACGATCGAACGTGTAGGGACAATTCGAATTGAACGAAAGAAGAAGGAAAACATTGAAAAACTCACCTTCGCTGAAGTTGTGAACATTGTCGATGGACAAGTGCTTGGGGGAAAAGCGGGTCTTCACAAAACATTAAATAAATTTGTCATCGGTGCTATGAAGCTTGAGGCAATGATGCGTTATACGGGTGCTGGAAACCTATTGATTGTTGGTAACCGTACAAAGGCACATGAATATGCGTTAAATGCAGGTGCTGCTGTACTGATTACAGGTGGCTTTGACACGGATGAACAAGTAAAAAAACTTGCTGATGAACTACAGCTACCTATTATCTCCAGTAGCTATGATACCTTTACGGTTGCTACAATGATTAATCGTGCCATTTATGATCAGCTCATAAAAAAAGAGATTGTATTAGTTGAGGATATTTTAACACCGGAAACTGAGACGGTTAGTCTTCACCTTTCGGATAAAGTTGAGAAATGGTATGAACACAATACTGAAACAGGGCACGGACGCTATCCTGTAATTGATAACCAATCAAAGGTAGTTGGTATGGTGACTGCAAAGGACATCATGGGACAGGACCCACAAATGCCAATTGAAAAAGTGATGACAAAAAACCCAATGACGGTGAATGGAAAAACATCTGTTGCATCTGTCTCACATATGATGGTATGGGAAGGAATTGAAATGCTACCGGTCGTCAATCAGTCAAATCGATTGCAAGGAATCATTAGTCGTCAGGATGTATTAAAAGCCCTTCAGATGATAGGTCGTCAACCACAGGTAGGGGAAACAATTGATGATATTGTCACAAATCAACTCGTGGATATTTCTGCTGATGGAGAGTCTATTTATCAATGTGAAGTTACTCCACAAATGACAAATTACTTGGGGACCATTTCCTACGGTGTGTTTACAACAATTGTCACAGAGGCTGCCAATAGGGTACTTAAATCCTTTAAAAAAGGTGACCTTGTTATTGAAAATATGACGGTTTATTTTATGAAGCCTGTTCAAATTGATAGTATGATGGAAATTCATCCTCGAGTTTTAGAGGTTGGTAGACGATTTGGTAAAGTCGATGTTGAAGTTTTCAATGGTGGAGTCGTTGTTGGAAAGGCAATGATGATGGCACAATTAATTGAAAGATAGATTGTTTATTTAGGTTCAAACTTTGATGTTATTGAGCAAAATTGATTTCCACTGTAGGTGGACGCTTTCAGCGGGCGTGGCTTGAGCCTCCTCGTCGCTAATCGCTCCTGTGGGGTCTCAAGTCTCACGCTTTTCCCGCAGGACTTTGGATTTCTTCCTTGAAATAACCCACGCACGAAGAAAATGTGAATGCATTTTCGAGGAGTCGCCACCTTCCGCTTCAATCAAAATGGTTTTGTTTTATCCAATAGCAACAATCTTTTAAGAAATTTTATGTAAGGAAAAAAAAGAGACGCTAAGGCGTCCTTTTTCTTTCTTACTGTTGTTCTGCTTCTTTTATCACTAATGGTTGATAATGCTTATAGGCACGGAATCCTGCCCATGTGCTTCCGCCACCAACAATGATAAGGATGGTACCAATTACATATGAGATTGTAGAAGGATGAACAAAGTAAGCATTTAAACCGAAAAAGGCAACAAATAGTCCGAGTGCCATACTCGACTTCGCAGAAAGCCATTGTTTTTCAACTGGACGTCTTGTGCGAAAGTATTTTGTCTTATAATAAAAATAAAACATAAGTGCAAATATGATGAAAAAAACAAGTATCTTCATAAAGCTTCCTCCAATTCTAGATTGCTATTCCTATTGTAACTAGAACGAATCTAAAATGCTAGTGAATAGAATGTGGAAACTTCGTGAAGAAAAGAGAGAACAAAATGGTATTCAATAAGGAGAGTTGAAATGATTCAAGAGATTCTAAAAGCAATAAGAGAATTTGAGACAATTATCATTCATCGCCATGTAAGGCCGGATCCGGATGCTTATGGGTCACAATGTGGTTTAGCTGAAATCTTGACAGCTTCCTATCCGACTAAAAACGTTTTTGTCGTTGGCGAGGATGAACCCTCATTACTCTTTCTAAAAGAAATGGATAAGATATCTGATGAAACCTATAAAGACGCTCTAGTGATTGTTTGTGATACTGCAAATCAGGGGCGGATTTCAGATCAGCGCTACAAACAAGGCAGAAAGCTAATTAAAATTGATCATCATCCAAATGAAGACCCATATGGAGACCTTCTATGGGTTGATACAAATGCAAGCTCCTGCAGTGAATTGATTTATGAGCTCTACCTCCAAGGGGAAAATCAGGGTTTTACACTTTCACAGGAGGCTGCGAAACTTCTATTTGCTGGAATGGTCGGAGACACCGGTCGATTTTTATTTCCAAATACAAATCCAAAAACATTTACATATGCAGGAGAATTACTTGAATATGGCTTTGATTTTCCATTAGTTTACGAAAATTTGTATAAAATAAAGGAACAAGTCGCTCGTCTAAGTGGGTATGTTTATCAGAATTACAAGGTTACTGAAGATGGTGTGGGCTGGATGACAATTACAAATGATATTTTGAAAAAATACAATGTAACACCTGATGAAGCATCGCAGCTTGTAAGTAATTTAGGAAATATCGAAAATCTCAAGACGTGGGTGTTTTTCGTAGAGGAAAAGGATCAAATTCGTGTTCGCTTACGCTCAAAAGGACCGGTAATAAACGAGGTTGCCAAAAAGTACAATGGTGGTGGGCATCCCCTCGCATCAGGAGCTACCATCTATTCATGGGATGAGGTAGAACAGGTTATTGCTGATTTGCAGGAGGTTTGCAGACTAAAAAAATAAAGCCGCTCCATTTGCATGCGACTTTTCTTTTAGTTTTCTACCTTTATGGGGATGAACCAAGAGCCTAAATCCGTTACCTCTTCAAGAACATTAAGGTTTAGTGCTTGTATTTCTTTCTTTAGCGCATTGATGACATCTGGGGATTCTGCGTAAGCGGAGTACCCATTTTTTAAATGTGTCATTTTCTCATTTAAAAGTTTTCTGCGGTTAATATACATATTTTCCCTCCTTGTGCGTTTTAATTACATTTTATTTCATTTCTGCTCAAAAATGCTACATATTTTTAAAATTTTCCAAAAATTTTAATGTGTCTGTAACAAAATGTTCACTTGATAACGAATAAAAGCCTCCTAAAATGGAGGCTTCGTTTAAAGATAAGAAAGTATAAAATTTTTTACGTAGTTTTCGTTGCTAGCTCCAGGCGCCATTGGCTCTCTGGTCATAAGCCTATCGCTCGGGAGGCAAGAAGCGCCTTCTGTCAGCGCTTTTCTTATTTAACTAGTTCGATATAGAGTGTGATTTCGAGTGTAGTATCAAAAAAGACGGTGTGAATTTTGAGTCTATATTTTTTATCGTCCAGTTCATAAACACTATTTTCAATTGTCCTAAAAAGAAGCTCTTTGTTTTGGGATACAGTTTGAATATCCTGTCCAATTAAGGTGTTAAGATCCTCAATGACAGCGGTTTTCATATGATGAAGATTGAGTGAACTAATATCAAACTTCTTTTTATTTACAAAATCCACCTTAAAGTCTTGAATTTTGAGTTTGTTTTTGTTATCTTCGTTTAATTTTTTCACATCTTCAATAAGAATATCCTTACTTTTTTTTAGCTCTTTAATTTCATCTTCCTGTTGTGTAATCTTTCGAATCTGATTATCCTGCAACACCCCAAACTGAAACAAAAAGATGAACCAACTTAATAGTGCGCCGATTACAATACCAGCAAAAAATCGTTGCCATCCCGGTTTTTGATGATAAGGCGGGACTCTCATTAGGTGATATGCTCCTGTGTGAACCACTCAATAATTCTCCACCCGAACTGAGCTCCTCCCATTGCTGAGACAATTAGGAGAAATTGCTTAAAGACATCTTTTGTTTGTCCAAGAAAAATCCCCTTTTCAAAGCTATAAAAGGTATCGAAAGTCCCACCAATTGCAGCAACAAGTGCCCAAATTTTTAACTTGCTTGCCACCGAATAGATTTCAGATAAAGGTGCTTGACCTGACATAAAGGCACCGAGCCCCCCGATTAACGATCCACCTAAAAGAACCCCGAGCGCAATAAAAAAGCTATGAATAAATGCAGGCATAAAAGCATCTTTTATTTCCATTTGGACACCCTCTTTTTGTTATTGATATTTTTATAATGATTTAATACATGTATATGGACAAACCGTACAAACTATGAGTTTTGTTTTGCTTGTTTCATAAATAGGACTATAATTGAAGTATTCAATAGAACGAATCAAGAAAGAGGTGGGATTTCATTGCCTTTTGTTCATCTACAGGTTCAAAGCGCCTACAGCCTTTTATCGAGTGCTG
Source organism: Ferdinandcohnia sp. QZ13 (assembly GCF_031324165.1). Classification (NCBI taxonomy): domain Bacteria; kingdom Bacillati; phylum Bacillota; class Bacilli; order Caryophanales; family Bacillaceae; genus Ferdinandcohnia; species Ferdinandcohnia sp. QZ13. Next base: position 681,498 of record NZ_JAVIVW010000015.1, on the reverse strand, counting down.
CAAAAATAGAAGCATTGGTTGAAAAAGCGAGCAACCTTGGGCTTAAAGCATTGGCGTTAACCGATGAAAATGTAATGTATGGTGCAATAGCTTTTTATAAAGAATGCAGGAAGCGTGGAATCAGGCCAATCATAGGAATGACTGCCTCCGTGTTGTCGGAGGATGAGCACATTGCTTATCCTGTAGTATTACTCGCGAAAAACAACAAAGGATATCAAAATCTATTAAAAATTAGTAGTGCTATCCAGACCAAATCAAAAGAAGGAATCCCAAGAAGATGGTTATCCCAATATCGCGAGGGGTTAATTGGTATATCGCCTGGTCTTAAAGGGGACATTGAGCAAAGTTTAAAGAATGGAAATTACGAGGAAGCTATAAAGCGGTCTATTTCTTATAAGAATATTTTTGAACAAGAGAACTTTTATTTATCTGTGCAGGACCATGGCTTGCGAGAAAATGTGGAAATCAACAAAAACCTTTTCGCAATAAGTAAAGAACTAAAAATACCATTGGTTGCTACAAATAACGTTCAATACATAGAGCAAGAAGATTCATTTGCTCACGAATGCTTATTATCGATTAAAAATGGAACTAAGCTTGCAGATGATGATCGAGCCGTTCTACCAAGCAAGGAATATTATTTAAAATCTCCTTCACAAATGACCGAGCTTTTTTCTGACACTCCAGAGGTTCTTGAAAATACAATACACATTGCTGGACAGTGTCATGTTGAAATAGAATTTGGTAAATTTGCACTACCTAAATACCCGGTTCCGGCTCAAGAATCGGCAGAGGACTATCTATCGCGAATCTGTCTTAACGGACTGAAAGAAAGGTATCAAAATCCTTCTGATGAACAATTTGAAAGACTCGAATATGAGCTTCAAGTCATCAAAAATATGAATTTTAGTGATTATTTTTTAATTGTTTGGGATTTTATGAAGTATGCTCATGAAAATGGTATTGTGACGGGACCAGGGAGGGGGTCAGCAGCCGGCTCATTAGTCGCATATGTTCTTTATATTACGGATGTTGATCCATTAGAACACCAGCTATTATTTGAACGATTCTTAAACCCCGAAAGAATATCCATGCCAGATATTGATATTGACTTTCCTGATAACCGACGAGATGAAATGATTGAATATGTATCGAAAAAATACGGAAGCCTTCATGTCGCGCAAATCATTACGTTTGGAACATTGGCTGCAAGAGCTGCACTTCGGGATGTTGGAAGAGTAATGGGAATTTCTCCTAAGGAAGCGGATTTTCTTGCCAAACAAGTTCCTAGTAAGCTTGGAATAACCCTACAACAAGCGTATGAAGAATCCCAAGGGTTACGGGATTATATTCAAAACATTGAAATCGGGCGTAAAATCTTTGAAACAGCTAAAAAAATTGAAGGCCTGCCAAGACACACTTCTACACATGCTGCTGGGGTTGTTATCAGTGAGCAACCGTTGACTGATTTAATCGCTATTCAAGAGGGGCATAATGACGTATATTTGACACAATTTCCGATGGATATACTTGAGGAAATAGGCCTCTTAAAAATGGACTTTCTTGGGCTACGAAATTTGACACTAATCGATAATATCAGGTCAATGATCAAGCGCGGGACTGGAAAGAGTATTGACCTATCGACTATTCCATTAGATGATCCGAAAACATTTGCGTTGTTAAGTAAGGGAGATACAACGGGAGTTTTTCAGCTAGAGTCAAGCGGAATGAGGAGTGTTTTAGCGCGACTACAGCCGAATGCCCTGGAAGACATCGTGGCTGTAAATGCATTGTACAGACCTGGTCCTATGGAAAACATCCCATTGTATATTGCACGTAAACATGGAAAAGAAGCAGTCGAATACCCACACTCCGACTTAAAACCAATCCTACAAATGACATATGGCGTTATTGTGTATCAGGAACAAATCATGCAGATTGCCTCAAAAATGGCTGGATTTAGTTTAGGTGAGGCTGATCTTTTAAGGAGAGCTGTAAGTAAAAAGAAGAAAGAGGTTCTTGATAAGGAGCGGGAGCATTTTATACAAGGCAGTTTAAAGAAAGGCTATACAGAAATAACAGCAAATGAAATTTATGATTTAATTGTTAGATTTGCTAATTATGGTTTTAACCGAAGCCATGCTGTTGCCTACAGTATGATTGCATATCAGCTAGCTTATTTAAAAGCCAACTATCCACTCTATTTTATGGCTGCATTACTTACGAGTGTCATTGGGAATGATGACAAGTTAGGACAATATATTCGTGAATCAAAACAAAAGGGGATTACCGTTCTACCGCCTTCAATTAATAGAAGCTATTATCCATTTATTGTTGAGAAACAGGCGATTCGATTGAGTTTGGCAGGGATAAAAAGCGTAGGAGTTGCCGCGTTAAAAGATATTATTGAAACTCGCAAGGCTAAGCCATTTTCAGACCTGTTTGATTTCTGTGTGAGGACTTCGATGAGAAGCATAAACCGTCGAACCATAGAAGCGTTAATTTGTTCTGGAGCCTTTGATGAATTTGGGGAACATCGGGCCACTCTGTTAGCTACTTTAGATGTGGCAATCGAACATGCAGAACTCGTTCGACCAAAGGATGATGAAAATCAGTTTGAGATGTCTTTTGATGACGATTTTGGACTTAAACCAAAATATGTTGAAGTTGAACCTTTTAAGGAAATGGAAAAACTCCGTTTTGAAAAAGAAGCACTTGGTTTTTATTTATCAAGTCATCCTATTTCAGCCTATGCGACATATTTAAAGAAAAACAGAGCAATCGCGATTTCGGATGCTTCCCGCTATCTACATCAAAACGTTGTGATAGGTGGATTCATCACAAAAGAGAGGACGATACGCACAAAAAAAGGTGAAGTAATGGCCTTTTTGACAATAAGTGATGAAACAGGTGAATTAGAAGGTGTTGCCTTTCCAAGAACGTATACTCAGTCAGGAAAGCTTTTAAAAAATGAGGCGTTATTATTATTAAAAGGGAAGATTGAAAATCGGAATAATCAACTACAGCTAATCATCAATCAAACCGAGGCTTTACCTGAACAAGGCGATATACCCGAAGAAGAAAAGAAACTGTTTATAAGGATGGAAAAAAGTCACCAAGTAGATCAAGTTTTTATCAATTTAAAAGAACTGTTAAGAGAATATCCAGGGGAAACACCTGTTGTTTTATATTACGAGGAATCCCAAAAAACAATTCAACTTCAACATGAACTTTGGATCAGCCCTAATCCAAAATTTTTAACCGAAGTTACGAAATTAATGGGGCCAAAAAATGTGGTGTTCCAATAACAAACTCTTTACAGGAATAGCATATATGTTATATTGTAATAGAAAAGCGAAGTGGTCATACCACTGATCATTCGTGTAAAAGGAAATTCTAATTTACTAGTTTTCATGAAAAAAGTTGGACATGTTTTAACTGCTTTTATGACTTTAACTGGTGCCAATATTTATGGCTGCCAAGTTTTCTTTATAACAAGGAGTGAAAAAAAGGAAATGACTCTAAGAGAAGAAGCTCTACATATTCATCAAATTCATAAGGGAAAGCTTGAATCAAAATCAAAAATTCCAGTAAGAAATGCAAAGGATTTAAGTTTAGCCTACTCACCAGGTGTAGCTGAACCATGTAAGGCTATTTACGATGATAAGTCCAAAGTGTATGAATACACAATGAAGGGGAATATGGTAGCTGTTGTTTCTGACGGGACAGCAGTCCTTGGCTTAGGAAACATTGGTCCAGAAGCTGCACTTCCGGTAATGGAAGGAAAGGCTGTATTGTTTAAGAGCTTTGCAGGTGTAGATGCATTTCCAATTTGTTTGAATACAACAGATGTTGACAAGATTGTGGAAACTGTAAAATTATTAGAGCCAACTTTTGGTGGAGTCAACTTAGAGGATATCGCTGCTCCAAATTGCTTTGTCATTGAGGAGCGTCTTAAAAAAGAGGCCAATATTCCGGTTTTTCATGATGATCAACACGGTACCGCGATTGTTACAGTAGCAGGACTAGTGAATGCATTAAAGCTTGTTGGAAAGAAAATGTCAGAAATAAAAGTGGTTGCAAACGGAGCAGGTGCTGCAGGTATTGCTATTATTAAGCTTTTATACCGCTATGGTGTTCGTGACATTATTATGTGCGACTCTAGAGGTGCGATTTATGAGGGACGTACCTTTGGTATGAATGATGTAAAAGCAGAAGTAGCAAAATATACAAATCGTAATCGCGTTGAAGGCTCTCTTGCAGATGCCCTCCAGGATGCGGATGTCTTTATAGGAGTGTCTGTTGAAGGTGCTTTAACAGCAGATATGGTTAAAACGATGAATCAAGACCCAATTATCTTTGCTATGGCAAATCCTAATCCTGAAATCATGCCAGATGTAGCGTTAGAAGCAGGTGCTAAGGTTGTTGGAACAGGAAGATCTGATTTTCCAAACCAAGTAAACAATGTACTTGCATTCCCAGGGATTTTTAGAGGGGCTTTAGATGCTAGAGCGACACATATAAATGAACAAATGAAAATTGCAGCTGTTGAAGCAATTGCATCATTGATAACTTCCGAGGAGCTTCGACCTGAGTACGTCATCCCTGCACCATTTGATCCGCGTGTTGCTCCCGCAGTTGCAGCAAGTGTTGCAAAGGCAGCAATGGAAACAGGGGTAGCAAGAATCACTGTAAATCCGGAAGAAGTTGCGGAGAAGACAAGAAGTTTAGCCATAATTGAATAATTGAATGGATGATATAAAATGACATCCCAAAGTTCGAAGGTTTATATTGAAATTGTGAAACAAATTAGGTCCATCATTCAAGATGATGGACTTTCCACTGGGGATAAAATCCCTTCCGAACGAGAGCTTTCTGACCGTCTTAATGTGGGGCGTTCCTCTGTAAGAGAAGCCTTAAGGTCGCTAGAATTATTAGGACTAATTGAGACAAGAAGGGGTGAAGGTACCTTCTTAAAGGATTTCGGGGATCACCAGTTGATTCATTTACTGGGTACCTTTATTATCCAAGGAGATAAAACAAAAGACGATCTCCTCGAAACGAAACAAACTCTCGAAAAATCCTGTATTGAATTAGCGTGTCATCAAATAAACGATCAAACGATTACAGAATTAAAAAGGACCATATGGGATGTTGAAGATCCCGAGGAATACCTTTTTAAAACAATTGCCGAAGCGACAGGTAATCGACTTTTACTCCGCATTTGGGTCGTTATTAATGAATATGTGAAGTTCATTTATGAGGAACAGACACATGAAATAAACAAAGAAGGTTTTGATGAGTTAGTTGACGCACTAAGTAAAAGAGATGTGGAAAAAGCTTTATCTGCCTACGAAAAAATCACTTTGTAGGAATTTGTCGTGCTTTTATTGACATATTCCTACAAAAAATAAAGAAGACATTCAGTAAAGTATAAGTACATGCTTTTTTGGCAACGAAGGAAGATAGAGATTTTCCTTTTTTTCGTTACTCAACTTTTTGTCTTAAAATTAGGCTCTTTTCTAAAAGATTGTTGCTTTTGGATAAAACAAAAATATTGATTGAAGCGGAAGGTGGCGACTCCTCGAAAATGCATTCACATTTTCTTCGTGCGTGGGTTATTTCAAGGAAGAAATCCAAAGTCCTTCGGGAAAAGCGTGAGACTTGAGACCCCACAGGAGCGAACAGTAGAACGAAGCATAAAAACGCCACGTCCTGTGGCAACGGCTTCGTGTCCTACATCGTGTATGCCTGAGGAGGCTCAAGCCACGCCCGCGGAAAACGTCACCTACAGCTGAAATCAATTGTGGTAAAAACAACAATGTTTGCGAAAATAGCCTAAAATCATAATCACTAAGGCGATAAATTTCAACGAAGAAGCCATTTCTATTGAAATGTGTGAGGAGGTTTATTTTGTTAAAAGACTTTTTTGTAAAGAAGAAAAAATATGCTTCAATCCCTTCAGAGCAGGCAAGACAAGATGTTCCAGAAGGAATTATGAGCAAATGTCCAAACTGTAAAAAAATCATGTATACAAAGGAACTATTGAAAAACGATAAGGTTTGTATGAACTGTGGCTATCATTATCAAATGACAGCTTATGAAAGAGTCGAGAGCTTACTTGATGAAGGATCTTTCGTTGAGTTCAATCATGATATGGTATCTGAAAATCCACTTGGATTTCCAGACTATCTGGAAAAGCTAAAGAAGGATCAAGTTAAAACAGGAATCAATGAAGCCGTTGTTACTGGTGAAGGTACAATTGAAGGTAATCGAGTTATTTTAGCAATTATGGATTCAAGTTTCCGAATGGGAAGTATGGGTTCTGTTGTTGGTGAAAAGATTACGAGAGCGATTGAAAAGGCAATGGAAGAAAAAGTTCCATTTCTGATTTTCACAGCTTCAGGTGGAGCAAGAATGCAAGAAGGTGTACTTAGTTTAATGCAAATGGCTAAAACGAGTTCGGCCTTAAAGCTCTTTAGTGATCAAGGTGGGCTGATTATTTCAATTATGACTCACCCAACAACAGGTGGTGTATCTGCAAGCTTTGCTTCCTTAGGAGATTTTAATTTTGCAGAGCCAGGTGCGTTAATAGGTTTTGCTGGAAGAAGGATTATTGAGCAAACCATCCGCGAAGAACTTCCAGATGATTTCCAAACAGCTGAGTTTTTATTAAAACATGGTCAATTGGATGCAGTTATCCACCGTCATGAATTAAAAAATACATTGGCAAATATTGTAGACATTCATATGAACGGGGGTGCGGTGAATTGGTAGGAGAACTAGAATTTGAGAAGCCAGTTGTGGAATTGAAAAAGAAGATTGCTGAGTTAAAAGAATTTACAAGTGATTCAAATGTGGATCTATCTGATGAAATTTCTAAACTTGAATCAAGACTTCAAAAACTAGAAAATGATATCTATACTCATTTAAAACCATGGGACCGTGTGCAAATCGCGCGTCATCCCGAGAGACCAACAACCCTTGATTATATTGAACGTATTTTTACAAACTTTTTCGAATGTCATGGTGATCGATTTTACGGTGACGATGCTGCCATTGTCGGTGGCGTGGCTAAATACCATGGATTAGCAGTAACCGTTATTGGCCATCAACGTGGTAAGGACACGAAAGAAAATATTAAAAGAAACTTTGGTATGCCGCATCCTGAAGGATATCGGAAAGCACTTCGTTTAATGAAACAGGCTGAAAAATTTCGACGTCCAATTATTTGTTTCATTGATACGAAGGGGGCATATCCAGGTAAAGCAGCAGAAGAACGTGGACAAAGTGAGGCGATTGCCAAAAATCTTTTTGAAATGGCAAGCTTAACTGTTCCTGTTATTTGTATCGTTATTGGAGAAGGTGGAAGTGGCGGAGCTCTTGCATTAGGTGTTGGAAATCACATCCATATGCTTGAAAACTCTACGTATTCTGTTATTTCTCCCGAAGGTGCAGCTGCATTGCTTTGGAAAGACGCTGGACTTGCGAAAAAAGCTGCAGAGTCTATGAAGATTACTGCGCCAGACTTAAAAGAACTAGGAATTGTAGATGAAATTATTCCTGAAATTAGAGGCGGTGCTCATAAAGATGTTGCAGAGCAAGCAGCTTCCATTGATACAGTTCTATTAAAATCATTAAAAGAATTGCGTAAATTAAATAACGATGAGTTAATTCAGCACCGCTATCAAAAATACAAAAAGATCGGCCAATTTAAAATAGCTGAAGAAGAGTATATCGGAGTTCAGTAAAAAAGTAGACGTGCATCTAACACAAAGTGTAGGGCACGTTTTACTTTGTTTTATTTTCAAAAAAATGAAAATCTTTTTTGTATATATGATTTGCGAATTGCCCTCGCTAAAATTCCTTTTATTTTTTGTTTTTTCGGCAGATTTCACACTTTTTTCTTTATTTAATACGTTTTCATAACTTGTTTTACTTATATATTAGTGTTATTTTATACATATTGCGAAAGAATAGTAAAAGCATACCGAAAAATAAGTTCACGATTATTTTTTACATAGAGGTGGAAAAATGAAAAGAATAGGTGTTTTAACAAGTGGCGGGGATTCACCTGGTATGAACGCTGCAATTCGTGCTGTAGTACGTAAAGCGATTTTTCATGATGTTGAAGTATATGGAATTTATCAGGGATATGCCGGGCTTATTAGTGGACAGATTAAAAAGTTAGAAATTGGGGATGTTGGTGACATCATCCATCGTGGTGGTACAATGCTTTATACGGCACGATGTTTGGAATTCAAGACAGAGGAAGGTCGTAAACAAGGTATTGAACAACTCAATAAATTAGGGATTGAAGGCTTAGTTGTAATAGGCGGTGACGGTTCATACCGTGGTGCCCAAAAATTAACGGAACTTGGTTTCCCATGTGTGGGTGTCCCAGGTACAATTGACAATGACATCCCTGGTACTGATTTTACAATCGGTTTTGACACAGCATTAAATACAGTTATTGATGCAATTGATAAGATTAGGGATACAGCAACTTCTCATGAACGTACATATGTAATTGAAGTAATGGGTAGACATGCTGGCGATCTTGCATTATGGGCAGGATTGGCCGGGGGTGCTGAAACAATCTTAATTCCTGAAGTTGATCATGACATGAATGAAGTTGTTGCAAAGCTTAACCGAGGTCATGAACGTGGTAAGAAACATAGTATTATTGTAGTAGCTGAAGGTGTAGGCAGCGGTGTGGAAATCGGGAACAAGATTCAAGAAGCGACAAGTTTTGAAACGAGAGTAAGTGTACTTGGACATATTCAACGTGGTGGTTCACCAACTGCAACTGACCGTGTATTAGCTAGCCGCCTTGGAGCAAAAGCTGTTGAGCTCTTGCTGGAAGGAAAAGGTGGAAGAGCGGTTGGAATTCAAAAAAACCAATTAGTAGACCATGATATAATGGAAATCTTAGATCGTAAACATACAGTTGACGAAAAAATGTATAACCTGTCGCAAGAACTATCAATTTAATAAGGATTTCTGTATAATTCACTGAGGAAGTGTTGCTAATCGCTCTATGGCGATTATAGAGGAGGAAAATGTAATGAGAAAAACAAAAATAGTATGTACGATAGGACCAGCTAGTGAAAGTATTGAAAAGCTTGTAGCTTTAGCAAACGCTGGGATGAATGTAGCAAGACTTAATTTTTCACATGGCGACTTTGAAGAACATGGTGCACGTATAAAAAATATCCGTGAAGCTTCTAAAATAACTGGCAAGAATATTGCAATTTTATTAGATACTAAAGGACCTGAAATTCGTACAAATACAATGGAAAATGGTGCAATTGAATTAGTTGAAGGGTCAAACATAACTATTTCAATGGAAGAAGTTGTTGGTACACCGGAAAAATTCTCAATTACATATCCGGGACTTATTGAGGATGTTCATGCAGGCTCCAGAATTCTACTAGATGATGGTTTAATCGGATTGGAAGTAGTAGAAATTAATCATCAGAAACGTGAAATTCTAACAAAAGTATTAAATAGCGGAACATTAAAAAACAAAAAAGGTGTAAACGTACCGGGTGTTAGTGTAAACCTACCAGGTATTACTGAAAAAGATGCAAAGGATATTGTATTTGGTATCCAACAAGATGTTGATTATATCGCAGCATCCTTCGTTCGTCGAGCATCAGACGTATTAGAAATAAGAGAATTACTTGAAGAAAATAACGGAGAGAACATTCAAATCATCCCTAAAATTGAAAACCAAGAGGGTGTCGATAACATTGATGAAATCCTTGAAGTATCGGATGGACTAATGGTAGCTCGTGGTGATCTAGGAGTTGAAATTCCTGCTGAAGAAGTGCCACTCGTTCAAAAGGATTTAATTAAGAAATGTAATGCAGCTGGTAAACCAGTTATTACTGCAACTCAAATGTTAGACTCCATGCAACGTAATCCTAGACCAACTCGTGCAGAAGCTAGTGACGTTGCGAATGCGATCTTTGATGGTACTGACGCAATTATGCTTTCTGGTGAAACTGCTGCGGGTTCATATCCAGTTGAGGCTGTTCAAACGATGCATAATATTGCTTCACGCGCTGAAGAGGCTTTAGTACATCGTGAAATCTTATCTCAACGTAGTAAAATCTCTGGTACTACTATTACAGATGCGATTGGTCAGTCGGTTGCCCATACCGCACTTAACCTAGATGTTTCTGCGATTGTCACACCTACTGAAAGTGGACATACAGCAAGAATGATTTCAAAATACCGTCCAAAGGCGCCAATTATTGCTGTAACAGCAAGTGAATCAACAACAAGAAAGCTTTCACTTGTTTGGGGCGTATACGCACAAACAGGTAACGTGGCAAAATCAACTGATGAAATGCTCGATAACTCTGTTGATGTAGCATTAGGAACCGGAATTATCAAACCTGGTGATTTAGTTGTGATTACAGCTGGTGTTCCAGTTGGAGAGCGTGGAACAACTAATATAATGAAGATTCATGTTGTTGGCAACATCCTTGCAAATGGACAAGGAATTGGTAGAAAATCAGCTTTTGGCAAGGTAGTTGTAGCACATAATAGTGAAGAAGCTGCAGCAAAGATGTATGATGGAGCAATCCTTGTAACACCTGCAACTGACCGTGATATGGTAAAATACGTGGAGCAAGCTTCAGCGTTAATTACGGAAGAAGGCGGTCTAACTAGCCACGCAGCTGTAGTAGGATTAAGTATCGGAATTCCTGTTATTGTTGGTGTGGATAAGGCAACAACACTATTGAAGGATGGACAAGATATTACTGTTGATTCTGCTCGTGGAGTTATTTATGAAGGACATGCAAATGTTTTATAAGTATAAGAAAGAGAAGGGAAACCTTCTCTTTTTTTTGCCAATATAGTGAAAAAACGTCTCCCGTCGGGATAAAAAAGGGATACTCTAGCAAATGGTGCTGTGCATTACGAATTGGAAAAATTAGGAGAAGATGAATAAAAACTACTCTTTTGAAGACAGAAAACATATAATATAAGAAAAGCCTTCACTAGGAGGACAATATGAGAATATTACTAGCATTGATTATAGTTGTACCGGCTCTTGAAATAAGTGTTCTAATTTTTTCAGGCAAGACGCTTGGAATTCCATTTACATTACTATTAATCATTCTAACAGGAGTGATTGGTGCATGGCTTGCAAAGAAACAAGGGCTAGAAACAATTAGACGTGCAAGGCAACAGATGGATTACGGTCAAGTACCAGGGGACGCGATAATGGATGGAATCTGTATCTTAATAGGTGCAGTCTTGCTTTTAACTCCCGGCTACATTAGCGATTTGACAGGATTTCTCTTGCTTATTCCTGTAACCCGAAATTATATTAAGCCGGTTATAACGAACTGGATTAGTCGGAGAATTAATAGAGGTCATTTTACAGTTATTCGTCGTTGATAAAGAAAAAGCCACTTGGATGGCTTTTTCTTTATGCTTCTCTTCCGATAATAAAATTCCATACATCTTGAAATACACCTGTTGTATATAAGGTCCTAATGATGACTAAAATGACGGGTCCGATAATCAGTCCGATGAAACCGAATAATTGAAACCCAACGAAAAGGGATATCAAGGTTGCCAAAGGATCTAGTCCAATACTTGATGAGATCACCTTTGGCTCCATTACTTGACGCTGCACAATCACCACAATATATAAAATTCCCAGCCCGATTGCTAGTGGGATTTCCCCACTAAAAGCGGAATAAATAATCCACGGAACAAACACAAGCCCAGTACCTAAATACGGGAGAAGATCCACAAGCCCAATTAACAAGGCAATTGTAATTGCATAATCAACCCGTAATACTAATAACCCAATCAATACGATTCCCGCAGTTATCGAAATCAAAGTTGCTTGAGCTTTAATAAATCCAAATAATGCTTTCTTTAGTTCTATAAAAATTGATTTTCCGCTTGTTCTAGCTTTAACAGGGATAAATTTTCTCCCCATTATGATGAATTTATTCCAATCCTTGCTTATGAAAAACGTTGCTAGCAGTGAAAATACAATAACAGTTGCTGCATTCGGCAACCAACCTAGAAATTTAGGAATGTTTTCTAAGAACGCTTTTAAAAACTCCCCAACATTTGTTGCAATAGTAGTACCTACATTGCTTACATTATCCATTATGGTTTGTTGTTGATCTTGCTCTAAATTATGGAACATGCTTGTTAATCTCTCATATAGAGGGATAATTTGCCCAACGATTAAATCTTCAAAATACACTACTAGTTTTTCAAAATGCTGTGGAACCTCTTTTGCTAAATAGTTTGCTCCCGAAATAATTTCAGCTATTAAAAGCGTAAGGAACCCTGTGACAACACCAAATACAATGAAGATTCCTAAAAATACTGATAAACCTCGTGGCATCCTTCCTTTGCGTTCTAAAAAATTGACAAGGGGATTGATAAGGAAAGCGAGTAATAAAGCAAAAATAAACGGATAGGTAAGTTTAAATAGAAAATAAAACAAGATGAAGCCAACTACTACTAAAGCAATAACTAAAAGAAATCGAAGAAAACTGTACACATAATGAATGTTCAAACTTTTTCCTCCCTAGGTAATTCTTACATCTTATTTTACAACCACATTGAAAACTTTAAAAGTAAATACGAAGTTACGAATAATAAAGTTTCCAATTATGGAGAAAAAATTGGAAATATGATATTATACGTAAGAGCGAGTGAAAAAAATTTCGTGAACAAACTGCAAAAACACAAAATTAGCTATATCTATGATATATTGCTTATTTAGGTATTCGACTCTGTTAAATAGTAAAAGAGAAAAATATTTTTGCATGATAATAGTTTATTACGAAAATTAGTCTCTTTTGATTCACAAAAGTCTGATTCTTTATTATAATAGAGTCGAGAGTTACAACTTTTTCTACATAGCACTTGCTAATTCTCGTAATTGTCACAATATTATTTCGATATTTGTGACATTGAATGTTTTATTGGAAAATGAAAGCATTTACTTCACGAAATGAAGGGTATTTATCGCATTCTCAAAGTGATGTTTGATTTTGAGCATGCGCTCAATTCACCTCTTAAGGGGTAGGGGAATATGAAAAAAGGAGAGGTTCTTATGACAGCAACAAAGGGACTTGAAGGAATTGTAGCTACTACTTCTTCAGTTAGTTCAATTATTGATGACACATTAACGTATGCAGGATTCGATATTGATGAATTAGCTGAAAATGCTAGTTTTGAAGAGGTTGTCTATCTACTTTGGCATCGTAAACTTCCAAATAAAGAGGAGTTAGCTGAACTAAAGCAGCAGCTTGCTGATAATGCAAGTCTACCTCAAGAAGTACTAAATCATTTCAAAACATACCCAATCGATAAAGTTCATCCAATGGCAGCTCTTCGTTCAGCAGTTTCACTATTAGGGCTTTATGATGAAGAAGCGGACGTTATGGATCCAGAAGCAAATTATCGTAAGGCGATTCGTCTACAGGCAAAATTACCTACAATTGTTACCGCTTTTTCTCGTGTGCGAAAAGGATTAGAGCCAGTATCTCCACGTACTGATTTAAGTTTTGCAGGAAACTTTTTGTATATGCTAAGCGGTCAAGAGCCAAGTGAGATTGCAGAAGAAGCTTTCAATAAAGCACTCGTTTTACATGCTGACCATGAACTTAATGCATCTACTTTCACGGCTCGTGTTTGCGTTGCAACTCTTTCTGATATTTATTCAGGCGTTACTGCTGCAATTGGAGCATTAAAAGGTCCTCTACACGGTGGTGCTAACGAAGCAGTTATGAAAATGCTTACTGAAATCGGTGAAGTTGAAAACGTTGAACATTATATTAAAACTAAATTAGCGAATAAAGAGAAAATTATGGGATTCGGGCACAGAGTATACCGTAAAGGTGATCCACGTGCTAAACACTTGAAAGCAATGTCTCAAAAATTAACATCTATTACTGGTGAACCAAAATGGTATGAGATGTCAACGAAAATTGAGAAAATTGTTACAAGTGAAAAACCATTACCACCAAATGTTGACTTCTACTCAGCATCTGTATACCATAGCTTAGGTATTGATCATGATTTATTTACTCCTATCTTTGCAGTAAGCCGTGTTTCAGGTTGGTTAGCTCATATTCTAGAGCAATATGAGAACAACCGTTTAATCCGTCCACGCGCTGAATATACTGGTCCTGGAATGCAAAAATACATTCCACTTGACCAAAGAGGTTAATAAATCAATACAATATATAATAAAAGAGAAGTATTTCAGGAGAAATTCTTCCTGAAATACTTCTTAGAATTTTAGGAGGTAATACTAGTGGCAGGAGAAAAAATTACAGTATCAAATGGTGTACTAAACGTACCTAACAACCCAATTATTCCTTTTATTGAAGGTGATGGAACTGGTCCAGATATTTGGGCTGCAGCGTCACGTGTATTAGAAGCAGCAGTTGAAAAAGCATACAATGGTGAAAAATCAATTGTTTGGAAAGAAGTATTAGCAGGGGAAAAAGCGTTTAATCAAACTGGCGAATGGTTACCAGAGGAAACTTTAGACGTTATTCGCGAGTACATAATTGCTATTAAAGGACCTCTTACTACACCAGTTGGTGGGGGTATTCGTTCATTAAACGTTGCATTACGTCAAGAACTTGATTTATTCACATGTCTTCGTCCGGTACGTTACTTTACAGGTGTGCCTTCACCAGTTAAGCGTCCAGAAGATACAGATATGGTTATTTTCCGTGAAAATACTGAAGATATCTATGCTGGTATCGAATATGCAAAAGGTTCTGAAGGTGTTCAAAAACTTATTAACTTCCTCCAAAATGAACTAGGAGTTAATAAAATCCGTTTCCCAGAAACATCTGGAATTGGAATTAAACCAGTTTCTGAAGAAGGAACAAAGCGTCTTGTACGTGCTGCTATTAATTATGCAATTGAGCAAGGACGTAAGTCAGTAACACTTGTTCACAAAGGAAACATCATGAAGTTTACTGAAGGAGCATTCAAAAACTGGGGATACGAGCTTGCTGAACAAGAATTTGGCGATAAAGTATTCACATGGGCTCAATATGACCGCATCGTTGAAGAAGAAGGTAAAGATGCTGCTAATAAAGCTCAAGCTGAAGCTGAAGCTGCAGGTAAGATTATTGTTAAAGATTCAATTGCAGATATCTTCTTACAACAGATCTTAACTCGTCCTCGTGAATTTGATGTTGTTGCTACTATGAACTTAAACGGTGATTACATTTCTGATGCATTAGCTGCACAAGTTGGTGGAATTGGAATTGCACCTGGAGCAAATATTAACTATGAAACTGGCCATGCAATTTTCGAAGCTACACACGGAACAGCACCTAAATATGCTGGCTTAGACAAAGTTAACCCATCCTCTGTTCTATTATCAGGTGTATTAATGCTTGAACACCTAGGTTGGAATGAAGCAGCAAACCTAATCATGAATTCAATGGAAAAAACAATTGAATCTAAAGTTGTAACATACGACTTTGCGCGTCTAATGGAAGGCGCAACAGAAGTAAAATGTTCAGAGTTTGCTGATGAACTAATCAAAAACTTAGGCTAATCATAATTATAAGTAACTACCCTTTTGGGTAGTTACTTACTTACGTATGAATAGGGAGGATATATAATGAGTCAATTCAAACGCAAAAAGATCTCTGTAATAGGTAGTGGATTTACTGGTGCAACAACAGCTTTTCTACTTGCTCAAAAGGAATTAGGAGACGTCGTTTTAGTTGATATTCCACAAATGGAAAACCCGACCAAAGGGAAAGCTCTAGATATGCTAGAAGCAAGTCCTGTTCAAGGGTTTGATGCAACCATTACCGGAACAGCAAATTATGAAGATACAGCTGATTCCGATATTGTTGTAATTACAGCTGGAATTGCTCGTAAACCTGGAATGAGCCGTGATGACCTTGTTCAAACAAACCAAAAAATCATGAAAAGTGTTGCCCAAGAAATTACAAAACATTCTCCAAACAGTTATATCATTGTTTTAACAAATCCAGTTGACGCTATGACATATACAGTGTTTAAAGAATCTGGTTTCCCTAAAAACCGTGTTATTGGCCAATCAGGCGTACTTGACACTGCTAGATTCCGTACATTTATTGCCCAGGAACTAAATTTATCAGTAAAAGATATTACTGGATTTGTCCTAGGTGGTCATGGTGATGACATGGTACCACTTGTTCGTTACTCCTATGCAGGAGGCATCCCACTTGAAACCTTAATTCCAAAAGATCGCTTAGACGCTATAGTTGAACGGACACGTAAGGGTGGCGGTGAAATTGTAAACCTATTAGGAAATGGAAGTGCGTATTATGCACCAGCTGCTTCCTTAGTGGAAATGGTTGAAGCAATTTTAAAAGACCAGCGTCGTGTCCTACCTGCCATTGCATATCTGGAAGGTGAGTATGGCTTTACCGGAATTTACCTTGGAGTTCCAACTATACTAGGTGCAAATGGCATTGAAAAAATTATTGAACTTGAACTGACAGAGAAGGAAAAAGCAGAACTTGCAAAATCAGCCGATTCCGTAAAAAACGTCATGAATATCCTAGCCTAATCATAAACTAAAAAATACTTGTTCAAAAAGGAGGATGAAAAGGACCGCGTCGACAAGAGCGCCACATCCTGTGGCATTGTCGACACTAGCACGTCCTGTGCGTCGAAATTTCAAGGGGCGGTGCAGCTTTGAGTACCGGAGCGTATGCAGTTAATACGTGAGGAACGGAAAAGCAAGCCAACGCAGAAATTCGATGTGTCATTTTCACCGGACTTTTTGAACTTCCATGAAAAGATTCGGGGGTCTCCCCGAATTTTTTATACATAACCTTGTAATCGTTTTCATTTTAATGGAGGTGCATCCTTTTTTATGTTATTAGGGAAAAAGCGAAAACTAGGTAGAATGATTGAAGAAATGAACGTAGGTGAAAAATTAACGTTAACTGAGAAAATAGAAGATAAGGATTTACTTTTATATTTGGGTTTAACAAATGATGCAAATCCTCTTTATATTCAACATGATTATGCATCACAAACTCCGTTTAAGAAACCGATTGTACCTACAGTTATGCTGACTGGTATTATATCTGCGGCTGTATCAAAATATTTACCTGGTCCTGGTAGTCATATTCTTAAGCAAGAAATTGAATTTTTGCAGCCTTTGTACCACTACGACACAGTTCAATTTCTCTTTGAGGTTACGAAGATTCATTTTCATGACCATACTGTTGAAATTACAGTTACCGCATTGGGTGAAGATGAATCAAAGGCAATCGAGGGAAGACTACTCGTCTGTCCTCCACACCGAATTACCCCTATGGAAGGGAATATATTGGAGAACTTTTAGAGAGCTTTGTCTCTCTTTTTTGTTTTTTCATGGCAAGTCAAGAAATGTTAATCTATAATGATTTTATATAGAGATAAAAATAATGATGGGGTTTATCTTTTTTGATGGAGGAAGACAATGAAGAAAAAAGTATTGGTTGTAGAGGACGAACGTTCGATTATTACATTGCTTCAGTACAACCTACAACAGGCTGGCTACGAGGTCATTACAGCTATGGATGGAGAGGAAGGCTTGGAAAAAGCCTTAGCAGAAAGACCTAGTTTAATCGTCCTTGACTTAATGCTGCCAAAATTGGATGGTATTGAAGTGTGCAAACAGCTTCGCCAAAACAAAGTGGATATTCCAATCCTAATGTTAACCGCAAAGGATGACGAATTTGATAAAGTTCTGGGTTTGGAGCTTGGGGCAGATGACTATATGACAAAACCATTTAGTCCAAGAGAAGTAGTTGCCCGGGTGAAGGCAATACTAAGAAGAACAAGTATAAACGAAGTCAATTCAGAAGACACTACAGCATCTCCTCAAATTATGATTGGGCATCTACGAATTTTACCAGAAAATTTTGAGGCTTATTATAATGAGGAAGCACTTGACCTTACACCAAAAGAATTTGAGTTACTTGCTTATTTAGCAAAGAATAAAGGTAGAGTTCTAACTCGTGATCAACTTTTAAGTGCAGTTTGGAATTATGATTTTGCTGGTGATACAAGAATTGTGGATGTTCATATCAGTCATTTGCGTGAAAAAATCGAAAAAGATTCGAAAAAGCCAAGTGTGATTAAAACAGTAAGGGGATTAGGCTATAAGCTTGAGGAGCCAAAACTCTATGAATAAATTTCACTCGAGACTTCTATTTGCGATTATCTTTTTAATTATTATTGTTTTTCTTTGTATGGGTTTTATGTTGGGCCAATTCATTAGTAGTCTTATCACGAATAGTGCGGTACATGGAACTTCCGTTGAAAAAACAGTTCAGCAGGTTTGGATTGCACTTGTGATTTGCCTAGGAATCGCATTGGTTATTATTCTTTCGCTTATCGTTAGAATTACTACCACCTATACAAAGCCAATTGATGCTGCAACTAAAGCAGTTAAAGAGCTTGCAAAGGGAGATTATCGAGCAAGAACCTATGAAGATGATATAAGTGCTGCTGGATTACTTGGACAATCAATCAATATTGTTGCAAGAAATATTGAAGAAATGACTAAATCCTATGAAATGCAGCATGACCGATTACATACGTTGATTGAAAATATGGGGAGCGGTTTATTGTTCATTGATAGCAAAGGATATATTAGTATTTTCAATCGAACAATCAATGAGATATTTAAGACTGACCAAGGCGATTTGATGGGTCAGCTTTATTACGAAGCTTTTACTCATAAAGAAATTGTAAATTTGGTAGAAGAAATTTTTATGACAGAACGGAAGTTACGAAGACAATTCCATCTGATGATAGGAACCGAACAAAAGGACTTTGAGGTGTATGCTACACCAATATTAGGAGCGAACGTGGAATGGAGGGGTGTTGTTCTAGTCTTTCATGATATTTCAGATTTGAAAAGGCTCGAACAAATGCGAAAGGACTTTGTTGCAAATGTTTCCCATGAACTTCGCACACCAATTACATCCATTAAAGGGTTTGCTGAAACTTTATTAGATGGAGCGATGAATGATAGAGAAGTTCTTGACGATTTTTTAACAATCATTTTAAATGAAAGTCATCGTCTTCAAGTCCTCATTCAAGATTTATTGGACTTATCCAAGATAGAGAATAAAGGTTTTTCGCTTAACCTATCACGTGTAAATGTGAAGGAGCTTTTAGAAAATAGTTTACGAATGCTTAGATCAAAGGCTGAAGAAAAAGATATTCATTTAGAGCTTACAGTAGATGACATAACAACAGTAATTGAAGGAGATATGGACAGATTGAAACAGGTTTTTATCAATGTCATTAATAATAGCCTGTCATATTCTCCAAACAAGGCCAAGGTTGCGGTAAAAGCAACAAATCTTACTGACCACGTTGAAATTCAAATTATCGATACAGGTATTGGAATTGAAGAAAAAGAGCTTTCCCGGATTTTTGAAAGGTTTTACCGAGTAGACAAAGCTAGAAGCAGAAATTCCGGAGGTACCGGTTTAGGTCTTGCAATTGTAAAACATATTATTGAGGCACATGAAGGGGCAGTGCAAATCACTAGTAAGGTAGGAGAAGGAACAACCGTTACAATTCGTTTAAAAAAAGAACTATCAGCTACTAAAATAGGCTAATTTTACAAAATGTTTACAATATATACATATTCTCTTAATATCCGAACCTTATGATATTTATGAGAACCCCTTCATTCAGGAGGCCAAACTTTTTTTGACAAGGATGTATGATCCTTGTCATTTTTTTTAATATTTAAATGAAACCTTTTTACATGATATTCGTATAAGAATATGTAGATATATTGAGGGGGGAAAGCATGGTTAGTTTAAAACGAATTTATACGATTGTTGGACTAAGTGTGCTCGTTCTGATTTTAGGTGTAGTTGGATTTACATCATGGTATACAGTCGATGAATCAGAGCAAGCCATTATTTTAACCTTTGGGAAAGCAGACGAAGGCATTACAGAGCCAGGACTTCATTTTAAAATGCCATGGCCGATCCAAGACGTAGAGAAACTGCCAAAAACAACATACAGTTTACAGTTTGGATATAATCAAAAGAATGGCGAAATTACGGATGTACCAAAGGACACGAAAATGATTACCGGTGACGAAAATATTGTTCTTGCGGATATGGTTGTCCAATGGCAAATTACTGATCCTTCAAAGTTCTTATTTAATTCAGCGGACCCGGAGCAAATTTTATATAATGCTACTTCTGCATCATTAAGAAGTATTATCGGAAGTTCTAAAATCGATGATGCCTTAACATCTGGTAAAGCAGAAATTGAAGCTGAGGTAAGAGACTTATTGACGGATCTTTTAAAAAAATATGATATTGGTGTTTCAGTAACCGCTGTTAAATTGCAGGATGTTGAACTACCAAATGATGAAGTTCGAAAGGCATTTACGAATGTAACAGATGCTCGTGAAACGAGAAATACAAAAGTAAATGAAGCTAACAAATACCGGAATCAAAAATTGAATGAAGCAAAAGGGGAAAAGGAAGCCCTTATTTCTCGTGCTAACGGGGATAAAGCAGCCCGTATCGAAATTGCACGTGGGGATGTTGCGACATTTAATGCATTATACAATGAATATGTTAAAAATCCTGATATTACTAGAAAACGTCTTGTTCTAGAAACATTGGATCAAGTGTTACCAAATACAGAAATTTATATTATGAAGGATGATGGCAATACAATGAAATACTTGCCAATTCGTCCAGCTGGAAACCAAGCACAGGTTCCTCCTGTAGAAACAGAAGGGAGTGGGAACCAATGAGTGAAAATGTCGTTGACTTAAATGAAAAAAAGGGTTCCAATAAATTTAGCAAATATACAAAAGGTGGAATCATTTCACTTATTGTTATTATTTTAATTGGTATCGTATTGGTGAATATATTTATAGTAAGAGAAGGCGAATATAAGGTCGTTCGACAGTTTGGTGAGGTTGTCCGAATTGAAGAAAATCCGGGACTTTCCTATAAAATTCCGTTTATCCAGTCGGTTGAGACCTTACCAAAATATCAAATGATTTATGATGTTGAGGAAGCTGAAATCAATACGAAAGACAAAAAGCGAATGATGATCGATAACTATGCGGTTTGGCGCATTGAAGATCCGAAACAAATGATATCTACAACAAGAACCGTCTTAAATGCAGAAGCAAAGCTTGATGAATTCGTCTATTCTGCCATTCGTACAGAACTCGGTCAATTAAATTATGATGAGATTATTAATGATGAGAAGTCAGAACGTGGTAGTCTTAATGATCGAATTACAGACATTGTAAATAAAAACCTTGAAGAAGACAAATATGGAATCGTTGTAACAGATATTCGTATGAAGCGTACAGATTTACCAGCTGAAAACGAACAATCCGTATATACGAGAATGATCTCTGAGCGTGAGTCAACTGCTCAAAACTATCTCTCAGAAGGGGATGCTAAGAAGAATGAAATCGAAGCTGAAACGGATAGAGAAGTAAAAGTAATTATTTCAAAAGCTCAAGCTGACGCTGAGGTTATTCGAAGTGAAGGGGAAGGGGAAGCAGCGCGTATTTATAATGAAGCCTTCTCTAAGGACCCAGAGTTTTACAATCTTTTCCGTACGTTAGAATCCTATAAAACTACAATTGATGGAGAAACAGTCATTATTTTAC
Organism: Ferdinandcohnia sp. QZ13; assembly: GCF_031324165.1. Lineage (NCBI taxonomy): Bacteria > Bacillati > Bacillota > Bacilli > Caryophanales > Bacillaceae > Ferdinandcohnia > Ferdinandcohnia sp. QZ13. The sequence continues at coordinate 659,801 of NZ_JAVIVW010000015.1, read as the reverse complement.
CAGCTGACTCTCCGTACGCGAGATTGTTAATGGGATACACTGACTGACGATTAACGAAGTTTACACGTATGAAGTAGCCGTTATTTTCTATTCTGTTCATGACATGCTAAAATGAACAGTAGGAATTGACGGCTTTTTTTTATGAGTTTCAATGGTTGTATGGAATATAATAGATCCCAAGTTGTTATAGAAAGGAAGGATTTTTCTTGGATAAAAAGATTGTTTTGGTGGATGGAAATAGTATTGCATACCGGGCATTTTTCGCCTTGCCACTTTTGAATAATGATAAAGGTATACATACGAATGCGATTTACGGCTTTACGATGATTTTGAATCGAATTCTTGAACAGGAGAAACCAACACATATTTTAGTAGCATTTGATGCAGGAAAAACAACGTTTAGACATAGTACTTTTAGTGAATATAAAGGTGGCCGACAAAAAACACCACCTGAGCTTTCAGAGCAGTTTCCATTTTTACGAGAGCTCCTTGATGCCTACAAGATTGCCAGATATGAATTAGAAAACTATGAAGCCGATGATATTATCGGGACATTATCACTTCAAGCTGAAAGAGAAGGCTTTGAGGTAAAAGTTATTTCAGGCGATAAAGACCTAACCCAGCTTGCCTCAGATCGTGTTACCGTAGATATTACGAAAAAAGGGATTACAGATGTTGATTCATATACGCCTGATTTTATCAATAAAAAATATGGAATTACGCCAGAACGAATTATTGATATGAAAGGACTAATGGGGGATAGTTCAGATAATATTCCAGGTGTACCAGGTGTAGGTGAGAAAACAGCTTTGAAATTATTACAAGAGTTCCATACATTAGAGGAATTACTAGACTCAATTGATAAGGTGAGCGGAAAGAAGCTGAAAGAAAAGCTTGAAGAACATAAGGACCAAGCCATCATGAGTAAGCAACTTGCTACAATCTATCGTGAAGCACCTATCGAAATTGGAATTTCTGAGCTTGAATATAATGGCTATGATGGAGACCAGGTGATTAAACTTTTTAAAGAGCTCGGATTTAATTCATTGCTGGACAAAGTTGAGGCTAGCGAGAAAATAGAAGACAAGCCTTTAGAAGAGATTTCATATAAGATCGTCGATAGAGTTACTGATGATATGTTTTCTGCTGAATCTTCTTTGATTGTGGAAGTGCTTGAGGAAAGTTATCATAGGGCAGACATCCAAGGGATTGCGATATCAAATGAAAACGGGAATTTTTATATTCCAACAAAACTTGCCCTTGAATCAGATGCATTTAAGGAATGGGCAAAGGACAACGAAAAAAAGAAAACCGTGTTTGACGGAAAAAAATCACTTGTTGCGTTGAGATGGAAGGGGATCGACTTACAAGGAATTGACTTTGACTGTTTAATTGCCTCATATATTTTAAATCCATCTGATTCAACCGATGATGTTGCTGCAATAGCAAAATTAAAAGGAATTACAGATGTACAAACGGATGAGGCTGTGTATGGAAAAGGTGCAAAACAAAGCATACCAGACGAAAAAGAGCTTTCTGAGCATATTGTTAGAAAGGCAATTGCTCTCAAGAAGCTACAGGATATTTTCCTAAAAGAATTGCAGGAAAACGAACAATATAAGCTTTTCACTGATTTAGAAATGCCATTATCACTAATATTAGCGGAAATGGAAGCAACCGGGGTTAAGGTTGATGTTGAACGTTTAAAAGCAATGGGAGAAGAATTAAAGGCACATCTTCAAGAACTTGAACAAAAGATTTATGAACTGGCTGGAGAAGAATTTAACATTAATTCACCAAAGCAGCTAGGTGTCATTCTTTTTGAAAAGCTTCAACTTACTGTTTACAAGAAGACCAAAACAGGTTATTCAACGTCTGCAGATATTCTTGAAAAGCTGGCTAAAGAACATGAAATTATTGAATATATTTTGCATTATCGACAAGTTGGAAAGCTTCAATCAACCTATATTGAGGGGTTATTAAAGGTTGTGCATGAAGATACATGTAAGGTTCATACTCGATTCCAGCAAGCTTTAACACAAACCGGAAGATTAAGTTCAACAGATCCAAACCTGCAAAACATTCCAATTCGCTTGGAGGAAGGACGAAAAATAAGACAAGCCTTTGTACCTTCGAAAAAGGATTGGTTTATGTTTGCAGCCGATTACTCTCAAATTGAACTAAGAGTGCTGGCACATATTGCAAACGATGAGAATCTAATTCACGCCTTTACGAATGATCTCGATATTCATACAAAAACGGCAATGGATGTGTTCCATGTAAAGGAAGACGAGGTTACCTCCAATATGCGGCGACAGGCAAAGGCTGTTAACTTCGGAATCGTATACGGAATTAGTGATTTTGGATTATCCCAAAACCTTGGAATTACAAGGAAGGAAGCCGGACAATTTATTGAGCGTTATTTTGCAAGCTTCCCAGGCGTCAAGGAATATATGGAAGATATCGTTGAGGACGTTAGACAAAAAGGCTATGTATCAACTCTTCTTCATAGAAGACGATATATTCCTGAAATTACAGCTCGTAATTTTAATGTTCGTAGCTTTGCAGAAAGAACAGCAATGAATACTCCGATTCAAGGAAGTGCTGCTGATATTATCAAGAAAGCAATGATTGATATGGCGGCTAGATTAAAAGAAGAAAAGCTTCAAGCAAAATTGCTGTTACAAGTACATGACGAATTAATTTTTGAAGCACCAGAAGAAGAAATTGAGATATTGAAAAAAATTGTACCAGAAGTAATGGAAAATGCCATTTCCTTAAAAGTACCATTAAAGGTCGATTATGCATACGGGAAGACATGGTACGATGCTAAATAGTTTAACTTTATTCAGCCGAGTTTTAAACCCAGCTGAATAAAGTTAAAAGCCCGCCGGCGTAGGCCACGATTTTTCAAAGGAAGTTTTTCAGCATTAACTGGCACTAACCCCTCATTGAGGGCAAACGCCAGTAAAAGCCTGATCGGTTCAACTATCAATCTGTGGGGTAAAGCTTCCACAGATTGAAGTTTCACTGTATCTCGCAGTAAGATTAAAGACTAAAACAGCCACTTTCCTGTGGCAACGTCTTTATGACCCACTTTCTGTGGGGCTAAAAATCGGGCGCAAATACGCTATGGCGTATTTGATGTTAAGAAATAAGGAAGTGATCAAATGCCTGAATTACCAGAAGTTGAAACAGTTAGACGAACGTTAACTCAGCTTGTAAATGGAAAAACGATTAATCACGTGAAGGTGCTATGGCCTAAAATAATCAAAAAACCAGAAGAACCAGAACAATTTTGTGACGCTCTTCGTGGTCAAACCATTCATGATGTGGGGCGAAGAGGGAAGTTTTTGAAATTTATATTAGATGATTATGTGATGATTTCGCATTTACGCATGGAGGGCAGATATGGTCTCTATGATAAAGACGAGCCATACGATAAACATACCCATGTTTTATTTACTTTTACAGATGGAACTGAGCTTCGCTATCGGGATGTCCGGAAATTTGGAACGATGCATTTATTTAGCAAAGGGGAAGAAGAAGAGAGTCTTCCCTTATCCCAATTAGGACCTGAGCCATTTTCCAAAGAATTTACACTTAAATATTTAGAGGAAAAGCTAACAAAAACCAATCGGAAGATTAAAGTTGCACTACTTGACCAAACAAATGTTGTTGGGCTTGGGAATATTTATGTGGATGAGGCTTTATTTAGAGCGGGGATATATCCTGAACGCGAAGCAAATTCCCTGACTAAGAAGGAAATGAAGAAACTCCACCATGAAATCATTCAAACATTAAATGAAGCTGTTGAAAAAGGTGGAAGCACAATCCGATCCTATGTGAACACACAAGGTGAAATCGGGATGTTCCAATTGCAGTTATTTGTTTATGGTCAAAACGGAAAAGTATGTCAAAGATGCGGAACAGAAATACAAAAAACAGTCGTGGGCGGAAGGGGCACCCACTACTGCCCAAAATGCCAAAAGAATAAAACGAAACGAAAAAATGAGTAACGGTTAAATCAGAGAAATCCGATGCGTCATTTTCCTTCTCCGCGGACATTTCACATGAAATGGGCTCTCTCCATATACTATCTTAGCAATCGATAGGAAGGAGATTCTTTGAGATGTCCCAGTTCGCATCACTCATTTTATTAGCATTTGCAGTTAGCTTAGATAGTTTTAGTGTTGGTTTCACATATGGTATGAGAAAAATGAAAATACCATTCAGGTCAATCATAACAATAGCCTGCTGTTCAGCTGTAACCATGGCGGCTGCTATGGGGCTAGGTAAATCAATTGCCCTCTTTGTTTCACCAGAAATGGCGGACCGGCTAGGCGGTATCGTACTCGTAATTATTGGTGCCTGGGTATTGTTTCAGTTTTTTCGTCCATCATCCCAAACAGCAGAACAGAACGAAGAAAAGCTATTAGTGAAGGTTGAAATAAAATCACTTGGACTTGTTATCAATATTTTAAAGAAGCCCATGGTTGCCGACCTTGACAAATCAGGAACCATTACCGGTCTTGAAGCATTTTTACTAGGTCTTGCCCTTTCGCTTGATGCTTTTGGTGCAGGAATTGGTGCTGCTTTATTAGGCTTTTCTCCGTGGGTAATGGCTTTGTTGGTAGCCGTGATGAGCTCCCTTTTTGTTTATACAGGTATGAAAAGTGGTTCTGTTTTTTCAAAGAATCGATGGATACAGAAATTTTCATTTTTGCCAGGAATCCTATTGATTTTAATTGGAATCTGGAAATTCTAAAAAACAGCAGAGGAGATAAAATACGTGACATTAACAATCGGATTAACAGGTGGAATCGCCAGTGGAAAAAGTACAGTATCACAGATGTTTAAAGAAGCAGGAATTGTTGTAATTGATGCCGACGTTATTGCACGTAAAGTTGTTGAGATTGGCGAAGAAGCATACGAACAAATTGTTCAATCATTTGGCGAAGACATATTATTACCAGATAAGACGATTAATCGTCCGAAGTTAGGTTCGATAGTCTTTTTCAGTGAGGACAAACGACTTTTATTGAATTCAATTGTTCATCCAGCTGTTCGGAAACAAATGCTGAAGGAAAAAGAAGAGCATATGATGAACGGTGAGGAAACAGTTGTATTAGATATCCCATTGTTATTTGAAAGTAAATTAACCTCCTTAGTCGATAAAACCCTCCTTGTTTATGTTGATTATGAGAAACAGTTATCACGTCTTATGAATCGCAATAGTCTTACCAAGGAAGAGGCAGAGGCTAGGATTCAATCACAAATGCCGCTTAAGGACAAAATTCAACTTGCAGATGCTGTGATTGATAATAATGGCACAATTGAGGCTACGAAGGATCAGTTTCGTGTTATTTGTAAACAATGGGGTATTCAAATTAAAGTTTCATAACATAACAAAGGTGTCTCAAACGGCTGGGATGCCTTTTTCTATGCTTATCCATAGACAATGAGCATTCAGAAGTTGTATAAATAACCATTTTTATAAAAAATCAGAATAAAAATGTTACATATCTAATCTAATGTGTTATACTAATCATGAAAGTTTCGGTTAAATTGTATAACATATATCCTGGAGGGGTTGTAATGAAGCCAAGAATCGCAATTAATGGATTTGGCCGTATTGGTAGAATGGTATTTAGAAATGCAATCATGGATGATTCATTAGAAATAGTTGCAATCAATGCAAGCTACCCTGCTGAAACACTGTCACATCTCATAAAATATGATACAAATCACGGAAAGTTCAATGCGGAGGTCATTCCTGGGGATGACTCATTGTTGGTAAATGGAAAGCGTGTACAACTTCTAAGCTCCCGTGATCCTTTAGAGCTTCCTTGGAAAAGTTTGAATATAGATATTGTGATTGAGGCAACAGGAAAGTTTAACTCAAAGGAAAAGGCAAACTTACATTTACAAGCTGGTGCGAAAAAGGTTATCTTAACAGCACCTGGTAAGAATGAAGACATTACAATCGTTATGGGTGTTAACGAAGATAAATATGATCATGAAAATCATTTGATTATTTCAAATGCATCCTGTACAACAAATTGCTTAGCGCCAGTTGTGAAGGTGCTTAATGAACAGTTCGGAATTGTAAACGGTTTAATGACAACCGTTCACGCGTATACAAATGATCAAAAAAATATAGATAATCCACATAAAGATTTGCGAAGAGCAAGGGCTTGTGCACAATCCATTATTCCGACCTCAACTGGAGCGGCAAAAGCATTATCACTTGTGTTGCCAGAACTAAAAGGAAAATTGCATGGAATGGCGCTTCGAGTTCCAACTCCAAATGTGTCGTTAGTTGATTTAGTTGTAGATGTCGAGCGAGATGTTACAGTTGAAGAAATAAACGAAGCCTTTATTACTGCTTCTGTGGGAGCATTAAAAGGGGTTTTGGATTTTACAACTGAACCGCTAGTTTCTATTGATTTCAATACAAATCCACATTCATCCATTATTGATGGCTTATCTACGATGGTCATCGGAGATCGAAAGGTAAAGGTATTAGCTTGGTACGATAATGAATGGGGTTATTCTTGTAGAGTTGTAGATTTAGCAAAATATGTAGGCACAAAAATCATCCAAAAAACAGAAGCCAGAGTAGGCTAATTAAGAAAATAAAGAAAACCTTCCCAATTACGGGAAGGTTTTTATTTTTTATTTAATAACTGTTGCTAAAAGTATATAAACAAAGTATACTAAATTTCGTGAACTTCTTAAAAGCTTATGCTTTTGTAACTACTTAAAGGGTTAGGACCTCTCTGGACTAACTTTCCCCCGTGGTAGTTATGCTCATGCTTTACGCGAAGAACTCACCCGAAATTATTGTAAGAGGGGGAACAACTTAATTATGGAAACAATGGGTCGTCATGTGATCTCTGAATTATGGGGTTGCGATTTTGAAAAATTAAATGACATACAAGGTATTGAAGAAACGTTTGTTCAGGCAGCACTTAAATCAGGTGCGGAAATTCGTGAAGTAGCATTTCACAAATTTGCTCCACAGGGAGTTAGCGGAGTTGTGATCATTTCGGAATCACATTTAACAATTCACAGTTTTCCTGAACATGGATATGCAAGTATTGACGTTTACACTTGTGGGGATTTAGATCCTAATATTGCCGCAGACTATATTGCTGAGGCACTTGGTGCACAAACGCGTGAGAATATTGAACTCCCACGTGGCATGGGTCCGGTGCAAATAAAGCCAGCACAAGTTAAAGTACTTTAAAAATAAATATGAATCATCTAAAATAGTAAGAGGTGTAATTAACTACACCTCTTTTTTTACATTTATAACTGCAATATTTATAATATAGATTTTATAAGGAGTGGCAAATATGGGATTGCAAGCGTTTTTTTCTAATCACAGTGAAACAAGAGACAAACATTCGGACGAGCTTTTAAAAAGTCATTATTATAAAACAACAAATAAAAAAGCAATCGAAGCAGTAAAAAAGGTTATTCATAATTTAGATGGCTACCATCTCAACTCTGTATCAGAAGAACGAGGAGAAATAAGTATCTCAATCAAAAAAGGAAGAAAAGCCTTTGTTGTAGCAACAGTCGTTTCCGTTAGACCATTTGAAACAGCCATTGACTTTGCAGTAACGACAGAAACACTTCTGTTACCGATTGATTTTGGCTATAGCCGAAAGGTAATCTTGAATTTGTATCAACACTTAGATAAAGAACTGCCGCTAATTGGAAAGGGCGAATTGTAACAACAGAAATTTCCTGAGTAAAAACCCTTGTCCTACAAAAATCTTTCTTATAAGATGAATACATAGAAATCTCCTCGGAAGGGAGTTGTTACCATTGAGATGCCCTACTTGTCACCATAATGGAACAAGAGTTTTGGATTCACGTCCTGTTGATGATAGTCGATCCATCCGCAGAAGACGTGAATGTGAAAAATGCCAATACCGTTTTACGACATTTGAAAAAGTAGAGGAAATACCTTTAATTGTAGTTAAAAAAGAAGGAACGCGTGAGGAATTTAGCCGGGAAAAGATGCTCCGTGGGCTAATTAAAGCATGTGAAAAACGTCCGGTTTCTTTAAAACAATTAGAGGATATCACCCACGAAGTTGAAAAGGAATTGAGAAGTCAAGGGATTGCAGAAGTAAAAAGCGATATGATTGGTGAGTATGTCATGAATCATCTGGCAAAAGTGGATGAAGTGGCATATGTTCGCTTTGCATCCGTATACCGTCAATTTAAAGATATAAATGTATTTATTGATGAATTAAAGGAATTAATTAAACGGGAACGTTAAGGGCTTAAGAACTTTTAAGCTCTTTTTTTCACTATAATAAAGAGAAATGGAAGGCCTTGATGAAATGGAGCATTGGAAGGAAATAGTACCAGTTGATCGCTATATCGTTCATGCTGCAGACCTTTTGCATGACTATGATCGGAAAATTGTCTCATTGCTATACCAGCCTCTAATTGGCATGAAAGCCTTCAGTCTTTATATGACCCTGTGGAGTGAATTGGAGCAAAACCGACTTTGGAGTGATGAAAGTACCCATTATACATTAATGGCGCTACTTCAAACAAATCTTGAGGAAATTTATCAAGAACGATTAAAGCTTGAAGGCATTGGCCTATTAAAAACATTTGTAAAGACTGATGAAGATTCAAGAAGTTTTATCTATGAACTTCAAGCACCCCTTTCGCCGAGAGCTTTTTTTACGGATGGTGTTCTTAACGTTTACTTATATAACAGGCTTGGTAAGAGTAAATTTTTTAAACTAAAGCAGTTCTTTTCAGATAATGAAATAGATTTAGATTCGTACAAACCCATTACAAAGGCGTTTAGTGAAGTATTTGAATCCGTTAAAGTTTCAAAAATGATTTCAACCATTAGTGATGAAATGAATCATAATCTTGAACAGGATGAAAATACAGAATTCATGGATCGAAATGAAGATAAAAAGCTTTTAATTGAAAATGATAACTTTAATTTTGATTTATTCTTTGCAGGTATTTCCGAAGTAATGATACCAAAAAAATCGATTACCCCTCGGGTAAAAGAGGCGATCACAAAGCTTTCCTTCCTTTACGGAATTGATCCGATTGAAATGCAAGGGATTGTTATGAGCGCTCTAGACCCAAACGAAAAAATTGATATTGAAAAGTTAAGAAAAGCCTCACGAGATTGGTATCAATTTGAAACGGGAAATGAATTACCTACGCTGACGGAAAAAATCCAACCATTAACAAATCAAACGATGATCAATAAAGTTCCCCAAACAAAGGAAGAGGAATTAATACAAAAGCTTGAAAGAATTTCTCCGAAAGAGTTTCTAATTGATGTTTCTGGGGGAGCGCAGCCGTCTGTCTCAGAATTAAAAATCATCGAAGAAGTCATGTTCCGACAAAACCTTCTTCCAGGTGTTGTGAATGTACTGTTATATTATGTCATGTTAAAATCAGATATGAGGCTAACAAAGTCCTATATTGAAACCATTGCGAGCAACTGGGCACGTTTGAATATTAAGACAGTAAAAGAGGCCATGGAGACGGCTAAAAAGCATAATTGGACCGCTGATAAAAAGACAAATAAATATAAAAGACAACCAATTCGCAAAGAACTGTTGCCTGATTGGTTAAAGCAAGAAGAAGGAACACAAGCAGAAGCGCCTAAACAGGAAGAAACACATGATCCATCGTTTGAGGACAAGAAGCGTTTATTTGAGGAAAGACTGAAAAAAAACAAATAGGATGGGGGTGAGGATATGAAACCGATTCAGGACTCTTTTAAAAAACTATCTAATAACACTGGATTTCAGCAGCGATATGAACAAATCAAGCATGAAGTATTAAATCACCCAGAGGTAAGGAATTTTATAAATGTCCATCAAGATGAAATAACGAATGATACAATCAATAGAAGTCTTGGGAAGTTGTACGAGTATATTAATCAAAGCAAGGAATGTAGTAAATGTGAAACCCTTGAGGCATGTAAAAACATGCTACAGGGATATCATCCTCAACTCGAACTTAAAGGAAATATAATCGATTTAAGCTATGAAAGATGTCCAAAAAAGGTTATGTATGATGAACAGGTTAAATATAAGTCATTAATTAAAAGCATGTATGTTCCAAAGGATATTCTTGATGCATCTCTTGAATCTCTTGATTTTGATGAAGGGCGTTCAGATGCCATTTTATTAATTCAGGAATTTCTTGACCACTATGAACCAGGCAAAAGAATGCAAGGACTATATTTATACGGTTCATTTGGAATTGGGAAAACCTATTTTTTAGGGGCGCTTGCAAATGGTTTGGCACTAAAAAAGGTAGCATCCATGCTCGTCTATGTACCGGAATTTATGAGAGAATTAAAGGGTTCCCTACAAGACCAATCGATCAACTCTAAAATCGATGCAGTTAAAAAGGTTCCAGTTTTAATGCTTGATGATATCGGAGCAGAATCGATGTCAAGTTGGATGCGCGATGATATTCTTGGAAGTATTCTCCAATATCGAATGCTTGAAAACCTACCTACTTTCTTCACTTCAAATTTTGATTTCAAAGGACTTGAACACCACTTATCCTATACGCAACGTGGTGAAGAGGAAAAGGTAAAAGCAGCGAGAATTATGGAACGAATTAAATATTTAGCGAAACCCGTCGAACTAAAAGGGAAAAACCGTCGCTATTAAGTAAAATAGCTATCTCTAAATGGGATAGCTATTTTTTTATTCTAAAGTTGTCCCATTAGCCATATACATGTAACAGGGTAATGGTATTGGCTATTAGGGGGGGACTAGCTTGATTGAAATGCATTTTCAAGAAACAACAGATGCACAAAAAATGTATAAGGGCTTACTAAGAAAGGTAGAAGCTCTTTCTATAGATTACATAGAGGTTGTACATGAAGAAGAAAATGTAGTGTCGGTGTTCGCATCAGAAAAAACACAATATGTTGTACAGGTCGTGATCATTCCGGTTATGACCGAATTTATCATCAAAAATAAAGAAGATCATTGGATTCTTGATTATATCGAAAATGTATTTTACTTTACTGACTACGAAGAGAAAAAACAAATATTAGAAATTGCAAAAGCGTTAATGGATGGGAATAATCCTGATATCCCTGCTGTGCAGGATGTCGTTCCACGGGAACAATTGGTAGCTGAAGCACTTCACGATTTCCTACAGGTTCCTATTTCTTTTTCATTTGAATCTTTTTTAAAGTTTCGTATGCGCTCGTATAATGAGGCATTATTACAAATTGTGGAGTCGGCTATTGACGAATACAAACTTGAGCAAGAGTATCAAACGTTTATCCAAGGATTGCGAGAATTTCGGGAAAAGCGGGAACCAAAGCTTGAACAATTACATATTTTACATGATGAGCAATTTTATTTTTATAATGATACATTTACTGAAATTAAGCGAGATGAGCTTTTTAAATTTATCGATCGAAAATTAATTTTGCATCAGCCGATGTACATTGATTCTGCCGTCTTGGCACCATTAGTATCAATTGCACCAAGATCTATATCCATTTACACGGATCAGATTGATAATGGAATGATCCAAACCATTCACAATATATTTTTAGAGAATGTCACGATTTACACAAAGAAATCCTTTGAAAATAGACGTCTGAGAGCAAAAAAAATATAAAATATGTGAAGTGCCCTTGATTTAACTTTTAAATAAGACTATAATACACACATATTGCAAATCATACATTTATAATTTTAAAAGTTATGATGAGGACACGATGGTATAATTACGGTTTTCAGAGAGGGAAGACGAGGCTGAGAGCTTCCTAACACGAATGTACTATTACCACCTCTAAACTTCAGTAGTGAACCTTTGGTAAGCAAAGCTGTAATTACTGACGGGAAACCGTTATTTATTTCTTGAGCCATGAAAGATCAACGGAAAGTCGTTTGTCTGACATGGGAACAAGGGTGGAACCACGATACATATACTCGTCCCTTTTTTAGGGACGGGTATTTTTTATTTGGCTGTTTTCGTAAATTTTGTTGTTTTTGGATATGATTGTGCGAAGGTAAATAGTAATTGTTCGCCTTCCTGTGATTTCGGCGGATGGTACGAGACTCCTGCGGGAATAGCGAGCCAAGCGAGACCCCGCAGTGAAGCGAGGAGGCTTGCGGATCGCCCGCGGAAAGCGAGTACCAGAAGCGAAATCACCCTATGTTTTAATAGCAACAATCTTTAAGAAATGAGCCTATAACTTTTATTAAGAAAAAGGAGTTGAAAACTGATGTCAGATGTAGTAAAAATTACATTTCCAGACGGAGCAGTGAAGGAGTTTCCTAAAGGAACAACAACAGAAGAAATTGCTGGCTCGATCAGCCCAGGACTAAAGAAAAAATCAATTGCCGGTAAATTTAACGGCAAGGAAATTGATTTGCGAACTGAAATCCATGAAGATGGTGAAATAGCAATTATTACCCAAGATACTGATGCAGCATTAGAAATCATGCGACACAGTACAGCTCACTTAATGGCTCAAGCAATTAAGCGTCTATACAAAGACGTTAAGCTTGGTGTGGGACCTGTTATTGAAAATGGCTTCTACTATGATATTGATATGGAAAAGTCATTAACACCTGAAGATCTACCTGAAATTGAAAAAGAAATGAAAAAAATTGTAAATGAAAATCTTGAAATTCACCGTGTTGAGGTTTCAAGAGATGAAGCGATTCGTCGATACGAAGAGATTGGTGACGAGCTTAAGCTTGAGCTAATTCAAGATATTCCAGAAGGAGAACCTTTATCCATTTACGAGCAAGGCGAATTCTTTGACCTTTGCCGTGGTGTCCATGTTCCTTCAACAGGAAAAGTAAAAGAATTCAAGCTATTAAGCATTGCTGGTGCATACTGGCGTGGGGATAGCGACAACAAGATGCTTCAACGAATTTATGGGACTGCATTCTTCAAAAAAGCAGACCTCGAAGAACATCTTCATTTCCTTGAAGAAGCCAAGGAACGTGACCATCGAAAATTAGGTAAAGAACTAAGCCTCTTTACAAACTCACAAAAAGTTGGTCAAGGCTTGCCATTATGGCTTCCAAAAGGCGCAACTATTCGTCGTGTGATCGAACGATATATTGTGGATAAAGAAGTAAGACTAGGCTATGACCATGTGTATACACCTGTTCTTGCAAATGTTGAGCTATATAAAACTTCAGGTCACTGGGATCATTATCAAGATGACATGTTCCCTGTAATGGAAATGGATAATGAAGAGCTTGTGCTTCGTCCAATGAACTGCCCGCATCACATGATGATCTATAAAAATGGAATTCACAGTTATCGTAAGCTCCCAATCCGTATTGCTGAATTAGGAACTATGCATCGTTATGAGATGAGTGGAGCATTATCTGGTCTACAACGTGTTAGAGGGATGACTCTAAATGATGCTCATATCTTCGTTCGTCCAGACCAAATTCAAGAAGAATTTAAACGCGTTGTTAATCTAATCTTAGAGGTATATAAAGACTTTGATATTAAAGACTACAGCTTCCGTCTTTCTTATCGCGACCCAGCTGATACTGAAAAATACTTCGATGATGATGCGATGTGGGAAAAAGCACAATCCATGTTAAAAGGTGCAATGGATGACCTTGGCCTTGATTATTTTGAGGCAGAGGGTGAAGCGGCATTCTATGGTCCTAAGCTTGATGTTCAAGTTCGGACAGCACTTGGAAAAGATGAAACACTTTCAACTGTTCAGCTTGATTTCTTATTACCAGAACGCTTTGATTTAACTTATATCGGTGAAGATGGAAAGCAACATCGTCCAGTCGTCATTCACCGTGGTGTTGTATCAACAATGGAACGCTTTGTTGCTTATTTAATTGAAGAATACAAAGGCGCATTTCCAACTTGGTTAGCACCTGTTCAGGTTCAAGTAATACCAGTATCTCCAGACGTTCATTTAGACTATGCGAAGAGTGTTCAAGAAAAGCTCCAGGCAGAAGGCTTACGTGTAGAAATAGATGATCGTGATGAAAAGATTGGCTATAAAATTCGTGAAGCCCAGATGCAAAAAGTTCCATTTATGCTTGTTGTAGGAGACAATGAAATGGGCGAAAATGCAGTAAACGTACGGAAGTATGGCGAGCAGAAATCAGAGACTTTATCCTTTGATACTTTCCTTGCAAATATTTTACAGGAAGTAAAAAAGTAAAAAGTTCTTGTCAAAGATAAAAGTGCATGCTAGAATAAATTTCGTTGTGTTATTCTAGTCATGCACCGTTTGACAGAGATCATCATAGATGTTATACTTTTAAAGGTAATTGAATACTTGTTTGAGAAAGTAGAAGCACCCGCTTCTCACCTGATTGACGCAAATTGCAGTTGGTAGGTCTTACGTTCATTAATCATTAATGTGTAAATGAATTGTAATAGTGTGGGTGTGCATACATTCACACTTTTTTATTTGTCTCAAATCTGTAAAATGCGCAAGATTTCAAACGAGGCATTCTTTAAAAAACCTTGGAGGTGGCTAATTATTAGCAAAGACATGATGGTAAACGAAGGCATTCGTGCCCGTGAGGTTCGTTTGATTGGTCAAAATGGTGATCAGCTAGGAATTAAATCCAAAAGTGAAGCATTAGAAATCGCTGCTAGAGCAAATCTTGATCTTGTATTGGTTGCCCCAAATGCGAAACCACCTGTATGTCGTATTATGGACTACGGTAAATTCCGTTTTGAGCAACAGAAGAAGGAAAAAGAAGCTCGTAAAAATCAAAAGGTTATTAACATCAAGGAAGTTAGACTTAGTCCGACAATTGATGAGCATGATTTTAATACAAAGCTTCGCAATGCAATCAAATTCCTTGAAAAAGGTGACAAAGTTAAAGCATCTATTCGCTTTAAAGGCCGTGCGATTACACATAAAGAAATCGGTCAACGTGTTTTAGATCGTTTTTCTAAAGCTTGTGCTGAAGTTGCTACTATTGAATCACATCCAAAAATGGATGGAAGAAGCATGTTTTTAGTACTAGCACCTAAAACTGAAAAGTAATGAAACGAGGAGGAACTCCCTATGCCAAAAATGAAAACACACCGTGGATCTGCAAAGCGTTTTAAGAAAACAGGATCTGGTAAACTTAAACGTTCACATGCATATACAAGCCACTTATTCGGAAATAAATCACAAAAGCAAAAGCGTAAGCTTCGTAAAGCTTCACTAGTAAGCAAAGGCGATTTCAAACGTATTCGCCACATGTTAGACAACATTAAATAATCGTTGATTGATTGATATAGATTCTAGGAGGGAAACAAAATGCCAAGAGTAAAAGGCGGAACTGTTACACGCAAACGTCGTAAAAAGGTATTAAAATTAGCTAAAGGTTATTTCGGTTCAAAACACACTTTATATAAAGTTGCAAACCAACAAGTAATGAAATCATTAATGTATGCTTATCGTGACCGTCGTCAAAAGAAACGCGACTTCCGTAAGCTATGGATTACTCGTATCAACGCAGCTGCTCGTATGAACGGTCTTTCTTACAGCCGTTTAATGCACGGACTTAAAGTAGCTGGTATCGAAGTAAACCGTAAAATGCTTGCTGACCTAGCTGTTAGCGACGAAAAAGCATTCGCAGAATTAGCAACTGTAGCTAAAAACAACCTAAAATAAAAAAGCGGAAGCGACTTGACCAGAAATTAGGAAACTGGCCGACTAAAATCGCCACGTCCTGTGGCAACGTCGGCACTAGCACTTCCTGTGCGTCGAAGACTTCGACTAAGAGGCGTATTTTGCCTCTACCGGAGGAGTTGAAATTTCACGAATTTCTAGTCGCTGAAGCTAGACTACAAATAAGTCTAGGTAAAAAGGTTACTCCCATTGTAAAATGAGAGTAACCTTTTTTGTTAGTTCGTCACATTAAGCTAAAAACCATAGAAGTGAAATAACGACCATAGAATCAAAATAACGACCATAAAATCGAAATATCGACCACAGAAAGAAAATAAAAACCATATGCCGCATTTTTGCGCGCTGTAAAAGGTGGATAAACAATGTACGCAATTTTAATCATTTACATCATCCTTAACATATACGGTTTCCTACTCATGTACATCGACAAAAACAGAGCTAAAACCAACAAATGGCGCATCTCTGAAAAACATATTTGGATTATCTCCATCTTAGGTGGAGCACTTGGAACGACTTTTGGTATGAGGAAGTTTCGGCATAAGACGAAGCATAAGCAATTTGTCATCCTTCTCCCTATTCTTACATTACTTTCTATAGCCATATATGTTTATATTTTAGTTAACTTGTCATAACAACTTGTACGAATGTATATGCTTAAATAGCACTTTTCATAGAAACTTACGGAAGAGGTGAGTTGTACATTTGGATGATACAATGACACTGCTATTCGTTTTTATTGAGTCTACTGGTCTACTTGCACCTATCATTTTTATTGGAATCCATCTGATTCGTCCTTTCTTTTTCATACCAGTACCTGTTGTATGTATTGTCGGGGGGATTTTATTCGGATCCGTTTTTGGCACAATCTATTCCATAGTAGGATTATCATTTCTCAGCATACTTTTTTATTTCTTATATCGACAGGTTCCAAGATTGTCGAAAAAAATTAATACACTCAAGCAAAAATGGTTAGGTGACAAAGTGAATTTTACCGTTGGGCAAATTGCAATCTTACGTCTTATTCCTTTCATTAATTTTCATCTTTTATCATTATGTATTTTGGATGTTACAAGAAATTTTCGAGAATATGCCAAAGCCTCCTTTTATACAAATATCCCAGTAGCCCTTCTTTACACTGTTTTCGGTCAATTTATCCGTGAGTTCTCTACAACCGTAATTCTTGCGATACTCCTTGCACTTACTCTTTTATTCTATCTATTACGAGAAAGGCAAGTTATTATCAAATGGCATGAGTTTTTTAATCCTAAAGCAGGTAGGTCTTATCAATAAAAAAACAGTCGTGTGCTTAACGCTCACGACTGTTCTCCTTTATCAGTTCTTTTATTGGACTTTTCCAATCAATTTTTGCATGTGGATAATTTTCATTAATTCTACGCTCAATGTATTGGAAATCCGTATAGGTTAATCCCTTCAGATTGTCCGTTTTGGCCCAGACAAAGATGGACACAACCTCAAATGATTTTTTTGTAGAACCTAAATATTTTTCCCCTTCAAATAATACTCCCTTATACGTTAATAAAAAGTTTTTATGGACATTTGCCAGGTCATCAAGCCAGAAGAATTCATTTTTTTCTTGAGCGATCTCAAGCTTCCTCTTTGGATTTAATACGTACTTAAAAATCCGATATAATAAAAAGATGATTAGAAGTAAGATGACAAAACGAATAAGTATGACAAACATAAGAGGACTCCCTCCATTTTCAATCTGCCAACATATACGAATAACCCATACAAAAGGTTTCAAGTTATTTTAAATTTGTTATAATTTTTTTCTAGAGGAGGATTTTCGTATGACATACAACTTAAAAGTAATGCTACTTAATGAGGATGCAAGGCTTCCATTGCAAGCAAATCCAGGTGATGCAGGCCTAGATTTATTTTCTGCTGAAGAAAAGGTTATTAAACCAGGGGAAGCTGAATTAATCAAAACAGGAATCAAAATTGAGCTACCACCAGGAACAGAAGCACAAGTGAGACCAAGAAGTGGACTTGCACTCAAACACTCCGTTACGGTTTTAAATAGTCCAGGAACCATTGACGAAGGCTATCGAGGAGAAATTGCTGTCATTTTAATTAATCATGGAAAAAATGATTTTGTAGTGGAAAAACAGATGCGGATAGCACAAATGGTCATTGCTGAAGTAGCTCAAGTACACTTACTACAGGTTGAGGAAGTGGCAGCCTCTGAAAGAGGAGAAGGCGGATTCGGTTCGAGTGGGACCAAATAATAAGGAACCAAAATTGCTTAATTACCACTATTTTCTGTATAATGAAATAGTCAAATTAACGAAAGTTAGGTGATTTACGAATGACAAAGCTTGATGAAACTTTAACGATGCTAAAAGATCTTACCGACGCAAAAGGGATTCCTGGTAACGAACGAGAGCCTCGTGAAGTCATGAAAAAATACATAACTCCCTATTCAAATGAACTTTCTTATGATGGACTAGGAAGTTTAATTGCTAAAAAAGAAGGCAACCCAAACGGCCCAAAAATTATGATTTCAGGGCATTTAGATGAAGTTGGCTTCATGGTAACACAGATTGATGAAAAAGGATTTTTACGTTTCCAAACCGTTGGTGGCTGGTGGTCACAGGTTATGCTTGCACAACGAGTAACCGTTGTCACAAGTAAAGGGGATATTACAGGTGTAATTGGTTCAAAACCGCCACATATCTTATCTGCTGACGCACGTAAGAAGCCTGTTGAAATCAAAGATATGTTTATTGATATTGGTGCAGCAAGTAGGGAGCAAGCTCTTGAATTTGGGGTAAAACCAGGAGACCAAGTTGTTCCATATTTCGAATTTACAGTGATGAATAATGAAAAAATGCTACTGGCCAAAGCATGGGATAACCGAATTGGCTGTGCCATTGCGATCGATGTTTTAAAATATTTAAAGAACGAAGAACATCCAAACATTGTATATGGAGTTGGTTCGGTTCAAGAGGAAGTGGGTCTTCGTGGTGCAAAAACAGCAGCAACGATGATCAAGCCAGATATTGCAATTGCCGTTGATGTCGGAATTGCCGGTGACACACCTGGAATTTCGGAAAAAGAAGCAATGAGTAAAATGGGTGAAGGTCCTCAAATCATTTTATATGATGCTTCCATGGTTTCACACAAGGGCTTACGTGATTTTGTTGTTGGAGTTGCGGATGAACTTAGCATCCCTTATCAATTTGATGCAATTGCTGGTGGTGGAACAGATGCAGGATCAATCCACATTTCACTTGAAGGTGTCCCAGCATTAGCGATTACAATCGCAACACGCTATATTCATTCACATGCCGGTATTCTTCACCGTGATGATTATGAAAATGCAGTAAAACTTATTGCAGAAGTGATTAAACGTCTAGACCAAGAAACAGTTAACAAAATAAAATTTGATTGATAATAAAAAGCCGATGATTTTTGTCATCGGTTTCAGAGAGTAGACAAAGTCAATACTGACTTTGTCTACTCAAATTTTTCACTAGATATTTAGATATAACTAACTATCTACAGACTGTCTTGAAAACGCTTGTCAGACAAGGCGCGCCGCCGATCGAAGACGCGAATAGAAGTTGCCTTCATGAGCGGACGAGAGAGGCAAGCAACGCAGTATGCGAGCGTTTGTCAACAGTCTGAAGCCGATGATTTTTGTCATCGGCTTTCCTTATTATTGCTTTAACCCTTGCTCTAATGTTGAGAGCATTTCTTGTTTTTCATCTTGGCTCGCGTTTTGCCAGATTACTTCAAATAATACTCCTAATCCCGGGAGCATTTTTTCTTCGCCACTTTGAATGGCATCTACAATAGTATCCTCTAATTCCGCTTGAGAATTTCCAGAGACATTATGCTTAACAGCATGTCTTAAGTTCAAGTTCATTTACAAGCACACCTTTCGTATGTAACTTTTCTTTTGTATCTTTTACGGTATCCGCCTTTTTTATGTATTTACCATAGGATATAATGGAAAAAGAATTAGCTAAAAGGAGCAATTAATACGTTGAAACGAATTGAATCAAATAAAAATCCTCAAATTAAGCAATGGAAAAAACTACATACGAAGAAAGAACGTGACAAGACTGGAACTTTTATGATTGAAGGCTTTCATTTAGTAGAAGAGGCTCTAAAAAGTGATGTTGTCATCAGAGAATTGATTATTAGTGAAACAGTTGACATCCCCTCTAGCTGGAATGTAGATAATCTATCTATCACAATTGTGACAGAAAAAATAATGCAAGAAATAAGTGACACAGATACCTCACAGGGAGTAGCTGCGATTTGTGACCAATATTCTGTAAAAGAAGATGGGCAGTTCTCAAGGTTGTTATTAGTAGATGCTGTACAGGATCCAGGTAATCTAGGCACAATGATTCGAACTGCAGATGCTGCAGGAATCGACGCTGTGATTATTGGTGAGGGGAGCGTTGATGTCTATAATTCAAAGGTAATTCGTTCTACACAGGGCTCGATTTTTCATATACCTATTGTGAAGGAAAATTTACAAGAAACGATTGATGGGCTTAATCAAAATGGTATTAAAGTCTATGGAACATCTTTAAAGAACGCAGTCGACTATAAACAAGCACCTGTCGAAGAGTCCTTTGCATTAATAGTCGGAAATGAAGGAAATGGCGTGCAACCAGCATTACTGGAGAAAACAGATCAAAATCTCTATATTCCAATCTACGGAAAAAGCGAGTCTTTAAATGTTGCAGTAGCAGCGGGGATTTTACTTTATCATTTGCGGTAAACAGGGGGGAGTAAAATAATCGACTTTTTCGGAGGCTCAATTGTAGGTGAACCGTTCCATTGGTTATCTTTTTCACATGTCGTGATGATGGGCTTGCTTTTAGTCTCGGGTTTTGTGTTATTTCTTTTTAGAACCAGACTTACAAAAGGAAAATCAGTCATTCGATATACATTGGCATTATTTTTATTAATTAGTGAGCTGTCTCTTTATGTTTGGTATGTATATACGGGAGTGTGGGATCCAATCGATTCTCTACCATTCCAGCTATGCTCGATTTCGCTTTTTTTGAGTATTATCATGTTACTGACTAAGAGCCACCTGTTATTTGAAGTAACCTATTTCTTAGGCATAGGTGGTGCCCTACAGGCTATGCTTACACCGGAACTCGCCTATGACTTTCCACATTATCGTTATTTTCACTTTTTCTTAGCTCACATCGCGATTATTCTAGCAAGCCTGTACATGCTTTGGTATGAGAATATTAGGCCCACTTTCAATTCTGTTTGGAAGGCATTTGCTGCTTTGAATGTCATTGCATGCATCGTCTTTTTTATCAACAAAGCAACTGGTGGAAACTATATGTTTCTTGCTCGAAAACCAATAAACCCAAGCCTAATTGACTTTCTTGGTCCGTACCCTTGGTATCTCTTATCCTTGGAACTAGTCGCGTTAATCATGTTTTTTATACTCTATCTCCCATTTATACGAAAAAAGAATTAAAATGGGTTTGATTTGCACCTCGAAGATACGTATAATATAATTTATATGCTTTACATATTATCTGTGATTTAAAAAGTCGACGAATCAGAAGCGAGAAGGTCAAGGAACTCGCGGCTTGAGGACCGGAGCGTAGGTTATGAATACGTGAGGGCTGGAGAGGCCGAGTGACGACGAGATTCGGAGCTTATCATTTGGTGACTTTTTAAACATCATATCGAAAAAACAGTGAAAGAGAACAGTAACTTTCCACTCACTATTCAGGGAGAAAATGCCGTGACTGCAAGCATTTTTATAGAAGAAGAAAGTGAATTCACCTCTGGAGTTGGCACTTGGACCGTCTGAACAAATGGCGTAAAGGTGTACCGGCATTTGCCGTTATTGAAACGAAGTGAGCAATTACTTTTTATGTAGTTGTTAACAAGGGTGGTACCGCGAATCTAAACCTCGTCCCTTTTTTGGGATTGAGGTTTTTTATTTTGTCTTATTGTCTAGCTCCAGGTGCCATCGGCTCGAGGTCACAAGTCAATCACTTCGGAAGGCAAAAAGCGTTTTCTGTCAGAGCATGTCTTGTGCTTGTCGCCGATGAACGGGCGCCTTGCGCTTTTCTAATAAAAAGGAGGAAAAAACAATGCAAGAAAGATTACTTGAGCTGAAAGAAGAAGCTCTTGCAAAAGTAGAGGCCGCAACGAATCTCAAAGAATTAAATGATATTCGTGTGGCGTATTTAGGTAAAAAAGGACCGATTACGGAAGTACTAAGAGGAATGGGTAAGCTTTCCGCTGAAGAACGTCCAAAAATGGGAGCACTTGTTAATGAAGTCAGAGAGCAAATCACTGAAAAACTAACTGCAAAACAAGAACTACTTGAAAAAGAAGAAGTCGAAAGAAAATTAGCTTCCGAAACAATTGATGTTACACTTCCGGGAAGACCGATTAAAGTAGGAGGACCTCACCCACTTACTAAGGTTATTGAAGAAATTGAAGATTTATTCCTAGGGATGGGTTATTCCATTGCCGAAGGACCTGAAGTTGAAAAGGATTATTACAATTTTGAAGCTTTAAATTTACCGAAAGACCACCCAGCAAGAGATATGCAGGATTCATTTTATATCACGGAGGATATTCTCCTTCGTACCCAAACATCTCCTGTTCAAGCGAGAACAATGGAAAAGCACGAAGGAAAAGGACCTGTAAAGATCATCTGTCCAGGTAAAGTATACCGCCGTGATAATGATGATGCGACCCACTCTCATCAATTTACACAAATCGAAGGATTAGTTGTCGATGAGAATATTCGAATGAGTGATCTTAAAGGAACCCTTAATACTTTTGCGAAAAAGATGTTTGGTGAGGACCGTGAAATTCGTCTACGCCCAAGCTTTTTCCCATTCACTGAGCCTTCAGTAGAAATGGATATCTCATGCTTTAAGTGTGGCGGGGATGGATGTAATGTATGTAAGAAGACAGGATGGATTGAAATTTTAGGTGCTGGTATGGTTCATCCAAATGTCCTTGAAATGTCAGGATTTGATTCAAAGAAATATACTGGATTTGCGTTCGGTATGGGCCCAGAACGTATTGCAATGTTGAAATATGGTATTGATGATATTCGTCATTTATACACAAATGATAATCGTTTCATCAAACAATTCAATCGGGCTTAAGGAGGGAGAAAGAGAATGTTTGTTTCATATAAATGGTTGCAGGAATACGTTGATTTATCAGGAGTAACGGCAGAAGAATTAGCAGAAAAAATTACGAGAAGTGGAATTGAAGTTGAAGGTGTCGATCATTTAGGCGAAGGCATTAGCGGGATTGTGGTTGGTCATGTATTAGAATGTGAACAACATCCCAATGCTGACAAATTAAATAAATGTCTCGTTGATGTAGGTGAAGGTGAGCCTGTTCAAATTATTTGTGGAGCACCAAACGTTGCGAAAGGCCAAAAGGTCGTAGTCGCAAAGGTAGGCGCTGTTTTACCGGGTAATTTTAAAATCAAAAAGGCAAAGCTTCGTGGTGAGGAGTCAAATGGAATGATTTGTTCTCTTCAAGAGCTTGGTTTTGAATCAAAACTTGTTTCAAAGGAATATGCTGAAGGAATTTTTGTATTCCCACATGAGGTAGAGCCTGGAACAGACGCAATTACTCAATTAAATCTTGATGATAAGGTTCTTGAACTTGGACTAACACCAAATCGTGCTGATGCGATGAGCATGATGGGAGTTGCATATGAGGTTGCGGCTATTTTAGGAAAAGACGTAAAACTACCACAACCCAATGTAACTACTACATCGGAAAAAGCGGATGATTACATTTCGATTTCAGTTGAAGCGAAGGAAGATAATCCATTATATGTAGCACGTGTAGTGAAGAATGTAAAAATTGGTCCATCACCATTATGGCTTCAAACACGCCTGATGGCTGAAGGAATTCGTCCACATAATAATGTAGTCGACATTACAAATTATATTTTATTAGAATATGGTCAACCATTACATGCGTTTGATTATGACCGACTAGGTTCTAAAGAAATTCTCGTTAGACGTGCGAAAAATGGAGAAAAAATTACGACATTAGATGATACAGAGCGTACATTAACTGATGAACACCTTGTGATTACCAATGGAACTGTTCCAGTAGCACTTGCAGGTGTAATGGGTGGAGCGAATTCTGAAGTTAAAAATGACACAACAACCGTTTTAATCGAGTCTGCATTTTTTACTGGAAGTACAATCCGTAAGTCATCTAAAGATCACGGTTTACGTAGTGAAGCTAGTTCACGCTTTGAGAAGGGGATTGATCCAAACCGCACACGAGAAGCAGCGGACCGGGCAGCTGAACTTATGGTAGAGCTTGCTGGTGGTGAAGTTCTTGACGGTGTTGTGGCTGTTGACACACTTGATATTCAGCCAGTCAATGTATCTGTATCACTTGATAGAATCAACAAAGTGTTAGGTACTGCTATTTCAAAGGAAAAAGTAGAGGAAATTTTCACAAACCTAAAATTCTCATATAGTGTTGATAATGAGATTTTCCATGTTACTGTACCTACTCGCAGACCTGACATTACAATTGAAGAGGATCTAATTGAAGAAGTAGCACGACTATACGGATATGATGAATTGCCAACAACTCTTCCAGTTGGAGAATCAAATCCTGGTAGATTAACGGAATATCAAGCAAAGCGCCGTTTAGTTAGAAGATATTTAGAAGGTGTCGGATTATACCAAAGCACCACATATTCACTTACAAGTGCTGAAAAAGCAAAAAAATATGCATTAGAAATAAGTGAACCAATTCGTTTAGCCATGCCAATGAGTGAAGAACGTGCACTTTTAAGGTTAAGCCTTCTTCCGCATTTATTAGAGGTTGTTTCACATAATCTAGCTCGTCAAATTGATAGTGTGGCGACTTACGAAACTGGCTCTGTATTCATTGCGAGACCGAATCAAGAACTCCCAGATGAAAAGGAACACTTAGCGATTGCTCTGACTGGTTCATGGTTATCACCAACATGGCAAGGCGAGAAAAAAGCGGTGGATTTCTATGTTGTGAAAGGAATTTTAGAAGGGCTTTTTGAAAAGCTGGGTCTTGAGAACAGAACTTCATTCCTACAAGCAAGAGTTGAAGGGATGCATCCTGGACGAACAGCTACCGTTTTATTAGATAACAAAGAAATTGGGTTTGTTGGCCAAGTTCATCCAAATGTCCAAAAAGACTTAGATTTAACGCCAACGTATGTAGTTGAATTATCATTAAAGGATGTTTTAGAAGCGGATGTTGAAGAAATCCTTTATAATCCAATTCCACGATTCCCGTCTATGACTCGTGATATTGCACTTGTTGTCGATCAATCAGTGGCTGCTGGTGACATGAAGCAGGTCATTATTGAAGCGGGAGGTAAGTTACTTCGCGATGTTACAATCTTTGACCTTTATGAAGGAGAGCGTATGGAGCCTGGTAAAAAATCAGTTGCTTATTCAATCAAGTATTTTGATCCAGAACGTACGTTAACTGAAGAAGAAGTAACAAAAGCACATGATAAAGTACTAAAAGCTGTTGCTGAAAAATTTAATGCAACATTGCGTTCATAATAAAAAATGGAGTGGGTCCAAAGTGACCACTCCATTTTTTATGTCTAGATTCAGGCGCTATCGGCTCGATGTCATAAGCCAATCGCTTCGGAAGGCAAAAGGCTCTTCTGTCAGCGCTAGTCTTTGGCTTTCTTATACTCCAGCTATTTTCTTTGCTTTTTCTGTATTTGCAAAATGAAGCTTTGTGAAGCTGCGTAGTGCACCTATACCTTGCTTTTTGATCAGTTTAGCAGCCACTACATCAACCTGGGCTCCAGCGCCCTTTTTTAACTCAAGCCCAGCCTTTTCACTTAGCTTATCAAATTCCTTAATGAAAGAATACCTTGCTATGATTGAGGCGGCGGCGACAGATAAATGAACCCCTTCAGCCTTTGTGCTGAAATAAACATTGTCTTTTATGATCTCCTTTTGACCGGACAAATGCTTGAAATACACATCAGGAACAGCGAATTGATCGATTAAAATTCCGTCTGGTGTAGCAGGTGCCATTTTTCTTAGGACATGCCCAATTGCTTGGTTATGTAGTAATGCCTTCAATTTTCCTTGTGTCATGCCTTTTGCTTGGAGTTCATTGTATTTTTCATTATATAAAATTAATAAGCTATATGGAATCACATGAATAATCGATTCAGCAATTTCACAAATTTGTTTGTCATTTAAATCCTTGGAATCTTTAACCCCAAGTTCCTTTAGTAAAGCAAACTTATCTTTCGAAACATATGCTGCAACAACAGTCATTGGCCCAAAATAGTCGCCTGTTCCAACCTCATCAGAGCCGATCATCGATAGTGTTCCAATATGAGGTGGCAAGCCACTATTTTTTGCAACAGATTTCTTATTAGGAGTCGTTTTAGTAGAAGTTTCTGAACTTCCCCATTTTTCTGCTTCCACCGTAGCGCCATTTCCTTGAAATAACACTTTGCCAGATTTATATGCTGTAATGGTGCAGCTTGGTAGTTTAGCGACAAATACCCCACCCTGTGGGACCTTATCTTGTAATTGATTTTTATATTGTAATTTCATTTTTTCAATGGTACCGGGGGTACACTTTAGGACAGTATTAGACAAAAATAACTTCCCCTTTACATAATAAGAGATTATTCTTTATAATCTATCATAACGTTTGTTGAGATTTCTTTCCATAAATATCGTGTTCATGGTATTATTATCAGTAGTACGTGTTCAAAAAGGAGGATGAAAAGGACCACGTCGACAAGAACGCCACGTCCTGTGGCATTGTCGACACTAGCACATCCTGTGCGTCGAAAGTTCGAGGCGGCGAAGCTTTGAGCACCGGAACGTATGCTATTAATACGTGAGGAGCGGAAAAGCGAGCCAACGAAGAAATTCGACGAGTCATTTTCACCGGACTTTTTTGAACATCCTTTTGTAGGATTGACTAGAATGGAGGCCAACTACTTGTCACAGCCACAAAAAACAAGAACAACAGTAGATATATATGGACAGCAATATTCGATTATCGGCTCTGAGAGCACAAGCCATATACGCCTTGTGGCCTCAATTGTCGATGATAAAATGAGAGAAATTAGTAGTAAGAATTCCTCACTTGATATTAATAAACTGGCAGTATTAACAGCCGTTAATATAGTCCATGAACATTTAAAGCTAAAAGAAGATTATGAAGTGCTTGAAAAACAGTTAGAACAAGCAAAAAATGAAAAGGATTGACGTGAAATGTTCGATTTAGTCTTAATAATCATCCTTTTAATGGGATTTATAATTGGGTTAAAAAGAGGGTTTATCCTCCAAATCGTTCATCTTACTGGGTTTATTGTTGCATTTATTGTTGCATACCTCTATTATGATGAACTTATGCCAAAATTAGTATTATGGATTCCATATCCAACATTTGGTGATGCCGATACCATGAAGTTTTTATTTGAAAGTACGAATTTAGAAACTTCTTATTATCGTGCAATTGCCTTTGCCATTATTTTCTTTGCAACAAAGTTCCTTTGGCAAATCATTGGATCGATGCTAGACTTCCTCGCAAATCTACCACTTCTAAAACAAATCAATGGTTGGGCTGGAGGTTTACTAGGTTTTGTCGAAGTATATTTAATTGTCTTTATCATCCTTTATATTGGAGCGCTTCTCCCTGTAGAAATCGTTCAGTCTAATCTCAATGATTCATTCATGGCTAAAATGATTGTCCAACATACCCCGTTTTTTACAGGTAAAATCAAGGATATGTGGATTTAACTTCTCTCTAACAGAGAAGTTTTTTTTATGAAAAACAGCTTTTAACCCACAAAAAGTGACTTTTTCACAAAAAATCTGTATCATTTTGGATAGAAGAAATACGCCTTTGCGCCGATTTTATTTGACTTGTTCGAGAAAATCGTGGCATCCGCCCGGGCTAATATTAATCAGTCGGGATTTAAACCCCAACAGATTAATATAAAACGTATGGAATAGGTAGGTGGTCACAATGAAAATCAATAAAAAAGATGTAATCCGTCTTTTAGAAACAATTGCGATTTATATGGAACTTAAAGGGGACAACCCATTTAAAATATCAGCCTTTCGAAAAGCTGCAGCAGCCCTTGAGAATGATGACCGAAGCTTATCGACGATCGATGACTTCACAACATTACCTGGAATTGGTAAAGGAACAGCAGCTGTGATAACAGAATATATCGACACCGGAGAATCAACTGTCTTAAAGGAATTGAAAGAAATGGTACCAGAGGGTCTCATTCCTTTACTGGACCTTCCAGGACTTGGTGGAAAAAAAATAGCCAAGCTATATCAGGAACTTGGCATTGAAGATATGGAAATGCTGAAACAAGCATGCCTAAATGAAAAAATTCAAAAACTAGCAGGCTTTGGAAAGAAAACAGAAGAAAAAATACTTGCTTCTATTGAGGAATTTGGTAAACGACCAGATCGGTTACCGATTGCTTTAATGCTTGCACTAGCTGAAGATATCGAAAAACAGCTAAGTACGATGGATGGAATCATTACATTTTCCCGAGCAGGTAGCCTTCGTCGGATGAGAGAAACAATTAAAGATCTTGATTTTATTATTGCAACGAATGAACCTGAAAAAGTGCGAGAACAGCTTTTACAGCTAAACGGCATTAATGGCATTATAGCAAGTGGAGATACAAAGGTTTCCGTCCAAATTTCATACAGCTATGATATTTCGGTCGATTTTCGTCTTGTGAAACCACATGAATTCGCAACGACTCTTCACCATTTTACGGGAAGCAAAGATCATAATGTGAGAATGAGGCAACTTGCAAAAGAACGTGGTGAAAAAATAAGTGAGTATGGCGTAGAAAATAGTGAAACAGGTGAAATAAAAACCTTTGAAACAGAAGAAGAATTCTACCAATATTTCGGACTCACCTTTATCCCACCAGAGCTAAGAGAGGATGGCTCCGAGGTAGATGCTTTCCAAAAGAAAGTGGAACATATTCAGCTCGAAGATATAAAAGGTGATCTCCATATGCATACATCGTGGAGTGATGGTGTCTACACCATCGAGGAAATGGTAGAAGCTTGCAGGAATAAAGGCTATCGTTATATGGCGATTACAGACCACTCCCAATACTTACGTGTGGCAAATGGGCTAACACCTGAGCGTTTATTAGAACAACACAAAGAAATTAAAAGATTAAATGAAAAATATGACGATTTTACAATCTTTACAGGTGTTGAAATGGATATTCTACCAGATGGTAGCCTTGATTATAACGACGAAATTATCAGGGATGTCGATGTCGTAATCGCATCGATCCATTCAAGCTTTTCTCAGCCAAGAGAGAAAATCATGCAGCGCTTAAAAACCGCTCTAGAAAATCTCCATGTAGATATTATCGCACACCCTACAGGTAGGATTATCGGGCGTAGAAAAGGGTATGACGTAGATGTTGATATGTTAATTGAGTTAGCAAAAGAAACGAATACAGCTTTAGAACTAAATGCGAATTTGAATCGTTTAGATTTATCATCAGAATATATTAAAAAGGCACAGGAAAAGGGAGTAAAACTAGTCATTAACACAGATGCACATAATATGGACATGCTAGAGGATATGGGATATGGCGTTTCCGCTGCAATAAAAGGGTGGATTAAAAAGGAGAATGTCATTAATACATGGGATAAGGATGAGCTAATCGCTTATCTAAAACGAAATGTATAGGATTAAAAAGGATTCTTTATGTTGAAGCAGTTGGTGCAGGAAGGGAGTTACAGCATGCAACCACGAGTTTTAAAGGTATTAGAGTTTGATAAAGTGAAGGAGCAGCTCAAACAGCATGTCTCATCCTCATTAGGAAGAGAAAAGGTAGATAAAATGATTCCATCTACAAATGTAGAGGAGGTTATTTTTCTGCAGGAGCAAACAGATGAAGCTGCTAAAGTACTGCGTTTAAAAGGAAATGTTCCGCTAGGAGGATTAACAGATATCAGAGCCCCCATAAAACGTGCTAGCATCGGTGGAGCTTTAAATACAATGGAGCTATTAGATATTGCAGGCACGATTTATGCCGGACGTCAAATGAAGAAATTTATAGAGGGCATGATTGTAGATGATATTAGTCTTCCTATATTAGGGGAAATAGTTACAAGCATTACTCCCTTATTTGAGCTTGAGCAAAAAATAAAGAATTGTATTGATGATAATGGTGTGGTCATGGATGGTGCGAGTGACAAATTACGTGGAATTCGAAGCCAGCTCCGAAGCAGTGAAGCAAGAATTAGGGAAAAGCTTGAACATATTATACGTTCGTCAACTGCTCAAAAAACACTTTCTGATGCCATTATTACGATTCGAAATGATCGATATGTAATCCCAGTTAAACAAGAATACCGTGGAACATATGGTGGAATCGTTCATGACCAATCCTCTTCTGGTGCCACATTATTTATCGAACCTCAATCAGTGGTTGAGCTAAATAATGTATTGCAAGAGGCGAGGGTAAGAGAAAAACAAGAAATCGACCGCATTTTACTTGAATTGTCAAATGAAGTAGCAACTGATGCAGAATCACTTTATCAAAATGTAGAGACACTTGGTGAACTTGATTTTATGTTCACAAAGGCCGGCTACAGTAAAAAAATAAAAGGCTCGAAACCAAAAATTAATGGCAATGGCTATGTCCTTATTAAAAAGGGGCGCCATCCATTAATTGATCCACAAGAAGTAGTTCCTAATGATATTGAGCTTGGTAAGGATTATACTTCAATCGTGATAACTGGTCCAAACACAGGTGGTAAAACCGTGACAATAAAAACAATCGGTTTATTAACCATTATGGCACAATCAGGCTTGCAAATTCCGGCACAGGAAGAGTCAGAGATTGCTGTTTTTGAATCTGTATATGCTGATATCGGAGACGAACAATCGATTGAACAAAGCTTAAGTACGTTTTCATCTCATATGGTAAATATTGTGGATATTTTAAAACGGGTCGATGAAAATAGTCTAGTGCTTTTTGATGAATTGGGAGCGGGAACCGATCCGCAGGAAGGGGCTGCACTTGCAATTTCGATACTTGATGAAGTCTATAACCGTGGTGCGAGGGTAATCGCAACAACGCATTATCCAGAGCTTAAAGCATATGGTTATAATCGAGCAGGAGTTATTAATGCAAGTGTCGAATTCGATATAGAAACATTGAGCCCGACTTATAAGCTATTAATTGGAGTACCAGGTCGAAGCAATGCATTTGAAATTTCAAAACGTCTTGGACTTTCAAATACAATCATACATGCAGCAAAAAGTCATATTAGCTCTGAAACGAACACAGTTGAAAATATGATCGCGTCTTTGGAACAAAGTAAAAAGGATGCCGAGCAAGAGCTTGATGAAGCAGAAGAAATCCGTAAACAAGCTGAAAAACTTCATAAGCAACTACAACAACAAATCATCGAATTTAATGAACAGCGTGATAAACTATATGAAAAAGCTGAACAAAAAGCAGCGGAAACGGTTGAAAATGCAAAAGCTGAAGCAGAACATGTCATTCGTGATCTACGTAAAATGAAGCTTGAGCAACAATCGCTTGTCAAAGAACATCAATTGATTGATGCAAAAAAACGTTTGGAAAATGCTGTTCCAAAGCTTACAGAAAAAACAAATAAACAATCTGTTGCAACGAAAACGAAGAGAAAGCTTGTTCCTGGAGACGAAGTGAAGGTAATAAGTTTAAATCAAAAGGGTCATCTAGTTGAAAAGTCAGGAAATAATGAATGGCAGGTCCAAATCGGGATTTTAAAAATGAAAGTAAAAGAAAAAGACCTCGAGTTTGTAAGTAGCCCCAAACCAGTGGAAACAAAGCCGCTTGCAACAGTTAGAGGTAAAGATTATCATGTGAGTCTTGAGCTTGACCTACGTGGTGAACGCTATGAAGATGCACTAGCAAGAGTGGAAAAATACATTGATGATGCTTTATTAGCGGGGTATCCACGTGTTTCCATTATTCATGGAAAAGGAACTGGTGCCCTAAGGCAGGGAGTTCAAGAATACCTGAAAAATCACCGCTCTGTAAAATCAACAAGATTCGGGGAAGCCGGAGAAGGTGGAACAGGCGTGACTGTTGTAGAACTCAAATAAACATGAATGAAGTGCAATCTCTAATAGGGAGAGAAGATGATGGAGCAATTTTGGGATAATGAATATGTTTTAACAGCCGCTAACTACAGTGTGGTTATACTGTGTATGGTTCTGTTTATGGCCATATTTGAATTAGTCACCAAATATAAAAATTGGGAAGAAATCCAAAAAGGTAACCTGTCAGTTGCAATGGCAACCGGGGGGAAAATCTTCGGAATCGCAAATATCTTTCGCTATTCCATCCAAAACCATGACTCACTATTCGTCATGATTGGCTGGGGCGTATTTGGATTCTTCCTCCTATTAATCGGCTATTTTATTTTTGAATTTTTAACTCCTAAGTTCAATATTGATGTTGAAATCCAACAAGATAATAGAGCAGTAGGGTTCATATCCATGATTATATCCGTGGGTCTCTCTTATGTAATCGGCGCTGGGATCGGAAATGGTGGTTTTTAGACATGGAAAAGCTAGCGAAAATTTTGTTAGTTGTTAGTGGAATCTTTGTGGTGGTCGGAATATTATATCTCTTTTTATAGGCAAAAGGGCTGAATGGAATAACCATCAGCCCTATTTATATGCCATAAGTATGACCTATAAAGTAACAACAATTCATGAATGTAATTGTCACGGAATATTCATTATACTATAATGAATATAAATGGTTTGAAAATTCAAACTGGTCACTGAATACGTCTTCGTATTCTTAATAAAATGATAATAAGGGAGGTTTTTAGATGGAGTTAGAAAGGCCGTGGTTAGCAAATTATCCGAAGGAAATTCCACATACGCTTGAATACGAAAACATTCCGATTCAAACGTATTTGAAACGTACAGCAAAGGAATATCCTCAAAAAACTGCCGTTCATTTTCAAGGAAAAGAATTAACTTTTTCACAGGTGTACGAAGAGTCTTTGAAGCTTGCAAACTATTTGGTGGAGCAAGGGATCAAAAAAGGAGATCGTATTGCCATCATGTTGCCAAACTGTCCCCAGGGTGTTATTGCCTATTACGGTGTGTTATTTTCTGGTGCAATTGTTGTCCAGACGAATCCTTTGTACACAGAAAGAGAACTTGAATATCATCTAAAGGATTCGGGCTCAAGAGCTATTATAGCATTGGATATCCTTTTTCCACGCGTCTCAAAAGTGAAAGCGCTAACACGACTTGAACACATTATTGTGACTGAGATTAAGGATTATCTACCTTTCCCTAAAAATATGATTTATCCTTACATTCAAAAGAAGCAATATGGTATTGTAGTTAAAGTTGAACACGAAGGTACGAACCACTTGTTTAGGGAAATTATGAAAAATTCCGAGGCAAAAGAAATTAATATTGAAATTGATCCAGAAGAAGACCTAGCATTGTTACAGTATACAGGAGGAACAACTGGTTTTCCAAAGGGAGTAATGTTAACTCATCGTAATTTAGTTGCAAATACAGAGATGTGTTCAAAATGGATGTACAAATGTAAAAAAGGTGAAGAATCTGTATTAGCAATACTGCCATTTTTCCATGTATACGGTATGACTACTGTGTTAAATCTTTCGATTATGATGGCTTCCAAAATGATTCTTATGCCAAAATTTGATGTAGGGGATACATTAAAAACAATTCATAAGCTGAGGCCAACTTTATTTCCAGGTGCACCAACAATGTACATTGGGTTATTGAATCATCCTGACCTTAATAAGTATGATTTATCTTCTATTGATTCGTGTATTAGTGGTTCTGCAGCATTGCCACTTGAAGTTCAAGAGCAATTTGAAAAAGTAACGGGTGGAAAACTTGTAGAAGGCTATGGATTATCGGAAGCCTCTCCTGTAACACATGCAAATTTGCTTTGGGGTCATCGTATAAATGGTAGTATTGGATTACCATGGCCAGACACAGATGCAGCTGTGCT
The DNA here is from genome assembly GCF_031324165.1 of Ferdinandcohnia sp. QZ13. Taxonomy (NCBI): domain Bacteria; kingdom Bacillati; phylum Bacillota; class Bacilli; order Caryophanales; family Bacillaceae; genus Ferdinandcohnia; species Ferdinandcohnia sp. QZ13. Next base: position 626,050 of record NZ_JAVIVW010000015.1, on the reverse strand, counting down.
TTCAATGGAAACAGGTGACCCTGTCGGATTTGGAGAAATTGGCGAAATCGCCGTAAAAGGTCCCCAGGTCATGAAGGGATATTGGAATAAACCAGAGGATACGGCAGCCACATTTCGGGATGGCTGGTTATTAACAGGTGACTTGGGCTATATGGATGAGGATGGATTTTTCTATGTAGTAGATCGTAAAAAGGATATGATTATTGCAGGTGGATTTAATATATACCCAAGAGAAGTGGAGGAAGTCCTATTTGAATATGAAAAGATTCAAGAGGCTGTTGTTGCCGGAATTCCTGATCCATATCGAGGTGAAACAGTAAAGGCATATGTCGTTTTAAAAGAAGGTCAACAATGTACAGAAGAAGAGCTTGATAAGCATTGCCGAAAGCATCTAGCTGCCTATAAAGTTCCCAGAGTGTACGAATTTAGAAAGGAATTACCTAAAACAATTGTCGGTAAAGTACTGCGACGAGTATTAGTGGAAGAAGAAAAGGCAAAAAGAACAAAAGTTAATTAAGAATTAGGATCAATCAGCTCAAAGACATCTATGTATGAACATAAGCTATCGAGCCATGATGTGAGCCTATGGCTCTCTTTTCTTTTCCGAATGAAAAGAAACCAATTAGAAACATATCAAATTAAATAATATATTCTTGACAGTTGTTGTTTTAAGTTTTATCATAGAAATATGAATGACTATTCATTCATTTTTCTGAAAGGAAGTAAGATCTTGAAAAAAACAACAAAACCAAAATATAAGCAAATCATAGACGCAGCAGTAGTTGTCATCGCGGAAAATGGTTATCATCAATCTCAGGTCTCAAGAATTGCAAAACAAGCAGGCGTGGCAGACGGGACGATTTATCTTTATTTTAAAAATAAAGAAGATATTCTTGTGTCGTTATTCCACGAAAAAATGGGAGAGTTTATTGAAAAAATTGAAGCTGAGATAGCAGGAAAAACGAGCGCAGCAGAGAAGTTATTAACATTAATAGAAAAACATTTTGAGCTTTTATCTGCTGATCATCACCTTGCAATCGTTACACAGCTAGAATTAAGACAATCAAATAAGGAATTAAGACACCGAATTAATGAGGTCCTAAAAGGATATTTACGAACAATCGAAACCATTATCCAATTTGGGGTCGAAAACGGTGAGTTTAATCCAAATCTTGATGTCCGGTTAGCACGACAAATGATATTTGGCTCAATTGATGAAACAGCAACCACATGGGTTATGAACGAACAAAAATATGATTTGTCAGCATTGGCGAAAGATGTTCATGCCTTATTAGTAAATGGTTGTGGAAAGACACACCTCTAGTTATCTTTTAGAGGTGTGCTACATACATATACATAATTAGGAGGGATGCAGATGGAGTTTTTGAAAGTAAAAATTGACGAGTATATCGCTACAATTTCCTTTAATCGTCCTCCAGCAAATGCATTATCAACCGCTGTTTTGAAAGAGCTTACAAGTTTACTAGAGACACTAGAGTCTAATGATGCTGTACGAGTTTTAGTTATACATGGGGAGGGTCGATTCTTCTCAGCTGGAGCAGATATAAAAGAGTTTACAACAATCAGCTCAGGAGAAGAATTTTCGAATCTTGCAAGAAAAGGTCAAACCTTATTTGAAAGAATGGAACGATTCCCAAAACCGATTATTGCAAGTATCCATGGAGCAGCTTTAGGAGGTGGGCTGGAGCTAGCAATGGCCTGCCACTTCCGTCTCGTGAGCGAAAAAGCAAAACTTGGCTTACCAGAACTGCAGCTTGGACTTATCCCTGGATTTGCAGGAACAGCACGCTTACCACGTTACGTTGGAATTGCTAAAGCTGCTCAAATGCTGTGGACAAGTGACCCGATAAGTGGCGTTGAGGCAGTCCAGTATGGTTTGGCAAATCAAGCATTCCCAGAAGAAAAACTTCATGAGGAAACGATGGAGATTGCAAAAAAAATTGCACAAAAAAGCCCTTTAGGGATAAAAGCAACTATTGAATTATTAAATTCAATGAAAAATGAACAATATGATGCAACTGTTAATCGAGAAGCTGTTTTATTCGGTGAAATGTTCGTCTCTGAGGATGGACAAGAAGGCATATCTGCCTTTATTGACAAGCGACAGCCGACGTTTAAAGGGAAATAATAGATAACAAGTGTTTAGGGAATACACAAAGTTTTTAAAAAGATTGTTGCTTTTAGATAAAAAAGTCCAAACCTAGTTGATTGGAGCGAAGGGCGGCGACTCCAGCGGGAAAAGCGTGAGACTTGAGACCCAGCAGGAGCGAAAGCGACCAGGAGGCTCAAGCCACGCCCGCGGAAAGCGTCCGCTCGTAGCCGAATCAACGATATAAAAAACAACAAAGTTTGACAAATCTACAAAAAAGCACAGAAAACTTAGGAGGGAAACACATGAACATCTTTGTTTTATTGAAAAGAACTTTTGATACAGAAGAAAAAATCGTTGTTAATAATGGGCAAATCAGTGAAGATGGGGCTGAATTTATTATTAACCCTTATGACGAATATGCGGTTGAAGAAGCAATTAGGCTCCGTGATGCAAATGGTGGCGAAGTAACGGTTGTAACAGTTGCTACGACTGATGAAGCTGATAAAGAATTACGTACAGCTTTAGCTATGGGTGCAGATAAAGCTGTAATGATTAATACAGAAGATGATCTAGAAGATGGAGATCAGTACACGACAGCAAAAATATTAGCTGAATACTTAAAAGATAAGGATGCCGATATCATTTTAGGTGGAAATGTTGCAATTGACGGTGGTTCGGGTCAGGTCGGTCCACGTGTTGCAGAAATTTTAGATATTCCTTATGTAACGACCATTACAAAACTTGAAGTGGACGGATCAAAAGTAACAGTCGTTAGGGACGTTGAAGGGGACTCTGAGGTTATCGAGACTTCTTTACCACTACTTGTTACATGTCAACAAGGACTAAATGAGCCTCGTTATCCATCTTTACCTGGAATTATGAAAGCGAAGAAAAAGCCACTTGATGAGCTTGAGTTAGATGATTTAGATTTAGATGAAGATGATGTAGAAGCAAAAACAAAAACAATTGAAATCTATCTTCCACCTAAAAAAGAAGCGGGTCGAGTGCTCGAAGGTGAATTAGAAGATCAGGTCAAGGAACTAGTATCACTTCTTCATAATGAAGCAAAGGTAGTTTAACCGAATCTGAAAAAAATGTTTTTTGTATGCGATTTCAAAAATTTCACTCAACTAATCTAGGGGGTTAGGCATAATGTCAAGAAAAGTTTTAGTTCTAGGGGAAGCACGAGATGGTGCATTACGTAACGTATCCTTTGAAGCAATTGCAGCAGGTAAAACAGTGGCTGAAGGTGGCGAAGTCGTTGCAGTTTTAGTAGGAGACTCTATAAGTTCGTTAGCAAATGAATTAATCCATTACGGTGCCGACAGGGTAGTAACAGTAGAAGATGAAAAATTAGGATCCTATACTCCGGACGGTTACTCTCAAGCTTTACTAGCTGTTATTGATGCCGAATCACCAGAAGGATTAGTATTTGGCCATACTGCATTGGGTAAAGACCTATCACCCAAAATTGCAAGTAAACTTAATTCTGGTTTGATTTCAGACGTAACGGCAATTGAAAGTGTTGGTGGAAATATTGTCTTTACTCGACCTATTTATTCAGGTAAGGCATTTGAAAAGAAAATTGTGACAGATGGATTGATGATCGCAAGTGTTCGCCCAAACAATATTACCCCACTTGAAAAAGACGAATCGCGTACTGGAGAAGTTTCGTCTCTATCCGTTGACATTAAAGATTTACGTACAATTGTAAAGGAAGTGGTTCGTAAGGCAACGGAAGGTGTTGATTTGTCAGAAGCGAAGGTTGTGATTGCAGGTGGACGTGGAGTAAAAAGTGCAGAAGGTTTTGAACCATTAAAAGAATTAGCAAATGTACTTGGTGGGGCAGTAGGTGCTTCCCGCGGTGCATGTGATGCTGATTACTGTGACTACTCCCTTCAAATTGGTCAAACAGGTAAGGTGGTTACACCAGATTTGTATATCGCTTGTGGTATTTCTGGAGCCATCCAGCACTTAGCTGGCATGTCGAACTCTAAAGTTATCGTAGCAATCAACAAAGATCCGGAAGCAAACATCTTCAAGGTTGCGGACTACGGTATTGTTGGAGACTTATTCGAGGTAGTGCCAATGCTTACAGAAGAGTTCAAGAAACTAAAGGTAAATGCATAATGCGTAGTGAAGCGAGCTAACTAGCTCGCTTTATGTATGGGGAATTTTTCTATTTACCTTTTTAAAAAATCTGGTATACTAATCAAGCGATGAGCTGAATTGCATAAGTCGATTAGACACGCCTATTGGCAAGCACTATGTGGAGTGCTGTCTCTCGCCGCAATACGCAAAAAGACGTCCTTCTGGGCGTCTTTTTCTATTTTGCATCTTCTGTTTCCATACATATCAGCTTAAAAAGTTGGGGAAGATGATTATGAATGAGGTTTAATTTCTATTCTTATCATTTCTATGGTTTTTAGTTAACTGTTTTTTTATGAAGCAAATCATTCGTAAAATGACATTCCAGATGTTATACTCTTGGTAGAATTTCAAAGTTGTAACATATTTAGGAGGGGTTTAAATGGCTATTACAAACGTAACGGATCAAAATTTTGACACAGAAACAAAAGAAGGTGTAGTATTAGCAGATTTCTGGGCACCTTGGTGTGGACCTTGTAAGATGATTGCTCCAGTATTAGAAGAATTAGATTCTGAAATTGGAGACAAAGTAAAAATCGTAAAGCTTGATGTAGATGACAACCAAGAAACTGCAGCTAAATTTGGCGTAATGAGCATCCCAACTTTACTTGTTTTCAAAAACGGTGAAGTTGTAGATAAAGTTGTTGGTTACCAACCAAAAGAGGCACTAGCTGATAGACTTGCTAACCATTATTAATCCAAAAAAACAGCCGCCAGGCTGTTTTTTGTTTGCTCTTTTTTATTCAAAGGAATTCCTTATTTTTCATCATACAACTTCTCCGTAAAAATGTTACAATATTAGGTACGGCTTAATTAGTGCAAAGGTACAAAGGTACTTTAGATTTTAATACAGATGGAGTGGTGAATATGCACGATCATCTTAAAGAGAAATTAGCAATATTACCGGACCAGCCTGGTTGTTATTTAATGAAAGACAGGCAAGGGACTATTATTTATGTAGGAAAAGCCAAAGTGTTAAAGAACCGAGTTCGGTCTTATTTTACAGGATCGCATGATGGTAAGACATTGAGACTTGTTAATGAGATTGAGGACTTTGAATATATTGTAACATCTTCAAATATTGAAGCTCTCCTATTAGAAATAAACTTAATTAAAAAACATGATCCAAAGTATAATATCATGCTAAAGGATGACAAAACATATCCTTTTATTAAAATTACTGCTGAAAAACATCCTCGTTTGTTGATAACACGAAAGGTGAAGAAGGATAAAGGTAAATATTTTGGTCCGTATCCGAATGTACAAGCAGCAAATGAAACAAAAAAACTATTAGACCGAATTTATCCTTTACGAAAATGTTCAACTCTACCAGATAAAGTTTGCTTGTATTATCATATCGGTCAATGTCTTGCTCCTTGTGTGAACGAAGTTTCTGATGAAACGAATAAAAAAATGGTTGATGACATCATTCGCTTTCTTAATGGTGGGTATAAAGAGATTAAAACGGAATTAACAGAAAAAATGATAAAGGCTTCAGAAGAACTAGATTTTGAGAGAGCGAAAGAATACCGTGATCAAATCGCAAATATTGAAACAACGATGGAAAAACAAAAGATGACCATGACCGATTTTATCGACCGAGATGTATTCGGTTATTCTTATGATAAAGGCTGGATGTGTGTTCAGGTCTTCTTCATTCGACAAGGTAAATTAATAGAGCGGGATGTTTCTTTATTCCCCTTTTATAATGAGCCAGAACAAGATTTCTTAACCTTCCTTGGTCAATTCTATTTGAAAGAAAATCATTTTAAACCAAAAGAAGTGTTACTTCCTAGTTCTATTGACCGTGAGATTGCAGAGCAATTACTAGAGGTAAACGTTCAACAGCCTAGTCGAGGGAAGAAGAAACAACTAGTAGACTTAGCAACGAAAAACGCCAAAATCGCGTTAAAGGAAAAGTTTGCACTTATTGAACGTGATGAAGAAAGGACAATCAAGGCAGTTGAAAACTTAGGGCAACGATTGGGAATATACACACCACATCGAATTGAGGCATTTGATAACTCGAATATCCAAGGAACAGACCCTGTTTCAGCAATGATTGTGTTTACTGATGGAAAACCAGATAAAAAGGAATATAGAAAATATAAAATTAAAACCGTTCAAGGTCCTGATGATTATGAATCAATGCGGGAAGTAGTGCGAAGAAGATATAGTCGCGCACTAAAAGAAAACCTTCCATTGCCTGACTTAATCCTCATTGATGGAGGAAAAGGTCATCTCGCTGCAGTAAGGGACATTTTAGAAAATGAGTTAGGTTTAGAAATCCCGTTAGCAGGACTTGCGAAGGATGATAAGCATAGGACCTCAGAGCTATTGATTGGGGAGCCGCCAGAAATTGTGGAATTACCAAGAAATAGTCAAGAGTTTTATCTTCTCCAACGGATTCAAGATGAAGTTCACCGTTTTGCGATAACATTCCATCGTCAAGTTCGTGGAAAAAGTGCTTTTCAATCAGTGCTCGATGATATTCCTGGTGTCGGTGAAAAACGGAAGAAAGCAATACTAAAGCATTTTGGCTCAATCAAGAGGTTAAAAGAAGCAAGTATTGAGGAAATTCAACAAGCTAATATTCCTCGTCCTACAGCTGAAGCTATCTATGAAAAATTAAAAGAATAGTCGTTGCTATTTTAAAAATACTCTGATATAATCCTAACTAATATAATATTACACTTCATTACGTTGAAGTGATGATAGAGGTGCAAGCTTTATCAGTATGCAATAGGAGGGGGATGAGCCCCTTTGATGATTGCTGAAAGGAAAGTTTGCCGAAGTGAAAAAGGACTCATACCCTTTTTTGCTGGTCTTATGTTTAAGAGACGTAAGATTGTCAAGATGAATTCATCTTGGAGAGCTATCTCACGGTGTGACACGTTGTTTTTACGTATATCACAGCAATGAGATAATCTCATTGCTGTTTTTTTATTTTATTCAACTGAGGTTAAACCTCAGTTGAATAAAATAAGTGCCTCCGGCGGATGCCTCAGATTTTTTAGAGGTAGTTATCGAGCATAAGATCAAAGACTAGGAACGCCACATCCTGTGGCAACGTCTTTGTGACCCACCTCGTGTGGGCCTAAAAATCTGGGCGCAAATACGCCAAGGCGCATTTGATTATTCGAAGGAGAGGGTATAAGCATGGGGATCATCGTTCAAAAGTTTGGAGGCACCTCAGTAGGGTCACCGGATAGAATTAAAAATGTTGCAAATCGCGTTATTCAAGAAGTGCAATCTGGAAACAAAGTTGTAGTAGTAGTTTCAGCAATGGGCAAAACAACGGACCGGCTTGTGCGCTTAGCAAATGAAATTACAAGCTCGCCAAGTAAGCGCGAGATGGATATGTTGTTAAGTACAGGTGAACAAGTAACAATTGCCCTTTTATCAATGGCATTACAGGAGAAGGGGTATGAATCTGTATCCTATACAGGCTGGCAGGCTGGTATTGAAACGGAGGCTATACATAGCAATGCCCGTATTGAAAATATAGAAGTCTCAAGAGTTAACGATAGCTTAAAAGAAGGTAAAATTGTTGTCGTTGCAGGATTCCAGGGAATCAGCAGTTCTGGAGATATCACAACTCTTGGACGGGGTGGGTCTGATACAACAGCAGTTGCACTTGCAGCAGCATTGAGTGCAGACAAATGTGATATCTACACGGATGTAACAGGTGTTTATACGACAGATCCTCGTGTAGTCCCATCTGCACGTAAACTTCATTCAATTTCCTATGATGAAATGCTGGAGCTTGCAAACCTAGGTGCTGGTGTACTTCATCCACGTGCAGTAGAATTTGCAAAAAACTTTGAAATGCCGCTTGAAGTTCGTTCAAGCATAGAGCTAGAAAATGGAACCGTTATTGAGGAGGAAGTTTCAATGGAAAAAAATCTTGTTGTTAGGGGAATTGCTTTTGAAGACCAAATTACAAGGGTAACAGTTTCTGGATTACCAAATGAATTACACACACTTTCAACCATCTTTGGTACACTCGCAAAGAATGGTCTAAACGTAGATATCATCATTCAAAACCAGACAGATGAAAATCATACAAATATTTCATTTTCAGTAAAAACTCAAGATTTACGCGATACACTAGCTGTTTTGGAAAATAATAAGGATTTATTAAAATATGAAAGCATTCAACATGAAGATGGATTAGCGAAGGTATCTATTGTAGGCTCTGGAATGGTTTCAAATCCAGGGGTTGCGGCTGATATGTTCCAGGTGCTTGCACAAGAAAACATTGAAGTGAAAATGGTAAGCACATCTGAAATCAAAGTTTCAACTGTTGTTGATCAAGCAAGTATGGTTCGTGCTGTTGAAGCTCTACATGATTCATTTAATTTAGCTGCTGTTGAAGAAGAAAAAGCAAAAGTAAAACTTTAATTTTTATTTACATAGGGTCGTTCAGAGGAGATTATTAGCCTTTGGGCGCCCTTTTGTATATAAAAAAACTGCACGAATTGTGCAGGATTTTATTCTTCGGTCATATCTTTGTGATCCCATTTCACCGTAAAAATGATACTTTGAGCTCGTCTTTTTTGTTGTTCAAAGCTTTCGGTGATTCGATTTTTCTGTTGTTGAATTTGTTGAGCAAGAAAACCAGATTCAAGTTGAAATGTACAAATATCCTTTCGTTTAAAACGAGAAGACACGATTGCACCATCCAAATGAAATTCTATTGAGTTCTTATCCGAACGCTCTACCTTAAGGTCTCCCCATCCAGCATCATGAAAAAACGAAATAATTTCTTCAATCGTTGGTAAGGGGAATTTACGGGCAAGATTTTTTCCGGCCCAGTATAAAATCTGTGGAGTTTCTTTTCCAAGTAAATCAGGAATTAAAATTTCACGTATGAGTTCATATCCAAAAACAGAAACGGTCTGTTCACTTACACTTACATTTTGTTCATTGATGTTTATGTTCTTCACTGCATTCCCCTCTTTCTCCATTCATTATTATATAACATGAGGGGATAAGAAACACATGAATTTTTTTGTTTCTTTTTGTCATTTGGATTACAAGTCTAGCCTAACAAAAGTGTCTAATTATTATCAGATTCATGAATAAATTGTGGACGTGTTTCCTTGACGCTCTTGCTTTATGGGAGTAAAATGAATTTGTTACATTATACTGATAAAAGAAAATTGTGGCTACATTTGTCTTTTTATCTATGAAAAAAGCATTTTGTAGTTTCCTGCAAGGGTTTTCAATTGTCAGTTTTATTTCGTCCTATTATATAATTTCTGCAGGATGAGGAATGAAAATGAGTGCCGAGAAGGTACGGTTTATTATTAAGGGGGGGTAAATTAAAGTATGGCAGGTAATCGTGAATTTTTTAATCGCAGGCTTCATTCGTTATTAGGTGTAATTCCTGTAGGGGTATTCTTATTGGTACACTTAACAGCGAATAACTTTGCGACAAGAGGAGAAGAAGCATTTAACAGTGCTGCTGGTTTTATGGGAAGTCTTCCGTTTAGAATTTTTCTAGAGGTAGTTATTATTTATCTACCATTAATATTCCATGCGATTTACGGTCTCTATATTGCCTTTACTGCAAAGAACAATGTGAGTAGATACGGTTTCTTCCGTAACTGGATGTTCTTCCTGCAACGCATAACCGGAATCATTACTCTAATTTTTGTAGCATGGCATGTATGGGAAACTCGTATTCAAGCAGCTTTTGGAGCGGAAGTTAACTTTCAAATGATGGAAGATATCTTAAATTCACCAGCGATGCTTATTTTCTATCTTGTTGGTGTAATCTCAACAATTTTCCATTTCTCAAATGGCTTATGGTCATTTGCTGTAAGTTGGGGGCTTACAATAACTCCTCGCTCTCAGCAAATTGCAACATATGTTACAATCATTATTTTTATTGCATTAACTTACGTAGGTGTATCTACAATCTTTGCTTTCGTATAAGAATTAAAATATTAGAACGTTCACGGTTACATTTTACAAGTTGAACGATCTCTTTATTGGGAGTGAGTTACTTTGAGTCAAGGAAAGATTATCGTAGTTGGTGGTGGATTAGCTGGTTTAATGGCTACCATCAAGGCTGCTGAAGAGGGAACACAAGTTGATTTATTTTCACTCGTACCTGTAAAACGTTCTCACTCTGTTTGTGCACAAGGTGGGATTAATGGTGCGGTTAATACAAAAGGTGAAGGGGATTCTCCTTGGATTCACTTCGATGATACAGTATATGGTGGAGACTTCTTAGCTAACCAAAAGCCAGTTAAGGCGATGTGTGAGGCAGCACCAGGAATCATTCACTTAATGGACCGTATGGGAGTTATGTTTAACCGTACACCAGAAGGTTTACTTGATTTCCGTCGATTTGGTGGAACTCAACACCACCGTACTGCATTCGCTGGCGCAACTACTGGTCAACAATTGCTTTATGCATTAGATGAGCAAGTTCGCCGTCATGAAGTAGCAGGGCTTGTAACGAAGTACGAAGGTTGGGAATTCTTGGGAATCGTACAAGATGATGAAGGAATTTGTCGTGGTATTGTCGCACAGAACCTTCAATCTATGGAAATTAAATCATTCCCTGCTGACGCTGTTATCATGGCTTCCGGTGGACCTGGGATCATCTTTGGAAAAACAACGAACTCAGTTATTAACACTGGTTCTGCTGCATCTATTGTGTACCAACAAGGTGCCTATTATGCAAATGGTGAGTTCATTCAAATTCACCCAACTGCAATCCCAGGAGATGACAAACTTCGTCTAATGAGTGAATCTGCTCGTGGTGAAGGTGGTCGCGTATGGACTTACAAAGATGGTAAACCTTGGTATTTCTTAGAGGAAAAATATCCTGCATACGGTAACTTAGTTCCACGTGATATTGCAACACGTGAAATCTTCCATGTATGTGTAGATATGAAGCTAGGTATCAATGGTGAAAACATGGTTTATCTGGATCTATCGCATAAAGATCCAAAGGAACTTGATATTAAATTAGGTGGAATTATTGAAATCTATGAAAAATTCATGGGTGACGATCCACGTAAAGTTCCAATGAAAATCTTCCCAGCTGTTCACTATTCAATGGGTGGATTATGGGTTGATGATCACCAACAAACAAACATCCCTGGATTATTTGCAGCAGGTGAGTGTGATTTTTCACAGCACGGTGCAAACCGCTTAGGTGCAAACTCACTATTATCAGCTATCTATGGTGGTATGGTTGCAGGTCCTAATGCAGTTCATTACATTAATGGACTTAAAAAAGGTACCGATTCTATATCTTCATCTGTATTCGAAAGCCACGAAAAACAAGAGCAAGAAAAATGGGATGACATTATGTCAATGGATGGTACTGAAAATGCATACCTCCTTCACAAAGAGCTCGGTGAATGGATGACAGACAACGTAACAGTTGTTCGATACAATGACAAGCTCTTAAAGACAGACGAGAAAATTCAAGAGCTTATGGAACGTTACAAGAACATTAATATCAATGACACGTCTAAATGGAGTAACCAAGGTGCTACATTTACTCGTCAATTACAAAATATGCTTCAGCTAGCACGTGTAATTACAATTGGTGCATATAACCGTAATGAAAGCCGTGGAGCACACTATAAACCTGAATTCCCTGATCGTAATGACGAGGATTTCTTAAAAACAACGATGGCTAAATTTACTGGGAAGGAATCTGCGCCTGCATTCCATTATGAAGAAGTAGATACTTCATTAATCGCACCACGTAAACGTGACTATTCAAAGAAGAAGGAGGAAAATTAAGATGAGTGAAAAAACAGTTGAATTTCATGTAACTCGTCAGGATACTCCAGATTCTGAACCATATGTTTTAAAATTTAAGGTTCCATACCGTAAGAATATGAACGTTATTTCCGCTTTAATGGAATTTCGTCGTAATCCGGTAGATATAAATGGTAATAAAGTTGCCCCAATTACTTGGGATATGAACTGTTTAGAAGAGGTTTGCGGTGCTTGTTCAATGGTTATCAATGGTAAACCTCGTCAATCTTGTTCAGCACTTATTGACCAACTTGAACAACCAATTAAACTTGAGCCAATGAAGACATTCCCTATTGTACGTGACTTACAAATTGACCGTAGCAGAATGTTTGATTCATTGAAAAAAGTAAAAGCTTGGATTCCGATTGATGGAACGTATGATTTGGGTCCTGGTCCTCGTATGCCGGAGAAGAAACGTCAATGGGCATATGAATTATCAAAATGTATGACATGTGGTGTATGTTTAGAAGCGTGTCCGAACGTAAACAGCAAGTCTGATTTCATCGGTCCAGCTCCATTATCTCAAGTTCGTTTATTTAACGCTCACCCAACAGGTGCTATGAATAAGAGTGAACGTTTAGAAGAGATTATGGGTGATGGTGGCCTTGCAAACTGTGGTAACTCACAAAACTGTGTACAGTCTTGTCCAAAAGGTATTCCACTAACAACTTCAATTGCTGCTCTAAACAGAGATACATCTATCCAAGCATTCAGAAATATGTTTGGTAGTGACCAAGTCTAATAGAAATAAGAAAGCACTCCTTCATGTATATGGAGGAGTGCTTTTTTACGAAAAGATATTTCAAAATACTGTCAACTTTAAGAAGTTTCGAAAAAAACTTCTTTTCCCACTAGAAGAAGGCACCACTTTACCGTGAAGTGAATAATCTTATGTAAGGGAGCTATTGGAATGAAACATATTACGTATATCGATGATATTGAGACATGGGAGAATGCATTTGATTTTTTCCAACCGATTCAAGTTCGCTTTTCCGAAACAGATATGTTTGGACATTTAAATAACACTGTACCCTTTACGTATTTTGAGGAAGCCAGAATTCAATATTTTAATAAAATTGGGTTTATGCAAAAATGGACCGACAAATCCAGCGAAGCAATCCCCGTGGTTGCAAGCCAACAATGTGATTATTTGAAACAAGTCTTTTTTGGAGAACAGCTTAAGTTATACGTTAAAATAAATCAGCTTGGCAATTCCTCAATGGATATTCATTATATGGCAAAGGACAAAGAAGGATCCATTTGTTTTGTCGGTAGGAGTACACTCGTTCAAATGTCTAAGCGAACAGGAAAAGGGGAACCATGGTCTGATGAGATGAAGCATATGTTAAAAAAGCACCTAACCTATATCGTATGAGCTAAGTAGAACAAATATACCAATACATTAAAAAATGGACGCGAAAATGTCTACATATCAACCTTTTAACAGTCACAGCAACCCTCTCCTTCTCATACTATATTGTGACTAAATATATACCCATCCAGTAGTTCAGCTCGAACCTTAGCAAGGAGGGTTACAATACTTGAAGGAGAAAGAGTTTCAACCAAAACCGCTACTAACAAAAAGAGAGAGAGAAGTTTTTGAATTACTAGTTCAAGACAAAACAACGAAAGATATCGCAAGTGAACTATTCATTAGCGAAAAAACAGTTCGTAACCACATTTCGAATGCGATGCAGAAGCTGGGAGTAAAGGGGCGTTCTCAAGCAGTTGTAGAGCTCCTTCGTATGGGAGAACTTGAACTTTAAGTATTACCGGCTACACTTTACACTTGTAAGGTAGCCGGTTACTTATTTAGAGGAAGTTCAAATAGTCTGTCGAAAAGGAATTTTGACTAAATACAGATACGTTTTGTGTTAAACGTCAAAGTCACTACATCCTGTGTAAGCACGGTGGCGTGCTTTGTCTTTTTTTATCTCCTTTTGATCACATTATTTAGAGAACAACTACATATTTCGATATACTGGAACTTGCTTTTTACGCGAAAAAAGTAGAAAATAAGAATAATATAGTTTTTTAATGAAATGAAGGAGTTCTTACGGATCATACAATTCCACTAACTGTGAAACGAGAGAAAACAGTTGGATTTTACACTAAAAAAACTTTACTAGGAGAGGATGTAATGACAGTTCAAGGGAGCAATGAAACCAAAGACTACCAGGTTATTGCAGATATTGAAAAATCACTTCGTTTTATTTCCGGCTTACTTAAACAAAAAGGTCGTGAAATCTTAAGTAACTTTACAATTACAACACCACAATTTATCGCCCTTCAGTGGTTGCTTGAACATGGAGATATGACAATTGGTGAATTATCAAATAAAATGTACCTAGCTTGCAGCACAACAACCGATCTTGTTGATCGAATGGAAAAAAATGAGCTTGTGATGCGTGTAAAAGACCCAAAAGATCGTCGTGTCGTTCGAATTCATTTACTTGAAGAAGGAGAACGTATCATCGAGGAAGTTATTAAAAAAAGACAGGACTACTTACACGAAATCATGGAAAACTTCTCTGACGATGAAGTGATCCAATTAGAAAAAAGTTTAAGGAAATTACATCAAGAAATGCGAGTAGAATGAGGCGAAACGTTTGAAAAGACCAATCGGAGTTATTGATTCTGGGGTGGGCGGTTTAACCGTTGCTCGGGAAATAATAAGACAATTACCTAATGAAGAAATCATCTATTTAGGTGATAACGCTAGATGCCCGTATGGGCCAAGACCTAAAGAGGAAGTTCGTCAGTTTACTTGGGAGATGACGAACTATTTATTGTCACATGATATTAAAATGCTTGTTATCGCCTGTAATACGGCAACTGCCCTTGTTCTGGATGAAATCCAAGCTGAGCTTTCCATCCCAGTAATCGGCGTAGTCTATCCAGGAGCGAGAACCGCATTAAAGGTCACAAAAAATAACTATGTTGGTGTCATCGGAACGGTTAACACAATCGAAAGTGGAGCTTATGAAGATGCGCTAAAATCAATCAACAATCAAATCATTGTCGAAAGTCTTGCTTGCCCTCAATTTGTTCCAATTGTGGAAGCAGGCGAGTTTGTCGGTCAAAAGGCAGAACACATTGTCGCTGAGTCACTCGAGCCACTGCGTGGTAAGGAGATTGACACATTGATTCTTGGCTGTACTCATTATCCACTTCTTCGTAATACGATCCAAGCCTATCTTGGGGATAGAATCAAGCTTATCGATTCCGGAGCCGAAACCGCCCGCGAGGTCAGCACGGTATTGTTCTATAGTGGACTATTAAACAAAAAGACGAGGAAAAGGAATCACTTATTCCTCACAACAGGCGAGAAAGAAATCTTTCAACGAATCGCCACTAACTGGTTTGAAAAACCGGTTTACAATGTGAAATCAGTAAAGTTATAAGGAAAGAAAAGTCCCGGGTGGGGCTTTTTTTGTTTGTCTCATTTTTATAAAAGGTTTTCTTACCATCACCAAATGGACGAAGTACATTTGAAGGTACGAACAGAGTCTAATCATGCATTCACGTAACGCCCTGACCCGAAGTGAAGGTACGAAAAGGGGCTAATCATACCCTCAGAGCTCGTCTTGAGCTGAAGTGAAGGTACGAACAGAGTCTAATCATGTCCTCACGCAACGTCCTGACCCGAAGTGAAGGTACGAATAGAATCTAATCATACCCTCACGTAACGCCCTGACCCGAAGTGAAGGTACGAATAGAATCTAATCATACCCTCACGCAACGCCCTGACCCGAAGTGAAGGTGCGAACAGAGTCTAATCATGTCCTCACGCAACGTTCTGGACCAAAATGAAGGCAAGAATGGAGTCTAATCATTCCCTCACACATCTTCCTAAATGAAGTGAAGGTAAAAATAAAGACTATTCCGTACCTACATGCAGTATATTTATTTACTCCTCTCATAATAAGATGATCTTCCTGACTGAATTAAATTGTAATTTTTTGAAAGTATTTTTCTTATTGTCTTTTTACTTTTAATTACTTTACACCACTCAAATATAGTACTTACTGTAATCTTTAATTCGGGAAAAAGATGCTCGAATTCCTCAATGCTTCTTGTTACTGCAGATTCCTTAGCCTCCCAACTTCCGCAGTTTGGGCAGGTTAGTTTATGCTGATTCCCATATTTCAAAAACTCATTCCAACACACAATGCACAAAATCCCTTTCTCCATTTCACCAAAACTATACTGAGGTAGTAAAGAAAAAGGAGATTTCTTTATATGAAGTGAAAGTAACTTTTTTGCCAAAGTATGATGTTTTTCAACCAAACTAGAAGATTGGGAACTTAAATTGTTCATGAATCGTGTCAGTTGAAATGGAAAAATAATCGGCAGGTTGGGTGGAACTTGATAGAGGTAAAATTCGGGATTTATGAAAACAAGATGACTTTCGACGGTGAAATCAGAACCGAGCTGTTGTAGTAATTGTCTAAAAAGGGACTCGCTTCGCGTAAGCTGTAAAAGGGGGTTCTTCATCTCTATTCCAGAGGACAAACTTTGCCAGCGATCTTCGTTGACAACATAATCACCTTCATAGTTTTTCACTTCAAATAAGTGAATTTTGCGCCGGGAAATTAGGAGTGAATCAATTTGGTAATGAGTGTTATTTGTTTCAAGAAGCAAGTCATTAAGGATGAGGCAATCAAGTGAAAGACTTTCTAATCGCTGGTCAAACCATGTTTCTTCACTAAAACCTTTCTCAAGTGTATGAACTTGATTCTCAATTTTTTCGGAAACTTTCTGCCGTGCACGGATGGATCTTAGGTGCAGTAATTCGATTGGTACAGTACGACTTTTCGTGATCAAACGCAACACTTCCTTTCTGATTTTCAAAATAATTTTAAATCTTCCATTCTATTTTTACAATCTATTAGCTTTTAAAATCAAAACATTTTGTCCATTTTTTTCACTAAAAAGCGGTCTAATTTGAAAATAGGGCTCGTATACATAGTAGTACAAACAGCATTAGGAGGGAAAAGAATGCGTAAAATAACTAAATCTGCAATAGCTGCCACAGTGGTTACTTCAACAGTATTACTATCAGGATGTGGCTTATTAGGTGGAAAGGAAGAAGCCAAGCAAATGGATCCACCACAAAACGAAGCGGTTGATGAGACAGTCGCAAAAGGAGAAAATCCAGCTACAGAGGCAACTGATCAGGAGGAAGCCGCTACTGAAACAGTAAAACGAGACTTATATCTAATTGATGCAAATGGATTAGTGGTCCCTTACACTGTAGATCTTCCGAAGCAAAATGCGGCAGCAAAACAAGTACTTGAGTATTTAGTTGCAGGTGGACCGTTAAATGAAATTCTACCAGACGGGTTCAGAGCCGTTATTCCACAGGATACTGAAGTAAGTGTAAACCTGAAGGATGGAACAATAACAGCTGATTTCTCAAAGGAATTTCAAACCTATAGTCCAGAGGATGAAGAAAAAATATTACAAGCCATTACTTGGACATTAACTCAATTTGAAAATGTAAACAATGTTGTCATCAGCGTGAATGGATATAAATTAGAGGAAATGCCTGTAAACGGTACTCCAATCCCAGCAGACTTAAGTAGAGCTGATGGGATAAATATGGATAACAGCGATGTTGTCGACATTACGAACAGCCGTCCTGTTACCCTTTACTTCTTTGCACAAAACGAAGAAGGTGAATACTATGTACCAGTAACGAAACGTATTGAAAATACTGGTGATGACAGAGTATCTGCAGTAGTAAATGCGTTAATTAACGGACCAAATATGAGTTCAAATTTAATTAGCGACATTCATCAAGATGTAAAGCTTTTAAGTGCAAAAATGGATGATGGAAAAGTCACACTAGATTTCAATGAGGCAATTTATGGAGCCTTTAACGAGAAAATGATTTCTAATCACGTCATTAACTCGTTAGTTTTATCCTTAACTGAGCAGCCAGAAGTAAAAAGTGTTTCGATAACGGTTAATGGTAGTGAAGATGTTGTTACTGAGGATGGTAAATCATTGACTAAACCAGTAACTCGTCCTTCAAATGTGAATACAGGTAGTTTCTAACGAAAATGGATGTGGACTTTGTTCACATCCATTTTTGTTGTGAGGGTACAATAGTAAAGTAAAATTTTGTTATACTAGAAAGGACGGTTGGGCGAATGAGAGCCCACCTTTTTTAGTGAAAGACAGGAGGTTTTATTTTTGAGGGTTGATGGACGATTACATAATCAGCTACGACCGATTCGGTTTGATATGAACTATATAAAACATCCGGAAGGATCTGTTTTAATAACAGTCGGTGATACAAAGGTCATTTGTAATGCGAGCGTAGATGACAGGGTGCCACCGTTTATGAGAGGGTCTGGTAAAGGATGGATTACAGCTGAATATTCCATGCTTCCGAGGGCTACTGAACAAAGAAATATCAGGGAATCGAGCAAGGGGAAAATTTCAGGGAGAACGATGGAAATCCAACGTCTAATTGGAAGAGCTCTTAGATCTGTTGTTAATTTGGAACAGCTCGGTGAAAAAACAATTTGGATAGATTGTGATGTCATCCAAGCGGATGGGGGTACAAGAACGGCATCGATTACTGGCGCTTTTATCGCAATGGTTCTTGCCGTACATAAAATTTATCAGAGTAAAAAGATGAACACCTTTCCAATCACTGATTTTTTAGCAGCCATCTCGGTAGGAATAGACCCTGAAAGAGGAGAAATCCTTGATTTAAATTATATAGAAGATTCAACTGCTAATGTAGATATGAATGTTGTAATGACAGGTGAGGGCCAATTTGTAGAGCTTCAAGGAACAGGTGAAGAATCTACTTTTTCTCGTCAACAACTACAAACTCTATTAGAGCTTGCTGAAAAAGGGATAAATGAGTTGATACACGCTCAGAAAGATGCATTAGGTGATTTAGCAAATCTAATTGGAAAGAAGGACTCATAAAGTGAAAGAAATCATGATTGCTACCAAAAATAGAGGGAAGGTTAAAGAATTTAGGGACTTATTTGCAAGTCAAGGTGTGGAGGTGAAGTCCTTACTTGATTATCCAAATATTGAGGATATTGAGGAGACTGGTGAAACCTTTGCTGCAAATGCACAAATAAAGGCGGAAGCCAATGCAAAAAAACTTCACATACCTGTTATAGCAGATGATTCCGGTCTTTCAATCGATTATCTTAATGGTAGGCCTGGGGTATATTCTGCAAGATATGCGGGTGAGCATAAAAATGATCTTGATAATCTTAATAAAGTGTTAGGTGAGTTAAAAGGAGTTCCAGAAGACCAAAGAACGGCTAGATTCCATTGTGCATTAGCTCTAACTATTCCAGGGGAACAAACGAAGATTGTAGAGGGAATTTGTGAAGGTGTTATTACAGAAAAGCCAGCTGGAGAAAATGGGTTTGGTTATGATCCAATCTTTTTTGTACCGGAAAAAGGGAAAACCATGGCTGAACTATCAAAAGATGAGAAAAATCAAATCAGTCATCGTGGTAATGCACTTCGTCAGCTTGACGAGCTTTTAAGAGAACGTGAGGAGTTTCAAAGATGAAAGTGCTAATTATAAGCGATAGTCATGGGCTAACTGAGGAATTATTAGATATAAAGGATCGTCACAAAGATGAAGTGGAGTTTATGCTCCATCTTGGGGATTCTGAGCTTTCTTCAAAATCAGAGGAAATGAGTGGATTTTCAGCTGTAAGAGGAAATTGTGACTTTGACTCGAACTTCCCCAATGATATGGTTGTTCTTTTGAATGGGGTAAAGGTCTATCTTACACATGGTCATTTGTACAATGTGAAGATGACGTTAATGAATCTTACATATCGTGCACAAGAAGTAGGTGCATCCATAGCCTGTTTTGGACATTCACATATAGCGGGTGCAGAAATGATTGACGGTATTTTGTTTATTAATCCAGGTAGTTTTCGTTTACCGAGAATGCGCAGGGAAAAAACATATGTAATTTTAGAGCTTGTTGAAAAACAAGCAAATGTTGTTTTTTACGATAGTGAAGGAAATCTAGTTGAGGAGTTATCAACTAAGGTGAATTTATGATACAATAGCAAAGGGAGTACATTTTACTCCCTTTAGAAAATTTTTCTTGAAAAGTTGTTGACATCTGATTCCTATCTGGCTATAATAAAAAATGTCGCTAATAAGTTAACAACAAAAACTTAGCTCAGCAAAGCGTAAACATCTAGAATTGCATCTGGGTAGCTTTGTTCCGTCGCATCAGTCATCCTCGAATATTCTAGGAGAGGAAGGAACAGGATACTGCGATTGAAGTAGTGGCTTACTGAACTACAGATAAACTTAATAATAATGTCCCAGTAGCTCAGCAGGATAGAGCAACGGCCTTCAAGAATAGGAGCCTCTATAGGGAAACAATAACTTATAGAGTGGACGACACTATATCGGTGAAGCCTTAACAGTGTAAAGCTGATGGTAATACCGAGGAAACTTACGTCTTGATAAAAGACTGAGGAGATTCGAATGATCATGTAATGATGGTAGAAACTCCAAAGAATAATCATTCATGATTATTGTGAGGTTCCGTAGAGACTACACGTGTCGCACCTGAAATGGTGAAGATATAGTCCAGACTACAAACAACAATCGTTGGTGGCGAAAGTCATAGTGGTAAGCTAAGCCGTCGGTCGGGAGTTCGAATCTCTCCTGGGACGCCATATTACATACTCAATCACAAACACTTCTTTTCATAAAAATGAATTGAAGTGTTTTTTTATTTCTCTCAAAATTTGTTAGATCTTCACCAAATAAATCCAACCAATACTTCCATTAAAACCTCAGTTTTCGTTCACAAATTTTTCAAGAAATTCTTTTAATTCAGAAATGGCGTCGCATCAAAGTTGTAAGCGGATACAGATTATGTTGCAAATCAAAATAATCTAACAATTCTCTAAAATGGTGTTGACTCTTATAAAAAATGAGAGTAATATAAGCTCTAATATTAAATATTTTCACAAAATAGACTATTGTTTATTTCGTGAATTAACAGCATATGACAGTCCTAACATAAGTACTTCATCATTTTTAAAAGATGAAAGTTCGTAGATTTGGATTATTTTTTAAACCTTAGTTTTCAGTAGTGTAAAGCGTTTAAGTTTTTAGGCATTAAAGCCATAATAAGCGCATAGAACTTTAAAAGATGTAGAATGAAAATTCCTAATATTCATAAACGTTGAAGAGGATAAGTAATCTAACGTTACGATATCGACAGAGAGCCGGTAATGGTGGAACCCGGTGTTATCCCGTTAAGATGAACTCACCTCTGAGTGTTAGCTTGAATTTTTTTAGTAGGGCTAACCGGGTGTTTGGTAACAGCTCACCCGTTATCAAAATGAACAACAAAGTTGTTCCTGAGGCGATCATTTTTTAGATCGCGAACAAGGGTGGTACCGTGGAAAGTGATAAATGCCTTTTCACCCCTTCGACCAAGAAAATTGGTCTAGTGGGTGGATTGGCATTTTATTTTTTTAAAAACCAATTATTTATTATAAGGAAGGGATGTAAGAAAAAATGGGCGTAAATGCAAAAGTGGAAGAACAAACCAAAGCTTCTACAAAAATGAACGGTTCCCAAATGCTAATTGAAGCATTAAAAAGGGAAAACGTAGAAGTCATTTTTGGATATCCTGGCGGTGCTGTACTTAATATTTATGATAGTTTATATGATTCAGGTATTTTTCATGTCCTAACTAGACATGAACAGGGTGGAATACATGCAGCTGAAGGGTATGCGAGAATTTCAGGAAAACCAGGTGTCGTTATTGCTACTTCTGGACCGGGGGCTACAAATATAGTCACTGGATTAGCAGATGCGATGATTGACTCAATTCCACTTGTTGTATTTACAGGTCAGGTTGCTTCAACAGTAATTGGATCTGATGCTTTCCAAGAAGCAGACATTCTTGGAATCACAATGCCAATTACAAAACATAGTTACCAGGTTAGGGATGTGAAAGACCTACCAAAGATTATTAAAGAAGCATTTTATATCGCTACTTCTGGAAGACCAGGACCTGTATTAATTGATATTCCGAAAGATATGACAACAAAAGAAGCGGATTTTGATTATGACCAAGAAATTCACTTACCAGGTTATCAACCGACCATTCAGCCGAACCACCTACAAATTCGTAAACTAGTCGAAGCAGTAAGCCAAGCAAAAAAACCAGTTATTCTTGCAGGTGCTGGGGTTATTTTTGCAAAAGCAGCAAACGAGTTAAAAGAATATGTGGAACAACAAAATATCCCTTTAACCCATACACTTTTAGGTTTAGGTGGTTTCCCCGCAGATCATCCACTCTATCTTGGAATGGCTGGAATGCACGGAACATACACAGCGAACATGGCATTACACGAATGTGACCTTTTAATCAGTATTGGAGCAAGATTTGATGACCGGGTTACTGGAAACCTAGAACACTTTGCACCAAACGCAACAGTTGCACATATCGATATTGATCCTGCCGAAATAGGCAAAAACGTCCCTACCAAAATTCCTGTTGTAGGGGACGCAAAAGAAGTGCTTAAGAGCTTAGTTCACCAAAATGGTAAACCTGGGGACTCACAGGAATGGAGAGAAAAACTAGCTGGATGGAAGGCTGAATATCCACTTGTTTATAAATCTTCAGAAGAAGAATTAAAGCCGCAAAAATTAATTGAACTTATTTATAAATATACAAAGGGCGAAGCGATTGTAACAACTGACGTTGGTCAGCATCAAATGTGGGCCGCTCAGTACTACCATTTTACAAAGCCAAATCGGTGGGTAACCTCCGGTGGACTTGGAACAATGGGATTCGGTTTACCATCAAGTATTGGTGCACAACTAGCTGAAAAAACTTCAACTGTTGTTGCCATTCTTGGAGATGGTGGATTCCAGATGACTTCACAAGAGCTTTCGGTCATTTATGAGTTAAACCTACCAATTAAAATTATCATCCTTAACAATAAAGCGTTAGGTATGGTAAGACAATGGCAGCAGATTTTCTATAAAGAAAGATACTCCCATTCCTTACTTCATAATCAGCCGGACTTTATGAAACTAGCTGATGCATACGGAATCAAGGGATTAAAAGCGAACAGTGAACAAGAAGCAGAGCAAGTGTTGAAAGAAGCACTTGAATATGAGGGACCTGTATTAATGGACTTCAGTGTGACGCCTTTCGAAAATGTATACCCAATGGTTGCACCTGGAAAGGGTCATCATGAAATGGTAGGTGTTAAGCTGTGAAAAGAATTATTACATTATTAGTAAATAACCGTGCAGGTGTACTCAATCGAATCACCGGCCTGTTAACAAAACGTCATTACAACATCGAAAGCATCACAGTAGGACATTCTGAAACTGAGGGACTCTCACGAATGACATTTGTTATTCATCTTGATGAGGAAACTGTAGTTGAACAGATTACAAAACAGCTAAATAAGCAAATTGATGTTATAAAGGTCATGGATATTACAAATCAAGCGATTGTCGCAAGAGAGTTAGCTCTTATAAAGGTATCATCCAGTCCATCCAATAGAAATGAGATTTATAGCTTAATAGATCCATTCCGAGCATCTATCATTGATGTAAGTAAGGATAGCCTTGTTATTCAAGTGACAGGCGAATCCGAAAAAGTAGAAGCGTTAATTGACCTCTTAAAGCCATACGGTATCAAAGAAGTTGCCCGTACTGGCACAACTGCTTTCACAAGAGGAAACCAAAAGACAGCTTCAAATTCAAAGAATTTTTCTATCGTTTAAGGGTTTAATCACAATACCATATATATTCTAATTCTAATAAGGGAGAGATTTCAAAATGACAAAGGTATATTATAACGGAGATGTGAATGAGTTAGCTTTACAAAATAAGAAGGTTGCAATCATTGGTTATGGTTCACAAGGGCATGCACATGCACTTAACTTACGTGAAAGCGGCGTTGATGTAATTGTTGGTCTTCGTCAAGGAAAGTCTTTTGAACAAGCGAAAAATGATGGTCTACCAGTATATTCAGTTCGAGAAGCGGCTGAGCAAGCAGATGTTGTAATGGTTTTACTTCCTGATGAAAATCAACCAAAAGTTTATAAAGAAGAAATTGAGCCAGGATTAAAGCCAGGAAATGCATTAGTATTCGCACATGGTTTTAACATCCACTTTAGTCAAATCGTTCCTCCAAGCTTTGTAGATGTATTCCTAGTAGCACCAAAAGGGCCAGGACATCTAGTGCGTCGTACGTATACTGAAGGTGCTGGAGTTCCAGCGTTAATTGCGATTGAGCAGGACGTAACTGGTAACGCAAAAGAAGTGGCACTTGCATATGCAAAAGGTATTGGAGCAGCTAGAGCGGGTGTTCTAGAAACTACATTCAAAGAAGAAACGGAAACAGATCTATTCGGTGAACAGGCAGTTTTATGTGGCGGTACTTCTGCATTAGTTAAAGCAGGATTCGAAACATTAGTGGAAGCTGGATACCAACCAGAAGTTGCATACTTTGAGTGTTTACATGAACTAAAACTTATCGTTGATTTAATGTACGAAGAAGGTTTAGCTGGAATGAGATATTCAATCTCTGATACTGCTCAGTGGGGAGATTTCGTAACTGGACCACGTATTGTTACTGACAGTGTAAAAGCAGAAATGAAAGAAGTATTAAAAGATATCCAAACAGGTAAATTTGCTAAAGGCTGGATCCTTGAAAACCAAGCAAATCGTCCAGAGTTCAACGCAATTAACAAAATTGAAGCAGAACATCAAATCGAAGTTGTTGGTAAGAAGCTTCGTGCAATGATGCCATTCGTGAAGCAAAGACAACAGAAAGAAGTGGTGGGTGCCCGTGCGGAAAATTAATATTTTTGACACTACATTAAGAGATGGAGAACAGTCTGCTGGAGTAAACTTAAACCTACACGAAAAACTTGAAATTGCAAAGCAGCTGGAACGACTCAATGTGGATGTCATGGAGGCCGGATTTCCAGCTGCCTCTGAAGGTGATTTTCAGTCAGTTAAACAAATTGCTGAAACCATCAAAAATGTTTCTGTAACGGGATTAGCAAGAGCCGTACAAGGCGATATCGATGCTGCTTGGGGAGCTTTAAAGGGTGGAGCGGAGCCGCGTCTCCATACCTTTATTGCTACCTCCCCAATTCATAGAAAATATAAGCTTAGACAGACTAAAGAACAGGTTATTCAATCGGCAGTAGATAGTGTAAAGTATGCATCTAAATTCTTTCCGATTATCCAGTGGTCTGCAGAGGATGCGAGTCGGACAGAGTTAGATTTCTTAGCAAAAATCATTAAAGAAGTGATTGATGCAGGTGCCAATGTTATTAATCTACCAGATACAGTAGGATATGGCGCACCTGAAGAATATGGAAAAATGTTTACTTATGTCATAAATAACGTGCCGAATATTGATAAGGTCATCCTTTCTACTCATTGTCATGATGATCTTGGAATGGCTGTTTCCAATTCATTATCAGCTGTTGAGCATGGTGCTTTACAGGTAGAAGGAACAATTAATGGTATTGGTGAAAGAGCAGGTAATGCAGCACTTGAAGAAGTAGCCGTTGCTTTGCATATTCGCCAAGATTTCTATCAAGCAAACACACGTTTAAAGTTGGATGAAATCAAACGTACAAGTGATTTGGTTAGTAAATTAACGGGTATGATTGTTCCATCAAACAAAGCGGTAATCGGTAAAAATGCTTTTGCACATGAATCAGGTATCCACCAAGACGGTGTGCTTAAGGAAAAAACAACGTATGAAATTATCACACCAGAATTAGTGGGAGTTAAATCGAATTCAATGGTACTTGGGAAGCATTCTGGTAGACACGCATTCCGCAATCGTATTGTTGAATTAGGGTATTCAGTAGATGACGGGGAAATTAATCGAGTATTTAAGTTATTTAAAGATTTAGCGGATAAAAAGAAAGAAATCACGGATGATGATTTGGTGACATTATTAGTAGATGAAAAAGTAGCTAATGTAGAAGATATGTATCAATTGACTTCGTTGCAAGTACAATACGGTACAAACCAAATCCCTACCGCAACAATTACCTTAACAGATCGCGAAGGTAATCAAATTCAAGAGGCTGCAACAGGATCAGGAAGTGTTGAAGCACTGTATAACACACTTGAGCGTTGCTTCGGTATTTCTATTACTTTAGATGATTACCGAATCCAGTCTGTTGGTGCAGGACGTGATGCACTAGCTGAAGTCTTCGTAAAAGTAAGACATAATAATACAGAAAGCAGTGGTAGAGGTTCTGCACAAGACGTGCTAGAAGCTTCTGCTCGAGCGTATGTAAATGCAGTTAATAGATTACTAGCTGTTGAAAAGAATAAGAAATTACTTGAAAAAGTAGGAGTATAAGTATTAATTACTATTTTCAGTGTGTAAAGGAAATAAAGAGGAGGAGTCAGAATGAAGAAAAGTATTGCCGTACTTCGTGGTGATGGCGTAGGGAAAGAAGTGACTAAAGGGGCAATCGAAGTGTTGAAGGCTATTGCTGACCAATACAATCATGAGTTTACATTTCAACACGCTTTAATAGGTGGTGTGGCTATAGACACTGAAGGCACTCCTCTACCAGCAGAAACACTGGAAGTATGTAAACAAAGTGATGCGGTATTACTAGGGGCAGTTGGAGGTCCTAAGTGGGATAAAAACCCTCCACATTTACGTCCTGAAAAGGGTTTATTACAAATTCGAAAAGCGTTGAATTTATATGCCAATGTAAGACCTGTAACTTGTTTTAATAGCTTGCTGGATGCGTCTCCTCTCAAGCAAGAAGTCATCGAAAATGCTGACTTTGTGATTGTAAGGGAGCTTACTGGTGGACTTTATTTTGGAAAGCCAAGCGGAAGAAGAATAGAGGATGGAGAAGAAGCTGCTGTTGACACTCTATCCTACAAGCGTTCAGAAATGAAACGTATTATTGAAAAAGCATTTGAAATGGCAATGTCAAGAAAGAAGAAAGTAACTTCTGTTGACAAAGCAAATGTATTGGAATCTAGCAGAATGTGGCGTGAGGTTGCTGAAGAGGTAGCTGTTGATTATCCAGAAGTAACGCTAGAGCATATGCTTGTGGATAACGCAGCGATGCAACTAATTCGAAATCCAAGACAATTTGATGTCATCGTCACTGAGAATATGTTTGGGGATATTTTAAGTGATGAAGCATCAATGCTTACAGGATCGCTTGGAATGCTTCCTTCAGCGAGTTTATCAACAGATGGACCAAGTCTATTTGAACCAATCCACGGTTCTGCACCAGATATAGCTGGGAAGGATATTGCCAATCCAATCGCAACCATTTTATCAGCAGCAATGCTTTTACGCTTATCCTTTGGATTAGAAGAAGAAGCGAGAGCTGTAGAAAAAGCGGTAGATGAAGTGTTAGCGGCTGGTTACCGGACTGCAGATATTGCTGATTCTCAACAAAGAGCAATGTCAACAACTGAAATGGTGGAAAAAATTAAAGAGGCCTTAGTTGAAGACGGGGCGATTTCTAATATTATGTCTGCTTATGCATAAGCTTTCTTTTTAGAATTGCATAGCATGACCCACTAGATAGCTCGGTATATACCGAGCTTGTCTTTTCAAATAAGAGAAAAAGGAGGAGGAAGATACGAATGGCACCGAAAACAATTATTGAAAAAATCTGGGATCAACACGTAATCAATCACGAAGAGGGGAAGCCAAGTCTTCTGTATATTGACCTACACCTTGTCCATGAAGTAACTTCTCCGCAAGCCTTTGAAGGATTACGTTTGAAGAATAGAAAAGTGAGAAGACCTGATTTAACGTTTGCAACAATGGACCATAACGTACCTACAACAAGCGATCGTTTCCAAACAAAGGATGAAATTGCAGCAAAACAAATGAGTGCGTTAGAAAAAAACTGTAAGGAATTCAATGTTCCTCTAGCAGACCTTTACAGCCCTGAACAAGGAATTGTTCACGTAATTGGACCTGAACTTGGATTAACACAACCAGGTAAAACGATTGTATGTGGGGATAGTCATACATCTACACATGGTGCATTTGGAGCTTTAGCGTTTGGAATTGGGACAAGTGAGGTTGAACATGTTCTTGCAACTCAAACTTTATGGCAACAAAAACCTAAAACCATGCAAGTAAATGTTGTAGGAAATCTATCTCCAGGTGTTTATGCTAAGGATGTTATTTTATCGATTATCCGCAAATTTGGGATTGATTTTGGAACGGGACATGTAATTGAATATACGGGTGAAGCGATTCGAAAGATGTCCATGGAAGAAAGAATGACCATTTGTAATATGTCCATCGAAGGCGGAGCAAAAGCTGGGTTAATTAGCCCAGATGAAACGACATTCTCATACCTAAAAGGAAGAAAACATAGCCCAGATGGTGCTGGATTCGACGCAGCCGTTGAAAGATGGAAGCAACTTGCAACTGACGAAGGTGCCGTTTTCGATACTGTTCTAGAAATTCATGCGGATGAAATTTTACCAACTGTTACATGGGGTACAAACCCATCTATGAGTGTAACAATTGATGACACAGTTCCATTCCCTGAGGATTTTAAAAGGGACGTTGACAGAAAATCTGCAGAGCGTGCTTATGAATATATGGAACTAGCTCCAGGAACTCCAATTAGCGAAATTGAAATTCAGCATGTATTTATTGGTTCGTGTACGAATTCGCGAATTGGAGATTTACGTGAAGCGGCAGACATTATACGTGGACAAAAAGTATCTCCTAAAGTGCGTGCTTTAGTCGTGCCAGGCTCACAACAAGTAAAGCTACAAGCAGAAAAAGAAGGTCTTGCAGATATATTTCGTGAAGCTGGCTTTGAATGGCGCGATGCCGGCTGTAGCATGTGCTTAAGTATGAACCCCGACGTAGTACCAGCAGGTGAAAGATGTGCTTCTACATCGAATCGTAACTTTGAAGGACGACAAGGTAAGGGTGCTCGGACACACTTGGTAAGTCCGGCAATGGCGGCAGCAGCAGCGATTTATGGAAAATTCGTAGATGTTCGTAAACTTCAAAAAGTAGCAACTGGAGAGGAGGCATAAACATGGAACCATTTATCACACATACAGGTAAAGTTGCTGGAATGGATCGAAACAATGTCGATACAGATCAAATCATTCCAAAGCAATTTTTAAAGAGTATTGAAAGAACAGGGTTTGGAAAATATGCCTTTTTCGATTGGCGCTTTGAAGCAGATGGAAGTCCAAATCCCAATTTTGAATTAAACCGAAAAGAAAACGAAGGTGCATCCATTCTTGTAGTAAACGAAAACTTTGGGTGTGGTTCTTCACGTGAGCATGCGCCATGGGCATTACAAGACTATGGATTTAAAGCTATACTAGCTCCTTCTTTAGCAGATATTTTCTATAATAACTGCTTAAAGAACGGAATGCTTCCAATTGTTCTAGAAAAAAGTGTAATCGAGTATCTATTAAAAGAAGCCAATGATGCTCATTTTGAATGTACGATTTCTTTAGAAGAACAAACCATTGTCGATTCAAAAGGCTTCCAAACAGAATTCACAATTGATTCCTATTGGAAGGAAATGTTGATCAATGGTTGGGATGAAATTGATAAAACACTTTCCTACGAGCAGCAAATTAAGGAACATGAACTTAAAACAGCCAACTAAAAATATAGACAAAGCCATTTTCGGCTTTGTCTATATTTTTGGAATCTAGCAAGCCACCCTATTGTTTTCTCCTTTTTTCATTGTTAAACTTAAAACTCAAGAAAAAAACGAGTTTGGGGTTGGAAAACTCTATGGATAAGCAAAATAAAGATAAAAAACAAGAAAAAATTATTCCTTTTCCTAAGCTTAAAGAAAGACTGATGGAAAAAGGACTTGAAGCTTTATCTAGTAAAAAATTTAACGAGGCTCTAGCATTATTGGAACAGGCAAAAGAGCTTGAAAAAGGTAACCACGAAATTGAACTAGGCATTGTCATTTGTCTTTTTGAATTGGGAGAATTGGAGCAGGCAAAAGATAGTTGTTTAATGATGTTAAAAGAGGATGTCGGGGATTATTTTCACGTTCTTCAAATTTATGTAACAATCTTGATCCAGCTCGGACAATATGATGAAGTCAAATCAACGATTGAGGCGGTGCTTGACGAAGATGCAGTTCCACCTGAGTATTTGGACCATTTAACTCAGTTACTCGAGCTAAGTAAACGAATGCTTGTTGCAGATGGGGTGGAAAAAGAAGCTGAATATGTGAACAGGGATGTGGAGGAGGAGCTTCAAAACGTCTTATATAATGAAGGAATAGTTGGAAAACAAATCGCCACTATTCAATCCTTGAAGGAATTAAATATAAGAAAATACCTCGATATGCTCATTCCATTTCTTGTGATACCTGAGAACCATCCAATTGTAAAAACCATCATCATGCAGTTGCTTGTTACAAATCAGGTGGATCTTGAGGTAGAGGTAGAGAAATTCGGTGAAACAATAAAGGTAAACCCTAAAAATCTTGTTGATCCATCGATGTCTCCATTCACCATTCGGGTTCTATCCATTTTAGAAGAACAATTGGAAAACGAGAATCCTACCCTTTACGAAATGGCAAAAGAAATTTGGCTAAGACATCTTTTTGTACTCTATCCATTCACTTTGGAGGAAGAGGAACCTTCAAAGTATGCAGCAACTTTACATTTATATAGTGCAGAATTGCATGGAATGGAGATTGAGAATCAAACACTTGAGCAAATCTATGGAGTAAATCTTTTTGAACTAAAACAAACCTTGGACAAACTAGAAAAGGTAGAACGATTTTCTTATATTGAATAAATAAAAGAATCTCGAAATTTTATAATGTAGCATAGTTGGGTAAACTTTCTAACAATATAATCATTTTCTATATGTTGAAAGGTGACCATTCTGTGTTATAATGTAATGGTTGTAAAATGCTAGTTTACCGACATATGGTAATAGTTAATCCAATTTACATATCGGAAAAAATAGTTAGTAAATAGATAGTTGGAGGGAAAGAATTATGTCTGCAAAGTGGGAAAAATTAGAAGGAAACCAAGGTGTCTTAACTATAGAAGTTGACGCTGAAACATTTAACAAAGGACTTGACGATGCATTTAAAAAGGTAGTTAAGCAAGTGAACGTACCTGGATTCCGTAAGGGAAAAATGCCTCGTGGAATGTTTGAAAAGCGTTTTGGTGTTGAATCATTATACCAAGATGCATTAGATATCATTCTTCCAGATGCATATGAAAATGCAATCAAAGAAACTGGAATTGAGCCAGTTGACCGTCCAGAAGTTGACGTTGAGCAAATCGAAAAAGGTAAAAACCTTATTTTCACTGCAAAAGTTACAGTTAAACCAGAAGTTAAACTTGGCGACTATAAAGGTCTAGAAGTGGAAAAACTTGACGATACAGTAACTGACGAAGAAGTAGATGCAGAAATCAAGCAATTACAAGAGCGTAATGCAGAACTAGTTGTAAAAGAAGAAGGTACTGTAGAAAATGGCGACACTGTAGTACTTGATTTCGAAGGTTTCGTTGATGGAGAAGCGTTCGAAGGTGGAAAAGCTGAGAACTATTCATTAGAAATTGGTTCTGGTTCATTCATCCCAGGTTTCGAAGAGCAATTAGTTGGAATAGCTGCTGGAGCTGAAAAAGACGTTGAAGTTACATTCCCTGAAGAGTACCATGCTGAAAATCTAGCAGGAAAGCCAGCTACATTTAAAGTAAAGGTTCATGAAATCAAAGGAAAAGTACTTCCTGAATTAGATGATGAGTTTGCAAAAGATGTTGACGATGAAGTGGAAACATTAGATGAGTTAAAAGCGAAAACAAGAACTCGTTTAGAAGAAACTAAGAAACAAGATGCTGAAAATAGCCTTAAAGACACATTAATCGAAAAAGCATCTGAAAATGCAGAAATCGATATTCCAGAGGCAATGATTAACACTGAATTAGACCGTATGCTTCGTGAATTCGAACAACGTCTGCAAATGCAAGGTATGAATCTTGACCTTTACTTCCAATTCTCAGGCCAAGACGAAAATGCGTTACGTGAACAGATGAAAGAAGATGCTGGTAAGCGCGTACGTGTTAACTTAACTTTAGAAGCAATTGCAAAAGCTGAAAACATCGAAGTTTCTGAAGAAGAAATTAATGCAGAGCTTGAAAATATGTCTACTATGTACGGAGTATCTGCTGACCAACTTAAGCAAATGCTTGGTGGCATCGATGGAGTTAAAGAGGATTTAAAAATAAGAAAAGCAATCGATTTTCTTGTAGAAAATAGCAAAAGTGTTGCATAATATTAAATAAGGGAATATCAAGGCGCGATATGATCGTGCCTTGTTTTATACCCAAAACATGGAAGTAGTACATACAATAGGCTGTTGGTAGTAGTTTTATTCTAACGAATCTGGGAACACTTAAAAGGAGGGCAAAGTTCACACGTTTCACTAGGCGTTTTCCAACCCAAAACATACTTACATAATATGCATGAGAGTTATTTATTACCTATTTGAAGAAGAAATATGGTACAATGTGCAATACATAACGATTTAGAATTATCGAACTGATGGTATGGGGCCTCAGTTCAAGCCAGACTGCTTAAAGATAAAGGTGTACGAGATGCGAAGGACGAAGAGATCCGATGATAATCGATACCGAAAGAATTTTGGCTTATTGTAGAGAGAAGAAACTAATAAGGGGTGACATAATGTTTAAATTTAACGATGAAAAAGGGCAACTTAAGTGTTCTTTTTGTGGTAAAACACAAGATCAGGTCCGTAAGTTAGTTGCAGGACCTGGTGTTTATATATGCGATGAATGTATCGAACTATGTACTGAAATCGTGGAAGAAGAATTAGGT
The DNA here is from genome assembly GCF_031324165.1 of Ferdinandcohnia sp. QZ13. Lineage (NCBI taxonomy): Bacteria > Bacillati > Bacillota > Bacilli > Caryophanales > Bacillaceae > Ferdinandcohnia > Ferdinandcohnia sp. QZ13. The sequence goes on along the minus strand of NZ_JAVIVW010000015.1, from coordinate 593,102 downwards.
ACTGAAGAAGAAGTTGAATTCAAAGACGTACCAAAACCAAAAGAAATTAGAGAAATATTAGATGAATATGTGATTGGTCAAGACTCAGCCAAGAAATCCTTAGCGGTTGCTGTGTATAACCACTATAAACGTATTAATTCAAACAGCAAAATTGATGATGTTGAATTGTCAAAGAGTAATATTTGTATGATTGGGCCAACTGGTAGTGGTAAAACATTACTTGCTCAAACATTAGCTCGTATTTTAAATGTGCCATTTGCGATTGCAGACGCTACTTCTTTAACAGAGGCTGGATATGTTGGTGAAGATGTAGAAAACATTCTTTTAAAGCTCATCCAAGCTGCTGATTATGATGTGGAAAAAGCAGAAAAAGGCATTATTTATATCGACGAAATTGATAAGGTAGCACGTAAATCGGAAAACCCATCGATCACAAGGGATGTTTCCGGTGAAGGTGTTCAGCAAGCCCTTTTAAAAATTCTTGAAGGAACAGTGGCGAGTGTACCTCCACAAGGTGGAAGAAAGCATCCGCACCAAGAATTTATTCAAATCGATACGACAAATATTTTGTTTATTTGTGGTGGAGCATTTGATGGGATTGAACAAATCATTAAGCGTCGTCTTGGTAAAAAAGTAATTGGATTTGGTTCTAACGTTGTGGAAGAAGATTTAGACCAAAAATCCTTACTTTCAAGATCATTGCCAGAAGATTTATTAAAGTTTGGTTTAATTCCTGAATTTATTGGTCGTCTTCCAGTAATTGCAAGCCTCGAGCCTCTTGACGAGGATGCATTGGTTGAAATTTTAACTAAGCCTAAAAATGCCCTAGTGAAGCAATATCAAAAAATGCTTGAGTTAGATGAAGTTGAACTAGATTTCGAAGAAGATGCCCTTAAAGAAATTGCGAAAAAAGCAATTGAACGTAAAACAGGAGCACGTGGTTTACGTTCCATTATTGAAGGAATCATGCTTGATGTGATGTTTGATCTACCATCAAGAGACGATATTAAAAAATGTATTATTACAGCAGAAACAGTTTCAAAAAATACAACTCCAAAGCTTCTATTGGATGATGGAACAGTAGTTGAAAATACAGAAATCTCAGCATAACACGAAAATCCCGAGGTATCATGTGACCTCGGGATTTTTATTATTGAGATTTCCGTAATTCATTCATACGTTGTGTCCAGTTGTTTACTTTTTGTATAATTTTCTGACGTTCAACCTCTGCTTTTTTACGGTTTTCTGTACTTAATTCATTTTTTAGTTCAGCACTTAGGTTCCATTTTTTATCTACCGCTTTTATTAATGTATCATATGTTTCAGGTGTAATCATATTTTCAGAGCGCATGATCTGCAAAGCAGAGATGAATCTACTTCTTTCATTGGTTGCTGCATAGTAAAAATGGCCTGCTAATTTTTCTCTGTCTCTCATCGCATCATTCATTTGACCCCAATGCTTAATAAGGGAATTGGATTTACTCATTATTTCTTGAAAAGAAGGTACCCATTTGTTTGTAATCGAATTATCAAGCTCTTCAATTGTTTTTGCGGAAATATACTCCCCGTTTCCAGCACTTGCAACGTCTTTAAGCTGATTTTCACTCTCAGCATCTACATCAAACCCAATTATATTAACGGCCCGATTAGATTGTCTGTCAGCGAATGCTTTTGCAGTTGCAACAGGGTCCCCATCACAAGTTTCGATACCATCACTAATGATGTATAATGTCACATTATTGGACGAGTTTTCAGTTTTTTTAAGTACAAAATCAATTGCACTTGCAAGGGGTGTCCATCCCCTTGCCTGTACCGTATTTACTGCTTCTGAAAAAGCTTCCGGGTTAAATTTTTGAAGGGGATATACCTCTTCTATTTTTGAACAAGAAAGCTGTTTATCTTTTTCCTGATTCGAACCAGTATGTCCATAGACAACTAGTGAAATATCTTTTTCGTTTCCTACTGTTGCAGCAAAACGACTTGCTGCTCTCTTTGCAATATGCATTTTCTGCATTCCCTCAACTTTACCATACATACTTCCACTTGCATCAAGTAAAATATATACTTCACTTGGGGCTAGAGCTGTCTCTTCTAATCCACTTTGCATCTCTTCCGGTTCTGGAAGATAGGGTTCATACCAAGTGATACCGAAATCTTTAATTTCTGAAATTGAACGATTAAAGGCATTGCTTCCAAGATAATAATGTAAGGCTTTTAATATGTCTGTGGGCTCGTTTGTTTCGGATGTAAATGCCGCAAGTTTATTTGTTAACTCCTCCTCATAATTCCCAAGTCCAAAGTTTCCCCACATCTGCTTTGTTTCTTCTTCAAACGGAATATCTAATGTAAAAATCCCGGGGGTTTGCTCCTTAAAACCATCTAAAGAGTCGGGGATGATAATGTTTCTAATTTCTTCGATTTCTTTTTCATCAATTGTATTTTCAGAGTCCTTTTCTTCAACCTGAGCGATTGTTTTAGTATCCTTGTCTGTAGCTGTTTCGGGTTCTTTTTTATGAAGCTCCTGTTCTTGTGAGGAATCGTGTGGCTTCATCTCTTTTTCTGAACAACCACCGATAATAAGAAAAGATGCTGTAATAGTTGCCAGTATCCATTTTTTATCCATATTTTCCCTCCTTAATTATGCACAATATATATCTTACAGATAATCAGTATTTTTTAAATAGTTCAAAATTACTAGATGAAATTACATTTTTTGTATGAATTTGTTTTTTGTTAATGGATAATAGTATTTTCATGTAACATATATAACAAAATGGCTTTTCAAAAATCCTTCAAAACTGGTTTATTCCACCTTTACTCAGGAGATAATAGCTGATAGTAGTCTATATTTGCGAGCAGGAGGAATAATATGAGTTGGACAGGTATAGTTTTATTCGTACAGCTATTTTTTGGAGTGATTATCGGGCTTTATTTTTGGAATCTCCTTAAAAACCAACGAACTCAAAAGGTATCTATAGATAAAGAGTCTAGAAAAGAAATGGAGCAGCTTCGGAAAATGAGATCCATTTCCTTAACAGAGCCTCTAGCTGAGCGAGTAAGACCAACTAGTTTTGCAGATATCGTTGGCCAAGAGGATGGCATTAAGTCATTAAAGGCCGCACTATGTGGCCCGAATCCTCAGCATGTCATCATTTATGGACCGCCTGGAGTAGGGAAAACAGCCGCTGCTCGACTAGTAATGGAGGAAGCAAAACGAAATTCAAAGTCTCCATTTAAGCAGTCAGCTGTTTTTGTAGAATTGGACGCAACAACTGCAAGATTTGATGAACGTGGAATCGCTGATCCTTTAATTGGTTCTGTTCATGATCCGATTTATCAAGGTGCAGGTGCAATGGGGCAAGCCGGTATCCCTCAGCCAAAGCCGGGTGCTGTGACACATGCACATGGCGGTGTCTTATTTATCGATGAAATTGGAGAGCTTCATCCGATTCAAATGAATAAAATGCTTAAAGTGCTTGAGGATCGTAAGGTATTTCTTGAAAGTGCTTATTACAGTGAGGAAAATACCCAAATCCCCACACATATTCATGATATTTTTAAAAATGGATTGCCGGCTGATTTCCGGATGATTGGTGCAACAACAAGGACACCAAATGAACTCCCACCTGCCATACGGTCGCGCTGTCTAGAGGTCTTTTTCCGTGAATTGGATCAGGATGAATTAGCTGTCGTAACAAGAAAAGCGCTTGAAAAAGTGAGTATGCAAGCAACGGAGAAAGGAATTGCTACACTTGCATCCTATGCACGTAATGGACGTGAAGTCGTCAACATGGTTCAAATCGCAGCGGGTATTGCGATTTCGGAGGATCGGAATTTTATAAAGGATGAAGATATTGAATGGGTACTCCATTCCAGCCAGTTAACCCCACGTTATGAAAAAAAGATTTATCCAAGTGCGCGAGTTGGACTTGTAAATGGTTTAGCGGTTTATGGACCAAATACAGGTGCCCTGTTAGAAATTGAGGTAACTGTGATTCCTGCTAAAGATAAAGGAACAATTAACATAACGGGTATAGTGGAAGAAGAAAGTATTGGAGACCGCGGAAAATCAGTTAGAAGAAAAAGTATGGCAAAAGGTTCGATTGAGAATGTGATTACAGTCCTTCGTTCGATGGGTGTGCCTGCGCACGATTACGATATCCATGTTAACTTCCCGGGTGGAATTCCAATCGATGGTCCATCTGCTGGTATTGCGATGGCTACAGGAATTTATTCCGCGATACATAAGTTTCCAGTAGATCATAAGGTTGCTATGACTGGGGAAATCAGTATTCATGGGAATGTAAAACCGATTGGTGGCGTTGTGCCAAAGATAAAGGCAGCAAAACAAGCTGGCGCTAAGAAGGTCATTATCCCAGAAGAGAATATGCAATCCATCTTAAAGGACATTGAAGGGATTGAGATTATTCCGGTTACAAATCTTGAAGAGGTTTTTGAAATTGCAATTGAAACACCTGAACGACAAAAGCAATCCATCATCCCTGCATCAACAAATTATTCAAAGACAGAATCGGTCTAAAACCAAAACAGTTTAAAATAGAAAGACTTCGACATACTAAAAAGGAGCGTCGAAGTCTTTTATATTTCTATTTTGTAAAAGAAAAAACCACTAAAATAGACACTAGCTTTTAAATAAGATAAAATTTACATTTAAGAACTATATTTATTCAATTTTGAGGTGTTAGCAATGACAAGAAAAAAAGAAATCATTGTTCCTCTTTTACCACTTCGCGGATTGCTTGTCTATCCCACAATGGTTTTGCATTTAGATGTTGGCCGTGACAAATCAGTGCAAGCATTGGAGAAAGCAATGGTAGAAGACCATATCATTTTTTTAACTACCCAAAAAGATGTGTCAATTGACGATCCAACTAAGGATGATATTTATAACATAGGAACATTAACACAAGTAAAGCAAATGCTTAAGCTCCCAAATGGAACAATACGTGTATTAGTTGAAGGACTTTACCGTGCTGAAATGAAAGAAATCTATGACAATGATAGCTATTATTCAGTGAGAGTCAAAACATTTGAAGAAGACGAAACAAAGGATGTTGAAACAGAAGCACTCATGCGTATGATGCTAGAGTATTTCGAACAGTACATAAAGCTTTCAAAGAAAATATCAACTGAAACATACACTTCTGTAACTGACATTGAAGAACCAGGAAGAATGGCAGATATCATTGCTTCTCATATTCCTCTTAAACTTCAGGAGAAACAAGATATTCTTGAAACGCTTGATGTGCGTGAGAGAATGAATAAAGTGATTACGATCATTAATAATGAAAAAGAAGTCTTAAGTCTCGAAAAGAAGATTGGTCAACGTGTCAAGCGTTCAATGGAAAGAACTCAAAAAGAATATTATCTTCGTGAGCAAATGAAGGCAATTCAAAAGGAACTAGGGGACAAAGAAGGGAAAACGGGTGAAGTATCCTCTCTTAGAGAAAAAATTGAAGCAGTAGGTATGCCTGACCATGTAAAGGAAGTAGCATTAAAGGAACTTGATCGCTACGAAAAAATCCCCCAAACATCTGCGGAAAGTGCAGTAATTCGAAATTATATAGAATGGCTTTTAGCATTGCCGTGGACAAATGCGACGGAAGACCGTCTAGATATTCATCGCGCGGAAGAAATTCTTGAGAAAGACCACTTTGGACTTGAAAAGGTGAAAGAAAGAGTTCTTGAATATTTAGCTGTCCAACAGTTAACCAATTCCTTAAAGGGACCAATTTTATGTTTAGCTGGACCTCCTGGGGTCGGGAAAACATCATTAGCTAGATCGGTGGCAAAATCACTTGGCCGAAATTTCGTACGAATTTCGCTTGGAGGTGTTCGTGATGAATCTGAAATCCGTGGACATCGGAGAACATATGTCGGTGCAATGCCGGGCCGAATAATTCAAGGGATGAAAAAGGCAGGTACAATCAATCCAGTCTTTTTATTAGATGAAATTGATAAAATGTCGAATGATTTTAGAGGAGATCCATCATCAGCTATGCTTGAAGTATTGGATCCTGAACAAAACTTCAATTTTAGTGATCATTTTATTGAAGAGCCTTATGATTTATCAAAGGTTATGTTTATTGCGACGGCAAATAATTTAGCGACAATTCCTGGACCGCTTCGAGATCGTATGGAAATTATCACAATCGCTGGTTATACGGAGCTTGAAAAGGTTCATATTGCCAAAGATCATTTATTACCTAAGCAGCTTACAGAACATGGATTAACAAAAGGGAAACTGCAAATGCGAGAAGATGCCCTGTTAAACATCATCCGCTATTACACGAGAGAAGCGGGTGTTCGTGGGCTTGAACGTCAAATTGCAAAAATCTGTCGCAAGGTTGCTAAAATTATTGTTTCCGGTGAAAAGAAACGTGTTGTTATCACGGACAAAAATGTCGTTGACTTTTTAGGGAAACAAGTATTCCGCTATGGTCAAGCAGAAATTGAGGATCAAGTGGGTGTAGCTACTGGGCTTGCCTATACAGTATTCGGTGGGGACACACTTTCAATCGAGGTTTCCTTAGCACCGGGTAAAGGAAAGCTTGTGCTAACTGGTAAGCTTGGAGATGTGATGAAGGAATCTGCTCAAGCGGCATTTAGTTATATTCGTTCTAAAGCTGAAGAATTAAAAATTGATCCGGATTTTAATGAAAAAAATGATATCCATATCCACGTTCCAGAAGGTGCTGTGCCTAAGGATGGACCGTCAGCTGGTATTACAATTGCAACTGCCCTTATTTCTGCTTTAACTGGAAGGGCAGTTCGTAAGGAAGTAGGAATGACGGGCGAAATTACGTTAAGAGGACGTGTTCTTCCAATTGGCGGTTTGAAGGAAAAATCACTTAGTGCCCATCGTGCTGGATTAACGAAAATTTTATTTCCAAAGGAAAACGAAAAGGATCTAGAAGATATTCCAGAGAGTGTAAGAGAAGATGTGGAATTTGTTCCGGTTTCCCATTTAGATGAAGTCTTAAAACATGCGTTAGTAGAGGAGAAAAAATGAAAGTAACAAGTGCAGATATCGTAATTAGTGCAGTCAGACCGGAACAATATCCTGAGGGAGATTTACCTGAATTTGCATTAGCAGGACGTTCAAATGTTGGAAAATCATCATTTATTAATAAAATGATCAATCGAAAAGCATTGGCTCGTACATCATCAAAGCCTGGTAAAACACAAACCTTAAACTTTTTTCTAATAAATGAATTATTGTATTTTGTTGATGTTCCAGGCTATGGGTATGCGAAGGTGTCTAAAAAAGAAAGAGAAGCATGGGGAAAAATGATTGAGACTTATTTAACAACCCGTGAACCACTTAAAGCAGTTGTTCTCATTGTTGATTTACGCCACCCACCAACAAATGATGATGTGCTCATGTATGATTTTGCAAAGCATTATGAAATACCAGTTGTCGTCATTGCGACAAAGGCAGATAAAATTCCAAAAGGAAAATGGGATAAACATCTGAAGGTAGTTAGCGAGACACTGGAGCTTGAGCCAGGTGACCATCTCATTAAATTCTCATCAGAAACAGGTTTGGGAAAAGAAGAGGCCTGGACCGTTTTACAATCGTATATGTAATATGAAACACAGCTAAAGCAACCGCTTTGGCTGTTTTTTTTGAGTAATAATGAGGCATGCCGATTCTTTGGGGGTTTTTGGGGAATAAAAAGATTTATTGGTGATTTTACCGATTAGGTTATATGCAAGTGGTTGGACTAATAAAGATATAAGTAAAGACGGGGGACTCTCTACTAAAAAAAATTTAGTAGGATAAAAGGGGGAAAACAGCAGTGAAAAAAAGATTTGGTACTTTATTCGTTTTACTTTTGGTTATCGGTGTTTTAAGTGCTTGTGGCGGTGAAAAATCATCTTCAAACGGGATGAATTTAGTAGAGGATGGAAAATTTACGTTTGCATCTTCGGGTGAATACAATCCATTTAGTGTTACAGATGGCAATGGTGTTATGACAGGTTTTGATATTGATGTGGCAGAGGCAATTGCTAAGGAGCTCAGTCTAGAACCTAATCAAAAGAGGTTTAAATTTAACAGTATTGTAGAGGGTGTGAAGACTGGAAGATTTGATGCTGCAGTAGCTAGTCATACGATAACAGATGAGCGTGCTGAGCATGTTAATTTTTCAACACCTTACTATTATTCAGGACCACAAATATTTGTTAGACCTGATAGTGATGTTCAAAGTCTAGAAGATTTGAAGGATTTGGAAATTGCCGTGTCAAAGGGATCTACATATGCAAAAACGGCACAAGAGGTTACTGGAAACGTGATTCAATATGACAGTGATGTAACAGCATTAGAAGCTTTGGCGATTGGAAAACATGATGCGGTGATTACGGATTTCTTAACAGGGAAAGAAGGAATCGGCAATGGTCTAGAAATTGAAGGTAGGGACATTCTCGGTTTGAGTGAGCAAGCAATTGCTGTTTCAAAGGAAAATGAAGAACTGTTGAAAAAAATCAATGACGCATTAGAAAAGCTTAGAGAAGATGGAACACTGAAAAAAATAAGCGAAAAATACTTCAAAGAAGATATAACTACGAATCCAGAAGAATAAGAACATCATCGAAACGAATGTGTTTTTCCTACGCATTCGTTTCTTTTTCTAAAGGGAGACATTTTTGAAAAAGGAGTTGAGTAAAATTGCCAGAATTAAGTCATATCATTGAGCAATTAATTGAAACGTATCCACTTTTTCTAAAGGGGATGCTTCTAACCTTACAAGTAACGATCGTTGCCGTTTTCATCGCCGTTTTTATCGGTTTGCTTTTTGCATTCTTAAAAATTTCAGCCAAAACCATCTTTGTTAAGATAGCAGATCTGTATATATATTTAGTAAGAGGTACCCCATTAGTCGTTCAAATTTTTGTCTTTTATTTTGGTTTATCTGCTTTAGATATATCGATGTTTTGGTCGGTAACATTAGGATTAGCCTTCCATAACGGTGCATATCTGGCAGAAATTTTTCGAGGTGCTATACAATCGATTGATAGTGGTCAAATGGAGGCTGGACAGTCTTTGGGAATGAGTAGGACCTTAACGATGAGAAGAATTATCCTTCCCCAAGCGTTTCGAAGAGCCTTACCACCTCTTGGAAACCAATTTATTATCGCTTTAAAGGACTCATCCCTAGCCGCATTTATCGGCTTAAATGAGCTATTTAATGTTTCGACAACATTAGGATCGAATAATTTTGACTATATGACATATTTACTCATAGTTGCTATTTATTATTTAATCCTCGTTCTAATCTTTACTATATTAGTTGGTATGCTTGAGAAAAAATTGGCTGCTATCGACAAATAAGGATGGTGAAATGATATGGGAAAAAAGGAAATGATAAAGGTTGTAAATTTAAATAAATCATTTGGTGACCTACATGTGTTAAAAGATATTAACTTGGTCGTTGAAGAAAGTGAAGTTGTTTGTTTAATTGGGGCCAGTGGTTCTGGGAAAAGTACATTACTTCGTTGTTTGAACTTTCTAGAGATAAAGGAAAGTGGAGAAATTATCATTAAAGATGAAAAAATAGAACCAAAAATCCACAATCTAACTGAAATTCGACAAAGAGTTGGCATGGTTTTTCAACATTTTAACCTCTTTCCTCATATGACAGTCCTAGATAATGTCATAGAGGCTCCTACCCAGGTTAAAAAGATTCCAAAACAAGAAGCTGTCAGACAGGCTGAGGAACTACTTGGCAAGGTTGGATTGGCAGATAAGGTGAATGTGTATCCATCTAAATTATCAGGCGGGCAAAAGCAACGTGTTGCTATTGCTAGAGCATTGGCAATGAAACCTGAAATCATGTTATTTGATGAACCAACATCCGCACTTGATCCAGAATTGGTTGGCGAGGTACTTACTACTATGAAGCAATTAGCGAATGAGGGAATGACGATGGTCGTTGTAACCCATGAAATGGGGTTTGCAAGAGAGGTTGCAGACCGTGTTATTTACATGCATGATGGAAAAATAGTCGAGGTGGGGAAACCAAAGGAAATCTTTGAAAATCCAAAAGAACAACGAACAAAGGATTTTCTGAACTCTATTCTATAAGGGAATTTAAGTGCCTCAAAGACCAAAATTTGAGGTGCTTTTTTAATGTAGCTCTTTTCTAAAAGATTGTTGTTATTAACTTAAAAGTTTATTGGTGGTTGTTTTTGAAATAGCCATTAAAAAGTTAAAAAGTATTATTGACACTTAGGTGCACCCTCCGGTAATTGGAGCGTATGGCACGAGATCCTCGAAAATGCTAGCATTTTCTTCGTGAGGTGTAGTTTCAAGGAAGCATTCTCAACGTCCTGCGGGAATAGCGAGCCAAGCGAGACCCCGCAGGAGTGATTAATGTTCGAAGCCTAAGAGCGCCACGTCCTGTGGCAACGGCTTCGTGACCTACAACGTGTAGGCCTGAGGAGTCTTGCAGATCGCCCGCGGAAAGCGAGTGCCAGAAGCGGAAATCACCCTAGTTCTAATTTACTTAAAACAGCCTAAATGTCATAGAAACACCCACGAATTTTCACCTTCGTGGGTATGATTGATTTTGGTATAATTTACTTTTTCTTAATGAATAATAAATAAAAGCCGATCCCGACAAGAAGAAGGGGCCAATAGTCTAAAATGAAAGAAAAACTGCCCTCTAAAAATCCTAGCCAACTTAAAAATCGGCCATAATTGAGAAACAACAGTGAAACAAATAACAGAACGATACTATGGAATAGTCCATTTTTTGTCTTTAAATAGGTAAACAGCATTCCAAGTCCGACAATGAACAATAAAGTACCTGGCTGTTTTGGCCAAAAGCTAAGTTGATTGATCCCATGGAAATGTAATCCAAAACCAACTAGAATGACACCAGGTAGAATACTACTTGGGTTGTTTTCGACAGATGCTTGCACGAGAAAAGCGATCCCAACAAGGATGACGAGTGTTTGCCACGAATAGAAGTTAGTAAATACTGGTATACCCAATTGTTGAAGCAAAAGATAGCATCCAATTCCAACAAGGATAATACCAGAAAAAAGATTATTTTTTTTCATATAGTCCCCCATGCCAGTTACTTGATTTGACCATGCTTTTTTGTTATGGTAACGATTGAAGTCAAAACGACTTATTTATTAGTATAAGCGCATTTATTAGTTCATTTTATTATAAATTCATCTTAGCATAGGTTGTCAAAAACTGTTCACACATTTTTCGACAATCGTTCACATCATACATGGTATAATAGTAGTAGTTTTTTGGAACGAAATCTATTTTATTATTTAAAAGTTGGGGTGAGAGATTATGCATACAATTATGGTCGGACTAAACTATAGAACAGCCCCTGTCGAAATACGTGAAAAATTGACCTTTGATTCAGAGAGCATTGTACAAGCAATGAAAGAATTAAAAGGGAAAAAGAGTATTTTAGAAAATATCATTGTTTCAACATGTAACCGGACAGAAATATATGCTGTTGTCGACCAACTGCATACAGGACGTTATTATATAAAAGATTTCCTTTCAAAGTGGTTTGGAATTGATAAAGAAGAATTTGCACCATATTTGAATATCTTTGAAGAAGAAGGTGCCGTTGAACATCTTTTTCATGTTACATGTGGGTTGAATTCGATGGTAGTTGGTGAAACGCAAATTCTTGGACAAGTACGTTCAAGCTTTCTTTCTGCACAAGAATTAGGGACATCAGGAACTGTATTTAACCACCTTTTTAAGCAATCCATTACATTAGCAAAACGTGCCCATTCCGAAACGGAAATTGGTTCAAACGCTGTTTCAGTAAGTTATGCTGCCGTTGAGCTAGCGAAGAAAATTTTTGGTGATCTTTCGAATAAAAATGTCCTCATCTTAGGTGCTGGGAAAATGGGCGAATTAGCTGTTCAAAACTTACACGGATCTGGTGTGGGAAAAGTAACAGTTATGAATCGTACCTTTGAAAAAGCACAAATCCTTGCTGACAAGTTCCAAGGGGAAGCAAAAGCTATCGAGGAACTTCAATGTGCCTTAATTGATGCAGACATCATGATTAGTTCTACTGGTGCAAAAGGCTATGTTGTCACGAAGGATATGATGCAAGATATCGAGCGAATGAGAAAGGGTCGTCCTTTATTTATGGTTGATATTGCTGTACCAAGGGACTTAGATCCGGGACTTGCCGATTTAGAAAGCGTCTTTTTGTATGATATCGATGATTTAGAAGGAATCGTTGAAGCTAATCTTCAGGAACGGAAAGTAGCTGCTGAAGAAATTGAACTCATGATTGAAAATGAAATCATTGAATTCAAGAATTGGTTAAATACTTTAGGTGTAGTTCCTGTCATTTCAGCGTTACGTAATAAGGCATTAGCCATTCAGGCCGAAACAATGGAGAGTATTGAACGTAAAATGCCTAATCTAACTGAACGCGAGCGAAAAGTTTTGAACAAACATACGAAAAGTATTATTAATCAGCTATTGCGTGATCCTATTTTACAAGCGAAGGAACTTGCTGCACAGCCAAACGCAGATGAATCTCTATCATTATTTATGAAGATTTTCGATATTGAGGAAGCAGTTGTTTCAGAGTATGGGATGCAAAAGGAAAAGGAACAGATTGATTCAAACAGGGTAGCAGCCAATAGACAGCAGCCTTCTCTTCAGTCATAATGAGAGGAAAATCGATATGGTAGAGATGAACGTAACGAGATTACATGAGTTTACTGTAATTCTCTATGCCTTAAGTGTCCTACTTTATTTTATAGACTTTCTTCATAATAACCGGAAGGTAAACAAATTTGCCTTCTGGTTACTTGCATTTGTATGGATCATTCAATCGATTTTTCTCTTGACACGAATGCTGAATACAGGTAGGTTGCCGATATTGTCCATGTTTGAAGGACTCTATTTTTATGCTTGGGTATTGATTACACTCTCATTAATTTTAAACAAGTTTTTAAGAGTAGACTTCATTGTGTTTTTTACAAATTTATTAGGGTTTTTCATCATGGCTTTACATACATTTGCTCCAGGGCAACATGGATCAAGTGCGGTAGAAACGCAGCTTATTTCAGAGTTACTCATGATTCATATCACGATGGCGATCCTTTCATATGGGGCTTTTTCGTTATCGTTTGTTTTTTCCGTTCTTTATTTACTTCAGTATAATTTATTAAAACAAAAAAAGTGGGGGAAACGATTACTCCGACTCGATGATTTATCGAAGCTTGACCATATGTCCTATGTATTGAATCTAATTGGGGTGCCTATGCTTTTATTAGCGCTTATATTAGGAGTGCTATGGGCTTATATCAAGGTTGAGAATTTTTATTTTTACGATGCAAAAGTGTTAGGTTCCTTTTTTGTTTTAGTTATCTACTTAGTGTACCTTTATAAAAGGGTTGTCCAAAAGCTCCAAGGAAAAACAATTGCCTACTGGAATATAGGAGCATTTTTATTTTTACTTGTAAATTTCTTTTTATTTGGAAGTTTATCGAATTTCCATTTTTGGCTTACATAGATAGGAGGAGTATGTATGAGAAAAATTATTGTTGGCTCTCGAAGAAGTAAATTGGCGATTACACAAACAAACTGGGTAATCCAGCAGCTTAAAAATTTGGGTGTTCCCAATGAGTTTGAGGTAAAGGAAATCGTTACAAAAGGTGATAAAATTCTTGATGTTACGCTATCCAAGGTTGGTGGAAAAGGCCTTTTCGTGAAGGAAATTGAACAAGCTTTATATGATAAGGAAATTGATATGGCTGTTCACAGTATGAAGGATATGCCTGCTGAGCTTCCAGCAGGACTTATCATAGGTTGTGTACCAAAGCGTGAAGATCACCGTGATGTCATCATCTCAAAAGGGGATGTATCCTTCGATAATCTTCCTAGTGGGGCAATTGTTGGAACAAGCAGCTTACGAAGAAGTGCTCAGCTTCTTGCAAAAAGAGATGATATTGAAATTAAATGGATTCGAGGAAACATCGATACAAGACTTTCCAAGCTAGAAAATGAAGACTATGATGCAATCGTTTTAGCTGCTGCAGGCTTAAAGCGTATGGGATGGTCTGATGAAGTCGTATCGGAATTTGTGGAACCAGAGGTTTGTTTACCGGCAGTTGGTCAAGGTGCTCTTGCTATTGAGTGCCGCGAAGATGATACTGAAATATTACTTGCATTATCAAAATTAAACGATGAATATACGCAAAATACAGTAGCTGCAGAGCGTGCTTTTCTTCATAAAATGGAAGGTGGCTGCCAGATTCCAATTGCTGCTTATGCAACGATGTCAGATGATAGAGAAATTGCGTTAACAGCTTTGGTTGGTTCACCTGATGGGAAAACCATTTACAAAGAACAGGTTTATGGGAAAAATCCAATTGAAGTTGGAAATGAAGCAGCGAAAAAATTATCAGACCTTGGTGCAAAAGAATTAATTGACCAAGTAAAAGAGGAGCTTAATAAGTAATGGAAGGCACACAACCTCTGTTTGGAAAAACGATTTTAAATACAAGAGGTAAAAGTGCGGCTGCTGAGTTTTCGAAGAAAATCTTGGCAGCAGGTGGAACTCCAATTGAAATACCATTACTAACGTTCCAAAAACCAAATGACACAACTTTAATTGAAGATACAATAAAGAATTTACACATGTATGAGTGGTTAATTTTTACGAGTAAGAATGGTGTTGATTTCTTTTTTGATTTTTATGATCAAGTTGTGGAAAAAGTAACGAAGAATATTCCAATGCCCAAAATAGCTGTAGTCGGTACAAAAACCGAGAAGGCTTTGTTGGCAAAAGGCTATAGACCAGAGATTGTACCTGATGAATTTATCGCAGAAGGTTTGTTTGATAGTTTAAGACCTCATGTGATGAAAGGTGTCCGCTTTTTACTAGCTCGTGGGAATTTATCACGTTCTTATTTAGTGGATGAAATAACAAGACACGGTGCTGTGGCAACAGATTTAATTGTCTATGAGACAACTGGAGATTCTCGTGATAAGGAACATTTAATCACGCTTTTAAAAGAAAAACAAATTGATATTATCACCTTCACAAGTCCATCTACAGTGAAGCAATTCTATAAAATAGTGGAACAAACGGATTGGGATGAATGGACTAAAGATGTACTATTCGCTTGCATCGGACCGGAAACAAAGAAAGCGGCGGATCATTTACATATCCCAATTCATATTTGCCCTAAGAATTACACAACTGACCATTTACTCACGGAAATTATCAATTTTTTACAAGCACAAGGAGGAGAATAAAGATGGAGAAATTACAATTTGCTAGACATCGAAGATTACGTCAATCAGCAAACATGAGAGCTTTAGTCCGTGAAACACACCTACATACAGATGATTTAATTTACCCATTATTCGTTGTGGAAGGAGAAAATAAAAAAGTTGAAGTTTCCTCAATGCCGGGTGTTTATAATATTTCATTAGATTTACTCCAACAAGAACTTGATGAAATTGTAGAATTAGGTATTAAATCAGTCATTTTATTTGGTGTACCTAATGATAAAGATGAGGTAGGTACAGGAGCTTATCATAATCACGGTATTGTTCAAGAGGCAACTCGATTAATAAAAGAAAAGCACCCAGAATTAATTGTAATTGCTGATACTTGCCTATGTGAATATACATCACATGGCCACTGTGGAGTGATTGAGAACGGAGAAATACTAAATGACCCGTCGTTAGAATTATTAGCAAAAACAGCCGTAAGTCAGGCAAAAGCGGGTGCAGACATTATTGCACCATCTAACATGATGGACGGATTTGTGACAGCGATACGTCACGGTCTGGATGAAGCAGGCTTTGAAAATGTGCCAATCATGTCCTATGCGGTTAAGTACTCATCTGCCTTTTATGGTCCATTTCGTGATGCAGCCGGGAGTGCTCCTTCTTTTGGTGACCGCAAAACCTATCAAATGGATTATGCCAACCGCTTAGAAGCATTACGTGAAGCTGAATCAGATATTGAAGAAGGTGCAGATTTCCTTATTGTAAAGCCAGCATTGTCATACTTAGATATCGTTCGCGATGTTAAAAATCATTTTAATGCACCGGTAGTTGCTTATAACGTGAGTGGAGAATATTCAATGATTAAAGCAGCAGCTCAAAATGGTTGGATTAATGAAAAAGAAATTGTCATGGAAATGCTAATTGGAATGAAACGTGCAGGAGCGGATTTGATCATTACGTATCACTCAAAAGATGTAGCACGTTGGTTAAAAGAAAATTAACGAATGAAGTGTAGTGTCTGTCCCTCTTTAACGCGGCGGGGCAGGCCCCATTACAAGAAAGGGGTTAATGAAGATGAGAAGTTATGAAAAGTCAAAAGCAGCATTTTCGGAAAGCATACACCTAATGCCGGGTGGAGTAAATAGTCCAGTACGTGCTTTCAAATCCGTAAATATGGATCCTATCTTCATGGAGCGCGGGAAGGGCTCTAAAATATATGATATCGATGGAAATGAATACATAGATTACGTACTATCATGGGGACCGCTTATTCACGGTCATGCAAATGATCAAGTGGTCGAAGCCCTTAAAAAAGCAACAGAAATGGGAACAAGCTTTGGCGCTCCGACATTATCTGAAAATAAGCTTGCTAAACTTGTAATTGAAAGGGTTCCATCCATTGAAATCGTTCGTATGGTAAACTCCGGAACAGAAGCGACTATGAGTGCGTTACGTTTAGCACGAGGTTATACAGGCCGTAATAAGATCTTGAAATTTGAAGGCTGTTATCACGGTCATGGTGACTCATTATTAATAAAAGCAGGCTCTGGTGTTGCAACTCTAGGTTTACCTGATAGTCCAGGTGTACCTGAGGGTATTGCTAAAAATACCATTACAGTGCCTTATAATGATTTAGAAGCAGTAAAATATGCATTTGAACAGTTTGGTGAAGATATTGCTGGCGTAATAGTGGAGCCAGTAGCAGGAAACATGGGGGTTGTTCCTCCACAGCCTGGATTCCTTGAAGGACTTCGTGAAATTACAACAAAGTATGGAACATTGTTAATTTTTGATGAGGTTATGACAGGATTCCGTGTGGATTATCATTGTGCTCAAGGCTATTTTGGTGTTACACCTGATATTACTTGTCTAGGTAAAGTAATCGGTGGTGGTCTACCTGTAGGTGCATATGGTGGCCGTGCAGACATTATGGAAAAAATCGCACCAGCTGGACCGATTTATCAAGCAGGAACACTTTCTGGTAATCCACTAGCGATGACTGCAGGCTATGAGACTTTATCACAGTTAAAACCTGAAGACTATACAGAATTTAAAAAGAAAGCTGATCGACTGGAAGAAGGGCTTACACAAGCAGCAGAAAAATATGATATCCCACATTGTATTAATCGTGCGGGTTCAATGATTGGATTCTTCTTTACAAATGAAAAGGTCATTAACTATGATATTGCTAAAACGTCTAATTTAGAGTATTTTGCAACGTATTATCGTGAAATGGCAAATGAAGGAGTATTTTTACCACCATCTCAATTTGAAGGGATTTTCCTTTCTACGGCTCATTCTGAAGAAGATATCGAAAAGACAATTCAAGCGGCTGAAAAAGCATTTTTAAAAATTAAAGGCTAACTTTATCGTACCGGGTTTGACCCCGGCTCCATAAAGTTAAAGACATATGGCAGACTCAGATAAAATCAACTGGGTCTGCCTTTTTATTTCGAACAACTTCTTGAAGAACTTATCATAAATCCCTTGGAACTATCATAAAAATTGTAATGTCATAATAAATCTGTTTAGAAGGAGACTGAAAGGAGGAGTAGTTGATGTCATCTGAAAACTTACGATTTTCAGTAGAGGAATCAGTCTGGTTTCAAAAGGGACAGGAAGTCTCTGAGCTCATCTCAATATCACTTGACCCTGATATTGTCATTCAAGAGCATGACCAATATGTGTCCATTCGCGGTGCACTACAGCTAACAGGTGAATATCGAATAGATGAAAACAATGCGGAAGAGGGAGAACGTGACTTTGCCTCAGTTCGACTGGTAAACGAGGTTATTACTCGTGAGGATGGGATTAGTGAACTAAACCATCGCTTCCCTGTCGACATTACCATTCCACAAGACCGTGTTCAAAGCTTAGATGATGTGTATGTTTTAATTGAGACATTTGACTATGAAATTCCAAAGCGTGGTTGTTTACAGATCGTTGCTGATTTAGCCATAAGTGGTATCCAAGGGGTTACTCAAGCATCTAAAGAGGAAGCTTCCCTCGAGGCGATCATCCACGAAGAACAAACTCCTGTTGCGGTTGAACAACCCGCTGAAGAAGAGTTAGAGTTTGTTAGAAGTAGTTTATTTGATGATGAAGAAGAAACTCAAGTCGTTGCAGAAATAAACGACGAGGACGAAGAAGTTCATGTGGCTGCTAAGGTAACAAATGAAGCGCAGGAAGAGGTAGTGCTACAAAACGAAAAGGAAGTAGTGCTACATAGTGAGGTAGAGGAACAGGATGTTATTGTTACAAGGGAACAGCAGGAAGATGAAGCGGAAGCTGACCTTTTTGTTCCTTTTGAGGTAGAAGCCAGAAAAGAAGTTTATCAGGAACAACACGAGGAACTTGATGTTGTTGAAGCAATCGAAGAAGAAGAGATTCAAGCCGTATTAACACCTACAATCGAAGTGAAAGCTAGACATGATAATCAATTAAGCTTTGGTTCTGATCAACCGAATAAGAAAAGCTCCACAGCCGTCCAGGAAAAAGAAGTAGTTCAAGAGCATAGAGAGGGCAAAACAGAAGAAAATGTAAAACGAAGTGAAAATGATTTATTATTAACCAAAATATTTGGTAGAGATGAAGTGGATGACCATACGACGATGAAAATCTGTATTGTTCAGCATGGAGATTCATTGGAAAAAATTGCTCAGCGTTATGAAATAAGTGTGCAACAATTAGTCCGGGTGAATTCACTAAATACTGATTCCGTTTCTGAAGGACAGTTATTATATATCCCTGTCCAGGCGAATACGTAAAGATGATAGGGTGGGGAGAAAAACCTCGCCCTGTTTTCTTGATATGTGGACTTTATAATATTGCTAGGAAAGAGAGTGGTTGGCCCAATGAATAAAAACGATATAAGTAGTATCGGGCCCATCGTAAATAAATATAATTTAAAGCCCTTATCCCTTGAACAATTCGGGAAAGTCACAAGAGTCGTTACAGACAAGGGCATTTATGCTCTTAAATCTATTTCACACAAAATCAATCCAACCTTCCCCACTTTCCTTCAACAATTATTTCAACAGGGTTACACAAGGGCTGTCCCCATTTACCCTACCGTCGAAGGAAAATACCTTGTATATCATAACCAAAAATTCCATTACCTGATGCCATGGTTGAAAAGCCAAACACTCGAGCACCGTGATGATCATTACCTTGCCTTTTTTAAAGAAATTGCAAGGATTCATCTAACAACGGTAAGTAAACAACCAATTAATGATGAAAATGAGATTACAGGACACTATGAAACAATCATCAAAAAGTGGGAAGAGCGAAACCAATTTCTTGAAAGGTTTGTTGTAGAAGCAGAGGCAAAATGGTACATGTCCCCCTTTGAACTACAATTCTGTACGTATTTTTATGAAACAAGTCTTGCTTCATCATTTGCAAGGACCCAACTCGGAAAATGGCAGGAATTAATGAAAGAGAGGAAGTCATTTCGTAACGCGTTAACGCTAAATAATCTTTCAGAATCCCATTTTTTATATGATGATAGCGGAAAAGGGTATCTATCAAATTTTGAAAAGGCTGGCTATGCTAGTCCAACAAATGATTTAGTGTGTCTCTATTACCGCATCTTAAAAACATATCCAATATTATGTACGGATTGTCTAGAGTGGTTTGAAGCCTATCAAAGCCGGTTTCCTTTACGGGAAGAGGAATTTTATCTTTTTTTAAGTCATTTAACATATCCAGAACCGATTTATCGATGTGTGCGCAATTATACGGATCATAAACAAAAGAGATCCGAGCGGGAGCATGTCCAAGTTTTACAAAGAGCTTATTGGCTCACGAAAAACATTGAATTCGTTTCCGTGAAACTTCTTGAGGCAGAACAAAAAAGAAAAGAGCAGGGAGAAGAAGAATCCCATACGGAATAATGTATGGGATTTTCTAAACCCAATCTAACTGAATGCATACTACAAGGAAAATTAAGATGGCTAAAAAAAATACATCTATCGTGGTTGGAATAAAAATCGTCCGAACAGCTTGAACAACTGTAATCGGAATTATAAATTGTGCACAAAAATCCCTAGTTTGACGCAACCAATGAGGATACGAATATTTTCTAAAACGACGTCCTTTCATGCTGATCTCTCCCTTCAAATATCCTATAATTAAACTATGCTTGGATAAACAGAATAGTTCCAATCAGACAAATTTGTAACAAAAAGCAACAAAGTGAATAAAGTATAAAAATCTTGGCTACCCTTATTGACAATACCTATTGAAATTCACGAATATTAGTAGTAGAATCTTAAGGTAACTAAAATAAAAGTTTTAAAGTCGACGAATCAGAAACGAGAAGGTCAAGGAAGGATAGTCTTGAGGACCGGAGCGTATGTATTTAATACGCGAGGACCGGAGAGACCGAGTGACGCAGAGATTCGAAGTTTATCATTTGGCGACTTTTAAACATCATTATTGCTTACATACGATGAGAGGGAAGAGTACATCGGATACCCCTTCAGAGAGAGAAATCAGTAGCTGTGAGATTTCTTAGGAACGTTACGATGGAAGGTCGCCCTTAAGTAGCTTTTATGAAATATGAGTAGTAAAAGCCGGTGAAAAGCCGTTATCTTTTCTTGAGAGCATAGATACGTTGCCTTTATACAAAGAATAAAGGCAAAGCCTCCGGCGGATGCCTTGATTTTCTAAAGGAAACTTTTCGAGCAAGCTCGAAAAAAATCGGGCACAAATATGCCAAGGCGCATTTGATAGTATCTATGAAAAAAGGTGGTACCGCGAATACACTCCATTCGTCCTTTTATGAGGATGAGTGGAGTTTTTTATTTATTCAGCTAAAGCTGAATAAATAAGCCTCCGGCGGATGCCACAGATTTTTAAATGAAACTTTTCGAGCAAGCTCGAAAAAATCTGGGCGGCAAATACGCCAAGGCGCATTTGATTGAATTTGTAAATTGTTTAAGGAGGAACTTCTTATGGAAGGTAATGAAAAAACATTGTCAACAAAGTATGACCCGCAATCAATTGAAGCGGGACGCTATCAATATTGGTTGGATGGTAAATTTTTTGAAGCAAAAGATGATGCTTCGAAAAAACCATATACAATTGTCATTCCACCACCGAACGTTACAGGGAAGTTACACCTGGGGCATGCGTGGGATACAACCCTACAGGATATACTTACACGCATAAAAAGAATGCAAGGCTATGATGTTTTATGGCTACCTGGAATGGACCATGCAGGTATCGCGACTCAAGCTAAAGTGGAAGCCAAGCTACGTGAGGAAGGGAAAACTCGCTATGATTTAGGGCGAGAAAAATTCGTAGAGGAAACGTGGAAGTGGAAGGAAGAATATGCGAGTCATATACGTGAACAATGGTCTAAGCTAGGACTTGGTTTAGACTACTCAAGAGAACGATTTACCCTTGATGAAGGACTATCAAAAGCAGTTCGTGAAGTGTTCGTTACCTTGTATAAAAAAGGTCTTATTTATCGTGGTGAATACATTATCAACTGGGACCCTGCAACAAAAACGGCCCTATCTGATATCGAGGTTATTTATAAAGATGTTCAAGGTGCATTTTACCACATGCGCTATCCTTTAGCAGATGGTAGCGGATCGATTGAAATTGCAACAACACGCCCTGAAACCATGCTTGGCGATACTGCCATTGCGGTTCATCCAGAGGATGAGCGCTTTAAACATCTGATCGGCAAAACTGTTATTCTTCCAATCGTAGGAAGGGAAATTCCGATTGTTGGTGATGATTATGTTGATATGGAATTTGGCTCTGGTGCGGTAAAAATCACACCTGCCCATGACCCAAATGACTTCGAAGTTGGCAATCGTCACAATCTCGAACGCGTTCTTGTCATGAATGAAGACGGAACGATGAATGCGAATGCTGGTAAATACCAAGGTATGGACCGCTTTGAATGCAGAAAGCAAATTGTGAAGGACCTTCAAGAAGAAGGGGTACTCTTCAAAATTGAAGACCATCTTCATTCAGTAGGACATAGTGAGCGAAGTGGGGCAGTGGTTGAACCGTATTTGTCCACACAATGGTTTGTAAAAATGCAGCCATTAGCGGATGAAGCGATAAAGCTTCAAAGTCAGGAAGATAAGGTCCACTTTGTTCCAGAACGTTTTGAAAAGACGTATCTCCACTGGATGGAGAATATTCGTGATTGGTGTATTTCGCGTCAATTATGGTGGGGGCATAGAATCCCTGCTTGGTACCATAAAGAAACAGGTGAAGTATATGTTGATCATGAACCGCCAGCAGATATCGACAACTGGGAACAGGACAAAGACGTATTAGACACATGGTTTAGTTCTGCATTATGGCCATTTTCAACAATGGGCTGGCCAGATGAGGATGCAGCAGATTTTAAACGTTACTACCCAACTGCTGCTCTTGTAACGGGATACGATATCATATTCTTCTGGGTATCAAGAATGATATTCCAAGGTCTTGAGTTTACAGGAAAACGTCCATTTAAGGATGTTCTGATTCACGGTCTAGTACGTGATGCAGAAGGTCGAAAAATGAGTAAGTCACTAGGAAATGGTGTTGACCCAATGGATGTCATTGCTAAATACGGTGCCGATTCATTACGATATTTCTTATCAACTGGAAGTTCACCGGGGCAAGACTTACGCTTTAGCATGGAAAAAGTTGAAGCCACTTGGAACTTTGCGAATAAGATTTGGAATGCATCACGTTTTGCATTAATGAACATGGGTGATTTAAAGTTTGAAGACATCGACTTTAGCGGTGAAAAATCAGTTGCCGATAAGTGGATTTTAACTCGCCTAAACGAAACAATCGCATCCGTAACAAATCTTGCTGATAAATACGAATTCGGTGAAGTAGGAAGAGTGTTATACAACTTCATTTGGGATGACTTCTGTGATTGGTATATTGAAATGGCAAAGCTTCCTTTATACGGTGAAGATGAGCAATCAAAGAAGACAACAAGATCAATTCTTGCATACGTATTAGACAATACAATGAGATTGCTACATCCATTCATGCCGTTTATTACCGAGGAAATATGGCAGAATCTGCCGCATAATGGCGAATCCATTACTGTTTCAAAATGGCCAGAAGTTAACGAGCAACTATCAGATGATCAAGCAGCGCAGGAAATGCGACTATTAGTAGATATTATCCGCTCTGTTCGTAACATCCGTGCAGAGGTGAATACACCAATGAGCAAGCAGATCAAGTTACACATTAAAGCAAAGGATGAAACTGTTCTATCTCAACTAGAAAAGAATCGTTCATATCTAGAGAGATTCTGTAATCCTAGTGAACTTGTACTTGCAACCGACATTACTTCACCTGAAAAGTCAATGACGTCTGTTGTCACTGGTGCGGAATTATTCCTTCCACTTGAAGGACTTATCAACATCGATGAAGAAATAAAGCGACTAGAGAAAGAACTAGATAAGCTTGATAAAGAGGTTGAACGCGTTCAGAAAAAACTCGGCAATGAAGGTTTTGTAAAGAAAGCACCTCAAAAAGTAATCGATGAAGAACGAGCAAAAGAAAAAGACTATCTCGAAAAACGCGAAACAGTTCGTGAGCGCATTGCAGAATTAAGAGGCTAAATGAATAAAAGGCGAATCTGTCATAGATTCGTCTTTCCTTCATTTTAACTATATTTGGAGGAACGTATATGATACAGACATATGACGAAGCCCTATCTTGGATTCACGGGAGATTAAGACTCGGCATGAAGCCTGGCCTATCCAGAATGGAATGGATGATGGAACGACTTGGTCATCCGCAAGAAAAAATCAAGGCCATTCATGTAGCGGGAACGAACGGGAAGGGATCCACAGTTAGCTACATCCGAAACATGTTACAAGAAGCAGGATATAAAATTGGAACCTTCACTTCTCCTTATATTGAGACCTTTAATGAACGAATCAGTGTAAATGGACAACCTATTTCAGATGATGAAATTGTCTCTCTATTACAGGTGATAAAACCATTAGCGGAAGAGTTGGAGGAGACAGAACTTGGTGGTCCTACTGAATTTGAAGTGATCACGGCAATGGCTCTTTATTATTTTGGGGAAGCTTCCAATATCGACTTTGTGATTATGGAGGTTGGATTAGGAGGGAGACTTGATTCAACAAATGTCATTCATCCTCTAATATCGATTATCACAAGTATCGGCTTTGATCACATGAACATTCTGGGAGACACAATTGAAGAAATTGCAGGCGAAAAAGCGGGAATCATTAAACAACATGTACCTGTTATAACGGCTATTGAACAACCGGAAGCGATTGAAGTAATAAATATTAAAGCAAAAGAAAAAAATAGCCCATTTTATCAACTTGGTCATGATTTCTTTATCCTAGGTCACCAATCAAACGATGGCGAATCTTTTACTGTAAAAACACAGAATAAAACCTTTCAAAATCTGCATATTTCGATGAAAGGTGCTCACCAGGTGAGAAATGCAAGCTTAGCTGTATTGGCAGTTCATATGTTACAAGATAGTGGTGTTGTACAAATAGAAGATCGTCAACTTGTGGCAGGCTTAGAAAAAACGAAATGGATTGGTCGATTTGAAGAAATATCAAAGAATCCACTTGTAATTCTAGATGGTGCCCATAATCCAGAAGGCGTTAACAGTCTTGTTGATACGGTAGAAGCTCATTTGAAAGGGAAAGACATCCACATTATATTTAGTGCTTTAAGCGATAAAAAATTAGACACGATGATTAGGCAACTTGAAAGAATCGCAAAATCCTTAACTTTTACAAGCTTTGACTACCCAAGAGCTGCAACCACAGGAGAACTATTTGAAAATTCATCAGCAGGAGAATCAATAAATACTGTGGATAATTGGCGGGAGGCAGTGGAAGCAGGAGTAGAGCGAGTATCATCGGTAGAAAATGCAGCCCTAATTATTACAGGTTCCCTATATTTTATTTCAGAGGTTAGGGGATATTTATTAAACTGAATAGAGACAAGGCCTATGTGAAATAGATAAGAAGGACTTTCTTATCTATTTTTTTATGAAAAAGACAACATATGACATGGATTTATGTTTTTTTCTTTTCTAAATTATGTATTCAGCCTATAATGGTGCTAAAGAACTATTCGAGAAGGGGGAGTGGAGGATGAAGATAAAGAATCAAAGTGGAATCACCTTAATAGAAGTTCTTGCCTCCATTGTCATACTTTCTTTAATCATTGTTTCAATTGTACCGATGTTCATTCAATCATCTAAAGCAAACAATCTTTCTAAGAGTATTACTGAATCCACGTATCTTGCCGAATCAGAGTTGGAAGAAATAATTCAATTAAATACGAAGTCTGCTTCACCATCCCTAAATGAATTATCAAATCAAATGATAAATAAAGGATACAGCAACGATCCTTCATGTAGCCATTGTTATGGAATGATGAAAGATGAGCGCTATGTATTTGTACAAATAAAGGATAGTTCAACTGACCTAGGGAAGGTTGTTTTAAAAGTATATAGAAATTCGAGTAAACAAAAGCTCGAGTCCCAGATGGAAACAATCTTAACTTGGGAAAAGAGTAGGTGATTTAGATGGAAAAATGTGAGAAGGGTGTAACATTAGTTGAACTTTTAGCTGCCATATCACTTCTGTCAATTATTCTTCTGCTTGCGAGTTCTGTTCACTTATTTGGGCAAAAACAGATGAATACCCAAAAGAATGAAGTACAAATCCAATCACAAGAAAGACTCGCTTCAAGTCTAATTACAAAAGAAATAAGAAAAGCAGCGACGGTTGAAATCAACAACCCCAATGAATTAACCATTAATGGCACGGATGTATACAAACATGAGGGAACTATAATTACGAAAAATAATGAGGAGATTATAACGAATATAAATGGTTTTAAAGTTTCTATGAACGGGAATCAAGTGATTTTAAAAATAGGTGAACTGCCAGAAACCACTATTTATATCCGAGAATAGGCGTGATACTGTGAAAAAACAAACTTCATTTATCCAAAATGAAAAAGGTATTGCTCTTGTCATGGTACTCTTAATTCTAACAGTCATGACAATTTTAGGACTAGCCTTAATGGGACTCACATTAAACAATATGAAAATGAGCTCGGGTGAAAGAACCTACCAATCTACCTATTATATAGCTGAATCTGGCATAACCTATACATTGGATATAGTAAATGACAGTATTGTAAATATCTATAATGGCTCTACCACTAAAGGCGCTTTTTTTGCAGAAATTGATAATATGATTACGGACATAAATAATGAACTACCCTACCGTGATTTTGAAGAAGCTTTTGGCCATATACCAGAGGCGAAAGTAACGATTGAAAAGATTGGGATTAACAATGTGAATGACAGCCATCGAGATTATAAAATTACTTCGATTGGAACAATCGATAATCGGTCCCGGACAGTGGAGAAACAAATCCGCATCTCTTGGGTAGATAAATCAAATATTGAAATTCCAGATACGGCAGTGTTTGTGAAGGAGAAGATTAATTTGTCTGGTGGAGCAAACATTACGGGAGATGTCGGAACCAATTCATCTGCCCCAAGGTCAGTCGTTCTTGAAGGGGGATCCAGTATTTCAGGAACAGTGTATGTTGGTCCAAGTGCTAGAAATGATGTGATAGATACAAATAATAAGGATGTAAATATTCAAGTAGTAAAACTACCCTATGTTAAAATATTCGATTTACCTCAATTTCCTGCTTTTCCGAGCAATTCAATACCAAATAATGTAAGAATTAATAAAGATAACAATAGCCATGATGTCATTTATAACGGATCATTACGCATTAATAGTTGGATTGCCAATAACTATACACTAAAGATGAATAAGGATTTACAATTCAATGAGATTTATCTTACTTCAAATAATACGTTAAATATTGATTTAGGAAGTGCTGATCGAAACATCGTTGTAAATCATTTAAATGTTCCAAATGGAAAAATAAATATAATCGGCACAGGAAAGCTTACCCTTTATGTTACGAATCAGATAACAATGGGGGCTGGTAGTGTTATTAATACAACAAATGATATTGAAAATAATAAAGTGAATGAAGAAGCAAAGCCGGAACTTCTCAAGGGACAAATAAATCAGCTTGATATTTTTTATAAAGGAACTAGTTTAGATATGTCCGGAAACCAAAGAATTTACGGTTCTTTATACGCGCAAAATGCAAATATCACAATGACTGGAGGTTCTGGTTTTCAAGGACATATTATTACGGGTGGTGGAAAAATAGATATTAGTGGAGGAGCTAATGCTATAACACAAGTATTTTATGCGCCAAATTCAAATGTGAATATTACTGGTGGTGGAACTATTAAAGGGAATATCATTTCAAAGACACTTACTATTTCAGGGGGAGGTTCGGTAACTTATATGAACGTTTCAGGTGAGGATGTACCACCCATTTTCGGTGGTGCAACAGAAACCATTTCACCAAAGGATCTTCTTTCGGCGGAACCTACTCGTGAAAAATAAGTTGATGAAATGCATAGAGGGGCGAATCGCTCCTTTTTTTCTGCCAAAAAAAGTGATTTGAGTAAAAAAGTGACGAATTCTAACAAAATAATTGTTTTTATTACAAATTGGCCGTTAATTATCTTTAGTATTTTCCTATTTTCATATAAAATGATAGGAAAAGAATAGGTATATTTTACTATCGAATTTTGAGTGTTTATAAGGTCTTTTTTAAAATCATGTAATTGAATCTAGGAGACAATACAAACGAATCACTTTTAAATAAGGCTCATTTCTAAAAAATTGTTGTTATTAAAACATAGGTGATTTCAGCTCCTGGTACTCGCTTTCCGCGGGCGATCCGCAAGCCTCCTCGTTTCACTGCGGGGTCTCGCTTGGCTCGCTATTCCCGCAGGACGTTGAGTTTGCTTCCTTGAATCTACACCGCACGAAGAAAATGCCTGCATTTTCGAGGATCTCGTACCTTCCGCTGAAATCACAGGGCGCCAATAATTACTATTCCCTTCGCAAGATCATATACAATAACAACAAAATTTACGAAAACAGCCTTAGATAGAGAAGTCAAAAAGAGTTGAAAGGAGCACAACGATGCAGAAATTACATACAGTTAAAATTTTCAGCTTGCTTTTACTTTGTGTTTTACTCCTATCCCTTTTTTCGACTTTTGGAACGAAAACATACCATGCCTTCTTTTCCGGCGATTCATTCAAAGAAGGAACAATGATTGGACCAGTTGATGTATCGGGTCTTAGTGAAGAGAATGCAAGAGCAGCCTTACTATCAGAGATTGAGACCTGGTATGGAATGGGAGACATAACGCTAGTTTCGGGTGATATGAAAAATGCAGTAAATAAACGAGAAATGTTTAGTTTCGATATCCTTGAAAGTGTAAATACAGCAGTTCATGGTACTCAAAACCCTTTGTTAACAGGGGTAAAGGATGAAACGTTAGAAAAAGTTCTTAACGAATTTAGCTCAAAAGATATTAACACAGTTGAGCTTGAAAATGAGATGCTCCTTCTTGCTTCAACTTTACATCCCGGTGCAATTGAGATTAATCTTGTGCAATTTGGCAAAGTTGATGAAAAAAATGTCGTATCTCAAACCGTGATTCGCAATCTTAACGATGAAAGTGAAATCGTAAAATGGGTGAAAGAATTTGGTGTTATACATTTGCCTGCTAACAAGCCATTTTCTTTGCTCTCATTTTTATCGGAAAGCGGAACAACATCTACCTTTTCAAATGAAGCATTAAGTGTGATTGCTACTGGAATATATTCATCTGTTTTATCAACCAATTTTGAAATTGTTGAAAGACATATTAGTGCTCAATTGCCTTATTATGCAACATTCGGTAATGAAGCGATGATTGAAAAAGAAATAAAGGATTTAATGATTTATAATGTTAATCCTTTCGAATATAGACTACTGTTTTCATTAAAAGATCGTGAATTCACGGTGCAGCTTATTGGTCCAGAAATGCAGTCTTCGATACATGTGAAAATCGAAGATGAAGAATCCCTCGAACCTAAGATTATTAAGCAGTATGATAGTACTCTTCCAAAAGGCGAAATGGTCGTCAAACAAAAAGGGACTGCAGGTCAATTTGGTAAAATCTATCGCATCATTCAAAAAGTTGGTGAGGTTGATGAAAAGGTGAAGGTAGCTGAAGACTATTATCCACCTGTTCACACAATCGAAGTCCATAGTATTTTATTTCCGGAACCCCCTCAACCTGAAAAAGATGTAACGGATTTAGACGGAAATCCTGAAACAAACAATGGTTCAAACCGAGAAGAAAATAATCAGGGATCTGGAAATGAAACGGATGAAGATATCGAAAAGGAAAAGATAGATTTATGGGAGGATCCTGATCCATTGCATTTACAAAAATCTTAGGGAGGGGAAAATCTATGCTCAGAGGTCGTAAGCGATTAGGTGATTTGCTTATTGAGGCAGGTCTTTTAACAGAGCAACAATTAAAACAAGCCCTTGAAGATCAATCAGAATCACAAAAACTGGGGGATATTCTTCTTCAAAAAGGGTTTATTACGGAGCAACAATTAATCGAGGTTCTTGAGTTCCAATTAGGTATCCCACATGTGAGTCTATTTCGATACCCAATCGACACATCGTTAACAACACTGATACCAAAAGAAATGGCGAGAAGACACCATTTAATTGCCCTCCGCAAAGATGGGGACAAGCTATTTGTCGCGATGGCAGACCCAATGGATTATTACGCAATTGAAGATTTACGCCTAACGACTGGGTTTCAGATCGAACCCGTCATAGCTTCTAAGGATGAGATATTACGGGCAATCAATAAGTTTTATGATTTAGATGAAGGCGTAAAGGAGCTTTTTGCAGAAGCCCCAACGGAGATTGAAGAAGAAAGAATTACCAATGAGGATTCCCCAGTTGTTAAGTTAGTAAATCAGATCCTACAAAATGCTGTTCAACAGCGTGCCAGTGATATTCATGTCGACCCGCATGAAACAAAGGTTTTACTTCGTTATCGAGTGGACGGTGTGCTCCGTACGGAACGGTCATTACCAAAGAGTATGCAAGGTGTCCTAACAGCACGAATTAAAATTATGGCCAATCTAGATATTACCGAAAGCCGCATCCCGCAGGATGGCCGAATAAAAATAAATCTTGAAGCACATCATATTGACTTACGTGTTTCCACCTTACCGACTGTATTTGGTGAAAAAATTGTAATGAGGGTTCTAGATTTAGGGAGTGCATTAAATAATCTTTCACAATTAGGATTTAATAATGTGAACCTGAAACGATTTAAAAAACTGATACATAACCCAACTGGCATTGTATTAATTACTGGTCCTACCGGATCGGGAAAATCTTCAACTCTTTATGCCGCACTAAATCAGCTTAATTCTGAAGATGTAAATATCATTACAATTGAGGATCCTGTTGAATACCAGTTAGAAGGTATCAATCAAATACAAGTAAATCCAAATGTCGGAATGACATTTGCCAAAGGGCTTCGGGCCATTTTACGACAAGATCCTAATATCATCATGGTTGGAGAGATTCGTGACCAGGAAACAGCAGATGTAGCCGTTCGAGCATCATTAACAGGTCATCTAGTCTTAAGTACTCTCCATACGAACGATTCACTTGGTACAATCACACGCTTAATTGATATGGGCGTTGAACCATTCCTTGTTGCCTCATCGCTTTCAGGCGTGGTTTCACAGCGATTGGTTCGTCGTGTATGTCGAGATTGTGGTCGTTTGCAGGAACCGACTGTTCGTGAGCTTGAAATTTTCGCCAAACGTGGAATTACCATTGAAAAGGTGAACCGAGGTAAAGGCTGCGGAACCTGTAATATGACAGGGTATAAAGGTAGAGTTGCTATCCATGAGTTATTGGTGATTAATGATGACATGAAACGGGCAATTATGAATCGAGAGTCTTACACAACTCTCCGTGAACTAGCTATTAAAAACGGAACCATCTTTTTAATAGACGATGGACTATTAAAAGTCAAACAAGGATTAACAACTACAGAGGAAATATTAAGAGTAACAACTGCTGAATAGGTGGGACGCGTAAATGAAGGATAAAATTAATCAAATATTACATTCAGCACATGAGCATAAAGCTTCTGATATTCATATTACAGCTGGTGTTCCTCCAATCTTTCGTATAAATGGGGATATAAAAAGATACGGAAAAGACATCTTAAAACCACCAGTCATCGAGGAAATAGCGAAAGCGATAGTGCCAGAAGAAATGTGGGACCGTTTTAAACAAAAAGGAGAGTTCGATTTTTCGTATGGCATATCAGGTGTGTCACGATTTCGTGTCAATATCTATATGCAAAGGGGATGTCCGGCTATTGCATTTCGAGTGATACCTACTTCTATTCCGACAATTGAGGATCTTGCACTACCAGAGGTGTTAAAAAAGATTAGTCAAAAGCCACAGGGCTTAATCCTTGTAACAGGTCCAACGGGTAGCGGGAAGTCTACAACTCTTGCTGCGATGATTCAGTACATTAATCAAACGATGAGCAAGCATGTTGTGACATTAGAGGATCCAATCGAATATCTGCATAAGCATGGGATGAGTATTATTGAGCAACGAGAGGTTGGGAGTGATACACAAAATTTTGCAAATGGACTAAGAGCAGCCTTACGACAAGACCCGGACGTCATCCTTGTCGGAGAAATGCGGGACTTAGAAACGACGCAAACGGCTATCACAGCAGCGGAAACCGGTCACCTTGTATTAGGAACCTTACATACAGTGAATGCACCTTCTACCATTGACCGTATCATTGATATGTTTCCATATGCTCAGCAGCCACAAATCAGAATCCAGCTTGCAAATGTGCTAGTAAGTGTCATTTCCCAGAGGTTATTCCCAACTGTCGATAAAAAAGGACGTAAAGCTGCCACTGAGATTTTACTCAATAATTCGGCAGTCGCGAACTTAATTCGAAATGAAAAAAATCACCAGATAAAGAATGTGATGCAAACAAGCCGTTCAGAAGGAATGCATACATTGGAAACTAATCTTTTAGACTTAGTTCGTGCCGGAGTGATTTCAAGAGAAATTGCACAACCTTTTTTACAGGAGTTAAATACAAATGCCTAGATTCAAATACGAAGGTAGAGATAAATTTGGTAAGAAATCCGGTACGATTTCAGGGACCTCTAAGCAAGACGCAGTTAGATCCCTTCACGAAAAAGGAATTCGGGTTATTACGATTAATGAAGTACCAGAAACCTTTTTGACAAAGGATATATCGATTGGACAGCCGGTTAAGCTAAGGGAGTTTGTCATTTTTTTACGACAATTTGCAACTCTCATTAAAGCAGGTGTAACAATTGTAGATTCGATAAATATCTTGGCGCATCAAACGAGCAGTAAGCCACTTCAGAAAGCTCTACTAGAGGTAGGAATAGATTTAAGAGCGGGGATCCCTTTATCTGCTGCAACAGCCAAGCATAAGAGGATTTTCACAACACTTTTTACGAATATGATTCGCGTAGGCGAAGTTGGTGGAAATCTTGATGATACCTTAGAAAATCTTGCCGTTTATTATGAAAAACAGAATAAAACTAGACAAAAGGTGAAGTCAGCAATGGCGTATCCAGCAGTTGTTGGAATTATTGCTGTCGTGGTGGTCATTTTTCTATTAGTTTCAGTTGTTCCAACTTTTGTAGACATGTTTGCGGATTTTGGTGCGGAACTACCCGGTATTACTAAATTTGTTTTAAATTCAAGTGTGTTTATGCAAAAGTTTTGGTGGCTTGTCATCCTTATTGCCCTGTTTATTTATTTGTTTTTTGTCTTCCTTAAGCAAAAACAAGAAACAAGATTATATCTTGATTATGCACTATTAAAAATGCCGATTTTTGGGAAGCTAATACAAAAGGCTGTTCTTGCTCGAATGACAAGAACATTAAGCTCGATGTTGAATAGTTCAGTTCCTATCTTACAAGCTTTAGCAGTAGTTGAAACAATTGTGGAAAATGAAGTGATTGCAAAAGTGGTAAAACAATCTAGGCAGGCTCTTGAACAAGGGAAGTCAATGACGGAGCCGATGAAAAAACATTGGGCATTTCCACCGCTAATTACCCATATGATTGCAATTGGAGAAAGCACAGGCTCATTAGATGAAATGCTTGGTAAGGTGGCTAATTTTTATGAAGACGAAGTAGATAATGCAACAGATCAGTTGAAATCATTGATCGAACCATTAATGATTGTTTTCTTAAGTGGTATTGTTGGGACTATAGTTACAGCTATTTTAGTGCCAATGTTCGATATCTTCAACCAAATTCAATAAAAAGTAAAATAATCCATCATTTTGTAAAGAATTGTTTAAAACTATGTCATTTCAAACAAAATTCTAGTGTTTTCAACAGCATTTGCTATTATAATAAGTAGTATAAATGGACTAGTTCCTATGAAGGAGAGGAAATGAATGCTGAAAAAGTATTTGAAGAATCAAAAAGGATTAACATTAGTTGAATTATTAGCGGTAATTGTTATTTTAGGGATTATTGCAGCGATTGCGGTGCCGACGATAGGGAATGTAATTGAGAAAACTAGATTTGATGCAGTAAGAGCTGATGCTATGCAAGTATTAGATGCTGCTAAACTTAAAGCAGCTAGTGAAGGTGTAAGTGATGCACCTTTTAATAGTACAGAATTAAATACTTATATTAAGGATGTATCAAATTTAACAACATATGAGGTACAGGTTGTATCTGATGCCAGTTATACAATTTCATTTACAACTAAGGAAATTGGTGGAGTAATATATAAAACAAAGAAAAATTTAACTATCAGTGAATTAGATAGTAATGATATATTTCCAAAGGATAAAAAAACAGCTACTAATGCAATAGAGGTTGTAACTAAATAAAAATGCATTATTTTAAGTGTAGCCTAATTTTAGGCTACACTTAATAAAAGGATTGATTAACCTTGAAATACATATTATATCCATATTTGATCATTATAGGATCTACTCTTGGCTCTTTCTTCAACGTCGTAGGCCTTCGCATCCCAGCTGGCGAATCAATCGTTCGTCCTCGTTCAGCATGTCCGACTTGTAAGCACCAGCTTACGGCGATTGAGCTAATTCCTGTATTTTCTTATCTTATTCAAGGGGGAAAGTGCAGAAATTGTAAAACACGCATATCACCGATTTATGCTTCAATTGAGCTTGCCACTGCAATTCTTTTCACGATTTCACCAATGCTGGTGGGATGGTCAAAAGAATTGATCATCGCATGGACCTTGATATCTTTATTAGTCATTATATTTGTTTCCGATCTTACCTACATGATCATCCCAGACAAGGTTTTACTATTCTTTGCTCCAGTATTTCTTGTTGAACGCATTTTCGTTCCACTCAACCCATGGTGGGATATGGTTGTTGGAAGTATCGTTGGATTCCTCCTTCTTTATCTGATTGCGATCGTTAGCAAAGGTGGAATGGGCGGAGGAGATATCAAGCTATATGCTGTACTAGGGATTGCATTAGGTTGGAAGCTAGTGCTTCTTTCATTTTTCCTTGCCACTCTCATTGGGACAGTCCTAGGATTAATTGGGATTGTCATTGGAAAAGTAAAAAAAGGAAAACCAATGCCATTTGGTCCTTCCATTGTCATTGGTACGCTTATCGCTTATTTTTTCGGCCATGAGCTTATCACTTTGTATATCGATTTAATTGGATAGGGGATACATAATGGTTTTGACTCTATTTTCACCAAGTAAAATTGCAAATATTATAATAAAAGATCACGTTATTCGATATGTGGGTGTGAAATGGTCTAACCCTATTACTGTACAAAAGTTTCGTGAAAAGTATTTACCTCCGGGTATTATTCAAGATGGGAGAATTCTTGAAAGAGACACATTGCACTTAATACTAGAAGAATGTGTAACTGAATGGGGGATAAAAAACGCACAAGTTCAGTTCGTTATTCCAGATCCGTTTGTTGTGATCCGAAAAATTTCTATTCCAAATGAAGTAAAGGATGATGAGATTTTAGGATATATTTATTTGGAAATGGGGACAACCATACATCTCCCATTTGATGAGCCTGTGCTCGATTTCAAAGTACTTTCAGAAGATGAAAAGGTAAAAGAGGTTCTTATCTTTGCGGCTCCTGAGGAGGTTGCATTAGAATATTCGTCCATACTGGAAGATGCTTCTTTAAAACCGATCGCAGCCGATATTACACCACTTTGTTTGTATCGACTCTTTCATTTTTGTCAAAAAACAAATGAAGAGGCGCATTTTTTATTACTACAATTTGATTTACAATCTGCCAACTTGAGCATTTTTCATCAGCATATTCCTTTGTTCATGAGACATCTTAATCTGGATACATCGATGGAGGATTGGGACATCAAAGAAAATTCCTCTCATACTCTAGCGGATATAAAATGGAATAGTCATCGTAGTAAATTAGAGGTTCTCATTGATGAAATCATGAAAGAGATTGAACATGTCATGAATTTTTACAGCTTTAATATGACACAGGGGAAAGAACGAATTACAAACATTCTTGTTAGCGGGGATCATCCAAATCTTCCGGACATCTCGTCTACACTTATTGAAAGATATGAAATTCCGGTACATAAAATTGATACATTTGATAAACTGCCTAGACAATATTTTCTACCATTAGGATTAGCTCTTAAAGAGGTGTA
Source organism: Ferdinandcohnia sp. QZ13 (assembly GCF_031324165.1). Lineage (NCBI taxonomy): Bacteria > Bacillati > Bacillota > Bacilli > Caryophanales > Bacillaceae > Ferdinandcohnia > Ferdinandcohnia sp. QZ13. Next base: position 557,126 of record NZ_JAVIVW010000015.1, on the reverse strand, counting down.
AGTATGCTTGTAAATATTAATTTACTTCCAAGAAAAGAATTTATAAACCGAGCAAAATTATTACTCCTCATCATGATGATTAGTGTAGTTTTAATTGGCTGTTTATTATTATTGATTCAGTACAAGAGAGCAACCACACTCGAAGAACAGCTAACAAAGCAAATTAATACTTTACAAGAAACTCGAGAAGCTGAAGAGCAAAAAATTGATTCAGCCAATCAGTCTAATAATTTGATTAACTTAGAAAAAATAGTTGAATGGGCAGACAGTTATTTTGTTGAGACAGTACCGATTTTAAATCATCTAACAACATTGTTACCTGAGCGAGGCTTTGTTCAAAACTTTTCATATACGGAGGATGGAATTGTTACTTTAGAGGTTCAATTTGATACTAATACTGAGAATGCCCATTATTTAGCGTTACTTACTGATTCTCCACTGATCAAATCAGCTCAACTGTTAACCGTTTCGACTACCCCAATCACCGACACTGATGAAGGGACAGATACTTCTACTGAGGTAACTGAGACAAACAATAATGCTAAAGAAAATGAGGCTACAACCGATAATAAAATAGAAACCGAGCAAAATAATAACATATTACCAAGGTACTATGCTCAATATGAAATTATTTTTGACAAGAGTGCCATAAAGTCAATGCAGGAGGGGAAATAGACATGACTCTCCATTTTTCACGTAAACAAATCACTTATTTAGTGCTAGCTATTGTCTTTATAGTAGGAGTTTTTTATTTGACTTATCTCCTTCTAGTAAAACCCGTAAAGCTAAACATTTCGCAATTAGAGAATAGTCTCGAAACAGAACAAAGATTATTAGATGTCATTTCCAATAAACGGCCAAATGAAGTACCAGTAATCAGTTCCACTGAAATTCAAAAGAGAATACCAGTAATTCCGTTAGTGGAACAAATTGTTATGGATGTGCAACGTGCTGAAACATTATCAGAAAGCCGAGTGCTCAGAATGTCCTATAGTGAGAGTGAGTTTACGTTAATCGATGAAACACAACCTGAAGGGCAACAAGAGGCAGCGAATCCTGACAATTCGACGGAAACCAAACAAGAAACAAATGATAATGGTACAGATAAACAGACTGAGGAACGGGAAACAATAGATCCAGAGTTAATTGATGGACTCAACCAAATAACAGTCACGTTACATGTTCAATCACCAAATTTTGAAGAATTGGAAAAATTCCTATCAGCTCTCGAACATCAAACACGCATAACTAGTGTGAATTCATTACGTTTTACAGGTACTCCAGAGCTTGTGTCAGTGGATCAAGTAGTTGAACAGCTTGTGTACGATGTAACCATTTCAACATTTTATATGCCCAAATATACGGAACTTGCTAAAGAGGCACCAAAACTAACCGTTCCACCTCCTAGCAATAAAAAGAATCCATTAGCTCCAGGACTGGAAAAGAAAGACGAGAATAATCAGTAATACAATAGAAAGAGGTGAGAACAGCTTGGAATCCTTTGTAATTGCACTTATATCTCTTTTACTTGTTCTACCTATTATTTATTTTTTACCACTGGGTTTTACTCGGAAGGGAAAATTACTTATTCTTTTTTGTGCATTTATCGTTTTTGTCATTGGAATCATAGGGAAGACGGTGATGAACGTATGGCAAATAGGGTTAGTGTTAATACTGCTAGCAATAGGGTTTTCATATTTAATCGGTAAAAGATTTGGACCACAATTGTTTCTTCATCCAGAAAATGCATCAGGAATAGAAGAAAAGGTCATCAAATTTGAAATTGAAGATGAAGTTGAAGAAGAACTACGTAGTCAAATAAAGATTGAAGAAAACAAGGGTTCAGTAGCTGAGCACAAAGAGGATTCTCCTCCAATGCAAAAGGTTGAGGAGGAAATAGTTGAGGATATTGAAACAACGGACCATCAAAATGAAGATGATGATGATCTTGCATTAGAAAATGTATACGTAGAAACTGAAGAACTTGAAAATACATATGAGATCGATAAAAATGATGAACATCCCGAATCTGCTTTTGATTATTTACTTAAAGAAATCGAAATGGAATTAAATGATAAAAACAGTGAAATTCAAGATCATGCTGAAATGGTTGAGGCTACAGAGGAAACGGAAGAAATACAGCCGATGGAACTAGCTGAACTGGAAGATGAAGACGTAAATATAGCCCCACCAACACTTGAAGATAATCAATTTGATAGTTTACAAGTAACGAATGATGAGGAATCTGATGAGGAACCGAATGAACAAAGTGAAATAGAAGAAATTCCAATGATTACATCAATCGATTATGAAGTAGAAGAGATTGAGGTTGACTCAACGGAAGAAGATGACTTTACGAATGAACAACAAATACATAAAGAACTCGAAAATCAAATAGAAGGCATTACCGAATTAGAAGAGATAGAGGACAGTGAGTCAGACACATCAGAGAACGAACAAAACAACGATTTAGATATTGAAGATGTAAGTACTAATGGTGATGTAAGTACTAATGTAGTGGTTGAAGAGACCGATATTCTAGAAGAACGTGACAATCCAAACGATTTAAGGCAACAGCTTTTTACAACCATGATTTCTCAGATCAAACTATCTAGGAACAAACTAACAACTACTCAATATGAAAAATTGATAGTGGGCCACCTTCATCCGAAATTATCTGATCATGATTATTATACTTTTGTAAGCTTATTAATTGACCATTATATAAAGACTGAGCAATATGACGAATTGTTTACATTAATTTCTCAAAATAAGAGCAGATTTAAGAAATACCCGGTTATTTTACAGGAAATTAACTTTTTATTAGAAGAATATTGCAAAATATGACGAAAAATAGCGGAAAGCATGGTAAAATGAATGGAAAAAGCCGTTGTTTTAAAAATAAATAGGTGTGGTGAATGATTTATGAAAAAAAGTGTTGAGATAGTTGGTTTACCAATCATTAGTATTATAGATGGAATAGAAGTTGGAAAAGTAAAATCATTAGTTATTAACCCTGAAAAGGGCTCAGTTGATTTTCTTACAATTGAACATGAAGATTGGCAGGTAAGTGTTAAAGCGATTCCTTTTAAAAGGGTAGTCGGAATCGGAGAGTACGCTGTTACCATTGAAAGTGAAAGCTCAGTCATTGACCTTAATGAAATTCCAATTGCAAATTCACTAGTAAATAAAAAAATTAAAATAACAAATACAAAAGTAATGACTCGAAAAGGTCAGTTATTAGGAGAAGTCCTTGAATATTATGTTGATGACGAAACAGGAAATTTATTAGGAACATTATTAAATGTTTCTGGTAAAGAAGTTGTCTTAGCATCAGAATTTGTTCTTACATATGGAAAAGACATTATCATTGTTGGAGAGGATGCTTCTTCTAAATTCCTTGATTCAGTAGAGTCGTTAGAAAATCCACAAATAGAGTCTACTGAACACCAACATGATGTCGACATTGAAGAATTACTACCTGAATCAACAGAAACACAAAGTCCATTTGATGAAATTAATGCTTCCATTGATCAACATGAAGAATCTGAAGCAAAGGCATTGCGCTTAAAACAAGTTGATCTTCTTTATGGTAAAGTTGTCACGAAAGATATCCTGGATAGTGAAGGAAATGTAATCATTCCAGCAGGAACTCATTTATCTGTTGACGACATTATTAAAGCTCAAGAAGAAGGTCCAAGTGTATTCGTAGAATTATCCATGAATGTTGAAGAATAGAACCCACAATTAAGTGGGTTTTTTCTTTTGGCTCTATTCTAATAGATTGTTGATTTCAGATATAAAGTGCAAACCTAGTTGATTGGAGCGTAAGGTGGCGACTCCTCGAAAATGCACTCGCATTTTCTTCGTGCGTGGGTTATTTCAAGAAAGAAATTCAAAGTCCTGCGGGAAAAGCGTGAGACTTGAGACCCGCAGAAGCGACAAGTAGAACGAAGCCTAAAAGCGCCACGTCCTGTGGCAACGGCTTCGTGACCTACATCGTGTAGGCCTGAGGAGGCTCAAGCCACGCCCGCGGAAAGCGTCCACCTGAAGCGTAAATCAATGATTAAAACAACAAAGTTTACGAAAACAGCCTTTCTGTTTTATAGAAGTTCCAAAGACACCCTATGTTTTTTATTGTAAGAATTTGACGATAACCTTTAGCAACAAGACGACAAATGTCTTGTTCTTTTTTTTTCTAGGTATGATAGGATTGACAAAAAAGTAGAGCGTTTCAATCAAATACGCTTTGGCGTATTTGCGGCCAGATTTTTTCGAGTATGCTCGAAAATTTCCTTTGAAAATCTGTGGCATCCGCCGGAGGCTTTAACATTATTCAGTCAAAGTTTAATTCGACTGAATTGTTAACCTTTGGCATTCATTCCCCACTTATTTAAAAAGGGGACTACTGCTGAATAATGTTAATAGGTGGTGAAAATATGGACAAGCATAATCGGATTTCGATTAAAATTAATGGTAAGGAGTCAACGATTCAAAAAGAAGAGAAAGAAACAACTGATTTTGTCGAATCTGAAAAACCTCTAATTATCGTAGAAAATGATGAGGTTGCAGCGGCACAAGAGAAAGAGGAGGATGATTTTAGCTGGGTTCTACCTGATGAAAATTTGAAAAATCATTCCTCAAAGGAAAAAGAGATTCCAGTCATTCCAATTGAAGATTTACGACACGGAAAAGGTCCTAGCAAAATGGAGTATATACCGAAAAAGAAAAAAGGGTTTCAGTTATTTTCACTTAAGCAATTCTCCATTTCTATTGTTTTGGCAATTGTCCTTGGCGTCGGATTTGGAATCATGATTTTAAAAATAGTGGAAGATGTCAATGCGGGACCTGTACAAAGTGAGTCCCCATCTCAGCCAACTAATGAAACTCCTCCAACTTCGGGGAAACAGGAGGATACTCCGGATACGCCTGCGAGTAAGCCAGTTGCAATTGATTTAGAGAAGCTATCTATGGGTATCATTCAAGGTGGGAAATTTTCAACTGCTGACTCTGCGAAGACAACTGTGAATGAAATTAAGGACAAGGGCTTTGCGGCGATTGCTGTTGAAATGGAAGGTGCGTATTATGTTATTGCCGGTATTGGAGCTGAACAAAGTTCTGTAAGTGGGATGAAGACGGTATACAAAGAAGCATTTCCTGAATTTTTCCCAAAGACTTATGAAGTCCCTGGTGGGTCCTATGCAAATGCAGGAAAAGTAGACTCTGAGGCAATCAAAGTAGACCTGCCCGTGTTTAAGGAATTAGCATCTCTATCCTCCCAGGCTTTCGGAACGGTAGCAATAGATAATGGACAATGGGAAAATCTTGAGAAACAAATCGTGGGGTTAAAAGAAATCAAGACGGACAACCTACATGAACAACTTCAAAAATTTCATTCAGACATACAGTCTGCCTTTACACAACTGCAGGAATATAAAAATGGTGGCGACCAAAAATCATTATGGCAAACACAGCAATCATTACTAAATGCTTATCAAGCTTATACCGTTTGGATTTCTGAGTTAAGCTAGACAAAATTCAATTTTTTAGTGAAAATGGAAAGGGGATATCTTCTCCTTTTCTTTTTTATGGCTTGATAATTAAAGTTTTTACATAAAAAGGAAGGTTTTCTCAAACAATAGACCATCTGGAAAATTCAATTTTACATAATTGTAGACGGCTGATTTGTTTGTTACGATAAACAGGTATCTTCCATTCTGAAAAAAATAAAAAAGGGTGAAATCAACATGCAACACCTCGTTTTAGCCTCAGGTTCTCCACGACGAAAAGAACTTCTTAGAAATGTGAAACTTTCCTTCGATGTTTCCGTCAGTAATATTGATGAATCCATTGACGAAACTCTCACTCCTGAAGAAAAGGTCATGACGATTGCCTCTAAAAAAGCAAAGGCAATTGCCAAACAATTTCCGGATTCCTATATTCTTGCAGCAGATACAGCTGTTGTGTTTCAAAACCAATTTTTAGGTAAACCTAAAAACGAACAGGAATCTATACATGTTTTAAAAACTTTATCAAATCAAACACATGAAGTCGTAACAGGAGTTGCGATTCTTTTTAAGGACACTCAAAAATTGTTCTTTGAAAGAACAGAAGTGACGTTCTGGGATCTTACAGATGAGGAAATTCAAGCATATGTTGCTTCAGGCGAACCAAAGGATAAAGCAGGTTCATATGGAATTCAAGGACTAGGATCTGCACTCGTAAAACATATTAAAGGTGACTATTTTTCTGTAGTGGGATTGCCTGTATCACGAACCCTTCGTGAACTTAGAGATCTAGGGTTCCATGGCTAAAAATTATCAATACATGAAGTAACAATGCAACTCTTTCACTGTGCTAAAAAGTAGGCTAAATACCATAGTAATTAGTGACTTTACAACCGAGTGGGATCCGAGTATCTAGTACAATGGATAGGAGGAACCTATTTGAAATCATCAGCACTCATGATTCGAGATTATCCACAAGACGAAAGACCGCGAGAACGATTGGTATCTGACGGTGCAGATAGCCTTTCCAACCATGAGCTCTTAGCGATTCTTCTTCGAACAGGTTCAAAGGAAGAATCGGTTATTCAATTATCAAACCGCTTACTGCATCATTTTGAAGGACTTCGATTATTAAAGGATGCATCTGTTGAAGAAATAACCTCCATTAAAGGAATCGGAAAAGCAAAAGCTGTACAAATCATGGCGGCAATAGAACTTGGCCGAAGAATTGGCAAACTTCAATACGAAGATCGGTATGTGATTCGATCTCCGGAGGATGGTGCTAAATATGTGATGGAGGATATGCGATTTTTAACTCAAGAACATTTTGTTTGTCTTTATCTGAATACGAAAAATCAGGTAATTCATCGTCAAACCATTTTTATCGGAAGTTTGAATGCCTCAATTGTGCATCCTAGGGAGGTCTATAAAGAGGCATTTCGAAGATCAGCAGCATCCATCATCTGCATTCATAATCACCCTTCAGGTGACCCGGCGCCAAGTCGGGAAGATATCGAAGTTACAAAGCGGCTTGTTGAATGTGGTAGGATAATCGGCATAGAACTATTGGACCATTTAATCATAGGTGAACACAAATACGTCAGTCTCAAAGAAAAAGGTTATGTGTGACTATTAATTTTTAATTTTGTACGATATAATATTGGTTATGAGTTTTTCGCATGCTAACCCATTTTATTCGCGTATCAGAAAGGAAGATACATATTATGTTTGGAATAGGTACAAGAGACCTTGGTATAGATTTAGGTACAGCAAATACACTTGTTTTTATTAAAGGAAAAGGCATTGCAGTAAGAGAGCCTTCTGTTGTTGCGATGCAAACAGATACAAAACAGATAGTTGCAGTAGGGAATGACGCAAAAAACATGATCGGGCGTACACCAGGTAATGTTGTTGCACTTCGTCCGATGAAAGACGGTGTCATTGCGGACTACGAAACAACTGCGACAATGATGAAATATTACATTAATCAAGCAGTTAAAACGAAGAGCTTCTTCTCAAGAAAACCATATATTATGGTGTGTGTACCATCTGGTATAACAGCTGTAGAACAGCGTGCAGTAATTGATGCTACTAGGCAGGCTGGTGCAAGAGATGCTTATCCTATTGAAGAACCATTTGCAGCTGCTATTGGAGCAAATCTTCCTGTTTGGGAACCAACGGGCAGTATGATTGTTGATATCGGTGGTGGAACAACAGAAGTCGCAATCATCTCTTTAGGTGGTATTGTAACAAGCCAGTCCATACGCATTGCTGGAGATGAAATGGATGATGCCATTATTCAATATATTCGTAAAACCTATAACCTCATGATCGGTGATCGTACAGCTGAAGCAATCAAGGTAGAGATTGGCTCTGCCGGTGCTCCTGAGGGTGTAGAAAACATGGAAATTCGCGGAAGAGATTTATTAACGGGATTACCAAAAACCATTGAAATTACGGCCGAAGAAATCTCTCGTGCCCTTCATGACACTGTGTATGCGATTGTTGATGCAGTGAAAAATACTCTTGAAAAGACACCACCTGAGCTAGCGGCAGATATTATGGATCGCGGGATTGTTTTAGCAGGTGGAGGAGCCCTATTACGAAATTTGGATAAAGTGATAAGTGAAGAGACGAGCATGCCAGTTCTTATTGCTGAGAATCCATTAGATTGTGTAGCGATTGGTACAGGTAAGGCCCTTGACCATATTCATTTATTTAAAGGAAAACAAAGGATTTAAGATAAGAATCTAATATAGTGGGGAATTTTCGTTTCCCTACTATATGTGTTGAAATTTAAAGTTTAGTTAGAGGGTGTAACACATGCCACAATTTTTACTGAATAAGCGATTAATTATTTTACTAGTTTGTATCATCGTTCTAGTGGCATTGATTGGATTTTCCTTAAAAGAGCGTGAAAAATTATCGTGGCCGGAACAGTTTTTAAAAGATTCGGTTGGATGGGTACAAAGTATCTTTCATCAACCTTCTCAGGCTATTGCTGGATTATTTGATAATGTCAATCATATTCAAAACACATTTGAAGAGAACAAACTCTTAAAGGAAAAGCTAGATTCCTATGGGAAATTAGAAGCAACAGTACAAGAATTAGAAAAAGAAAATGAAAAATTGCGCGATGTTTTGAAAAAAACGGAATCACTCGATCAATTTAATAAAATACAGGCAACGGTTATTGGACGTAACCCTGATCAGTGGCATGAAATTATCACGGTTAACAGAGGAACCAGGCATGGGGTTAAAGTTGACATGGCTGTAATCACCTCAAAAGGCTTAATTGGAAAAGTTAAACATGCAAATTCATTTACATCCACCATCCAGTTATTAAGCTCCCCAAATCGCATCAATCGGATTTCAGCATATATTCAAGGGGATAACAAGATTATGGGACTAATCGAAGGGTATGACCAAGAAAAAGAAGCTCTTTTATTTAAAATCAATACACCAGACTCGAAAATCGAAAAGGACCAAAAAGTACTTACTTCCGGACTTGGTGGGATTTTCCCAAGTGAGCTTTACATTGGGGAGGTCATGGACGTTGTCCCTGATGATTACGGATTAACAAAAACAGCATATATTAAGCCTGCAGCTGATTTTTATGAAATTGATCATGTTATAATTGTTGAAAGAACGATGATTGTTCCAAATGAAGAGGAGGAAGAATCGTGAAGCGTTTCGTTCTTCCTTTTATTTTGTCCTTCGTTTTTTTATTTGAAAGCAGCTTTGTAGATTTAGTACCGGCAGACATATTTCATAAAGATAATGTGTATGTACCTCGGTTTTTGTTTGTCTTGATTGCTTTTATAACCGTTTATTTTAATAAACCGATGGGGCTTGTTTATGGTGCCATTTTTGGTCTTCTATACGATATTGTATACACTGAAATACTAGGGGTTTATTTATTTCTATACACACTTATTGCCTATCTTATTTCCTGGGCAAGTCGAATTCTTCAGACAAATATTATAGTTATCTCACTTTTAAGTCTGATTGGGATAATAGCTTTGGAATTTTGTGTGTTTGGAGTAAACAAGGCAATCGGAACAGCTTCTCTTTCAATAGAACAATTTCTTCAAATCCGAATTGTACCAACACTTCTTTTAAATAGTATATTTTTACTAGTATTTGCTTACCCATTTAAGAAATTACTAGCAAAGTTACATATAGAAGAGTAAATAAAGTTAAAAATTTTTAAGAATTAACAGGAAAAAAGGAGTCTTTTGTTGAAGTATATTATCGTTGAGGTGAACGGCGTGAAAGGACAAAAACAACAGTATGTTACTATAAAAGGGACAAAAGACGGACTAACGTTACATCTCGATGATTCTTGTTCATTTAAAGAACTGATCTCTGACTTAGAGATTAAGCTTTCGTTGAATCAGAAACGGAATGATGATGTTCCGTTTGTTCCTGTTAAAGTGAAAATTGGTAATCGTTTTTTAACTCAAGATCAAGAAGAAGAAATACGCTCTATCATTCGAAATAAAAAACATTTAGTTGTAGATGTAATTGACAGTAATGTGATTACAAAGCAAGAAGCCGAAGAGATGAAAAAAAAGCATGAGATCGTCTCTGTTACAAAGGTAGTTCGTTCTGGACAAGTCCTAAAAGTAGATGGTGACCTTTTGCTTGTCGGAGATGTAAATCCTGGAGCAACTGTTATTGCAGGTGGTAATATTTTTGTTTTAGGTTCGTTACGTGGAATTGCACATGCTGGTTTCTATGGTAGAAAGGATGCCATCATTGCGGCGTCAGTAATGAAACCTACACAACTACGAATTGGTGATATAATGAATAGAGCACCAGACTCTATTCAAACAGAAACAAATATAATGGAATGTGCATATGTGGACGATAATGAGACAATTGTAGTAGATAGATTGCAACAGTTAACTCATTTAAGACCTAACTTAACAAGGTTAGAAGGGGGAATCTAGCTGTGGGAGAGGCTATAGTTATTACATCAGGAAAAGGTGGAGTCGGTAAGACGACTACGTCTGCTAATGTAGGCACTTCCTTGGCTGTGCTAGGGAAACGTGTGTGTTTAATAGATACAGATATTGGCCTTCGAAATCTAGATGTAGTCATGGGATTAGAGAATCGTATCATCTATGATTTAGTTGACGTTGTACAAGGTCGTTGTAAGCTGAAACAAGCTTTAGTAAAGGATAAACGATTCGATGACCATCTCTATTTACTGCCGGCTGCCCAAACTAGTGATAAAACTGCAGTAGAGCCTAGCCAAATGAAGACATTGGTCGAAGAGTTAAAACAAGATTTTGATTATATTATTATCGATTGTCCTGCAGGTATAGAACAAGGTTTTCAAAATGCTGTAGCTGGAGCAGACAAAGCGCTTGTTGTAACAACGCCTGAAATATCAGCAGTTCGTGATGCTGACCGAATTATTGGTTTACTAGAAAAAGAGGAAGTGGAGCCACCACGCCTCATCGTAAATCGTATACGAAATCATATGATGAAAACTGGCGAAATGCTTGATCTTGATGAAATTGTTACACATCTTTCAATTGATTTAATTGGGATTGTGGCAGATGATGATGAAGTCATTAAAGCTTCCAATAGCGGTGAACCCATCGCATTAAATTCAAACAGTAAAACAGCAATTTCATATCGAAATATCGCACGAAGAATTTTAGGTGAATCAATTCCACTACAGTCTCTTGAAAACGACCAAAAGGGTATGTTTACAAAGATTAAGAAATTCTTTGGCGTCCGTTAAACCACCATTATCATTGGTGGTTTTTCTTATGTAGTCGAGAATAAAAAAACAAGATTTTAGAAAACCACTTACTATTTATAAGGATTAGGTCCTGTTTATTCTCTAAATGAGTTTTTTGCTAGGTGGCATTGCCTATTATGAAAACAAAAAAAGAGAGAATAAGTTACCAACTAATGTCTATTCTGCTTATTCGTAAAATTAAAGTAAGGAAAATATAATCATTTTTTAATCATAAAACATCCCTCTGTAACAAATATGTCATTCTACCTATCATGTTAGTTATGAGTAAAGTAATTGTAAATATATTGTAAAAACACATTTTATTGGTAATACCCCTATAAAAACACATTTTTTTCGAATATATATTTCTTCGTTCAAAACTCCTAATTTGTCTATGACAAAATAAGCAAAAAATACCAATTTCTCAATATTCAAAATATTATATCACCATTCGACACTTTTTCCCATAAAAACAGGCTACAGTTAACGTATACCTGTACTTCTACATAATGCGGTTTCTACTGAAAATCGCGTTTCCAACTAGAGAGAAATGGGGAGATTCCCAAAGCATTTGGAGTACAGGAATTCAAAAGAAGGAGGTTAATTAGTCAATCTCTAAAAAAATTAAAAGGGAGGAAGTTTTATGAGGAGGAACGGAAAACGTAGGTTAACGAAGGTTGCAACTGCATTCATGTGTGCGCTTTTACTTGTTCCAGGTGTAACGTCACAGGCATCTGCACAAACAAAAGATTCTTCAATTTCCTATTTAGAAAGTAAAAAAGAAGTAACTTCAAGTAAAATTTCGAAGAGCTTACAAGACCAATTTGCGAACGACAAAATGGTTACATTTTTAATCAAGTTCAAGGATCAGGTTGATTCTAAGAAAATAGCAAACGAGGCTACTAAAAAGGCAAGTTTACAAAAAGCCACTGTCGCACAAACAAAGTCCATAAAGCGAAATGCTGTTGTATCAGAACTTCGAACAACTGCAATTGAATCACAAGGCAATGTAAAGGAGTTTTTGAAAAAAGAAGAAGCTGCTGGTAACGCAAAGGATATTAAATCCTTCTTCATTGTAAATGGAATGGGATTAACTGCTACTAAGGAAGTTATGGAAAAAATCGCATCATTCCCTGAGGTTGAGAAGGTGTTACCAAATGAAATACGCCAATTGCATACTCCAGCTAAAGTGGAGACATCGGTTGCAGTTGAATCAAAAGCAAGCCCTCAAAACATTGAGTGGAATATTGATCGTGTAGGTGCTCCGCAAGTTTGGGAAATGGGAATTGATGGATCAGGTACAGTTGTGGCTAGTATTGATACGGGTGTTCAATGGAATCATCCGGCACTAATGGAAAAGTACCGTGGATATAATCCAGCCAATCCAAACAATCCGAATCATCAATACAGCTGGTTTGATGCAACCGCTGGTCGGTCTGCTCCATATGATGACATCGGTCACGGAACACACGTTACAGGTACAATGGTTGGAGCTGAGCCAAATGGTGCAAATCAAATTGGGGTTGCTCCAGGTGCAAAGTGGATTGCTGTAAAGGCATTTACATCTGCTGGTGGATCAGATTTTGACCTATTAGAAGCTGGGGACTGGATTATTGCTCCAGGTGGCAATCCGGATATGGCTCCAGATGTAGTAAATAACTCGTGGGGTGGAGGACGAGGATTAGATGAATGGTATCGTCCAATGGTTCAAAACTGGAGAGCAGCGGAAATTTTCCCAGAGTTCTCTGCAGGTAATACAACATTATCGAACCCGGGTGGCCCTGGATCGATTGCAAATCCAGCAAACTACCCTGAATCATTTGCGACAGGAGCTACAGATATCAATAATCGTTTAGCTAGCTTCTCGTTACAAGGTCCATCACCATATCCAGGAGATATGAAACCTGATATTTCAGCTCCAGGAGTGAACATTCGCTCTTCGGTACCAGGGAGTGGTTATGAGGGTGGATGGAATGGAACATCAATGGCTGGACCACATATTTCTGCTGTAGTAGCCTTATTAAAACAAGCAAATGCGTCATTAACGGTTGAACAAATCGAAGAAATTATCACAACAACTGCAACTCCTTTAACTGACGGTACTTTCCCAAGCTCTCCAAACTTTGGTTACGGCTATGGATTAGTTAATGCATATTTAGCTGTATCCTCCGTTGCTACTGGGCTAGGGAAAATTAAAGGTCAGGTTGCAAAAGACGGTGTAGATGAAGTAGCTCCAACTTTTGAGCATACAGCGCCGAGCGAAATGTATGCTGGTATGGATTTACCACTTTCTATTTCTGTTCAAGACAATGTAAGCATCTCATCTGTTGTTCTTCAATATGAAAATCAAGCTGGTGAATGGGTGAGTGTAGCAGCTACTCAAACATCAGGTACTTACAAAGAAGGAACATACGAGGCAGTTATTCCAGGGGAAGAAATTGCAGTGCCATCTGTTTCATATCGTTGGCAGGTTGTTGATTTTGGCCAAAATGATGTAACAACAGACGTTTATGAAGTATCAGTAAAACCAGGAATTTCAGTCGGATATTTCCAAGACTTTGAATCTAATCCTGTAGGCTGGTTCTCATATGGAGCTGAAAATTCTTGGCAATGGGGTACTCCTACGAGTGGACCAAATAGTGCTTATTCAGGTGAGAAGGTTTATGCTACAAATCTATCTGGAACGTATGCTAGTCGTGCTAATATGACTCTTGTAATGCCTCCAATAGACTTGCCAGCAGAAGGTCCTACGTACCTACAATACATGAACTGGTACAATCTTGAACGTAACTGGGATTTCGGTCATGTATTTGTCTCAACTGATATGGAAAACTGGACACAACTAAGACGTATCACAGATATTTCTTCAGGCTGGCAGTCTGCAGAAGTTGATTTATCTGCGTATGCAGGTCAAAGAATATATATTGGCTTTAACGTAACAACCGATGGAAGTGTAGTTCGAGATGGATGGTACATTGATGATGTGCGTCTATCGAATGAGCAACTTACAGCAGGAAATACAACTCAATTAGGAGTTATGCCTACTAAAGGTGAAAGCTCTGTTGACTCTAAAGAAGGGGAAAAAGTCAATCCTGCAAAAATTAAGCCAGAAGGTTCCCACATTGACATGAAGGAAGTTGATGTTGATAAAGTTAACCCACAGGCATTACCAATATATGCTCAAGTGAGTATTGTGGAATCAGGGAGATCCGTTACAACTAACCCTGCAACTGGAGCATATGAATTAATTCACGGAACAGGAGATTTTACAGTAGTTGCTGAAAGCTATGGATATCATCCAGCACAACAAACTGTTACTGTTGAGGCTGATGGAGAGGCAGTAGCTAACTTTGTGTTAGAAGAAAAAGCAAAAGGAACAGTTTCCGGTACAGTTACAAATTCGGCAACTGGTGAACCAGTTTCAGGTGCCACTTTATTACTTGTAGAAGATGCAAATGTAACTCCTGTTGAGACAAATGAAAATGGTCAATATTCACTTACAGCTTATGAAGGTACGTATACTGTTCGGGTAATGGCTCCTTCTTATTACAGTGATTCATTTGAAGTTGTCCTTGAAGGAGATGGAGCGTTAGAACAAAACGTTGAGTTAAGACCATTCATCGGATTTCCTGGGGAAATTGGTTATGATGATGGTACTGCGGAAAATGCTCGTGCTTTCTATGATGCAGGAAATGGCTGGGCTGTGAAAATGTCCTTAGAAGAGGGTCATGATACTGCTCTTGTAATAGGAGGACTATTCCGTTTCTGGGATACCTCATGGCCAACTCCAGGAGGTACTGATTTCAAAGTAGAAGTTTGGGATGCAAGCGGAACAGATGGATCTCCAGGTAAAAAACTAGCTGGACCAATAGATGCTACAGCGCTTCGGACCGGTGGGTGGACAAATGTTGACCTAGCTGATGAAGGTATCATTGTAGAAGGAGACTTCTATATGGTGTACATCCAGACAAAACCCAATCCTAATGCTCCTGGACTTGCAACTGACGAAGACGGTGAATATTCAGGCCGTAGCTGGCAATTTGTTGGTGGTGGTTGGTCATTATCACCAGAAGCAGAAGGTAACTATATGATTCGTGCTACAGTTAATTATGAAGTAACAGCACCAACTATTACTTCACCAGTAACAGGATCATTTACAAATAATCCGAACGTAACAGTTGAAGGTAAGGCTGCTCCGACAACAACGGTTCATGTATTTAATAATGGTGAAGAGGTTGCGACAACGGATACAACCGCGGAAGGTACGTTCTCTGTAGATGTTGATTTACAAGTTGGTGAGAATTCTTTAACAGCTAAGGCATCAACTGATACTGGTATTACGGACCCATCAGAAGCTGTTGTGGTAGTACTTGATCAAACAGCGCCTGAACTAGCCATCACTAGTCCAGAAGATGGCTTAAAGACAAATAAAGAAGCTGTAACGGTTACAGGTACTGTTCAAGATGAGAATATCGATACTGTCACAGTGAATGGTGAGAGTGCGACGATTAAAGATGGAAGCTTTTCAAAGCGTATCCTAGTAGATAATGGTGAAAATAAAATTGAAGTAGTTGCAACTGACAAAGCGGGTAATTCAACTAATAATCAAGTGACTGTATTTGCCAAATTTGGTGAATTAACAATAGCAGATCTGAAACCTACAGAGGATGTACAGTTACAATCTGGTGAGAGTGTGAAGATTGAATTCACTAGTGAGCCAGGACTTACTGCCTCCTACGCTATTCGTTTACCGTTAACAAATACAGCAGGTCTTAGCGACGTTACGGAACTACCTCTCCAAGAAGTCTCACCTGGTGTCTATGAAGGATACTGGACAGCAGTTTCTAGTGTAGTTGCTGAAGGTGCTGAAATTGAGGTAATTGTTAGAGATGAGTTTGGTAACGAAGCTCGACAATTAGCAACAGGTAAATTAATTATCAATGTTCAAGAAGATGATGGAAAACCTGGAAAAGGTAAACCGGGAAAACCAGGCAAACCGGGAAAACCAGGTAAACCGGATAAGCCAGGAAAGAAATAAATTTGAAGCATTAGTAGAAAGAAGGATGTGGAGAAAAACCACACCCTTCTTTTTTTATGGCTGTTTTCGCAAATTTTGTTGTTTTTGATATAGCCATTAATAAGTATTATTAGACACATAAGTGCACCCTCTAGTGATTGGAGCGTATGGCGCGAGATCCTCGAAAATGCAGGCATTTTCTTCGTGCGGTGTAGTTTCAAGGAAGCAAGGTCAACGTCCTGCGGGAATAGCGAGCCAAGCGAGACCCCGCAGTGAGGCATTAATGTTCGAAGCCTAAGAGCGCCACGTCCTGTGGCAACGGCTTCGTGACCTACATCGTGTAGGCCTGAGGAGGCTTGCGGATCGCCCGCGGAAAGCGAGTGCCAGAAGCGGAAATCACCCTAGTTCCACCAATAAACTTTATGTTAATAACAACAATCCTTTAGAATAGAGCCTTTTTTATAGATAGTTTTTCGGTTGTTACTAATATCAAGTTTGTCTTTCTTAGTTATCAATCATCAAATTTAATCGATAAAAAACTTCATGCTGTCATATCTAAAGCCCTTCAGTCATAGACTTGTACAAATAATATGGACAAGGAATGATGTGGAAATATGAGTAATCGAGCGAACGAAATTAGAAGGCGGATTGAAAAAAGAAAGCGTGCGAGATACTCCACCTCTGTTACTCCCCAAAAAGCAGCTCCTCCCTTTTTGGCAAGTGATGAGGAGCGATATGGAGGCAGTACATACTCATCTTTCGATGGTGGACCAGGAGAAAGCGGGCATCCACTGTTTCGTAAGGAAGTTTTTCTTTTTAAAGTATTACTTTCAGCAATCCTTGTATTATCGATCGGCATTATATTTAAAAACCAGTCTCCAACATTTGAGAATGTTAGGCATTTTGTAACAAGTACAATGGAGACTGAATTTCAATTTGCAGCTGTTACTGAATGGTATAAAGATACTTTTGGTAGTCCACTTGCATTGATCCCAATCAATCAAAATAAAGAAGAAAGTAACACCGCTACTCCAGGTAAATACGCGATTCCTGCAGCAGGAAAAGTGACTGAATCCTTTGAAGCGAATGGCCAAGGCGTTATTGTTGAAACAGATAGCAAAGTTGTTGAATCTATGAACTCAGGTTATGTAAAAGAGGTTTCTGTTAAGGGAGAACTAGGAAAAACAGTGGTCATCAAGCATAGTGATGGATCTGAAACGTGGTATGGAAATTTAGGTTCGGTTGATGTGAAACTTTATGATTATGTGGAAAAAGGGCAGGAAGTTGGTAAGGTTAAAGAACCAGAGAGTGATAGCAAAGGAACCTATTATTTCGCAATTAAGCAAGGTGAAACATTTATTGATCCGATACAGGTGATAAAATTTGAATAAATATGTAAAGCTCCTCAGAAAAATTGAAATACATCCATTGCTTTGGCTCATCGTTGGAGTGGCAGTCATTACTGCACATTTCAGGGAGCTATTGATGTTATTTTTTATCATATTGGTCCATGAAATGGGACATGCTGCATGTGCCCATTTTTTTTCATGGAGAATTAAAAAGATACAGCTCCTTCCATTTGGTGGTGTGGCGGAGATGGATGAGCACGGTAATCGTCCCCTGAAAGAGGAGCTTCTTGTTATAGTAGCAGGACCTCTTCAGCATATATGGATGGTGGCACTTGCTTATTTTTTAACAGTTGGGTCTGTTATTTCCGAAAAGACTTTTGACCTCTTTTTTTATCATAATGTGGTTATCTTTTTCTTTAATCTCCTTCCAATATGGCCATTAGATGGAGGGAAACTTTTATATTTATTTTTCTCATATAGACATTCTTTTTTTGAAGCGCATAAACGAATGCTTTTTGTATCAAGCATGGTTGCGGTAATCATTTTACTGGGGATGGTCGTCTATAGTCCTACTAATCTTAATCTCTGGGTCATCCTATCCTTCCTTTTCTTTTCGATTGTAATGGAGTGGCGGAAACGGCACTACGTGTTTATGAGATTCTTGCTGGAGCGTTATTATGGAAAGCAGGACACCTTTACGAAATTAAAGCCATTGGTCGTAGATGAATCAGAGATGGTATATACCGTTCTATCTATGTTTCAACGGGGATGCAAGCATCCGATTGTGATCCAAAAGGATGGAGAAAATCAACAGCCTCTTGATGAAAATGAGCTTTTACATGCCTATTTTAATGATAAAAAGATTACCCAACCGGTTGGTGAGCTTCTCTACTTGTATTGACGTTACTAGTTAGGGTACATTAAAAAAGAAAGTGTAACGTTAAAGCGAGGATTAAAGGTTTGAAAACAATTATCATTAATGTAAAAACAAGTGAAAAACGTGTCGCAGTGCTAGAGGAAAATAAAGTTTTAGAAATAAATATCCAACAGCCCAAACATAAAGAAATCGTCGGAAATGTTTATAAGGGGCGTGTAATTGATGTTCTTCCGGGAATGCAGGCTGCTTTTGTTGATATTGGCTTAGGCCGAAACGGTTATATTGGTCGAGAGCAGCTTGTGTCTTATCATCTAGCACCCCCTAATGAAAAAGAAAAAAGTATATCCCAATTTGTTAGACAAGGTGAGGAAATTATTGTCCAGATAACGAAAGAAGGGGCAGATAGGAAAGGCCCTAAATTAACTGGTCTTATTGAATTTCCTAGTACTTCCCTTGTCTATTTGCCGTTTGGAAATTATGTAGCTGTCTCTAGGAAAATGAAAGAGGAAGAAGAAAGGGATAGATGGCGCAGATTTGGAAAAGCCTATCTTCAAAACGAAGAGGGGCTAATTGTTCGAACAGCATGTGAAAATCAAGATGAAGTGAAAATTTTGAAGGAGCTCGAATTTGGACGAAGTCGTTACCAATCTTTGCAAAAACAACAAAAACAATTGAAAGCGCCAAGTCTATTATTTGATGCGAATAATCTTGTAGATAAAATTTTACTCGAGCATCGGCTCGAAACGATTAAAGAAATTGTGATAGATGATGCGCAAATGTATCGACAATTAAAGGAACAGCTAGGTGAAGAAAAAGTCTCTTATTATCGTGGGAAAGAAAATATTTTTTCTTTCTATGGGATCGAGAAAGAAATTGAACGAGGTCTCAAATCGATTGTGTGGCTTGACAATGGTGCCTATTTGTTAATTGAGCAAACGGAAGCATTAACAATTATTGACGTAAACACCGGTAAATTTCAAGGGAAAGAAAATTTACGAGACACCGTGTTTAGAGTGAATTTAGCTGCAGCAAAAGAAATAGCATATCAGCTAATGCTACGTGATATTAGTGGAATCATCTTAATTGATTTTATTGATATGAAGATAAATGATGAACGTCAAAAAGTAATTCAAGCTATACGCTCTGTATCACAGAAAGACCGAAATCGGGTGACAATTCATGGCTTTACTTCACTTGGTATTTTAGAAATCACTCGTAAAAAAACAAGAAATGATCTTTCCGCTATTTTACAGACGAACTGTCCAACTTGTTCTGGTACTGGTCGGATTGATTCTCCTGAAACTGTTGTTTTTAAGCTTGAGAGAGAACTATGGGAGCAACAAGGAATGGACCATGAAGCTATCTGGATTGAAGCAACTGAAGAAGTGAAACATGTTTTTCTTGGAGAGCATAATGAACATAAGAAACGATTAGAAGAAGCATTGTCTATTAATATTTACATAACAGAACTTGTTTCATCACGACATGATTATAATATTAGACAAATAGGTAGTAATGACGAAATAAGGGCAAGACTACATCCCTTATCCTGATTCAACATTGATATTTAATATTGACTCCACCTTGGCTTTGTGATAATATTTTCATGTTATTGTTTGTAGCACCCATTGCTACAACCGCACATTCCAGGTATTTAAGTTTCCTTAAATGGAGCGCCTGTGTAGTGGCGAGTCTTAGTCCAAACTATTAGGAGGTGCAAGTATGTACGCAATTATTGAAACTGGCGGTAAGCAAATTAAAGTTCAAGAAGGCCAAGAAATCTATGTTGAGAAGCTTGACGTAGAACAAGGTGGAACAGTTACATTTGACAAGGTTTTATTCGTAGGTGGCGAAAACGTGAAAGTTGGTAGCCCAACTGTTGAAGGTGCAACTGTTACAGCTAAAGTTGAAAAGCAAGGTCGCGCTAAGAAGATCATTGTTTTCAAATATAAGGCTAAAAAGAACTACCGTAAAAAACAAGGTCATCGTCAACCTTACACTAAAGTTGTAATCGAAAAAATCAACGCATAAGGCTTTCTATCATGATAAAGGTAACTATTAATCGTAATAGTACTGGTAGAATAGATTCATTCACAATGAGTGGACATGCCGAATATGATGTTCCTGGTAAGGATATCGTTTGTGCAGGTGCCTCAGCGGTTGCTTTCGGTACCATTAATTCCATATATGCTTTATGTAAAGTAGAGCCGATATTGGAGCAAGAAAAAAATGGTTTCCTCCGCTGTCAGATTCCTTCTCTTAAGGATGAGACAATTGAGGAAAAAGTACAACTTCTTCTAGAAGGAATGCTTGTATCCCTACAAACGATTGAACTTGATTATGGACAATATATGAAAATTCAATCATAAAAACTTCATTTACAGGAGGTGGAACAAATGTTCGTAAGATTAGACCTTCAATTCTTCGCTTCTAAAAAAGGGGTAGGTAGTACAAAGAACGGTCGTGATTCAATCGCGAAACGTCTTGGTGCAAAACGTGCTGATGGTCAATTCGTTACTGGTGGATCTATTTTATACCGTCAACGCGGTACTAAAATTTACCCAGGAGTAAACGTTGGCCGTGGTGGTGACGACACTCTATTCGCAAAAGTTGACGGAGTTGTTAAATTTGAGCGTTTAGGCCGTGACCGCAAACAAGTAAGTGTATACCCAGCTGCGCAAGAAGCGTAATCGTTGCACATAAAACTCTAACCACATGGTTAGAGTTTTTATTTTTATGAACAATTGTACGTTTAGAATGTAGTGTTATTTTTCAAGGTTTGATATAATTTTTAGACAAGATTCGAAATCAAAAATGTTGTTTTTAACGACATTTGACTTTTAGGGGAAATGACATGAATAAAAATTGGAGTACGATTGATGTTTTAAAACATACACGTCACGATTGGTTAAATAAAATACAATTGATTAAAGGAAATATCTCACTAAATAAACTTGAACGGGTTAAAACGATTATTGAAGAGATTGTAATCGATGCTCAAAATGAAACGCATCTAACAAATTTACAAATTCCATCCTTTGCTGCACTTATCATGACCTTTAATTGGGAACCACATAAATATCAATTAGACTATGATCTAGTCGGTGACATTCGAAACCTATCAAACCACGATAAGAATTTAGCTGAATGGTCCACACAATTTTTTACCATACTTGAAGAAGCAGTAGACGATCGGGGAGAAAATCATTTATCGCTCACGATAGACTGTTCGACTGAGGAAACTCGATTCTTTTTCGATTTTAGTGGAATACTAAAAAATAAGGAAAATCTAACAAATTGGCTAACAACAATGAGCCAATCAGAAAAATTCCCGAAACTAACGGAATACAAAGTACATAATGAAGAAGTAAGTCTAACAATACATATTGCATAAAGTTTAAAGTGCATAAATAAGCGGAGGTAAGACATGTTTGTAGATCAAGTCAAAGTGTATGTAAAAGGTGGTGACGGTGGCAACGGAATGGTTGCATATCGTCGTGAAAAGTATGTTCCAATGGGTGGACCAGCAGGTGGAGATGGCGGAAAAGGTGCTGACGTCATATTTGAGGTAGAGGAAGGACTTAGAACCTTGATGGATTTCCGTTACCAACGGCATTTTAAGGCAAAGCGTGGAGAACACGGAATGTCTAAAAATCAGCATGGTAAAAATGCGGAGCCGATGGTTGTAAAAGTACCACCTGGAACCGTCGTAACAGATGATGATACAGGTGTAGTCATTGCGGATTTAACTCAGCATGGTCAAAGAGCAGTGATTGCGAAAGGTGGTCGTGGTGGAAGAGGTAACTCTCGATTTGCGACACCTGCCAATCCAGCTCCGGAAATCGCTGAAAATGGTGAACCTGGGCAGGAGCGATATGTAAGACTTGAACTAAAAGTGTTGGCTGATGTTGGTCTTGTTGGATTTCCAAGTGTTGGAAAATCGACCCTATTATCCGTTGTGTCAGCAGCCAAACCAAAAATTGCTGAATACCATTTTACTACGATTGTTCCAAACCTTGGAGTTGTGGAAACCGAAGATGGACGTAGCTTTGTGATGGCCGATCTTCCAGGTCTAATTGAAGGTGCACATCAAGGTGTGGGCCTTGGACATCAATTTTTACGGCATATTGAGCGAACAAGAGTGATTGTTCATGTCATTGATATGTCTGCGATGGAAGGTCGAGATCCTTACGAAGACTATTGCACAATCAATCAGGAATTAAAGGAATACAATCTTCGCTTAACTGAACGTCCGCAAATTATTGTGGCAAATAAAATGGATATTCCTGAGGCGGAAGAGAATTTAAAAGTATTTAAAGAAAAACTTCAGGATGATGTGAAAATTTTTCCGATTTCAGCAATTACGAGAAAAGGTCTTCGTGATCTTCTATTTACCATTGCTGACTTACTTGAAAACACTCCAGAATTTCCGCTTGAGGTGGAGGAAGATACAAGTACTCATCGCGTAATGTACCGTCACGAAAAAGAAGAAGTTGATTTTGTGATCACACGTGAAAGCGATGGCTCATTTGTGATTACTGGGGAACGAATTGAAAAACTCTTTAAAATGACTGATTTTACAAGGGATGAGTCAGTAAAACGATTTGCCCGCCAATTAAGGGGAATGGGAATCGACGACGCCCTTCGTGAAAAAGGTGCAAAACACGGGGATATCGTAAAATTACTCGACTATGAATTTGAATTTATAGAATAAAATAACGCGTGTTCAAAAAGGGGGATGAATAGGACTCTTTCGGCATTTAGTCGAAGTTCCTATATCACTTTTACCGCATTTTTGAACTTCATTAAAAAAGAAGGTAGTAGGGGGAGTAGCTTACATGGATGGCAAATTCTATCTGGTTCGTGAAGATGTTCTTCCAGAAGCGGTTCGAAAAACCCTGGATGCAAAGGAACTATTAGACAGTGGGCAAGCACAGTCAATTGCTGAAGCTACACAAAAAGTAGACTTGAGTAGAAGTGCCTATTATAAATACAAAGACACTGTCTTTCCTTTTCACACAACGGTTAAAGAAAAAATTATTTCTTTGTTTTTTCATTTGGAAGATCGATCTGGTACACTTTCACAATTACTAAGAACAGTAGCAGACACCGGTTGTAATGTATTAACAATCCACCAAACAATTCCGCTAAGAGGAAAGGCGAATGTAACACTCTCGTTAAATACATCAGGCATGCATGGTGAAGTAACTGACCTCCTTGCTAAACTTCGCAAGCTCGAATTCGTTGATAAAGTTGAAATTCTTGGAACAGGGGCATAGGGGGAGACACACGATGACAATAACGAACGTGGGATTTTTAGGTCCCAACGCTACATTTACAGCACAAGCGGTTTCTGCATTATTTCCTGGTAAGAATAACAAACCATACCGTACAATTCCTGCATGTATTGATGCAGTAGAAAATGGGGAAGTCGATGTAGCTGTTGTTCCGATTGAAAATACGATTGAAGGAACTGTTAATTTAACAATTGACTACTTGATTCACGAAAAACAATTGAAAATTGTGGGTGAAGTGATCATCCCAATAAAGCAACATTTAATGGTGCACCCGGAGAATACAAACGATTGGGAAAGAGTCGAGGGCATATATTCACATCCACATGCAATCGCACAATGTCATAAATTTTTATACAATAGCTTTCCGAATATACAGCCGATTGAAGCAAGTTCAACAGGTGCAGCAGCAAAGTTTGTCAGTGAACATCCAGACCAAAAACTAGCTGCAATTGCAAACTCATTTGCAGCCAAGGAATATGGTTTAACGATTGTTAGACATGATATCCATGATTTTAATAACAATCATACGCGGTTTGTTGTCCTACATAAAGAGATGCTAGACTTAGATATTAAAAGAGACGGTACAGGAAATAAAACCACGTTAATGGTTACATTGCCATCAGACCAAGCTGGAGCATTGCATCAAGTATTATCTGTATTTGCATGGAGAAAATTAAATTTATCAAAAATTGAATCAAGACCTATGAAAACAGGGCTTGGTAATTACTTCTTTTTAATTGATATTGAACAAAAGATGGATGAAATTCTAATCCCTAGCGCGATTGCTGAATTAGAGGCTTTGGGAAGTGGTGTCACCGTATTAGGAAGCTATCCATATTATCGAATGTAAGACTTGACCATTGGTTAAGTCTTTATTTTTTTACGCATGGCCATCATGTTTGCTGTACATAATTTGTGAAGCCTACGCATAAGTTGTGATGAGAAATAGTGGCAATTTGCCTAATTTGTCATAGTATGTATTGACTTATGTATAGGAGGGGAAAATCGCGTGAAGATCCATATCGTTCAAAAAGGCGACACCTTATGGGAAATTGCGAAAAAATATGGTGTCGACTTTCAAGAACTAAAAGCTGTAAATACCCAGTTAAGCAATCCGGATATGATTATGCCAGGTATGAAAATTAAAGTGCCTACCGGAACTGTACATGTAAAAAAAGAAGCACAAATTGGTGGAGTTAAACAAAAGGAAGCTCAAATTCATGTAGCACCAAAAAAGGAAGCACAAATTCAGCATCCGTTTGCTATTATTGCTCCACAGCCATTTCCAGTGATGGAAATAGAGGAAGAAGAAGAGGAGGTAAAAGGAGTGGAAACTGGACCGTATATTCCTCAGATGCCACAGATGCCGGTAATGCCACAAATGCCAGCAGCGCCGCCACAAATGCCTGTTATGCCACAGATGCCGCAATATCAGCCACTAGAAATTGATATCAATAATTATAATGTGATGCAACAACAAATGTTGCCAACACCACCACAGAATGTTTTACCAGGGATGTTCGCACCTGAAGAAGAGGAACTAGAGGAAGATTTTGAATCACAAATGCCTATAATGCCACAGATGCCGTTACAACATCCTGCAATGTTTAATAATTGCGTGCCTATGACACCGGTAATGCCTGGTTATGGTTTTAATTACGTTCCAGGATATCAGGGAGGATTTCCTCCACAGGGGCCTTTTAACCCAATGGGTGGATTCGGTGGATTCCCACGAACTGAAGGGGTAAAAGAGGAAGTTAAAGAAATGGCACCAATACAAATGCCACCTGTTCAAATGCCGCAACCGCATCCATTCGAAATTGATATTAACAATTTCAATGTCATGCAGACGCAAATGCAAATGCCACAAATGGTGGCAGGTGTAGAGGGAGAAATGGAAGAAATACCAGAAATGCCAATGGTGGCTCCGATGCAAGCTCCACCAATGCCGATGGGACCTTGTGTACCAATTTCGCCAGTAATGCCAGGTTCTGGCTTTAATTTTGTACCGGGGTTTCAGGGAGGATTTCCGTCACAGGTTCCATTTAGTCCAATGGGGGGATTTCCACGAACAGAAGGTGTAAAAGAACAAATGGTACCTATTCAAATGCCACAGCAACATCCATTCGAAATTGATATTAACAATTTAAATGTGATGCAGACGCAAATGCAAATGCCACAAATGGTGGCAGGTGTAGAGGAGGAAATGGGCGAAGTACCTGTAATGCCACAAATGGGTCCGATGCAAGCACCACCAATGCCGATGGGCCCATGTGCACCTATTTCACCGGTAATGCCAGGTTCTGGCTTTAATCCAGGATTTCCGGGACCGGGACCAATGCCATATGGATCCGGTTGGCCTATGCAAGCTACACCACAAGCTGTAGGTCCAGCAATGGGTTATAATCCATTTGGAACTCAAGCACCAGGTTTTGCGGGACCAATGAATCCTCAAATGATGCCAGCACAATTCTATAATCAAAGAGATTGTGGATGTGGCGGTCCAAAGCAAATATTAGCTGGGCAATTACCACAACAAGGATTCCCAGGATATCAAGGTGCACCATTTGGCATGAATCCAAATCAACAAATGGCATTTAACCCAATGTTTAACATGCCTGATGTCGATGATGACTTAGACGATTAAAAATATAAATAACTTTGCAAGGGCGAATAAAAAGTTCGTCCTTTTATTTTTTGTCATTATCATCAAAAAATGTTTGAGAATAAATAGAAATACATCAAAAATTTTTGCCCAAAATCTTTATATCCTGCAAATAAGTAACAGAAATAATCCCCCTTTGATAAGCCAAGCTAAAAGATGAACATAAAATTATGTTCAAAAGGTCAAAGGGGGTTATTGTATTGAGGAAAATACTCTATTCAGTTTCAACTGCAGCATTATTGCTTGGGGGCCTAACGGCTTGTAATACTAACCAAGGGGCTGCACCGAATAAGGATTATAATGATAACGCAAGACCAATTGGGTATTACTCAAACGAAAATGATCGTGACCGGAATGGAAATGGCCGTATACGCGACAACGATGGTCCATTAACAGAGATTATGGATCGTAATGGCAACAATTTCAACGGTAACAATCGTACTGGGGTAATGAACAACAGAAATTACAGAAATAACAAAACCGGAACCATGAACAACCGAACAGGCGGTAATAACGGAATGGGTGTTTTAAACAACGACAAAACGATGAAAAACCGTCCTGGAATTATGAACTATCGCGATGAACAGCGCCGAAACGGCATCATGAATCATCGTGATGGACGTACAATAAACCCTTTTAATGACGGCAACCCAAATACAATTGGTTATAATAAACATGGATATGCTGACCGCAACTATAGCAGCCATCTTAATGACAATAACCATAAAGTACAAACTTATGGATATTACAATGACAAAGGAAATTTAGTCCGTAAGATTTCCGACCGTGCTGCTAAGGTTAAAAATGTCAAAGATGCTCGTGTAATCGTGACAGACGATAATGTATTGGTTGCAGTTAATACAAATGATAATAACAACCGCAATAATGTCCAAAATGCGGTGGAAAAAGCTGTTGCACCACTTGCTGGTAATCGAAATGTTAATGTTGTAACAGATGAAGGTACTTTTACTCGAGTTCGTGATATCGATAATGATATTCGAAATGGAAACAGACGCGAAACAATCGATGCTGACATAAAAGACCTTTTTAACAACATTGGCAATACCATTAAAGCACCATTCACAAATGATAATAGGGGTTAAGCTTAGTGTGGTATATGGGGTGTCCTTTTGGGCATCCTTTTTTAATGAATAAGAAAAGGTGAAAATTTATTGGATAAACCTGTTAATTTTGGTCACACTAATGGGTGTAGGGCAGTCATTGCATTTCTAAATGGTAAAGTTGTTGGCAACTAATTGTAAGAGGTGATGCCAAAATGAGAACGATAGCAAAAGTGATCGTTTGTCTAGCGGTTGTATTCATATTGCCAAGCTTTTCAGGGAACGGAGCCGAATTAAACGAGGAAAATAATGATCCAGTTCAAGAGGTGGATGGTCCGTTAGAAGTCACGGTTATTCTTGAACGCGTTTATTTGGATGGAGAGGTAAGCGAAGAAATATTGAAAGAAACAATCCTATCAATGGAAGATTTTTGGGCTCAATACGAGGATTGGAGTTTAGTTCATCAGGATGAGGATCAAGTTGTTTTCCAACAGCGTATAGATGATATTTCGCCATTACTTAAAACAAATGGCTATTTTGGTTTAACAGAAGATGGGATTTTATCTATTTTTAATGGGAAACCTGATGAATCTGATAAAGTCATTCAATCATTCTTTCAAATCGATGTTGAAAAGCTTGAAAGTTACCAACATGATTTACTAAAAAAAGGCATTAAAATTGGTACAAAGGATGAATATATTAATGTAATTGAAACGTATAAAACATATACATCCTCCCCTTAATAATAAAACATTTGAGAGACTAGGAAAGCTGCTAGTCTCTCTTTTATTTTATTTTGAGTTCAAAGAGGAGGATGAAAAGGACCACGCCGGCTAAAAACGCCACGTCCTGTGGCGTCGCCGGCACTAGCACATCCTGTGCGTCGAAAGTTCGATGCGGCGCAGTTTTGAGTAGCGGAGCGTATGTATTTGATACATGAGCAACGGAAAAACAAGCCAACGAGCTTCCACAGGATGTGGTGACTTCGACGTTCGACACAGGACGTGTCGGTAGTTAGTCGAAGTTCCTCTACTGAAGTGTCATTTTCACCGGACTTTTTGAACATCCTTTTTAGTCTTTTTTTGATGAATATGATAAAATGATGTACAGCAAAGTAGGGGAGAGAAGACGTTTGATTGAATTTATTAAAGGGACGGTTGATTCTATCAATCCTGAATACATTGTAGTTGAAAACAACGGAGTTGGATATCTCATTTATACACCTAATCCATTTGTTTTTAAAAGGGAGAGTCAGGAAACCGTTTATACATATCAGCACGTTAGAGAGGATATTTTGGCTCTCTATGGCTTTAAGACACGTGAAGAACGTGCTTTATTTTTGAAATTGTTAAATGTTACAGGGATTGGTCCAAAAGGTGGGCTAGCGATTCTTGCCTCTGGTGAACCGGAACAGGTTATTAGAGCAATTGAAAATGAGGATGAAAAATATCTAGTAAAATTCCCGGGGGTCGGGAAAAAGACAGCTCGCCAAATTATTTTAGATTTAAAAGGAAAACTTCATGACTTGATGCCTTCATTACATCCAGATCTATTTTCAGAAGATCATGAACTTGAGGCAGATATGAGCCATACAGAACTTGATGAAGCTGTGGAAGCTTTGAAAGTATTAGGATATGCTGAAAGAGAAATCAATAAAGTATTGCCAGAATTAAGAAAAGAAAAACTTTCAACAGATTTATATATTAAAAAGGCTTTACAAAAGCTATTAAAATAAGGGGGTTGCTTGAATGGAGGACAGAATCGTTTCAGGTAGTACTAATTACGAAGAGTCAGCAATCGAGCAAAGCCTTAGACCACAAACATTATCCCAATACATTGGACAAGAAAAGGTAAAATCGAATTTATCGATTTTTATTGAAGCTGCAAAAATGAGGCAGGAAACATTGGACCATGTATTATTATATGGACCCCCAGGGCTAGGGAAAACAACGCTTGCTACCATTATTGCAAATGAAATGGGCGTAAATATTCGTACAACCTCAGGACCAGCGATTGAAAGACCTGGAGATTTAGCAGCCATTTTAACAGCCCTTGAACCAGGTGATGTTCTATTTATTGATGAAATTCATCGCCTACAACGCTCAATCGAGGAAGTATTATATCCAGCAATGGAGGATTTTTGTTTGGATATTGTGATCGGAAAGGGAGCAGGGGCACGTTCGGTCCGGCTTGATTTGCCACCATTTACACTAGTTGGAGCAACAACAAGAGCTGGTTCTTTATCTGCACCACTTCGGGATCGATTCGGTGTCCTTAGTCGACTTGAATATTACAATGAAAATCAACTTGCTGATATCGTAACAAGGACAGCGGAACTATTAGAGGTTGAAATCGAAGACCAGGCATCACATGAAATTGCCAGGAGGTCAAGAGGAACACCTCGTATAGCCAATCGATTGCTAAGGCGGGTTAGAGATTTTGCACAGGTACGTGGAGACGGTACAATTACAACTAAAATGGCAAGTAAAGCATTAGAATTACTTCAGGTTGACCGTTTAGGACTTGACCATATTGACCATAAATTACTTAAAGGAATCATTGAAAAGTTTCGCGGTGGTCCAGTTGGGTTGGAGACGATTTCAGCGACGATTGGAGAAGAGCCTCATACGATAGAAGATGTTTATGAGCCTTACCTTCTTCAAATTGGCTTCTTGCAGAGAACCCCACGTGGTCGTGTCGTAACAGAGCTTGTTTATCGACATTTTCAAATTGAGGTTCCAAAGGAGTAAATGAAACATGGGCAAAATGCTAATGATAATGGGGATTATACTATTGGCTGTTGGGTTTTTTATGCACTTTATTGGGAAGATGCCAGGGGATATTGTTGTGAAAAAAGGAAACACAACCTTTTACTTTCCAATTGTTACATCTATTGTAATTAGCATTATATTATCATTGATTTTTTACGTGTTTGGTCGATTTCGTTAGAAAGCTATTAGGAATAAGGTGAAAACATGAAAGTAGATTTATTTGATTTTGATTTACCAGAGGAATTAATTGCACAAACCCCACTTGAAAATCGTGAGGCATCAAGGCTAATGGTAGTCGACAAGGAGACGGGTGAAATTACTCATAGTCATTTTCGCTCTATCCTTTCATACCTCAATAAAGGGGATTGCTTGGTCTTAAACGATACACGTGTGCTTCCAGCAAGACTTTACGGCGTAAAAGAGGATACAGGCGCTAAAGTGGAGGTGCTGCTATTAAAACAAAGAGATGGCGACACATGGGAAACTCTAGTTAAGCCTGCAAAACGGGTGAAGGAAGGAACCGTGTTAACCTTTGGTGATGGCCGATTAACAGCAACTTGCACAGACATCGGTGATCATGGAGGTAGAATGCTTGAATTCCACTATGAAGGCATCTTTTACGAGGTTTTGGATGCATTAGGTGAAATGCCGCTGCCACCATATATACATGAACAATTAGATGATAAAGAAAGATATCAAACTGTGTATGCGAAGCATCGTGGTTCTGCTGCTGCACCCACTGCTGGACTTCATTTTACAGAAGAACTACTTCAGGAAATACGTGACAAGGGTGTGCACACAGCATTTATAACCTTACATGTTGGTTTAGGAACCTTCCGTCCGGTAAGTTCGGATACAATTGAAGATCATGATATGCATTCGGAATTTTATCAAATGAATGAAGAAACCGCTAAACTATTAAATGATGTGAAGACAAATGGTGGAAAAATTATTTCTGTGGGAACTACCTCTACAAGAACACTTGAAACCATTGTGAAAAATCATGGGAAATTTGTAGAATCAAGTGGTTGGACAAGTATATTCATTTATCCTGGATATCAATATGAGGCAATTGAT
Organism: Ferdinandcohnia sp. QZ13; assembly: GCF_031324165.1. NCBI lineage: Bacteria > Bacillati > Bacillota > Bacilli > Caryophanales > Bacillaceae > Ferdinandcohnia > Ferdinandcohnia sp. QZ13. The sequence continues at coordinate 525,747 of NZ_JAVIVW010000015.1, read as the reverse complement.
GGACTTATCACAAATTTCCATCTTCCAAAGTCCACACTCATCATGCTCGTTAGCGCGTTAGCAGGGCGCGAGAATATCCTTCATGCCTATAACGAAGCAGTAAAAGAACGCTACCGATTCTTTAGTTTCGGAGACGCAATGCTTATTAAGTAATTTAGAATTTCGGGTGGTGACATACCACTACCTTTGATAAAGGAGACAGTTATCAGTGACAGCAATAAGATACGAACATATTAAGACTTGTAAGCAAACGGGTGCAAGGCTTGGAATAGTGCATACACCACATGGTTCTTTTGAAACACCTGCCTTTATGCCAGTTGGAACTCTTGCAACGGTAAAAACAATGTCACCTGAAGACCTAAAAGAGATGGGCTCTGGAATTATTTTAAGTAATACCTATCATTTATGGTTAAGACCAGGCCATGACATTATTAAGGAAGCTGGTGGCTTACATAAATTCATGAATTGGGATAGAGCGATCCTTACTGATTCCGGTGGTTTCCAAGTCTTTAGTTTAAGTGAATTTCGTGAAATTAAGGAAGAAGGCGTTCATTTTCGAAATCACTTAAATGGTGATAAGTTATTTTTATCTCCTGAAAAAGCGATGGAAATTCAAAATGCACTAGGATCCGATATTATGATGGCATTTGATGAATGTCCTCCATATCCAGCTACCTTCGAATACATGAAAAAATCTGTTGAGCGGACAAGCCGTTGGGCTGAAAGATGTTTAAAAGCTCATAGTCGCCCTCATGACCAAGGACTTTTTGGAATTGTTCAGGGGGGAGAATATGAAGAACTTCGTAAGCAAAGTGCAAGAGATTTAGTATCCTTAGATTTTCCTGGCTATGCAGTCGGTGGTTTATCTGTTGGTGAGCCTAAAGACGTGATGAATAGAGTTCTTGAATTTACAACACCACATTTACCGTCTGATAAACCGAGATATTTAATGGGTGTAGGTTCACCGGATTCTCTTATTGATGGAGCTATCCGTGGAATTGATATGTTTGACTGTGTTCTTCCGACGAGAATTGCTCGTAATGGAACTCTTATGACAAGTGAAGGTCGATTAGTTGTAAAGAATGCAGAATATGCCCGTGATTTTAGGCCACTTGATGAAAATTGTGATTGCTATACTTGTAAAAATTACAGTCGTGCCTACATTCGACATTTAATAAAGACAAGTGAAACATTTGGAATTCGACTTACTACTTATCATAATCTTCATTTTCTGTTAAAATTAATGGAGCAAGTCAGACAAGCGATTCGAGAAGATCGTCTTGGAGACTTCCGTGAAGAATTTTTTGAGCGATATGGTTTCAACAAACCAAACGCGAAAAACTTCTAATAAAATACAATGAAAAAAAGAAATACATGGGAGGTGAAATAAATGGAAGGTATTTTAGGAACAGTTGGTCCTTTAATTCTAATGTTTGCGATTTTCTATTTCTTGTTAATTCGTCCACAACAAAAGCGTCAAAAGGCTACAGTTCAAATGCAGTCTAACCTTGCGAAGGGCGATAAAGTAGTTACTGTTGGTGGTTTACATGGAATTATTGATTCAATTGATGAAAATAAGGTAGTCATTAAATCAGGTAATGCGAATCTTACATACGACAAGCAAGCAGTTCGTGATGTGATTAGGGACTAATTGAAATCAAAAAAAGAGCGTCTTTGGCGCTCTTTTTTTAGTTCCACCTATTAAGCCTCTCTTCTTGATGGGGTAGTCATGTTTACCCCGAAGATGCCACCGATGACAGCTGCCGCTAAAAAGCCAACATGGTACATCGTTTGCTCTGCTGTAAAAGTAGTATCATAGCCTAAGAATTGAACAATAAACACAATGATGGAATATAAAATCCCTGTTCCCCCACCTATTAGCCAACCTTTTTCCTTCCCTTTTCCTCCTGATACAAAACCTCCAGCAAAAAGTGCAAGGAAGGAAGCACCTAAAATCACCCAAGACATAGATGATTCTTGAAGTGAAGTAAATCGCAGTAATAGTGAAATAAGTAAACTAGATAGGATAACAATTACAAAAATTGCCACTACTCCATAAACCATTGCAACACCCATTTTTCTCATTCCGTTTCTCTCCCCCTCTTTTTCATACAGAATTCCCTTAGTACGAGCATATTCATGTCCATTATGAATTAGAATAAAAAGTACAAACTTTTCTTGTCCACTAAAGCGGACTGGAAAAACTTATGAAAAAACTTTTTCTTCAATTTGTGCAAACTAAAATGTACTATGTTTTCTAATCATTTCTCATAGGAGAGGAGGGTTTCACTTGGAGGAATACCTCGTCATTATGGGGAGGACTGTTTTACTTTATGTCATTATTCTTTTGATTTTTCGATTGATGGGTAAGCGTGAAATTGGTGAACTTAGTCTTTTGGATTTAATTGTATCTATGATGATTGCCGAAATGGCTGTTATCGCAATAGAATCTCCAAAAGATCCAATTTTGCATTCCGTCATACCGATGGGATTACTAATGGTGATCCAATACTCTCTTGCCCTCCTTTCATTAAAAAGTAAGAGAGTAAGGGAAATCATTGATGGTAAACCAACCGTAATTATTAATAGAGGAAAAATCGATGAAGATGCCATGAGAAAGCAACGATATAATCTTGATGATCTCCTGATGCAGCTAAGAGAAAAAGATGTGAAAAACTTAGCAGATGTAGAGTTTGCCATATTAGAATCTTCAGGTGACTTATCTGTTTTAACAAAGAATCAAAACCAAGCATCTCAATCAACTGATTATTCAATTGATTTACCACTCATCCTTGATGGTCAAATCCAGGATGAACATTTAAATCAAATCAATAAAACAGAATTTTGGCTGCGTTCTGAAATGAAGAAGTTGGGGCATACCGATATTAAAAAAATATCCTATTGTAGCTATCATCATGGGAAACTTCATGTAGATATCAAGGACGAAAAAAGGTAACCAATTCGGCTACCTTTTCGTCATTTATAGAAGCATTGCAAGTTTTGGCCCAATGAACGGTATTCGTTTCACTTCTTCTTTTGTTAACAGCTTAAAAACAAACAGGAATACAATATAAATGAATGATGTTACGGTGATTGCTACAAGCGTTCGGGTGGCAAGGGAACTATCTGGAAGAAATAGTTGATAAAAGTAGTGACCACCAACTCCAGCCAAAACCATTGTGATACCACTCTTAAGATAATCTCGAATATAGAAGCTATAAGAGATCACTTTCACAATCGTTGAAAAATGAAGTAAGGTTACAAGCATCATTCCGATGACAATGGCAAGTGCAGCGCCCATAATCCCAAGGGAAGGTCTTGTTGCAAGAACAAAGATAGCAGCAGTTTTGATGATATTACCGATAAAACTATTAATCATCGCAGCCTTTGCTAAATCAAGCGCCTGCAGTGTTGCTTGAAGAGGTCCTTGAAAATAATAAAAGATAAAAAATGGTGCCATTACCTTAATATAAATCGCCGAATTACTATTCCCATACATAAGCTCCATAACAGGGGAGGCAAACACATATAATACAACGATGGCCAACCCACCTGACACTAGTGATAAACGTAATGCCTGTTTTAGACGATATTCAATTAATAATGTTTGTTTTTTTGCTGCAGCTTCGCTAATTGAAGGAACAAGTGCTGTTGACAAGGAAGTTGTGATAAAAGATGGAAGCATGAGCAGTGGTAACGCAAATCCTGTTAACTCTCCATATTGCCTTGTTGCGAGGTGAGTAACCACACCAGCTATCGCTAAACTTTGTGCCACAACAATCGGTTCAAAAAACCACGAGATGGACCCAATTAATCTGCTTCCCAATGTGGGGACTGCGATTCGTGTTAAATCATGAAAGGTTTCTTTCCCGTGTTTAGCCGATTTGAAAAAGTTCTTTCGGATTCGAATTCGTTTTTTTAATTTAAACATAAAGAATAAATAGATTAATGACATTAATTCTCCAATAACAGCCGAAAGCATTGCACCTGCTGCGGCGTATTCAATTCCCATCGGTAAAAATGCTTTCGTGAATACATACACTAACGTAATCCTTACGACTTGTTCGATGACTTGTGAATAGGCAGGAGGCTTCATATTTTGACGACCTTGGAAATAGCCACGGAGAACAGACGAAATTGCCACAATTGGAACAATTGGTGAAATAGCTAATAAAGGATAATAGGTCCTTTGATCTGTAAGTAAAGTCTCGGATAAAAGCGGTGCAAGAAAAATCATCAATGGTGTAAAGATAATACTTAGAGTACCTGTTATTAAAAGAGAGACCACTAGGATTTTCTTAATTTTTCTCTTATCACCCTGTGCCTCGGCTTCCGCTACTAACTTCGAAATGGCTACTGGAAGTCCCATCTGGGTTAAGGTAATGGTGAGTACAAATGTGGGGATTGCCATCATATAAAGCCCCACACCTTCTTCACCAATTAATCGAGCGACAACAATTCTATTTACAAATCCTAATATTCTTGTAATGAGTCCTGCGATAATTAAAATTAATGTTCCTTTAAGGAATGTTTGCTTTGACAATTCATTTTCCCTACCTTCTCAAAAAAGGTGATATCATTTACAATTAACTATATGCACGGTATGTGGCCAAGCATGACAAGTATTCGTTAACTTTATTTAGTAGAAGCTCTCACTTCTACTAAATAAAGTTGAGCCTCCGGCGGATGCCTCAGATTTTTAATGGAAACTTTTCGAGAGTAAGTTCAAAGACTAAGAATGCCACTTCCTGTGGCAACGTCTTTGTGACCCACCTCGTGTGGGCCTAAAAAATCTGGGCGCAAATACGCCGAGGTGTATTTGATTATTGGGAGAGATGACGAGTGAATCAAGCTGAGACTCACATGTATGACAAGTTTCGAGAAACGGTTCGTCCAGTTTTAAAAAGTAAATTGGAGGAATTTGAACTGTACGGATATGACAGTGTCAAAGAGGACGAACTTTGGGAGTTCTTGAAAAATAAAACATGGAGAAAAGAGAAAGAAGAGAAGCTTTTATATCAAATTGTGAACGATATTTTATCTGTTAAAGTTGGAGATTATATGAATTATGCAACCGTAGAGGCTTTTAAAGCGCCAAATTGGTTTGAAGGTGAAGGAAGAGACGTACTAGAAAAGTTACTTTAATCTGTTATATCAAAAAAATATTTTTAGTGTGGCGGGGTATTTACAGAAAGCTGTAATTGACATGAAAAAAGCATTGTTTCATAATTGTGATGGAGGGCTTAAAGGACAGGCTCTAAATGTCTAGGCTAAAATGATAAAATTTCGTACGTAGTTTTAGATGTCTAGCTCCAGGCGCCATCGGCTCGAGGTCATAAGCCAATCGTTTCTCAAGGCAAATAATGCCTTCTTTCAGCGATCTTCTTATGCTTGTCGACGATAGACGGTCGCCTTGCGCTTTTCTAATTAAAGGAGGATTTACATACATATGGTTAAAAAAGGCCGCATCGTGGTGTTTTTCGTATTAGTGCTTCTCTTTGGTGCCTTAATCGGCGTAACTGGTATAGATACCGCAAAAAACATTAAATTGGGACTCGATCTTCAAGGTGGTTTTGAAATCCTTTATGAGGTATTGCCTGCTAAGGAAGGCGATGTCATTGATAAGGAAGCTCTAGTAAGTACGGTAAACGCCTTAAATAACCGTGTTGACGTGCTAGGGGTAAACGAGCCAAATATTCAAATTGAAGGTAAAGACCGTGTCCGTGTGCAATTAGCGGGTGTTGAAAATCAGGATAAAATTCGTGAAATTCTATCAACCCAAGCGAAGCTTACCTTTAGGGATGTACATGATAATGTATTACTTGATGGTTCTCAATTAGCTCAAAATGGTGCTAAACAATCATTTGATGAAATGGGCAGACCATCTGTTGCCTTAACAGTTAAAAATTCTGACGATCTGAAAAATGCAACCCAAAAGGTTCTGGATTATGGTCCACCCAATAACCTTATGGTGATTTGGTTAGACTTTGAAGAAGGTGTAGATTCCTTTGAGGCTGAAAGTAATAAACCAAATCCAAAGTATCTTTCTGCCGCATCAGTTGGTGAAGTATTTAACACAAAAACAGTTTCAATCACGGGTGGGAATTTTACTGTTGAATCTGCAAATGAACTTGCTTCATTGCTAAACGCTGGGGCACTACCTGTTGATCTGAAAGAAATCTATTCAACATCAGTAGGTGCTAAATTTGGTGAGCAAGCATTAAATAAAACGGTTTTTGCAGGGGCAATTGGAATTTTCTTAGTGCTATTATTTATGCTTGTATTTTACCGTTTCCCTGGTTTAATTGCTGCCGTAACTTTAAGTATTTTTGTTTATTTAAACCTACTTGTTTTTGACTGGATGAATGCAGTACTTACACTTCCAGGTATTGCAGCCTTAATCCTCGGGGTAGGTATGGCGGTCGATGCCAATATTATTACCTACGAGAGAATTAAGGAAGAGATAAGGTCTGGGAAATCAATCTTATCTGCGTACCGTACAGGTAATAAAAACTCATTCTTAACCATCTTTGATGCAAATATAACAACTATTTTGGCTGGTGTCGTATTATTTATTTTTGGTACAAGTGCTGTAAAAGGTTTTGCAACGATGTTAATCGTTAGTATTTTATTAAGCTTTTTAACCGCAGTATATGGAAGTAGACTTTTACTCGGACTTTGGGTAAATAGTAAATTCTTAAATAAGAGACCTAGCTGGTTTGGTGTAAAACAAAGTCAGATTCGAAATCTAGCTGATGCAGATGAAGAAGGAAATTACCCAACTAAATTTGATCGCTTTGATTTTGCAAAGCATAAGAATAAATTCTTTGTTGCATCGGGTCTAATGGTTGTAGTGGGGATTATAGTATTAATCATTTTTAGACTTAATCTTGGAATTGATTTTGTTGCTGGTACCCGTATGGATGTACTTGCTGATCATTCGATTTCCCAAGAGGAACTTACGGATGAGCTTAGTAAGCTAAATCTAGAAGCTAAGGAAATCATTATTTCCGGGGATAATAATGAAATTGGAGTAGCTAGATTCGCTGACGAGCTATCAAAAGATGAAGTGGCTCAAGTGAAGGCACATTTCCATGATCTTTATGGGGCTGATCCTAACGTAAGTACAGTTTCTCCAACTGTCGGAAAAGAATTAGCACGTAACGCATTTTATGCTAGCATAATTGCGATGCTTGGTATTATTATCTATGTTGCATTCCGTTTTGAATGGCTAATGGGATTGGCAGCCATTGTCGCACTTGTCCATGATGCATTCTTTATGATTGTTCTTTTTAGTGTTACTCGTCTTGAGGTGGATGTTACATTTATCGCGGCCGTTTTAACGATTATTGGTTACTCAATCAATGATACAATTGTAACCTTTGATAGAATTCGTGAACTATTGAAGAAGAAAAAGCGTGTTAAAACCTATGAAGATCTTGCAAGCGTCGTAAATAGTGGATTAAGACAAACATTAGGACGCTCGGTTAATACCGCAATCACGGTAATCTTTACAAGTGTTGCGTTATTACTTTTAGGTGGACAAGCAATCACAAACTTCTCATTTGCTTTAACAATTGGTTTAGTTGCTGGAATGTATTCATCTATCTTCATTGCAGCACAGCTTTGGTTAGTTTGGAAAGCAAAGCAAATCACAAAAAATCGTCCTGTGAAAACAGAGACAGATCCACAAGTCTAAACAGTAAAAGCCGTGAATTTTTCACGGCTTTTTATTTTCTATTTTAGACTTGATGAGTTAATCAGCTTTTGGTTACACTAAAAAGCATGTGTCGTATTCTCAAACTTATATGGGGAGGATGAGGATTTTTGAAAGAGAATGATCGCTTTAAACAAGCAGAAAAAGCCATCATTATTGGTGTTGTGGGGAATATCATCCTAGCTATCATTAAATGGGTTATTGGGGTTCAATCCAATAGCCGGGCGCTTATTGCTGATGCTGTTCACTCAGCATCAGATGTAGCAGGTTCAGTGGCTGTATTCATCGGGGTGAGAGCTGCTAAAAGACCTCCAGACGAAGATCATCCATATGGACATGGGAAAGCTGAGTCAGTTTCTGCTATTATTGTTGCGGTACTGCTTGCACTCGTTGGTTTTGAAATCGGGAAAGGCTCCATTGGGGCATTTTTTAAGCCTATTGAGGTCCCTAAGACAATGGCTATTTATGCCGTCCTTTTTTCAATCATTATTAAAGAAATCATGTTTCGGTATAAATACAATCTTGGAAAAAAGATTAAGAGTGATGCGCTTATTATCAATGCATATGATGATCGTTCCGATGTATTTGCATCAATTGCAACCCTAATAGGGATTGTGGGGGCCATTCTAGGTGGCTATTTAGGGATAGATTGGCTTGTTTATGCCGACCCTGTTGCAGGACTTGTTGTCGCTGTTCTCATTATCAAAATGGCATGGGAATTTGGAACGGAAGCCATACATAATACGTTAGATCATGTATTACATGATGAAGATACTACGGAATTTAGAAAGCTGGTTATGTCTGTTCCAGAGGTAATGAAAATTACCGAACTTCATGCACGTGAACATGGGCATTACGTGATTGTTGATTTAAAAATTTCTGTTGACCCTTATATGACGGTGGAAGAAGGTCATAAAGTCGGTAAAAAAGTAAAAGAAAAGCTAATGGAATATGCACAAGTACAAAATGTGTTTGTCCATATTAATCCATACTCAGACGATGATTAACGCAACTTATGGAAAATGTCAATCATTGTAACGCACCTTAACCTCCTGTATAATAGTGTGGTTAAGGGGTGAAGCTTTTGTTACAATCTAAAACTCGTTGGAAGGTAAATGAATACAACCAGATATATACAAATCTACTAGTTAAAGAACTACAGGTTACACCTCTAGTAGCATCCCTACTTGTGAATAGAGGGCTTACAACCGTCGAATCAGCACGTGAATTTTTAGAACCAGAACATCTTGAGTTCCATGACCCATTTTTACTTGATCAAATGGATATTGCGATCGAGAGGATTATGAAAGCCATTGAAAATGACGAACGAATTTTGGTGTTTGGTGATTATGATGCCGATGGTGTTAGCAGTACGACCGTTATGGTTACTGCCTTAAAAGAAAAAGGTGCACATGTTGATTTTTATATTCCAAATCGATTCACAGAAGGCTATGGACCGAATGAAACAGCTTTTCGATGGGCAAAATCAGAAGGATTTTCGCTAATTATTACTGTAGATACAGGAATTTCAGCTCTGCATGAAGCGGAGGTTGCAAAAGAATTAGGAATTGATTTAATTATTACAGATCACCATGAAGTTGGTCCTGAACTACCAGTTGCAATGGCAATTATTCACCCGAAAAAACCTAATAGTCAGTATCCGTTTAAAGAATTGGCAGGGGTTGGGGTTGCTTTTAAAGTTGCACATGCTTTACGTGGTGAAGTCCCTACTGATTTATTAGATGTGGCTGTAATTGGGACAATTGCAGACTTAGTTCCTTTACATGGAGAAAATCGTCTCCTAGCCAAAAAGGGAATAAGAGCCTTACAAAATACTGGTCGACCAGGGTTAAAGGCATTATTAAAAAAAGCAAAAATCGAAAACAATGATATTTCTGAGGAAACAGTTGGATTTGCAATTGGACCAAGGATTAATGCAGTTGGTCGTCTGCAATCAGCTGATCCCGCAGTTGATTTATTAATGACAACTGATCCCGAGGAAGCCTCATATATTGCCGATGAAATTGATGAACTAAATAAAGAAAGACAGCAATTGGTTAATCAAATGACACAAGAAGCCATTCAAGAGGTTGAAGAAAATTTTCCACCTTCTTCAAATTCCGTGTTGGTCATAGCAAAAGAAGGTTGGAACTCCGGTGTTATTGGAATTGTTGCTTCAAGATTAGTTGATCGTTTCTATCGGCCTACGATTGTCTTAAGCATTGATTCTGAAAAAGGATTGGCAAAGGGCTCTGCAAGAAGTATTGCAGGCTTTAACCTTTATGAGAGTCTATCGACATGTCGTGATATTTTACCGCATTTTGGTGGACATCCAATGGCTGCCGGAATGACCCTTAAAGTGGACGATGTAAATGACCTTAGGAATCGTCTGAATGTGATTGCGAATGAAGTATTAACACCAGAAGATTTTCAACCAGTTACATCCGTTGATGCGATTTGTAGTATTGATGATATTTCAATTGAATCTATTATTGAAATGAACAAATTAGCACCATATGGAATGGGAAATCCAAAACCAATCGTGCAAATTAATGATGTTGGGGTCAATACAATTCGCCGAATTGGTGCAGATCAGAGCCATTTAAAAATCGTTCTTCAGGATGAACCACATACACTTGATGGAGTTGGTTTTGGTTTAGGACATACCTGTGATGGAATTTCACCATTATCAAAGGTGTCGGTAATTGGAGAGCTATCCATAAATGAATGGAACAATAGCCGAAAGCCGCAAATTATGCTTCAGGATATAGCTGTTAATGAATGGCAATTATTTGATATACGGGGCATGCGTGATTTTTCCTCCTATATAGAAAAATTACGGGATGACAAACTCCATTTAATTGCATTCTCGGAATTGACAATAGATAAGCTTCAATTATCAAATCTTGAATTTAGTATTGTTTCATCGCTTGAAGAAGCAACTGAGATTCAATTAGATTCAAAACATGTTGTTCTTCTAGATTTACCTGAGGAAGCTGAATGGATCAAGGTCTTATTTGAGAAAAGCTTTCCAAATCGCATTTATACTTTATTTTTCCATGAGCAGGATCATTTTTTCAGCACAATCCCAACACGAGAGCATTTTAAATGGTTTTATGCATTTCTTGCAAAAAAAGGTCCGTTTGATATGAATCGCTATGCCCATGATTTAGCAAAATATAGAGGATGGTCAACTGAAACAATTGATTTTATGTCACAGGTGTTTTTTGATTTAGATTTTGTTAAAATAAACAATGGATTTATATCTTTATCAAATCAAGCTCAGAAAAGGGATTTGACTGAATCAAGAACATATCAATTGAAAGCAAAGAGAATTGAATTAGAAAAGCAATTATTGTATTCATCATATCAACAATTAAAGCATTGGTTTGATGCGATAAATCAAGGTTCGCATTCGCTTGAGGAGGCAATTAAATAATGGATTTAGAAAAATTTATCGAGATTGTGGATGACTATCCAAAGCCAGGAATTAAATTTAAGGATATTACACCTTTAATGAATGACGGTGAAGCATATAAATATGCTACAGATCAAATTGTAAAATATGCTAGAGAAAAAGAAATTGATCTTGTCGTTGGACCAGAAGCACGTGGCTTCATTATTGGTTGTCCTGTCGCATACTCACATGGTGTCGGCTTTGCTCCCGTTAGAAAAGAAGGCAAGCTACCTAGAGACGTCATTAAAGTAGAATACGGGCTAGAGTACGGAAAAGATGTTCTGACCATTCATAAAGATGCGATTAAACCAGGTCAACGTGTATTAATCACAGATGATCTGTTAGCAACTGGTGGAACAATAGAAGCAACCATAAATTTAGTTGAACAACTTGGTGGCATTGTAGCGGGGATTGCATTCCTAATCGAACTAACTTACTTAGATGGACGTAAAAAGTTAGATGGCTATGATGTTTTAACTCTCATGCAGTATTAATTTTTATTAAAAAGCGCTCACTTTTGAGTGCTTTTTTTAGTAGAGTTTTTAGTTTTTACTCGTAAAATAAGAATTTTTAAGCTCTATATGCAATATTTCTGTTATTTCCCTTTACAACTTTCGAGATTTTCAAGATAATAGTAACAATAACCTAAATTATATGTAAAAAATGATTCAAAGAATTCTTTCTTTGAATCTTTAATTTCTAAAAAGGTGATAAAATCTATGGCAAACGAACAGGTCCTAACTCCTGAGCAAGTGATAGAAAAGGCAAAAGTATATTTGAACGATAATGATATCGAGTTTATTAAACGTGCTTATAAATTTGCAGAGGAAGCTCATAAAGAGCAATTTCGTAAATCAGGTGAACCCTACATCATCCACCCAGTACAAGTAGCGGGTATATTAGTGGATCTTGAAATGGACCCTTATACAATTGCTGGCGGCTTTTTACACGATGTTGTGGAGGATACGAATGTCACTCTTCAAGAAATTAGTGATGAGTTTACTCCTGAGGTAGCTATGCTCGTTGATGGAGTCACAAAACTGGGGAAAATTAAATACAAGTCGCAGGAAGAGCAACAGGCTGAAAATCATCGAAAAATGTTCGTAGCTATGGCTCAGGACATTCGGGTGATTTTAATCAAGCTAGCAGACCGTTTGCACAACATGCGAACGCTTAAGCATCTCCCACCAGAAAAGCAACGCCGTATTTCTAATGAGACGCTTGAAATTTTTGCTCCATTGGCACACCGACTAGGTATTTCAACGATTAAATGGGAGCTTGAAGATACAGCCTTACGTTATTTAAACCCTCAGCAGTATTATCGTATCGTCAACCTGATGAAAAAGAAACGTGCAGAACGTGAGGAGTATCTTGACGAAGTTATTAGAGAAGTTAAGCAACATGTCGAAGAGGTTTCAATAAAAGCAGAAATTTCCGGGCGACCAAAGCATATTTACAGTATATATCGAAAAATGGTTCTTCAAAATAAGCAATTTAATGAAATCTATGATCTGCTTGCAGTTCGAATTGTCGTAAATAGTATAAAGGACTGTTATGCGGTTCTAGGAATCATTCATACTTGCTGGAAGCCAATGCCAGGTCGATTCAAAGACTATATTGCAATGCCGAAGCCCAATATGTATCAGTCTCTTCACACAACTGTAATCGGTCCGAAGGGGGACCCACTTGAGGTACAAATACGAACAGTTGAGATGCATCAGATTGCAGAATATGGGATTGCAGCGCATTGGGCATATAAAGAAGGCAAACAAGTAAATCAACAATCTTCTTTTGAAGAAAAATTAACATGGTTCCGTGAAATTTTGGAATGGCAAAACGATGCATCAAATGCAGAAGAATTCATGGAGTCTTTAAAAATTGATTTGTTTTCCGATATGGTCTTCGTCTTTACACCGAAGGGAGACGTTATGGAGCTTCCATCCGGCTCTGTTCCTATTGATTTTGCCTACCGAATTCACTCTGAAATTGGAAATAAAACAATTGGTGCCAAAGTAAATGGAAAAATGGTAACCTTGGATTATAAACTAAAAACAGGGGATATCATAGAGATCTTAACATCGAAGCATTCCTATGGTCCAAGTCAGGACTGGATTAAACTGGCTCAAACATCCCAGGCAAAAAACAAAATTCGTCAGTTCTTTAAAAAGCAACGTCGTGAAGAAAATATTGAAAAAGGTAAAGAACTTGTTGAAAAAGAGATCCGCAATCTTGAATTTGAAGTGAAAGAAATTTTAACACCTGAAAATATCAAAAGGGTTGCTGAGAAATTCAATTTTACAAACGAAGAAGACATGTATGCCGCAATCGGATATAACGGAATTACTGCTGCCCAAATCGCCAATCGTTTAACCGATAAACTTCGGAAGCAACGAGACCTTGAACAAGTGGCTGAAACAATATCAGAGGTAAAGCAAATACCTAATCGTTCAAAAAGACGTGATTCTGGTGTACAAGTTCAAGGAATTGACAATTTATTAATCCGCTTATCGAAATGCTGTAACCCGGTTCCAGGAGATGAAATTGTCGGTTTTATTACAAAAGGCAGAGGTGTTTCCGTTCATCGTGCAGATTGCCAAAATGTCCATACAAAGGATGCTCAACAGCGCTTAATTGAGGTTGAATGGGAAAGTAATCTAAATGATCGTAAAGAGTTTAATGTGGAAATTGAAATAAACGGATTTGATCGTCGAGGTTTATTGAATGAAGTGCTTCAAGCAGTAAATGAGACAAAGACAAACATTTCGGCTGTGTCAGGAAGATCGGACCGTAATAAAATGGCAACAATAAATATGTCCATTTCTATTCAAAATGTCAGTCATCTTCATAAAGTTGTGGAGCGGATTAAACAAATTCGGGACATATATTCTGTTCGCCGTGTAATGAGTTAAGAAAGGGATTTGTCATGAAAGTCATCGTACAGCGTGCAAGGGATGCACGTGTAATCGTTCAAAATGAAGAAGTGGGTTCCATCAAAAATGGGTTAATGCTTTTGGTCGGAATCACACATACAGATACAATCGAGGATATAAAATATGTGGCAGACAAGGTGGTCAATCTTCGCATTTTTGAGGATGATAAAGGGAAAATGAATTTATCACTACTAGATGTAAAAGGAGATATTCTTTCCGTCTCACAATTTACATTATACGGGGATTGCCGAAAAGGACGACGTCCCAATTTTATGGATGCCGCAAAACCTGAATACGCCGAAAAGATGTACAATCTTTTTAATGCGGAGCTTCGTGAAAAATGTATAAATGTCGAAACAGGTTCATTCGGTGCGATGATGGACGTCCAATTTACAAATGTTGGACCAGTCACATTAATTATTGAGAGTAAAAAAAATTAGCGCAAGGCGCTTGTGCTGGATAATAAAAATGGTTCTAAGTCAAATGTTGGGGTTTTAGGCTACCGCGCTTCGCTTGGTGGCCTCAATAAAAAATGATGGATGGTACCATTCATCATTTTTTATTGAGGAGAATGCCCCCAACTTGGTTAACCAATATGTACCCCTATTCTTTTATACTTGTGTGTTAATAAAATTTTAGCCCTAAAGCGTTCAAACACTCTAAATCCATAAGCATTTCGCTTTAAAACTTTGGTGGAATTATTAATTCCCTCTAGAAATCCATTTGAATATTCATAGGCAAAGCTATTTAATACTTCAACTTGCCAATTTTGTATGGTCTTTATGGCTTTAATCATCTCAGGTATCTTTGAATCCTCAATAAACTTATATAATTCTTCTAATTCTTTTTTAACCAAACTAATCTGGCTTTTTCCATTTACTTTGGCCCGTAAAAACCAAGAACGATAAGCCTCTTTGATTTCATATGCTCTTCTGAGTTCATTAGACATTTCCAAGTATCGCTCTAAATGCCAACGTTCATCCTTAGTTAAGCGCTGGCTATCTTTATGAAATACATGTTTCATACGTTTACACTTTTTTCGGTCGTATCCATGAAACTCATTTTGTATTCGGCGTCTTACTCCATCAAGCCCCCAATAAATGTAACGACAAAAATGAAACCTATCAGCTACAATAACGGGTTTACCCAATGCCTCTTGAACGGCTGCTTTAAAGGAATGATTCATATCCATTATGACTATTTGAACCCCAGATCCATGCTTTCTCAAGTAGTCCTTAATCGTACGTTTATAGCGATTTGGTAAAATATCAATCGGTTCTTTTGTAATCCCATCCGCAATGATTAACTGATATTTCCCTTCCCGGGTATCACCTTTGTATTCATCAATGGCTATAACATTTGGTAGCTCTTCCACAGGACGAATTTCGCTTCGGGATATTTGATCGAATCTACGTATGATGGTTGAAGGAGAACATCCATAGATCTCGGCCGTTTCCTTGAACGTTTTTCCTTTAATCGCTTTTATCGATATTGCTTGATTCCACTCTATTGAAGTACGCTGATAACGCATGACAAAAGGGTTTTTCTCCGAAAAACGTTTTCCACACTCACAGACATAACGTCTACGCTTATAAAAGATTTGAGTTTTTCTTTCAAACCACTTTAAGTGTTGAATTTTTTGTACACGATAGTCATGAACCTTATTCGTTCTTTGATTACATTTGGGGCACCGGTTTACTTTTCGTTCCATTTCAACATACAGTCGCACTACTTCACCGACTTCTTCAACATTGGTTAGGATAGACCCTTTTAATCCAGGAATAATCATGGTAAAATCCATATTGCACGCAACTCCATTCTTTACACTTGTTTCTAGTCAATTCAAGTATAAAAGAATGAAGAGTTTGCGTGTTTTTTTATGCACACAAATTTTTTCTAAACCCCAACAAATATTATAGAGCCATAAAAATGCCTCAAAAGCTATTTGCTTTGAGGCATTTTTATGTGGAAATCTACTTTCCTTTAAAGTATTGAGCAAGTCCATAATAAATTCCATTTGAAACATTTTCTTGGAAAGTATTTGTACTTACGGTATATTCTTCTGTCGGATTACTAATAAACCCTAATTCCAATAAGACTGATGGATTTCGGTTTTCCCGTAAAACTTGATAATTGCCTTGACGATGCTGTCTATTTTTGAAACCAGTATTCTTAACTATTTCTGATTGGAGTGTTGAAGCAAGTCCAACATCAATATTTTTATAATAATAGGATGTTACTCCCCGTACATTACGGTCATAAGTACTATCATAGTGGATGCTCACAAAGGCATCAGCATTCCGATAATGAGAGATACTGACCCTCGAACGTAAGCTAACATAATTATCACTGTTACGTGTCATTACGACATTTGCACCAGAAGCATTTAGTTTATCAACAACCATTCTTGCAGTACGCAAGTTTAACGTTTTCTCATAGGTGCCACTTACTCCAATAGCGCCACTATCATTACCACCATGACCAGGATCGATGACGATTGTTTTTCCTTTTAAATATTGATTGACACCTGGTCGTTCTACAATGTCTTCTGTTCCATTCACTGAAACAAGCCAACCAGCGACATAGCCAATTTTATTTCCGGGGAGATTTATTTTATACCAATCCCCTTCCTTAGCCACCATCGCAAAAGAATCGCCTTCGTTCCCCCGAGCAACTACTGAATGTGAAGTAGATGAACCTGAACGAATATTTGTGCCATTATAAAGGATCTTTACAGCGGTTTTTCCTGAGCTTGGTTTTTCGGTAGTTGGTGTATCTAACTGAATGTCTAAATACCAGCTGGCAACCCAACCATTCGTACCGTTTGATAATGTAATATGGCTCCAATTATTTACTTCCTCTTCAATTGTTACCTTATTCCCTTGCTTTAGGCTACCGATAACTTTACCTGAAAGGGAACCACTGTCTCGAACATTTAAGCTAGATGCTGTAACAACTCCAATTTTACCCTGGTTTGTTGGAGTTTGTGGTGCAGCTGGTTGAGAGGGTTTTTCCTCTGTTGAAGAAATACCTGCAACGAAATCCCTATGTATCCAAGCAGAGCTTCCTCCAAATACAATTTCTAACCATACTTCTCTCTCATTGGTAATCGTAACATTAGCATTTTGTTTTAACTTTCCAATGATTCTACCTTGCAAATTAGGTTGATCCCGAACATTTAAGATAGAAGCAGTAATTGTTCCGGTTTTTTTAGAGGTAGTTGAATTTGAACTTGAGTTTGAATTCGAATTCGTTGAACCAGATGACTGCTTTGCAGTGATAAATTGGGAGGAAACCCAACCATTATGTCCATTAAATGAAATTTTAGACCAATTCTCATTTGCCTCAAGAAACTTGGCCTCGTTTCCTTTATTTAACGAGCCAATTACTTGGAAACTTGTTCCTGGACCACTTCGAAATCTAAGTCCGTCTACGGTTGATACAACGGTTGATGATGAAGTGGTTGGTGATGAGGTTGATTGGTTTTCTTTTATGAGCCATGATGCAACCCAGCCTGTTTTTCCAGAAGAAAGCTGTAGTTTAACCCATTCATTGTTCCTATCAATGATTGTATACTTTTCTCCTTGTTTGACCTGAGCTGCTCTTCCGTAGGAAAGACCAGGACCTTCTCTTACATTCAAAACAGGAGTATTAATGACTGCGATAGTTTCAGCCTTTGTGAGTTTGCCAGGGGTTGTTGTAACTGAAAAAATAATCGCGAGTAGGAACGCTAGTCCCAATTTTAAAATCTTGTGTAACACTTAAAAGCCTCCTTGAGTAAAAAAACATAGCTTTATAAGAATTCGCCATAAATAAAAATATTCCTGTTTTTTTAGAAAGAAAATCTAAAAAAAGGGAAAGATATAACTTATCAAGTATAAGGGGCGAATAGGATGAGATTTAGCGAAAAAAGCAATAACATTCAAAATACAGGTGGAAATGTATTCGGAGTGGATTTTCACGATTTTATTCAAAAAGAGCAGTCATCAACGTATGTTGAATTAGCGAGTGAATTTGGGGTTTCGGTTAGAGATGTTAGAAACCTAAAAAAACAATTACATCGTTCTTGATATAAATTATTATTTTTAAAAAAATGATCGCTAAAACTTGACATGAACCGAGTTCATACGTATGATTATATAAAATTCTACAAAAATGAATAAACTAGAACCAGTGATGGGGAAAAGTAGATAAGACTACACATGAATAGAGAGGGAATGTCATAGGCTGAGAGCATTCCTACATGATGACTTATTGAATGAACACCTCGTAGGTTTCTCTCTGAAAAAGCAAATGCTCTAGTAGGAGTTGAACGTTTCAGGCGTTAACTGACAGAGTGAAGACTAGACAATCGTCTCTAAATAAGTAGAGAATAATTAGTCTTAACTAGGGTGGCACCACGGGAATCCAAGCTCTCGTCCCTACAAGAAATTGTAGGGATGGGAGCTTTTTTATTTTATTCAGTTATAACTTAATAAAATAAAAGCCTCCGGTGGATGCCACAGATTTTCAAAGGAAACTTTTCGAGCACTAGACCAAAGACTAAGGATGCCACTTCCTGTGGCAACGTCTTTGTGATCCACCTCGTGTGGGCTTAAAAAATCTGGGCGTAAATACGTCAAGGCGTATTTGATTTTGTTAAAAGTAAGGAGGAGTAATAAATGGTTAATATTCCTAGGGGAACGCAAGACATTCTTCCAGGTAATGTGGAGAAATGGCAATATATCGAGGAAAAAGCTCGTGATATTTGCAAAAGATTTAATTACAAAGAAATCCGGACACCGATCTTTGAACATACAGAACTATTTTTACGAAGTGTTGGTGAAACAACAGACATCGTGACAAAAGAAATGTACACCTTTGAAGATCGTGGTGAACGTAGCTTAACACTTCGACCAGAGGGCACTGCAGCTGTTGTTCGCTCATATGTGGAAAATAAAATGTATGGGAACCCAGCACAGCCAACAAAGCTATATTATTGTGGACCAATGTTCCGTTATGAACGACCACAAGCTGGACGTTTCCGTCAATTCGTTCAATTTGGTGTCGAGGCATTAGGAAGCAATGACCCTGCTATTGATGCGGAAGTCATCGCACTCGCAATGGAAATCTACAAATCACTTGGATTGAAAAAACTAAAACTTGTAATAAACAGCTTAGGAGATGTATCTAGTAGAAGGGCTCATCGTGATGCACTAATCGCACATTTTTCTCCTAGAATAGATGAATTTTGTTCAGACTGTAAATCAAGACTTGAGAAAAATCCAATGCGTATCCTTGATTGCAAAAAGGACCGTGACCACGAATTAATGCAGTCTGCACCATCTATTCTCGAATACTTAAACGAGGACTCAAGTGTGTATTTCGATAAAGTAAAATCCTACTTAACAGAATTACAGATTGATTTTGAAGTGGATTCAGGTCTAGTAAGGGGATTGGATTACTATAACCATACAGCATTTGAAATTATGAGTGATGCAGAAGGATTTGGAGCAATTACGACTCTATGTGGTGGGGGACGCTACAATGGATTAGTAGAAGGACTTGGCGGACCTGAAACACCAGGTATTGGATTTGCTTTAAGTATTGAAAGACTTTTAGCAGCCTTACAAGCAGAAGGAATCGAATTACCAATTGAAGAGCAAGTGGACTGCTATATTGCTGCAATCGGGGATGCAGCGTCTGCAAAATCTGTTTTATTAG
Organism: Ferdinandcohnia sp. QZ13; assembly: GCF_031324165.1. Taxonomy (NCBI): domain Bacteria; kingdom Bacillati; phylum Bacillota; class Bacilli; order Caryophanales; family Bacillaceae; genus Ferdinandcohnia; species Ferdinandcohnia sp. QZ13. The sequence continues at coordinate 505,940 of NZ_JAVIVW010000015.1, read as the reverse complement.
TAAATGAACTTAGAAAAGCTGGCTTAGTTGCTGAGAAAGACTATTTATATAAAAAAGTAAAAGGTCAATTTAAAGCAGCTGATAGATTACAGGCTAAGTTTGTTGCCATTTTAGGCGATGAAGAATTAGAAAGAAACGTGATTAACGTGAAAAACATGGAAACTGGAAATCAAGAAGAAGTCCAAATTGAACAATTTATTGCATATATAGTTGAAAAAAGTCACTAGGAGTGGGAAACATGTTTGGAAGAACATATTATTGCGGTGAAGTCACCGAGCAAGCCATTGGCGAAAAAGTATCATTAAAAGGTTGGGTTCAACGAAGAAGAGACCTAGGTGGGCTCATTTTTATAGACCTACGAGACAGAACTGGAATTGTCCAAATTGTATTTAATCCTGAAGAATCAAAAGAAGCGTTAGAAATTGCTGAGACTGTAAGAAGTGAATATGTCTTGCATGTCGAAGGAACTGTAGTGGCTCGTGATGAAGCAACAATAAACAACAATATTACAACTGGAAAAATCGAAATAAAAGCGACTGATGTCAAAATCATAAACGAAGCAAAAACTCCTCCATTTATGATTGAAGACCGCACAGAAGTTTCAGAGGATTTACGTTTAAAATACCGTTATTTAGATCTTCGCAGACCGGCTATGTTTGAAACGTTTAAAATGCGTCATAATGTCACAAAATCAATTCGTGAATATCTTGACGGTGAAGGGTTCCTAGATATCGAAACACCCATTTTAACAAAAAGCACACCTGAGGGAGCTCGTGACTATCTTGTACCAAGCCGTGTACATCCAGGTGAGTTTTACGCACTGCCACAATCACCACAAATTTTTAAACAACTCTTGATGGTGAGTGGATTTGACCGCTATTACCAAATTGCACGCTGTTTTAGAGATGAGGACCTACGTGCTGACAGACAACCAGAATTCACACAAATCGATATTGAAACGTCATTCATGAGTCAGGAAGACATCATAGCCATGGCAGAGCAAATGATGAAAAAGCTTATGAAGGATGTAAAAGGAATGGACATCGAGCTTCCATTATCACGATTAACATATGAAGATGCAATGAACCGTTATGGTTCTGATAAACCTGATACTCGTTTTGAAATGGAATTAATCAACCTCTCCGAAGTTGTCAAAGACAGTGGATTTAAAGTATTCAGCAATGCTGTGGCAACCGGTGGACAAGTAAAAGCAATCAATGCAAAGGGTGCTGCTGATAAATACACGCGTAAAGACATCGATGGTCTCACAGAATATGTGAATCGATACGGCGCTAAAGGTCTTGCATGGTTAAAGGTTGAAGAGAATGAATTAAAAGGTCCGATCGCTAAGTTCTTTGATGTAGAAGAGCAAAAGGCTTTAAGAGCAGTTTTAGATGCTTCAGCGGGAGACCTACTCTTCTTTGTAGCGGATAAACCAAAGGTTGTAGCAGATGCATTAGGAGCACTCAGATTAAAACTTGGAAAAGAGCTTGAGTTAATTGCTGAGTCTAAGTTTAATTTCCTATGGGTGACTGATTGGCCACTGTTTGAGTTTGATGAGGAAGATGGACGTTATTATGCTGCTCACCACCCGTTTACAATGCCAGCTAGAGAAGATATCGAGCAATTAGAGAGCAAGCCTTGGGAAGTAAAGGCACAAGCATATGACCTTGTATTAAATGGTTATGAGTTAGGTGGAGGCTCGCTTCGTATTTTTGAACGTGACATCCAAGAGAAGATGTTCAAAGTTTTAGGATTTACAGAAGAGGAAGCAAACGAGCAATTTGGATTCTTATTAGAAGCTTTTGAATATGGAACACCACCACATGGTGGTATTGCCTTAGGACTAGACAGACTTGTGATGCTTTTAGCAGGAAGAACCAATCTTCGTGACACGATTGCTTTCCCTAAAACAGCTAGTGCAAGTGATCTCTTAACAGATGCGCCAAGCGAAGTTAGTAAAGCACAATTGAACGACTTGTATTTGTCGTTAAATGTTCGAAAATAGCGAACAAAACCCTTTTTGGTCAACTTGTAAACACGAATTTCGTGTGTTAATATTGTGACATAAAGTTAGTGTTCAAAAAGGAGGATGGAAAGGACCGCGTCGACAAAAACGCCACATCCTGTGGCATTGTCGACACTAGCACGTCCTGTGCGTCGAAAGTTCGAGGCGGCGCGGCTTTGAGTACCGGAACGTATGTAGTTAATACGTGAGGAACGGAAAAGCAAGCCAACGAAGAAATTCGATGTGTCATTTTCACCGGACTTTTTGAACATCCTCTAAGTTAGAAGTCCTGATGTGTTTGTCGTATAACCTATTGTTTTGACCGAACAATAGTTTATACGGGAGCCCGGAGTTTTCGTACGTGCGTAAATGCCTCATCTTTCGCTAAAAGAGGACTTACAAAAGTCGAAACAGGGTGCCCACCTGCGGAGAGCGGGTTCAAAACTAAGGCATCGACGGCACGATTGGGACTTCTACAGATTTACCTCATAAATAAACGAATCCCTGTTTACTTATTTGTAAACAGGGTTTTTTTAACTTTTTTAGGAAAATTCATTTAAAAAAATACTTAATTTCATATAGAAATTCTTGAATTTAGGCGGAGTATGTTATATTCTTATTCTGGTTAAAATACAGGAAACTTTTATTTTTTGATACCCGATGGAGTTGAAGAGATGTTACACCAATTTTCAAGAAATGAATTAGCAATAGGAAAAACTGGCGTAGAGATCCTTAAGAATAGTACAGTGGCTATTCTTGGAGTAGGTGGGGTTGGTTCCTTCTCAGTCGAGGCGCTTGCGCGTTCAGGAGTAGGACGCTTGATACTTGTTGATAAGGACAATGTTGATATCACAAATATTAATCGACAATTACCTGCTTTACTTTCTACAGTTGGTCAGTCAAAAGTAGACATTATGAAAGAACGAATTGCTGACATAAACCCTGATTGTGAAGTAATTGCACTTAAAATGTTTTATACAGAAGAAACATATGAGGAATTTTTTAGCTATGACTTAGACTTTGTCATTGATGCTTCAGACACAATTATGTATAAAATTCATCTTATGAAAGAATGCCTAAAACGAAATATTCCAATCATCTCAAGTATGGGTGCTGCAAATAAAATGGATCCAACACGTTTTATGATTACGGATATTTCCAAAACACATACCGATCCAATCGCAAAGGTGATTCGTACGAAATTACGAAAAGAAGGAATTCGCAAAGGAATCCCTGTCGTATTTTCTGATGAAAGTCCAATTGTGATTCGGGAAGATATTCGTCAAGAAATCACGGATGAAAATGCTAAAATTCGAAAGGCGAAAATGCCGCCATCTTCAAATGCATTTGTACCATCTGCTTGTGGACTGATTATGGCAAGTTATGTTGTTCGCGAATTGCTAAAAGACATTAAGATCAAAAGAGTAAAGGACGAATAAAAAAACGTGGCCAGGAGGCCACGTTTTTATTTTGCCAATTGCTCCAGGTTTCCGTTTTTGTCCATCCGAAAAGCTGGAGAGTTACGGTCTTCTGAATCTTCGAACATGACTAGGCGTCTTGCACGATCCATAATTTGCACAAGTGCTTGGTAGTCTTCTTGAATGATAGTCTGTTGGTCAGATAATTTTTCAAGCTTCTTTTCAAGCTCTTTTGTTTGCTGCTTTAAAGATTCATTTTCTCGACGTAGACGATTATTCTCCATCTCCAATTGATTTGAAAGAAGATCATGACTGCGTACGGAAGACAAGAAAGAAATACAATCATCAAGTGTAATGGAGTTTGACGATGGGATTAACTCGGCCGAAATCTCTTCCACGTATTGTGGTGCAGGTGTTTCCTCTTTAAATGTTTCTGTCATTACTGGTTTTTCAATTGCTTGTTCATTATCTTTGTTCATTCTTTCAAGTGCACGTTTTCTTTCTTTTCTTTGCTTTTTCGCAATTGCAATGGCTTGCTCATAATTATTGCGAACTTCTGCATTCCATCGGAACCCACATGCTGCTGATGTACGATTTAATTTATCACCGACTTCATCGAATGCGGCTAATTGTGTCCCACCTTCACGAATGTAGCGTAAAACTGTTTCTGCTAATAAGAGATCATCCTCATGTGACCATGCATCTTGTCTCACTTTCATAATACCAACTCCCTATTAAATTTAAATGATAGATTTTTTCTTTATATCTAGCATGACCACGTTAAATTTGTTTTATACATTAATAGTTTTGAGAAAATAAAATTACAGCTAAAGGCGTATTATGACTGTGATTTGCAATGTAAAGAGTATGTGAAGTTTTCTCATAACCTAAAAAAATGGGAACTTTTTCATTTATAATACGTAGGTAGTAATATCGCATAATCCAGAAGATGTGAATGAGATTTAAGTAAATTCAAATCTCACAAACTGTAAGGAGGAGAAAATGTGCAACCAGTTTTACAATTGAAAAATGTTAAAAAGACAATTGGTAGAAAAGATATTATTAAGGGAATCACCTTTGATGTATATCCAGGAGAAGTTTTTGGCTTTTTAGGACCAAATGGTGCCGGAAAAACCACTACTATTCGAATGCTAGTTGGACTCATGTCTATTACAGATGGCGAAGTCATAATAAAAGGGACAAATATTGCAAAGAATTTTGAACAAGCTGTACAGCATATCGGAGGTATTGTTGAAAACCCGGAAATGTATAAGTTTTTAACAGGCTATCAAAACCTTCTTCATTATGCTCGGATGGTAAAAGGGGTGACAAAAGAAAGAATTCTTGAGGTAACAAAATTAGTTGGGCTGGAAAAAAGAATTCATGATAAGGTGAAAACATATTCACTAGGAATGAGACAGCGCTTAGGAGTTGCGCAAGCACTCTTGCATAGCCCGTCCATTTTGATTTTGGATGAACCAACAAATGGGTTGGACCCTGCAGGTATTCGAGAGGTTCGAGATTATGTCAGGAAGCTTGCGAGAGAAGAAGGACTTGCTGTTATTGTATCCAGTCACTTACTTTCTGAAATGGAAATGATGTGTGACCGTATTGGAATCATTCAAAATGGTAGCTTAGTGGGTGTCCAGAAGGTTACGGAATTCGTGAGCGAAGAAGCAAGTATTCGGGTTCAATTTCAAGTGGATGATGTAGAAAAAGCATTATCAATTCTATCAACTGAATACCCAGCGCTTGAAGTAATACAAACAGAAAAAGGAATCGAGATTCTAACGGATCAGGAAATGATTCCAAAGATAAATGCTAGTCTTGTAAAAAATGAGATTCAGGTCTATGGAATTATGCAGCTTTCGAAATCACTAGAAGATCGATTCTTAGAGGTAACAGGGGGTAGTGGAATTGGGTAATATCTTCAAACTTATTCAAAATGAAAATATGAAAATTTACCGTCGAGTTTCAACATGGATCATGTTAATAATTCTGATTGGAGCAGCACTAGTTGTCGGCATTTTCACGAACGCAACAGCTCCAGATTCTGTAGATGAAAATTGGAAACAGAGTGTACAACAAGACAGCGAAATGTTGAAAGCAAATATTGAGAATGAAGATTATCCAAAGTTAGCAAGGGATACCTTTGAAAAAGAACTTGCTATTAATGAATATCGCCTTGAACATGAAATAGCTCCAACCACCAATTCTAAGTCGATTTGGACCTATATGGGATATGCTGCGGAAATTGTTTCGTTAATCACCTTATTTACAATTGTTGTCGGTGCAAGCAGTGTTGCATCTGAATTTACATGGGGAACGATTAAATTATTGTTAATCCGACCTGTATCAAGATCAAAGATTCTTCTATCAAAATATTTGGCAACTATCTTATTTGCGTTATTCTCCTTGGTTCTACTTTTTGTTACATCATTTTTAATAGGAAGTATATTCTTTGGGTTTGACGGTTCAACTCCTCATCTTGTTTATAGAGATGGTGCAGTACAAGAGGTTCATATGGTTTCTCATATTTTAGGGATCTTTGGATTAAAATCGATAAACTTAATCATGATGTCAACATTTGCTTTTATGATTTCCACCATTTTTAGGAATAGTGGACTTGCCATTGGATTAGCGATCTTCCTAATGTTTGCAGGTGTAAATGCAACAGCTCTCCTGGCTATGAAGTTCGATTGGGCAAAATATATCCTATTTGCGAATACAGATTTATCTCAATACCTCACTGGATATGTATTAGTTGAGGGAATGACAATGCAATTTTCGATCATCATGTTAATCATCTATTTTGTCATTTTTAATGCACTTACGTGGTTTGTCTTTACGAAACGTGATGTAGCTGCATAAAACAAAAGGGGGAAGAAATAGTAAAGTCTACTTCTCCCCCTCTTTTTGGAGTTGTTCAAGCCGGTCATATACTTTTGAAAAATATTTTTCTTGTCCATTTTCTTTTGGTTTAAAGTATTTTCTGTTTTTCAAAAGGTCTGGTAAGTACTGCTGCTTTACCCAGCCATTCGGGTAATCGTGTGGGTAAAGATATCCTATCCCATGTCCAAGCACTTTCGCTCCACTATAATGCGCATCACGGAGGTGATCAGGGATCTCTCCGATATTTCCTTTTCGAATATCTTCAATCGCCTTATCAAGAGATTTATACGCACTGTTTGTTTTTGGTGACAAACACTGTTCAATCACGACGTTTGCCAGTGGGATTCGTGCTTCAGGCAAGCCTAGTCGCTCAACCGCCTGACAAGCCGCTACCGTATGCACTCCAACTTCAGGTGCAGCAATTGAAATATCTTCATAGGCAATAACGGTTAATCTTCTACAAATCGATACTAAATCTCCACCTTCAATCAATCTTGCTAAATAATGCAGAGCAGCGTTAACATCGCTACCCCGGATGCTCTTTTGAAGGCAGGATAATAATGAATAGTGAAGATCCCCGTCTTTGTCGTGGGAGAAACCCTTATTTTCTACACATTCCTTTACGAGCTCTATATCTACTTCAACCTCGTCACTATCTCTGGTTTTAGAAGCTAACACGACATCTTCTAGAACATTCATCGCAGACCTTGCATCACCCTTTGTAGAAGATGAAATTAGGTCAATTGCTTCCTCGCTAATTGAAATTTGCAAATGCCCAAGACCACGTTCTGAATCTTTAAGTGCACGTTGAATTAATTCCTTTATATCCTCTTTTGTTAAAGGACGAAGCTCTTTAATTTGTCCACATCTACTGCGAATCGCTGGGTTTACATCATGAAATGGATTTTCAGTTGTCGCCCCAATTAACGAAACGAGACCTCGCTCCACATGTGGAAGTAGATAATCCTGTTGTGCTTTGTTAAAACGATGGACCTCATCGATAAACAAAATCAATTTCCCTTCCGCCTTAGCAGTCGAAACAGCATCCTCGATATCCTTTTTTCCTGCTGTTGTGGCGTTAATTGAGATAAAGGGCATATCAACAGTTCCGGCAATTGCAGTTGCGATCGATGTTTTTCCAATACCGGGTTCCCCATAGAGTAAGATCGAGGGAACATGTCCATTCATAATCATTTTATATAAAGCCGTGTCTTTACCGATAATATGCTTTTGTCCAAGAATTTCTTCAATATGTCTCGGGCGCATTCGATACGATAAAGGTGCTTCGATAAGTGATTCAAAAAGCAAATGATTCATCCCCTTATCTAAACAGTCAGAGTCGATACTCCAACTTTATCATACGTTTTGCGATTGATAAATTCAAATACAATGCAATTTATGATATAATGTCGTGAGTTTAGAGTAATTAGAGAGATATATACAGCAAGTAGCGACACGAGAGACGGAGTGAGAGAATGCGAGTTCAGACTAGCTTAGACCACCCAATGTTGAAATGGTCAACTTTTTTTATCGGCTTGTTAATTATGTCATTGGGGATTGTCATGATTATCAAAGCAGATCTTGGGGCATCCCCTTGGGACGTTTTGCATATCGGACTTTATAAACAAATTGGTCTTACCATTGGTACCTGGTCGATCATTGTCGGCTTTTTTATTTTGTTTCTTTCCTCATTTTTATTAAAGCGACTGCCTCAAATCGGTGCTTTTTTAAATATGATATCGGTGGGTATTTTTATAGATATGTTCATGATGGTTCCGTTCCTCGTTACACCTGAAACCTTTACCGGGAAAATTATGATGTTGCTGTTAGGGCTCCTTATTAATGGCTACGGAATGGGAATTTATATTTCCGCAAAGGTAGGTGCAGGCCCAAGGGATAGTTTGATGTTAGCATTAACTGAAATTTCTAAGTGGAAAGTGCAATATATTCGTTTAGGAATGGAAATTACTGTATTAACAATTGGTTGGTTGTTAGGTGGTCCTGTTTTCGTAGGAACCTTAGTATATTGTGTAGGAATTGGGTACATCGCAGGTTTTGCATTGCCACAATGTCAGAAAATGCATGATGGATTAAAACGCAAACTGGATAAAGCACCAGTGATTGAAGCGAATCATTTTAGTAATTAGGGGTGTAAATGTAATGAAAATATCAACAAAAGGCAGATATGGTCTGACAATCATGATTGAACTTGCAAAGAATCATGGAAAAGGACCGATCTCATTAAAATCGATTGCAGCAAAACATGAGCTATCTGAGCATTATTTAGAACAATTAATTTCTCCTTTACGCAATGCAGGCCTGGTAAAAAGCATTCGCGGAGCTTATGGAGGCTACGTTCTTGGGGACGAACCAACCAAAATTACAGCGGGTGACGTTATTCTCGTCCTTGAGGGACCTATTAGCCCGGTAGAGGTTTTAGAGGATGAAGAGCCAGCTAAAAGGGAATTATGGATAAGAATAAGAGACGCTGTTAAAGAAGTGTTAGACAGTACAACACTTGAAGACCTCGCAAGCTATAGCGATGGCAATGATGCATATATGTTTTATATTTAATAAAAACATGGCATAATCATAGGTACTTTTTAAAAAAAGGAGGGCGCATTGATGCAACATATTTATTTAGATCATGCAGCTACATCCCCCATGCACCCTGATGTTGTGGAGAGTATGCTTCCATACATGACTGAGATTTTTGGCAATCCATCAAGCATTCATTATTTCGGTCGAAAAGGTCGACATGCCGTTGATGAAGCAAGACAATCAATTGCCGAAAGCATCCATGCAAAGCCAAATGAGATTGTTTTTACAAGTGGTGGTACCGAAGCCGATAATTTAGCGATAATGGGAACGGCCTTTGCGATGCAAGGAAAAGGCAAACATATTATTACGTCTGCTATTGAACATCACGCTGTCCTTCATACTTGTGAACATCTCGAAAAACAAGGCTATACTGTAACGTATTTGCCGGTTAATGAGGCTGGACTTATTTCTGTTAGTGATGTTGAAGCAGCCCTAACTCCAGAAACCATTCTTGTAACAATTATGTTTGGCAACAATGAAGTTGGTGCACTTCAACCGATTAAGGAAATTGGCGAACTTCTTCAAGACCATCAGGCAGTATTTCATACAGATGCCGTCCAAGCATATGGACTGGTTGATATAGATGTAAATGAGTACAAAATTGACCTTCTCTCCGTTTCAGCTCATAAAATCAACGGTCCGAAAGGAACCGGATTTTTATTTATGAGGGAAGGTAATAAAGTGGCGCCATTATTATTTGGGGGCGAACAAGAAAAGAAACGTCGTGCTGGAACGGAAAATGTTGCAGGAATCACCGGCTTACAAACTGCTGTTCAATTAGCAAAACGAACGATGAGTGAAAAAAAATCGTTATATCAGGAATTTAAACAGACTTTTGTTTCTGTCTTAAAGGAACAAGATGTAAGTTTTGAAGTTAATGGCGATTTATCAAAGTCATTGCCACATGTATTAAATATTTATTTTCCTGGAACGAATGTTGAGTCCATGCTGGTCAACCTTGATTTGGCAGGAATTGCCGCATCAAGCGGGTCTGCTTGTACGGCGGGTTCGATTGACCCATCACATGTACTTGTAGCCATGTTCGGAAAGGATTCTGATCGAATCACTTCTTCAATTCGTTTTAGCTTCGGTCTCGGAAACACCATTGAGGACATAAGAACGGCTGCATTAGAAACAGCAAAAATTGTCAAACGATTAACTCTTTAGAGGAGGTGGAAACATGAAAGATCCAAAAGATACCCGTGTAGTAGTTGGGATGTCTGGTGGAGTAGACTCATCTGTTGCAGCACTTTTATTAAAGGAGCAGGGCTATGATGTCATCGGGATTTTTATGAAAAACTGGGACGATACCGATGAAAATGGCGTATGTACAGCAACTGAAGACTATGAGGATGTAATCCGAGTCTGCAATCAAATCGGTATTCCTTATTATGCGGTCAATTTTGAAAAGCAATATTGGGATAAAGTGTTCACCTACTTTTTAGACGAATATAAAGCAGGCAGAACACCAAATCCAGATGTCATGTGTAACAAAGAAATCAAATTCAAAGCCTTTTTAGAGCATGCCTTAACACTTGGTGCGGATTATTTAGCGACTGGGCATTATGCTCGTGTTGAATATAGAGACGGAGAATATAAAATGCTCCGTGGAGTCGATGAAAATAAGGATCAAACCTATTTTTTAAATCAACTAACCCAGGAACAGCTTTCAAAAGTAATGTTTCCAATTGGAAATATTGAAAAGCCAAAAGTACGAGAACTAGCGAAAAAAGCAAACTTAGCCACCGCTACAAAAAAAGATAGTACGGGAATTTGCTTTATCGGTGAACGTAATTTTAAAGAATTCTTAGGGAATTACTTGCCGGCTCAACCGGGTGATATGGTGACCTTTTCAGGAGAAGTTAAGGGAAAACATGATGGTTTAATGTATTATACAATTGGACAACGTCATGGCTTAGGCATTGGCGGAAGCGGTGAACCATGGTTTGCCATTGGTAAAGACCTTAAGAAGAATATTCTTTATGTTGACCAAGGCTTCCATAATGAATATCTCTATTCTGATTCCATCTTAGCTACCAATGTCAGCTGGGTATCAGATAACAAACCTGAGCAAGATGTTAAATGTACAGCGAAATTCCGTTATCGCCAACAGGATAATGCCGTAACAGTACAAAAGGTCGACGAAAATACAGTAAAAGTAATTTTCGACGAGCCGATTCGAGCGGTTACACCTGGACAAGCTGTTGTCTTTTATAATGGGGACGAATGCCTTGGTGGTGCAACGATTGATAAAGTCTTTAAAAATGGCGAACGTCTAACATATGTTGGATAAAGTTAAACTTCATTCAAACCTCAACTCTATATTTAGGGTTGGGGTTTTCCTGTGTTATAATATGAACTGCACAAAAGTTAATTGGAGTTGAATATCATTGGATTTAAATAAACAAGGTATTGAATATATGCAAGAGGGAAAATACGAGGAAGCAGCAAAATGCTTTGCACAAGCTATTGAGGAAAATCCGAAAGAGCCCATTTACTATATAAATTTCGGTAACCTTTTATCAGCAGTTGGAGATCCCGAAAGAGCTATTGCTTTTTTTACCAAAGCACTAGAGCTTAATGAGGGAATGGGAACTGCTTATTACGGAATTGGTAGCCTTCTTTACAACCAGGATGATTTTATCAAGGCAAAGGATATGTTCGAAAAAGCTCTAAAAGCGGGAGTCGACAATAGTGATACCTATTTTATGCTCGGTATGACTTTGAATCAGTTAGGTCAACCAAAGCTTGCATTGCCTTATATGAAACGAGCAGTTGAGCTTAACGAAAATGACGTAGATGCTTTATTCCAATACGGACTTTGCTTAGCGGGAGAATCTGTAATTGATGAAGCTATTAAAACATTTAATCGTGTCATCGAACTAGAGCCAGAACATTCAGATGCTTATTATAACTTAGGAGTGGCTTATGCTGGCTTTAAAAATGATTATGAAAAAGCACTCAACATGTTTGAAAAAGCATTGGAAATTCAACCAGACCATATGTTGGCTGCAAATGGAAAGAAAATTGTTAGTGAAGCATTAAGCGAATAAATGATAGGGAGGGAATACTTGTGGAACAACAGGAATCTTTAGATTTATTTAATGAACAACGTAAATACATGAAGGGTACTCATTTAGTTACCATATTTCATAATGAGCAAAATTTATATTCTGTTGTTCGTATCAGGCTTCAAGAGACAAATGAAGATTATCATGAAAAAGAAGCAGTTGTTACGGGGTATTTCCCTCGCATTCATGAAAATGAAACCTACATCTTTTTTGGCCGCTTAAAAGAGCATCCACGATTTGGGATCCAGTTTCACGTTGACCAATTCCAAAAAGAAATTCCCCACACAAAACAAGGCATCGTCCAGTATCTTTCAAGTGATCTTTTTAAAGGAATCGGGAAAAAGACGGCGGAAAAAATTGTTGAAACTCTTGGAGAAGGAGCAATATCAAAAATTATTGCGAATCCAGCCATCTTGCAGGAGGTTGATAAGCTCTCAGCGGACAAAGCGAAGGAGATATACGATACCCTTCAAGAACACCAAGGTCTTGAACAAATTATGATTGGCCTTTCCCAATATGGATTTGGTCCTCAGCTTTCGATGAAAATTTACCAAATGTATAAAGAGCAGACCCTTGAAATTCTTCAACATAGTCCCTATAAATTAGTCGAGGATATAGAAGGAGTCGGGTTTGGAAGAGCCGATGAACTAGGACGTCAGTTAGGAATCTCCGGAAACCACCCGGATCGAATTAAAGCGGGTTGTTTATACATACTTGAACAAGATTCATTGCAAGATGGACACGTCTATCTGACAGTCGAAGATTTAATCACGCGTGTCCAACAATTATTAGAGCAAAATTCCCGAGAAGAAGTCATTGCGACCGATATTTCAAAGGAAATGATTAACTTAACCGAAGAAAGCAAACTTGTCATAGAAGAGGACAAGGTCTACCTTCCGTCCCTTTATTTTTCAGAAAAAGGACTCGTCACCAATATTAAGCGGATTATGGAACAAACCGAATACGAGGATATTTTTCCAGAGTCAGAATTTTTATTAGCACTAGGTGCACTTGAAGAAAGAATTAAAGTCCAATATGCACCTTCACAAAAAGATGCCATTCAAAAAGCCTTAATGTCGCCAATGCTACTGCTAACAGGAGGTCCAGGTACAGGAAAAACAACCGTCATTAAAGGAATTGTTGAATTATACGGGGAGTTGCATGGATGCTCATTGGACCCGAAGGATTATAATTCTGAAAATCCTTTTCCTGTTGTTTTAGTTGCACCAACTGGTCGAGCGGCAAAAAGAATGAGTGAATCAACCGGACTTCCAGCTGTCACCATTCACAGGTTGTTAGGATGGAACGGAGTTGAAGGTTTTAGCCATGATGAAGACAACCCCATTAATGGTAAATTGTTGATCGTCGATGAAGTTTCAATGGTGGATATTTGGTTAGCCAATCAGTTATTTAAATCACTACCAGAGCATGTTCAAGTCATTTTAGTAGGGGATGAAGACCAGTTGCCATCGGTCGGTCCTGGACAAGTTCTAAAGGATTTATTGGCTTCAGACGTTTTACCAACAGTACGTTTGACAGATATTTATCGACAATCTGAAGGCTCTTCGATAATCGAATTAGCTCACGAAATTAAAAAAGGCAATCTGCCACAGGATATTTCAGCGCCTAAAAAAGACCGGTCCTTTATAAAATGTTATCAAAATCAGGTTCTCGAGGTTGTCAGACAGGTTTCTGACAATGCGAAAAAGAAGGGTTACTCTGTCAGGGACATTCAAGTTTTGGCACCCATGTATCGTGGTGCTGCTGGGATCGACAGTTTAAATGTCATGCTGCAAGAGCTTTTCAATCCACCAGTACATGGGAAGCGGGAATTAAAATACGGAGATATTACTTACCGCAGGGGCGATAAGGTTCTCCAATTAGTTAACCAGCCTGAAAATAATGTGTTTAATGGAGATATCGGTGAAATTGAATCAATTTTTTATGCAAAAGAAAATACAGAAAAACAGGACATGGTTGTAGTCAATTTTGAAGGAAATGAAGTTACCTATACAAAACAAGACTTGAATCAAATCACACATGCTTATTGTTGTTCGATCCATAAATCACAAGGTAGTGAATTTCCAATCGTTATCTTACCGATTGTTAAAGGGTATTATCGAATGTTACGCCGAAATTTGATCTACACAGCCATTACAAGAGCTAAAAACTTTTTAATTCTTTGTGGTGAAGATGATGCCTTACGCCAAGGTGTTCAACGTGCGAATGATACAAACCGCCAAACCACCTTATGCGAAAAATTAAAAGCAACCTTTGGTATCATGGAAGGTGGCACAGAGTCTGTTTCAGAGCCTAAAGAGGCTTTGTCCTATTATGATATGCTTTTTCAAACAGATCCGAATATCGGAATGGCGGGCATATCGCCTTATGATTTTTTGGAGGCTGAATAAAAGTCGGGAGAACCCCGGCTTTTTTCTTTTGGTAACTCTTGTGCAGTATGACTAAATGCCTGAAAGTAAATGATAAGTAATGTTCGGAAGGTGGCGATTATCTTTGCGGACATTCTCACTTCTCAAGAATTTACCGATTTATGATGAAAATTCTGCCGAGGTAATCGGTCGAGTTGCTGATCTTTGTATCACATCAGATGGTAAGGTAAATGCCTTGATTATGAAAGGAAAAGGACTATTTGAACGAGATCGAGTAGTCCCCATCCAAAGCATCTCTGCCATAGGAGATGATGGTATCATGGTTTCGGATGTGCAGATGCTTGAGCATCTAGATCACGAGGCCGATACACCGACTTATTTTTTACACACCCATCATGGATTATTCCGAAAGCCATTATTGTCTGCTGAAGGACAAAAATTAGGCTTACTTGAAGATGTATATTTTTCAGAAGAAGTGGGCACGATTATAGGGTATGAAGTAACGGATGGCTTTTTTGCTGATATTACTGAAGGAAAAAAGGTTGTTAAAACCGAGAAACCTTTAAAAATTGGCGAAGATGTCATCGTCGTTGATGTTTAACTTAGGAATTCCATGATGTGAGGTGTACCCTGTGAAGTGCCCAAATTGTAAAAGTAAAGATATCGGTAAAATTGGTGTTAACCAATATTACTGCTGGGGATGTTTTATCGAGTTATCTATAAACAAAGGACAAATATTCACACATCAGGTAGAGGAAGATGGCACACTCAGCTCGTTGGATGATCTGTTTGCTGACGACGATAGAAGGATCAGTATGTAATCCTAAACAAGGAGTGAAGAGGTTATGAATAAAGCTATGACTTCCCTAATCACGATGGGTCTAGGTGCTGCGGCATACGGAATTATGCAAAGAACAGATGTAATGTCTGCCCGCAACATGAAAAAAATGCGTAAACGCATTACGAAAATGTTTTAATATGAAAAACCCCACGGATGTGGGGTTTTTTGGTTTACAAATACAAAAATAAGGTTTTCGGTATATCCAACGTTTCCGAATTTATGTACGTATATCGTAAAAAAGAGTTTATCGGTATAGTGGGTGCCCCCAAGTAAAAGTTGTTTAAAATGAGGCATTCATTTAGAAGGCCAAGTAAAATTGTTTTCGTCCTCTACATCTAATTTTTCGCGGACCTTTAAGATCGAAATAGTTCTCGTTCAACGTTTTTATCACGTGACTTAATAATCAATCTATCACATCCTTTCGGGTATCATTTCACAAAAAAATCAGTATTTTTACAATGCAATCTGCCAACAGCTCGTCTGTATAAAACCATTTAGAATCCAAAAACTACTAGTGAGGGAGTGAGAACAGTTGAATGAAAATCGAGTCAAATGGATTTTTAGAATATCACTATTATTAATAGCGTTTTTGACAATTTATATTTTTTTAAAATTGGCTCCGATCTGGCTCCCGATTGTGTCACTCTTAAAAACATTTTTAATTCCTTTTATCATCTCTGTTTTTATCACCTATTTGCTTCATCCGATTATAGACAAACTCAACCATCGAGGGCTTCCGAAATCACTTGCTATCTTGCTTATCTATTTCCTTTTTTTCGGAGGAATTGGAATCGGAATATATAAAGGAATACCGGTGATTCTTGGGCAGCTTAGGGATCTTGCCGAAAGTTTTCCTGAATTCAGTAAAACGTACAGGGGGTGGTTAAAAGAAATCGAATCAGGAACATCACAGCTTCCAGCTTTTGTTCACGGGCAGCTTGATGATTTGCTAAATTCAGTTGAAAACTATGTAGATTATCTGCTTTCGCGGACGATTTACTTTTTAAAAGCTCTTCTCAATTCCATTTTTATAATTGCAATCATTCCGTTCATTGTTTTTTATTTGTTAAAGGACCATGACCAAATGATAAAAGCGCTTTGGTACATGACTCCAAGAAAACTTAGAAAAGCGGGGCAACTTTTTTTTCGAGATGTTGATGAGTCATTGGGGAATTATATAAGAGGGCAGCTCTTCGTATGTCTGCTTGTAGGTGCAACAGCGACCTTGGCTTTTTGGATATCTGGAATGAAGTATCCGTTGTTATTTGGAAGTATTGTTGGGGTTACAAACATTATCCCTTACTTTGGACCGATTATTGGTGCCATTCCTGCAGTCATAATTGCCGCTACAATATCAATGAAGATGGTGATTATTGTAATCATTGTCGTTTTCGGACTTCAATTTATTGAAGGAAACCTGCTGTCGCCCATTATCGTAGGAAAAAGCCTACGACTACATCCCATTGTAATTATTGCGGCACTTTTATTAGGTGGAGAAATAGGTGGGGTTGTAGGACTCATCGTCGCCGTTCCGGTTGTGGCTATTTTAAAGGTATTTATCATCCATGCCAAGCAGCATTTTACTGTTATTAATAAGGAATAGCACCAGGATTGACAAACATTTTTGACTTGAATATAATTGACAAGAAATGATGTATTACAAACGAAAACAATGAAGGAATCAGTATGTTACAGGACCATCGAACCAGAGAGGAATTTCCATGGCTGAGAGGAATTTCGGATGAAGGGTAACAGAACGCTACTCCTGAGTGTAGGAAAACCTACCGGTGAATACCGTTATCAATATACGAAGGTGATGGACGTTTCTTATTTTTTGACGTCCATAATCAGGGTGGTACCGCGAGCATACTCTCGTCCCTGTTTTTTAGGGATTAGAGTATTTTTTTATGTCTAAAATGATATTGGAGGTTATGAAATGAAACAATTAACATCAGCTCAAGTACGACAAATGTTTTTAGATTTTTTTAAATCAAAGGGGCATGCTGTTGAACCAAGTGCTTCTTTAGTTCCACATGAAGATCCATCTTTACTTTGGATCAATAGTGGTGTAGCTACATTAAAAAAATACTTCGATGGACGTGTTATTCCCGCAAACCCTAGGATTTGTAATGCACAGAAATCCATTCGTACAAATGATATTGAAAATGTAGGGAAAACAGCAAGACATCACACTTTCTTTGAAATGCTTGGAAACTTTTCAATTGGTGATTATTTCAAAGAAGAAGCAATTGAGTGGGCATGGGAATTCTTAACAAGCAAAGACTGGATTGGATTCGATCCTGAGAAACTTTCCGTTACAATCCATCCAGAAGATGATGAGGCACATAAAATTTGGAATGAAAAAATTGGAATTCCTGAAGAGCGCATTATTCGTTTAGAAGGAAACTTCTGGGATATTGGTGAAGGTCCAAGTGGTCCGAACACAGAAATATTCTTTGACCGCGGTGACGAATTTGGGAATGACCCGAATGATCCTGAATTATATCCAGGGGGAGAAAATGAACGTTATTTAGAAATCTGGAATCTTGTGTTCTCACAATTTAACCATAACCCAGACGGTACATATACTCCACTCCCTAAGAAAAATATTGATACTGGTATGGGTCTTGAAAGAATGTGCTCTGTTATTCAAAATGTGCCTACCAATTTTGACACAGACCTATTCATGCCAATTATTGAGGCAACAGAGTCCATTTCTGGTGAAAAATATGGTCAAGAAAACGAAAAAGATGAGGCATTCAAGGTTATTGCTGACCACATCCGTACAGTTACATTTGCGGTAGGTGACGGAGCACTTCCATCCAATGAAGGAAGAGGCTATGTCATTCGAAGATTATTAAGACGTGCCGTTCGTTACGCAAAAAAGATATCAATTAATCGCCCGTTTATGTATGAGCTTGTTCCTGTTGTAGGCGAAATCATGGTTGATTTTTATCCGGAAGTCAAAGAAAAAACAGAATTTATCCAAAAAGTTGTGAAAACAGAAGAGGAACGCTTCCATGAAACATTACATGATGGACTAGCTATTTTATCTACTGTTATTCAAAAGGAAAAAGCAAAAGGTAGTGACACCATTGCAGGTGTTGATGTTTTCCGTTTGTATGATACGTATGGTTTCCCTGTAGAACTTACAGAGGAATATGCTGAAGAAGAAGGCATGAAGGTGGATCACGATGGATTCGAACGCGAAATGGAAAACCAACGTGATAGAGCTAGATCTGCTCGTCAAGATGTCGATTCCATGCAAGTCCAAAGTGGTGTTCTTGGGGAAATAAAAGTAGAAAGTACGTTTGTTGGTTATGATGAACTTGAAGCACAATCAACCGTTCTTGTAATCGTAAAAGATGGAGAAGTAGTTGAGAAGGCAAATGAGGGTGAAGAAATTCAACTTATTTTAGACAAAACACCTTTCTATGCCGAGAGTGGTGGACAAATCGCTGATGAAGGTACCATTGAAAATGTAAAAACAAGGCTGATTGTGAAAGACGTTCAGAAAGCACCAAATGGTCAAAATCTTCACCGTGTTGTGATTGAAAAAGGAAGTCTAGCCAAAGGAGACCAACTACATTCCAAGGTTGACCAAGAAAACCGAGGTGGGGTTATTAAAAACCACACGGCAACACATCTTTTACATCAAGCATTAAAGGATGTCCTTGGAGTTCATGTAAACCAAGCGGGTTCACTCGTAACTTCCAATCGTTTACGCTTTGACTTCTCACATTTCGGTCAAATTAAGCCTGAAGAGCTTGAGCAAATTGAATCAATTGTGAATGAAAAAATTTGGAGCAGCATCCCTGTAAATATAGATTATAAATCCCTAACGGAAGCAAAAGCGATGGGGGCTATGGCACTATTTGGTGAGAAATATGGTGAAATTGTACGTGTCGTTCAGGTTGGCGACTATAGCTTGGAACTTTGTGGTGGTTGCCATGTACCAAACACTTCAACAATTGGGTTATTCAAGATTGTTTCTGAATCAGGTATTGGGGCAGGAACACGCCGTATCGAAGCTGTAACTGGTAAAGCAGCATACCATGTTATCAATGACCAAGTTAAAATGCTTCACGAAGCGGCGAATCTTTTAAAGACAAAGCCGGCTGAAGTTTCAAGCAGAATTGAAGCATTACAGCATGAAATTCGAAATTTACATCGTGAAAATGAATCACTTTCAGCGAAGCTTGGCAATATTGAAGCAGGTAGCCTTGTCGACAAAGCAAAAGAAATTAATGGTGCAACTGTTTTATATAGTAAGGTAAATGCCCAAGATATGAATAATCTTCGTGCAATGGTTGATGATTTAAAACAAAAGCTTGGTTCAGCAGTAATTGTTTTAGGTTCTGTAAACGATGATAAAGTAAACATAACGGCAGGAGTAACAAAGGACTTGATTGAAAAAGGCTTCCATGCTGGAAAACTAATTAAGGAAGTTGCAACTCGATGTGGCGGTGGTGGCGGTGGCCGCCCGGATATGGCCCAAGCAGGTGGTAAAAATCCAGACCAGCTTGAATCAGCATTGCAATTTGTAGAAGAATGGGTAAAAAATATCTAAAAATCAACAAATTTGTATCATCCTAGGTGTAAGGATGATACAAATTGTCACTTCTTGTTTCTATTTAGTTGTGATTAGTGTACAATGAATGGTAAGATTTACATGCCCGGATTCAAACATCAGAATCTAAAGAGTGAGGTGCAGAACTTGAGCTCATTTGATAAAACAATGAAATTCAACTTTCCAGAGGAACCAGTTGAAACAAATGTAAATGAAGTATTATTCAATGTCTATGATGCTCTTCAAGAAAAAGGATATAATCCAATCAATCAAATTGTTGGATATTTATTATCTGGAGACCCTGCATATATTCCACGTCATAATGACGCGAGGAATATTATCCGCAAGCTTGAACGAGATGAAATAATTGAGGAGCTAGTTAAATCATACTTAAAGATCCATCGTGAGGGGTAAAACGAATGAGGATTCTCGGTTTAGACGTCGGCTCAAAAACAGTCGGTGTCGCCGTCAGTGATGAAATGGGCTGGACTGCTCAAGGCATTGAAACAATTAAGATCAATGAAGAACGTCAGCAGTTTGGTTTAGAACGCCTTGGCGAAATCATCAAGGATTATGAGGTAGAATCGGTTGTTATCGGTTTACCGAAAAATATGAATGGGACAATTGGACCTCGTGGCGAGGCCAGTCAGCATTTTGCTAATATGGTTAATGAGAAATTTGGATTGCCGGTTGTTTTATGGGACGAGCGTCTTTCAACAGTAGCAGCCGAACGAGTCTTATTATCCGCAGATGTAAGTCGAAAAAAGAGAAAGCAAGTAATCGATAAAATGGCCGCGGTCATGATTCTTCAGGGGTATCTAGATAGTAAAAATTAATGAGGTGGATTTACATGGAACATGGTGAAAAGCAAATAACGGTAATTGATGAACAAGGAAATGAAATTCTTTGTGAAGTATTATTTACATTCGAGTCAGAAGAATTTGGAAAGTCTTATGTCCTATATTATCCAGTTAGTGATGAAAATGAGGATGAAGAAGATATCGAGATTCACGCATCAAGCTTTAGCCCATCTGAGGATGGAGAAGATGGAGAACTTCAACCTATTGAAACAGAAGAAGAATGGGATCTAGTTGAAGAAATGTTAAATACATTCCTTGATGAAGAAGGAGAAGAATAAAACAGCCGCGCGCTGTTTTTTCTTTTTCCCAAAAACATCTCCCCATATAGCCCTCAACTACTTAAAAACAACTAGATTTTTTA
This sequence comes from Ferdinandcohnia sp. QZ13, assembly GCF_031324165.1. Taxonomy (NCBI): domain Bacteria; kingdom Bacillati; phylum Bacillota; class Bacilli; order Caryophanales; family Bacillaceae; genus Ferdinandcohnia; species Ferdinandcohnia sp. QZ13. The sequence continues at coordinate 484,928 of NZ_JAVIVW010000015.1, read as the reverse complement.
GAAAAAACTACAAAATTCTAGTGAATTCTTTCCTAAAATTGACGAATTAGATAAAAAAATGTAGTATAATAATTCGAGTGAGGGGAGGATTTACAATAGATGTCAGATAACGATTCGAAAAAAGAGTTATACAAAAAGAATCTGCAAGAACGGCATAGTGAAGCCAAAACAATCCGTAAGATCGTATTCATCATTTTTATCATATTACTAGTAGCTATATCTGGAATAATCGGCGGAGGCTATTTATATATAAAATCAGCACTTGAGCCAGTAGACCCTACAAACAAAGAACCTGTCGAGGTTACTATCCCAATCGGTTCATCACCATCAGCAATCGCCCGTATTCTTGAGGAACATGAAGTTGTAAAAAATGCAAAGGTATTTCGTTACTACACAAAGTTTAAAAATGAATCTGGTTTTCAGGCTGGGGAATATACACTTAATCAATCTATGAACTTTGATGAAATTATTGAAAGTTTGAAATCCGGAATTTTCATGGGTGAACCTGTTTTTAAAATGGTAATCCCAGAAGGAAAACAGCTTGAGGAAATTGCAACAATTATTGCTGAACAAACAGGCTATACAAAAGAGGAAGTCATCAATAAAATGGATGATACTGAGTATGTTCGTAATCTAATCAGTAAATATCCAAGCATCTTAACGGAAGAAATATTAAACGAGGATATTAAGCATCCCCTTGAAGGATATTTATTCCCTGCTACCTATCCGTTTTTCGAGAAAAAGCCGTCAATTGAATCAATTGTCGAAACAATGCTAGATCAAACGGAAAAAATTCTCGTAAAATATGTAGGGCTTATGGAAGGAAATAAGTATATTGATTCAACTCATAAACTATTAACCATGGCTTCATTAATAGAGGAAGAAGCGACAGCACAAACAGATCGTGAGACAATTTCTAGCGTGTTTTATAATCGTTTAGATACTGATATGCCACTTCAAACAGACCCGACTGTTCTTTATGCATTAGGAGAGCATAAGAAGCGCGTACTATACGATCATCTTGAAGTGAATTCACCGTTTAACACGTATAAAATTAAAGGTTTAACACCAGGTCCGATTGCCAATGCCGGAGAATCATCTTTATCAGCGGCACTAAACCCTGCTGAAACAGATTTTCTATACTTCCTAGCAGCCCCAACAGGGGAAGTATATTACTCGAAGACATTGGAAGAACATAATGCAAAAAAAGCACAATATATTACGAATCAACAAGAGTAACGTTTCCAGGGAACGCAATATGGCGTTCCCTTTTCTTTTATGATAAAATAAACTTTGCAAAATTATTATCATACAAAAACAAAAAAACTATATTATATCCGACACCACCATATTGAAATGGAGGTTTTTTTCTTGTTATCAAGTAAAATAACCCAATATTTAGAAGCCCTGCTTCCAAAAAGGAACGAAATCGTTGAAGAAATTGAACATTATGCTAAAGAAAATAATGTACCAATTATGGAACTAGTAGGCATTGAAACAATGCTTCAAATACTGCGAATATCTCAACCAAAGCAAATTCTCGAGATTGGTACTGCGATTGGTTATTCTGCAATACGGATGGCACAGGCACTACCTGGAACTAAAATCGTATCTCTTGAGAGGGACGCAGAACGATATGAAAAAGCCGTTGAAAACATTGAACGGACTGGTACAAGCTCCCAAATAGAAGTGATTTTTGGAGATGCTCTAGAAGTTGCAGACGAAATAAAAAAACATGGTGAATTTGATTGTATTTTTATTGATGCAGCAAAAGGCCAATATCGACATTTTTTTGACATCTATGAAAAATGTCTTTCAAAGGATGGCTTAATTGTCACTGATAATGTACTATTTAAAGGGCTTGTGGCGGAGGAAGAAATCGAGAATAAAAGAATTCGAAATCTCGTAACAAAGATTAAATCGTATAACGAGTGGCTCCTCGCACACCCAGATTATCAAACGACCATCTTACCCGTAGGGGATGGGGTTGCATTAAGTAAAAGAAGAGGTGTTAAGGAATGAAGAAACCAGAACTTCTGGTCACGCCTATATGTGTAGAAGATATTGAACCATTGATACAGGCTGGGGCAACAGCGTTTATAATAGGTGAACAACGATATGGGTTACGTCTTGCAGGGGAATTTAATCGAGAGAAAATCGTTCAAGCGGTTGAAATTGCCCATGCTCACGATGCAAAAATCTATGTTGCGATGAATGCCATTTACCATAATGAAAAAGTGGATGAGTTAGCAGACTATATCGCATTCTTACGGGATAGTAAAATAGATGCAATTGTGTTTGGGGACCCAGCAGTACTAATGACTGTCCGTGAGGTTGCACCGGAAATGAAGCTTCACTGGAATACTGAAACGACTGCGACAAACTGGTATACATGTAATTACTGGGGAAGAAAAGGTGCAAAGCGTGCCGTGCTTGCTCGTGAATTAAATATGGATGCAATTGTTGAAATAAAAGAAAATGCCGAGGTTGAAATTGAGGTTCAAGTACATGGCATGATGTGTATGTTCCAATCAAAGCGATCACTAGTTGGAAACTATTTTGAATATCAAGGCAATGTGATGGAAATCGAAAACCGCAAAAAAGAAAAAGATATGTTCTTATTTGACAAAGAGCGTAACAATAAATACCCGGTTTTTGAAGATGAAAATGGTACACATATTATGAGCCCGAATGATGTTTGTATTATCGACGAATTGGAAGAAATGATTGATGCTGGCGTTGACAGCTTTAAGATCGAAGGAATTTTAAAATCGTCTGAATATCTCCTTGAAGTAACCAAAATTTATCGAAAAGCAATAGACTTATGTGTAGAAAATCGGGATGAATATGAGGACATCAAGGATGATCTATTAGCGCAACTTGAAGTACTTCAACCAATCAATCGGCCACTAGACACAGGTTTCTACTTTAAAGAAACGGTCTACTGATTAGACAAAGAGGAGGAAAATGCATGTCAACAGCAGTTGAAAGAGAACCAATTTCAAAAATAGTAGACGGCAAACGTGTAATTATCAAGAAGCCAGAATTGCTTGCACCTGCAGGTAACCTGGAAAAATTAAAAATTGCTGTTCACTATGGTGCAGATGCTGTTTTTATTGGTGGTCAAGAATATGGACTACGTTCCAACGCTGATAATTTTACACTAGAAGAAATCGCAGAAGGTGTAGAATTCGCTAACAAATATGGTGCCAAAATCTATGTGACTACAAATATATATGCCCATAACGAAAACATGGATGGAATAGATGAATATCTAATGGGGCTTGAAAAAGCTGGAGTTTCAGGTATCATCGTAGCAGACCCTCTTATTATTGAAACATGTAAACGAGTCGCTCCAAAAATGGAAGTACATCTAAGCACACAGCAATCCCTCTCCAACTGGAAGGCTGTTCAATTTTGGAAGGAAGAAGGGTTAGAACGTGTCGTACTAGCACGTGAAACGAGTGCTGAAGAGATTAAAGAAATGAAGGAAAAAGTCGATATCGAAATCGAAACATTCGTACATGGTGCTATGTGTATTGCTTATTCTGGTCGTTGTACATTAAGTAATCATATGACAGCTCGCGATTCCAACCGTGGTGGCTGCTGCCAGTCATGCAGATGGGATTACGATTTATTCAAACTAGATGAAAATGAAAATGAAGTAGCCCTATTTGATGAGAAGGACGCCCCTTTTGCGATGAGTCCAAAAGACTTAAAGCTTATTGAATCAATTCCACGAATGATTGAATTGGGAATTGACAGTTTGAAAATTGAAGGACGAATGAAATCGATTCACTATATCGCAACGGTAGTAAGTGTTTATCGAAAAGTGATTGATGCATATAGTGCCGACCCTGACAATTTTGTCATCAATAAAGAGTGGCTTAAAGAGCTTGATAAATGTGCGAATCGTGAGACTGCGCCTGCCTTCTTTGAAGGAGTTCCTGGTGTAAAAGAACAAATGTATGGCACTCATAGTAAAAAAACAACTTATGATTTTGCTGGTCTGGTGTTAGACTATGATAAGGAATCAGGGATTGTAACGTTACAGCAGCGAAATTACTTTAAAAAAGGAGACCAGGTTGAGTTTTTCGGCCCTGAAATTGATAACTTTACACAAACAGTTGAGGCGATTTGGGATGAGGACGGAAACGAGATTGATGCTGCAAAACATCCATTGCAAATTGTTTCGTTTAAAGTAGACAAGCCTGTATATCCGAAAAACATGATGCGAAAGGGGAAGTAAGATGAGCAAGAAGCCAATTGTCATTGGCATTGCTGGAGGCTCAGGATCTGGAAAAACAAGTGTATCAAAAGCCATATTTGAGCATTTTACGGGTCACTCAATCTTAATGATCGAGCAAGATTCATATTATAAAGATCAAAGCCATATGCCTTTTCAAGAAAGATTAAATACAAATTATGACCATCCGTTAGCTTTTGATAATGATTTACTCATTGAACATATTAAAAATCTTCTTGATTACAAAGGTATAAGTAAGCCGGTTTATGACTATAAATTTCATACAAGGTCTTCTGAAGTCATTCACGTTGAACCAAAGGATGTTATTATTTTAGAGGGAATTCTCGTTCTTGAAGATGAGCGACTACGAGATTTAATGGATATAAAGCTATTCGTTGACACAGATGCCGATATCCGTATTATCCGGAGAATGCTACGGGATATTAAAGATCGTGGTCGAACGTTGGAATCTGTTATTGAGCAATATGAAACGGTGGTCCGTCCAATGCATAATCAATTCTGTGAACCAACGAAGCGATATGCTGACATCATCATCCCTGAAGGTGGGCAAAATCACGTTGCAATTGACTTAATGGTAACAAAAATTCAAACTATTCTTGAACAAAATGTCATTTTGTAATAACATAACAGAGAAAACGATGTTATGATAGTACAAATTATAAGGAAAGGAATGGTAGAAATTCCCTGCCATTCCTTTCCTTACTATACTAAAAAGAAAACAATTCGTACTACATATGTAAAGCAATCACAGGGGGATTGTAACGACTACAAGGAGTGAAGGGATTATGGTAGAGAAAGTATTTCCAATGACATTAGAAGGAAAACAAAAATTAGAGCAGGAATTAGAACATTTAAAAACAGTAAAGCGTAAAGAAGTTGTAGAGCGTATTAAAATAGCAAGAAGTTTTGGAGATCTTTCTGAGAACTCAGAGTATGATTCAGCGAAGGATGAACAAGCATTTGTTGAAGGACGTATTACAACAATTGAAAATATGATTCGAAATGCAAAAATTATTGAAGAAGATGCTGACAGCGCTGGTAAGGTTTCATTAGGAAAAACAGTAACCTTTATTGAGCTTCCGGATGGGGAAGAAGAAACCTACACGATTGTGGGAAGTGCCGAAGCCGATCCGTTTGAAGGTAAAATTTCAAATGACTCTCCAATCGCAAAAAGCCTACTTGGAAAACATGTTGGAGAGAAAGTAACGGTTCAAACTCCAGGTGGAGATATGCTTGTTGAAATCACAAAAATTGACTAATATTGTCACTTTTACATGGATTTTGAACAATCTCTATAGGTATAAATAGTATGACACCTCGTCGAAACTGTAGACGAGGTGTTTTTCTATGGTAATTAAAAAACGTGCAATTATCATCATAATCGTTATCCTTTTAACTTTAACAGGGTTAATCGGCAGACTTATGCAATTGCAACTCGTGAGTACTGAATCCTTTACGAATCATGATATAAATTTAATTGAAGCGAGTGTATCGCAGCGAACACAAGAACTTGTAATAGACCAAGGCCGTGGGCGATTTATCGACCGCAATAAAAAAGCATTAACCCATGAGTATTATCCAACACTTGTATTGTTTCCTTTTTTAAAAAACATTGAATGGCCAGCAGAGCAAGTCGCAGAAATCGTAAATGTTTCCGCAACTACCTTAAAAAAAGAAATTGAGGATGCAAAAAAACCGGTAATCGTTGGTGGAGACAAGCCCATAGAATTAACTGAAACGCAAATGAACAAAATTAACAATCTCCAAATTCCAGGTGTCTTTGCGGTCCATCGTCAATATGAACTTGATCATGATATTGCAGAACATTTAATTGGGCTAATAAGAGAGAATAAGGATTTATTCCAAAAGCGTTATCCTGAGAAAACCTATTTACCTCAGAATACAAAACTAGGAATTACTGGTTTGCAATCTACGTTTGATGAATTCCTTTTGCCGGAAGGAGAGGCGAAACTTTTATATCATGTGGCAGGGGACGGTGGACCTTTATTTGGCATTGATGTTAAATACACAGCGCCAGCAAATCCATATTACCCGGTCGCCATTCAAACAACCTTGGATAAAGATTTACAACTTTTGGCGGAAGAAATTCTTGATAAGAATGGTTTGAAAAAAGGCGGAATTGTCCTGCTTGATGTAGAATCCAATGATCTACTTGCCATGGTTAGTAAACCAGATATTAATTCGTCTAATCCGTTTGAGGATGGCAGTGCCCAAAATCAAATGATCATGCCACAATTCCCTGGTTCTGTCTTTAAGACGGTAATTGCTGCAGCTGCAATCGAACAACAGCAAATCTCAAATGATAGAATGTTTAATTGCGACAAAGATTTGTATGGGGAAGGGCAAGCCGAATATCCACATGGGATGCTAAATTTCCATAACAGCTTTGCAAAAAGCTGTAATTACACATTTGCTACCCTGGCGCAAGAGATGTTACAGAAGGACCAAGATGTAATTGAACAGTATTCCGAAATGCTGGGCTTACTTGGACCAGTTGGCTGGAATGGCGATGTGTTTCGTTTTCAGGATTTCAAGCAGATTCCAAATGAATATAATGGTCGAATTTGGACGGATGAAAAGGATAAAAATGTTCAGAAGGCGATTGCCCAGACTGCGATTGGGCAAAAGGATGTGAGGGTCACACCATTAGGTATCGCGAATATGATGGCAACCATTGCACGGGGAGGTTCAAAAAAAGAAGTTCGAACTGTTAGTGATGTGTTATATAAAAACGGTACAACCTTATTTTCTTTTTCAAAACAGGACATGGAAGGACCGAAGATTGCTCCCTATACAGCTAGCAGACTCCAGGAATTGCTTCGTGGAGTGGTTACATCTGGAACTGGACAACGGTTTTCCGACCTCCCTTATCAAGTGGCCGGTAAATCAGGAACAGCTGAAACAGGAAAAAAACAAGGAGAAGTTGGCCTTGTTAACAGTTGGTTTGCCGGATATTTTCCGTTTGAAAGTCCTAAATACGCACTTGTAGTAGTCGATTTGGAGCAGGCAGGCTCTCAGTCTGTGGCCAATTCAATCTTTTATGAAATTGTCAAAGGAATATATCAAATTGAACAGGAAAAAGGTACCAAATCGAACGACTAATAAAGAAATCTCTTCAACCTTTCGTTCACACATGCTAGAATAAGAAGATAGTTGAATGAGTAAGTCGTTTTTAGGAGGTACTGTAAAATGGGGTATGATTTAGACAAACTATATGAAGGGCCTCGATCAGAAAGAAGAGCGAAACGAAAAAAGGTAAATCGGATTTTAAATATTTTAATTGTCCTTGTTGTGGTTTTGATTGTCTTTTTTGGTGGAAAGCTCATTTTTGGAGACAAAAATGTAGATGAATCGGTGTCTTCAAATCAAACGAACCAACCCGCAGACAATGAGGGAAAAGCGGCCTCGGATGATTCACAGGACAAAGAGCAAGAAAAAGAACAAACAACTGACAAACCGGATGATCAAACATCAAAGGAAAAATCCACTGAGGAAACGAACAATGAGCAAAAAGAACCAGAATCTGATGATGCTGTTGTTGAAACAGAGGGTGACCCGGAATCAAATATCTTGAAATCAATTGTTAATTCAGCGTGGAAACCAATTGGTACTACACAGGCGGAGCCTCATAGTATTGATTATACGAAAGACTCGGTTGACCGAAATGAAATGGAGATGGCCGCAAGTTATGCAACTGGTTTTGATCGTTCAGATATGGTCGTTTGGTGGTTAGGAAGAAATGGAGAAAATTCCATTACTGCAACTGTCTCTTCAAAAACTACAAAACAAGTTCAAAAAGTTTACTTAGATTGGATTCCGAATGAAGGATGGAAACCAACAAAAATTGAAGAATTAAAGGAAAATGACACTCCGACATACAAAGACTATAAAAAATCAGAACCTGATGAAAATGAAGATAATGATTAATTAAAACGTAGGTAATCCTGCGTTTTTTTTTGCCTTTTTTTAAAGAAGATGAATTGAAAAAATAAGATGAATATGGTAAATTGAGAACAGTTCTTTTTTAAATTCATAGTATACTGATAGGAATAATATATTATGGTGGAGAGTGAGAAAAATGGGGCGAGAGTTTTTAGAGGTTTTTGAAGGTTGGGCAAACTCATATGATCACACAGTAACTGGAAATGATGTGGAATATCAGGAAGTATTTTTACGATATGACGATATTCTAAATGATGTTGTACAAAAATCTGGTCACACCGTTTTGGAGTTTGGAGTGGGTACTGGCAACCTTACTCAAAAACTACTTGATGAGAATAAGAAAGTATATGGTATTGAACCCTCCGTACCCATGCGAGAAATTGCGAAGGAAAAGCTTCAAAACTATTCTCTAACAATTGAAGATGGGGATTTTATCGATTTTAAAAAACCTAATGATAGTATTGATACAATCGTTAGTACGTACGCCTTCCACCACTTAAATGATAGCGAGAAAAACCAGGCTTTTTCCCAATATAGAAACATCCTTGGAAAAGGTGGTAAAATAGTGTTTGCGGATACGATGTTCGAAAATAAACAAGAATATACAATGACGATTGAGTCCGCAACACAAAAAGGCTTCTTGAATCTAGCAAATGATTTAGAAACGGAATATTACACAACTATTCCTGTTTTAAAAGAAATTGCAAAACAAAATGGTTTTATCGTTGAATTTACACGTTTTAATCATTTTGTATGGGTGATGGAGGCGACAAAACAGTAAAAAAAATGAAAGGTGATACGTACTTATGAAAGTAGCAATTATCGGAGCAATGGATGAAGAAGTAACCATTTTACGGGAGAAAATTGAAAATAAACAGGAAACTACAATTGCTGGAAGTGTGTTCTACACTGGAACCCTCAATGGCTATGATGTGATTTTACTTAAGTCTGGGATCGGTAAAGTGAATGCCGCAATTTCAACAACGATTTTATTATCACAATTCAAACCAGATTATGTGGTGAATACCGGTTCAGCAGGTGGGCACTTAAAAACTCTTAATGTAGGTGACATTGTAATTTCATCAGAGGTTAGACATCATGATGTAGATGTTACTGCTTTTGATTATGAATATGGGCAAGTACCAGGGTTGCCTGCTGCCTTTAAAGCGGATCAAAAACTAATTGAGTTAGCCGAAAAAAGTGGTGAAGGAATCACAGATGTACAGGTTGTAACTGGATTAATTGCAACAGGTGATTCCTTTATGAATGACCCTGAACGTGTTTCGTTTGTTAGTCAAAAATTTGGTGATTTATATGCAGTGGAAATGGAAGCAGCGGCGGTGGCACAGGTATGTCATCAATTTGATGTGCCATTTGTTGTCATTCGTGCCTTATCTGATATTGCAGGTAAAGAATCAGATGTGTCGTTTGAACAGTTCCTGCAAACCGCTGCAGTAAATTCTTCTAAAGTTGTAGAACGAATGGTAGAGGAAATAAATAGATCAAAGTAACGGAGGATTTGTCATGCAAGTGTATCGAAATGTCCATGAGCTAATCGGAAATACTCCGATAGTAGAAATTACGAAATTTCCATTACGAAATGGGGTTCGTCTTTTTGCAAAGCTTGAATTCTTTAATCCCGGCGGAAGTATCAAGGATCGATTAGGAGTCGAACTTCTTCAACATGCTTTTGCAACAGGTCAGTTAACCGAAGGAGGAACAGTCATTGAACCTACTGCTGGGAATACTGGGATTGGACTTGCACTTGCAGCAATCAACCGCAATGTTAAAGTGATTCTTTGTGTACCAGAGAAGTTTTCCACTGAAAAACAAGAATTGATGAAGGCATTAGGGGCAACCGTCATCAATACGCCAACAGAGGCCGGGATGACGGGTGCGATTGAGAAGGCTAACGAGCTTCTTAATGAAATACCAAATTCCTATTGTCCACAGCAATTTGCAAACCCAGCAAATCCAGATACGTATTATAAAACGATTGGACCTGAAATTTGGCAGCAGCTTGAGGGACAAATTGATATGTTTGTAGCTGGTGCCGGGACAGGTGGGACGTTTATGGGGACAGCGAAGTATCTAAAAGAAATGAATCACTCCATAAAAACAGTGATTGTTGAGCCCGTTGGATCCATTTTAAATGGTGGTGAATCTGGACCACATAAAACGGAAGGGATTGGCATGGAATTTCTTCCAGGCTATATGGATACGTCCTATTTCGATTCCATTCACACCATTTCGGATGAGGATGCTTTTAACCGGGTGAAGGAAATGGCACGTTTGGAAGGATTGCTTGTTGGTAGTTCATCCGGTGCTGCCCTTCATGCGGCATTAATAGAAGCAGAACAAGCAAAGCCTGGATCACACATCCTTGTGATCTTTCCGGATAGCAGTGAGCGTTATTTAAGCAAAAAAATATATGAAGGTGGGATATAGGAATGAAACGTAAAACGTTACTTATCCACGGTGGAGTAGGCGAGGATCCACAGACTGGTGCAGTTAATACACCAATTTACCAAGTTAGTACGTATAAACAAGAAGGAATCGGCGGTCATAAGGGGTTTGAATACTCACGAACTGGAAATCCAACTAGACATGCCCTGGAAGAATTGATAAAGGATATAGAAGGTGGAGAAAGAGGATTTGCTTTTGGCTCTGGTATGGCTGCAATCACGGCTGTAATGATGTTGTTTAACAGCGGTGACCATGTCATTTTAACGGATGATGTATACGGTGGAACATATCGAGTGATGACAAAAGTTCTTAACCGCTTAGGCATTGATTCAACTTTTGTTGATACAAGCAACCTTGAAAATATTGAAGGTGAAATTCGTGAAAATACGAGAGCAATTTATATCGAATCACCAACAAATCCGTTATTAAAAATTACAGATATTAAGGGTGCTGCTGAAATTGCCAAAAAGCAAAATCTTTTAACCATTGTAGATAACACCTTTAGCACTCCATATTGGCAAAATCCAATTGCACTTGGTGCCGATATCGTACTACACAGTGCAACTAAATATATTGGTGGGCACAGCGATGTAGTCGCAGGTCTTGTTGTTGTAAATTCAGCAAAATTAGGTGAGGACTTACACTTTGTTCAAAACTCAACAGGTGGGGTACTTGGTCCTCAGGATTCTTGGTTATTGATTCGTGGGATACGCACACTGGGAGTCCGGATGGAGGAGCATGAAGAAAACACACGAAAAATTGTGGATTTCCTACAAAACCATCCTGCGGTTAAAAAGGTGTTCTATCCGGGTATAGAGACACATCCAAATCATGCAATCGCTAAGGCTCAAGCAAAAGGGTTTGGTGGAATGGTTTCCTTTGATGTTGGGAGTGCTGAGAATGCTGATAAGCTACTAAGTAAGGTTAAATACTTTACTTTGGCAGAAAGCCTTGGGGCTGTTGAAAGCTTAATCTCTGTTCCAGCAAAAATGACACATGCTTCTATTCCAAAAGATCGTAGAGAAGAACTAGGTATAGGTGATGGACTTGTCCGTATATCAGTAGGTTTAGAAGATGCCGAAGACCTAATTGAAGATCTTGAACAAAGCTTACAATAATAAAGTGCTGCCTCTAGCCTAAATCCAGGTTGGAGGTTTATTTTTGTTGAATGATACTGCTAAAATTTACATTCTGCTCGCACTTTCAATGTATGTTATCATAGGATGGAAGTTTACTAGTTAGGTAGGTGTGATTCAAGATGGATCGAGATAAACAATATAAAAACCTGCGTAATAAAATTAAAGATTTCACCAATTACGGTTACATCCTTCTTGTGCTAAGTGTATTTTTATATATCGGTGTTCTCATACCGGAGGAACGTTCTCCGTATCAAATTTATATAATGATGGGTTCAACATTCATTCTTTTATGCTTGGCGTTTACCTTTTTCTTATTAGTTACTAAATATAAAAAACAATTCGAAGAACAATAGTCCTTCACCTAAATTTAAGGTGAAGGATTTTTTTTACAAAAAAAGTGTTTACATAAGCAGCAATATTGGTTATAATTACCACAGTAGGAAAAAATTAATTCTAAAAGGAGGTCGAATAAAATGATGAAAGTATCTATTGACATGACAAACACAAAAACTTTATATGTAACAATCTATTCGACCATACCGGTGATTAATTTTTAATTTTAAAGATACGTTAATCATGCCACAGGTGGAATAGTTCGCCTGTGGCTTTATTATGCCATTTAACGCCACAGGACTAGTATGCCTGTGGCCTTTTTATGTCTTTTTTCCTACAGAGATTTACCCGATTTATTAATTAAGGAGGTGAAAAATAATGACCATCAATTTATTCTTTTTAACGATCTCCATATCAAAGCGTGAAAAATCAATTGAAGAGTATCAACGTGAGGAAAGAGTCAATAAGCTTATGGAAGAAATGAAGGAACGTCAATATTCAATGATGCGCTTATTCTAATCAACAAAAAATAAAAGGAAGAGAGGAGAATGAAAATGTTAATGAAAATCTGTCCGATTGTAGCTTGGTTATCTGTGGAGAAGGATTCCACCTAACGAATTTGAATGATAGGAGGAGTTACGAATGCTATCGGTTCATGTACTGATTTTTACTATTTTATTTACAAAGCATAATAAATAGTCAGCAATAGGGGCGCCAACTAGGGCGCCCTTTTGCTTTGTATGAATGCCTTAATTTTGTCAAATTTCTTTAACACAATGTTCAAAAGTGGATAACGTTTACACAGTATGTAAGTGGTAAAGTAAAAGTAAGAAGTACATCTCTTTGATGGAGGATGATAAAGATGTTTATGATCGTTATGGGGATTGTGATCACGTCTGTTATTGCAATAATTATTGGAACTGAAGTAAGTGTTGATTTATAAAATAAAGTAAACAGTGGATTGCAAATAAATGTGCAATCCACCGTTTTTTATAAGATTAGAAAGTATAAAATTTTTACGTAGTTTTCGATGTCTAGCTCCAGGCGCCATCGGCTCTTTGGTCTAAGACAATCGCTTTGGAAGGCAAAATGCGCCTTCTGTCAGCGCTCGTCTTATGCTTGTCGCCGATAGGCGGGCGCGCTTAGCGCTTTTCTTATGATCTTCTTTTTTCTTTCTCGGCCCGATAAAACTCATGGAACATTTTCATCAAGGCACGCTTTTCAATGCGTGATACATAGCTTCTTGAGATGCCCAACTCTTTTGCAATCTCACGTTGTGTTTTTTCCTTTGATAAATCAAGTCCAAACCTACCCACAATGACCTCTTTTTCTCTGTCATCAAGAACATCAATATATTCTTTGATTTTCTCAAGCTCCATATTTAATTGGATTGTTTCAATCACATCTTCTGTTTCTGATTTCAGAACATCAATTAAACTAATTTCATTGCCTTCTTTATCCTGACCAATCGGATCATGCAGAGAAACATCCTTTTTCGTCTTCTTTAAAGCTCTTAGGTGCATCAGGATTTCGTTTTCTATACAGCGTGCAGCATACGTAGCTAATTTTGTTCCTTTACCTTGAGAATAGCTTTCGATTGCCTTAATTAACCCTATGGTTCCAATTGAAATCAGATCCTCTGTGTCCTCACCGGTGTTTTCGAATTTTTTAACTATATGAGCGACCAACCTTAAATTATGTTCAATCAACACATTCCGAGCATGTTCATTCCCCTCGGCCAATAATTGTAAGTATTTCTTCTCATCAGAAGATGATAACGGTTGAGGAAAAGCATTATTTTTCACATAGGATACTAAAAATAATAATTCTTTTACAAAATAGCCTAATGCTGCTAACAGTCCAGACATTCGCTCACCTCCACATAAATCGTAGTGTATGTATGTTTATTACACTACATGCTCTAGGCATTTGCCCATTACTTAATGTTATGAGGAAAGGTGCTTGCTTGTGTCTGTCCGATAGAAAAAAGCTGATGATAGTAAAAAAGACCATTTTCCACTACACCATCAGCCTTAATTTATAGAATTATTCTATTTTAAAATCGTAAAAAAAGGTGCAACAGCTACAACCAAAGCTAATCCAAAAACAACGATTGAACCGGGTTTGTTCTTATCCTTCCAGAGGGAAATGGAGAACCCGGTCGTATAGGCAAAAAGGATTGTCATCATCAGGTAAATAAATAAATTCATCGCTTAATCTCTTATCCTTTCATAACTAGGTAATTTCGATTGTCGCCCAAATTCGTCAAATCTAATATCGACTATTACGCTAATATCTGCAGTGGGGTATGCTTTCATCCAATCATAGCTTTCCCACTGTGGAACGGTTAAGAAATGCTTCCTTGCAAATAGTGAAAAGCCAAAGAGATCGGCTTTAAATTCTTCTTGAGTTCGTTTAATTAAATCATATATTCGTTTTTCAAAGTCACTGGATATATGCTTCTTTAATTCTTCTCTTTTATCCTCCTCATCTGCATAATTGACCATGCTGTGGTCTGTTAAAATTGCAACTTCAATTGGAAGGTTAACAATGATTTTTGGTGCCGGTTTCGAAACATCCACCGTGATCTTTGGAGGTTTTATTTGTGTGAAACGTGCCGTTATCCAGTAATTTTTCATAAATGGATCGGGAAGTGTGACTAAAAAGCTAGGTTTTAACATCCATTTATTTAACATTTGGGTTATTCGAGTTTCTTGTACTGAAAGAATTCCAATCATTTGTCCCTCTTTAAAGACTGCAGAACCAAGAAACTGAGCAGGGTTTGTTTTTCCAGTTACCTTCATTTTACCTGCGATTAAATCAGCATCCTCATTTCTCTTTGCTGTACTCTTGTCCTGTTCAGTCGTGGCATAGGCAGAAATATAAAGATCAGCGTCTGCTTCTGTAATTCTGAAAAAATTGTTGATTTCAGAATTTGGTATAAAGCCGATTTTAGTTGCATTGTTAAAAATTGTTTCAAAATACTCATGTCTTCTTGTTTCAAGCTTAGGTTGATTTCGTTCGATAAATGTACTTGCCTCTTCCTTTGTAACAATAAGTTTTGAATCGCGTCTAACATCACGGTCCTTAGTTCCATCATAGATATATCGAATAAAATCCTTATCCCTTGCAAGTTCTTCTGAGACTACAAAGAAGTCTAATATATCATATGTAATCGACTTCGCGATTACGGCATTTGCTAAGTTTTCCGATTGAATAAAACTTGAGGCATTCAACGTGATAATCTCATGTGAGGGTTCATTGCTTCCGCCACCTTGTTGTGTGGATCCGGCCTCTGGATTTGATATTAAATACGTGATTTTTAAAAATCCTTTAACATCGGATTTATCTAGACCTATGCCAAGCACATACGCTCTTTCATCAATTTCCTGTTTATTCCAACAGCCAACCGAAATGAATAGTATTGTAAAAAGGAAGGAAAATTTAATTATTTTGGCTTGTTTTTTCATGTTTCAAATCCCCTCTGATTTTTGCTATCAACCACATAAGGAAAGGAAAAAAAAGAAACATTGGACTTAGGATGTGTAATAAAGTCTCTCGTATTTTAAAGACTGTAAATGTAGGAGCTTCAGGACCTAACCCCAAAATAACGATAATCGTGGCAATTGTAGGGGGTAAGTATTCAAAGTTTTTGATATTACAAATCCCTCCCAAAAATACGCAAACCAAATATAAATAAACAGTAAACCGAATAAATGCAGCTATAATCCAAAATGGAAAGAAAAACGTTTCAATATTTGTTAAAAATCCGACTCTAATCAAGCGGATTAACTCCTGGTAAGGATAATCAAGCATTTTTAAACCTTCAAAATCAAATACAAATAAATAAATAAGAAATGCTAAGGTCATTTCAATGACAATTATGACGAATGCAATCCAAGTCCCTTTTTTAAACGCCTTAGCGGATACAAGATAGGGTGCAATTAATCCCATAAAAAAAAACTCTACAAACAGGGATACATGTGTAGTGCTCTTTTTTATTACCTCTAAGGAGCCAGGACCTAAAATTGGGAAAATAAAGGCAAGGCTACTTTCTTTCAGTGCTAAAAGTAGGGCGATGATCAAGGAAAGTTTTATATAGAACAGCACTAACCACGAAATAGTACCGATATGTTCAATCCCTTTCTTGGCGCAATATGCACAAACAAACATTAACACAGTATAAATAATCAAATACGGGGTTTGAGTAAAATACATAGTACCGATGATATCCACATAAATGGCTGAATCATAAGTAAAACTGATAAAAGAAGTAACTAATAGAATACATGATAAGATTGTGCCAATATATTTACCAAATAGGTGACGGATGACATCATGCAAATTTTTATTCTTATAAGCTGTAATGACTTTGATTGTCAAATAGATTGGAATAATCGACTCTATTCCCATTAGAAGAGGAGCCATCCAATATGCGTTGTCTAGGTAGTCCACTAAAATGGATGGTGTGTCATCTGAAAGTTTCACACCAACCACTAATATGACCATAGCTACGTATTCTCTTATTCCAATTTTTCCTCTTGATTGCTCCATAGCTTATTCCTCTGCCTTTTTGATGACGTCCTTTGGTTTTAAATAACCAGGACGAATTCTTTCACTTTTGAGCATTTTTCTAATGATTGTATCGTTAGAAGAAATATACTTCGGTGACATTGGTGATAAGTAAGGAACGCCAAAAGATTTTATTGACACCATATATGTGATTCCTACCGTAAACAAAGCTGTCATGCCATAAATACCAAATAAACCAGCCGCGAGTATAAAAGCAAATCGAATAATTCTAATGGCAAAATTCATGCTCACATCACTTAGTGTAAATGAACATAGTCCCCCTAATGCCACGACAATGACCACAATTGGACTAACAATATTTGCCTGAACCGCTGCTTGTCCTAAAATTAATGCTCCGACAATCCCGATTGTTGGTCCAATTGGATTAGGAACTCGGAGTCCCGCTTCCCTTATTAGCTCAAAGGCAATTTCCATCATTAATATTTCAATAAGGGAAGGGAAAGGAACTTTTTCACGGGTTGCCGAAATGGCTAATAAGAGATCAGTCGGAACCATTTCAGAATGGTAGTTGGTAATGGAAACATAAATAGCAGATCCAAATACTGTTATAAACAATGCACATACTCGTAGAATTCGAATGAAATTTCCATATATAAAACGCAAATAGTGGTCCTCAGGGTTATGTATAAAGGACCAAAAAGTAGCGGGTAGTATTAAAGCAGCTGGTGAGTTATTCATTAGTAAAACAACATATCCATCCTCTAAAAATGAAGAAGCCCGATCAGGTCTTTCGGTATATAAAGTACTAGGAAAGATTGATTTCGGTCTTTCTTCTATGTATTGTTCTAAAAGAGAAAGATTTTGAATGGCGTCAGCATCTAATGAACTAACTCTTTCTTTAATGTTTTTTATCATTTTTTCATTGGTAAGATCCTTTATATAAAGGATAAAAAGTTCATTATTTGAGCGTTTTGAAATCGTTGTGCTTTCGACAATTAAATTTTCACTTCTGATTTTTTTTCGAATTAATGAAATGTTCGTATCCGCTTTTTCGTTAAAAGCTTCTTTTGGACCTTTAACGACAACCTCATTTTCTGCTTTTTCAACGGATCTACTTTGGAAATTAGCCGTTCCTATCGCAAATGCTTTTGTTTGACCATCAATTAGTAATATTGTGTTTCCTTGATTAGCACTATTTACAATATCTTTTATTAATTGAACTTGAGTAAATGATTGAACCTGAATGATATTTTGAACGTCTTTTTCTGGATCTTCATTACGTAACAATGGTTCAATAATATGCTCACTAATCATGTCAACATCGGTAATCGTTGAAATAAACAAAACGGCTGCTTTTTTATTCATTCCATTTATAATGAAATTATGGATTTTCACATCATTGTTGTCAGGAAGTGAATAAAGCTTTTCTAATGTTGATATGTTCATTTGAAGATCTAAATTAATTTCTTGACTCTTTATTTTAATATCCTTTTCAGCTGATTTTTCAGGATATTGTTCGGGATCCAATTTAGAACTTTTAAATTTGTCAAGATAATTTTGAATAGGATGCTTTTTCATAACAGACAGCTCCGAGCTTTTTCCTAAGTTTGCCACTAAAAGTGGAATTTAATGCAAATAAAGAAAAAAGACGAGAATTCGTTTTTGAAATATCTAAAATGATAGAAGTTTTTTAAAAATCCCTTTATAATGAATGGTGTGAATTATTTAGTGGGTCTAAATAATTAAGAAGGGGGAAATAAATGTGAGCACACGTACATATGAGCAACAATGGGATTTAGATGTATTTTTTGAAGGTGGAAGCAGTTCTCCAGCTTTTGATTCCTTTTTGGAGGCATTACAGAAGGAGCTAACTGAATTTAATGCATTAGTAGACCAATTTCAAGTTCCTACAAATGTAAAGGATAAAGAAGGTTTAGTGCACATATTGAATGCATTTCAATCCGCTTTTAAAAAGCTTCGTCAGGCTGGAGCGTTTGTAAGTTGTTTAACCGCTCAGGATACTTCTGACCGTGGTGCTAGCCTGTTACAAGGAAAAACAACGCAGTTAAGTAGCGAGCTTCAATCCATTTTAACCGCCTTTGATCAAAAACTCGTCGCTATCGAGCAACCGGTATGGGATGAACTTTTATCAGAAGAGCCTTTAAATGAATTATCATATGTTTTAGAGGAAAGAAGAACAAGAGCAAAAGAAAAACTTTCTCTAGAACAGGAAAGCTTAATAAATGCTTTAGGTGTTGATGGATACCATTCATGGGGGCAGCTTTATAATATGGTCGTTGGTAATATCAAGATACCGTTTGAAGAAAATGGTGAAACAAAACAGCTGTCAGTCGGCCAAGCATTTAACAAGTTTTCAAGCTCTGATCGCAATGTCCGTAAATCAATGTTTGTGGAATGGGAAAAAGCATGGGAGAAGCATTCAGATTATATTGGTGAAGCTTTAAATCATCTTGGTGGGTTCCGTCTAAATGTATATAAAGCACGTGGATGGGAAAACGTTCTCGGAGAGCCGCTTGATATTAACAGAATGTCTAAAGAAACGCTCAACACGATGTGGACTGTTATTACTGAAAATAAAGCTCCGTTCGTGGACTATTTAAACCGCAAAGCAGAGTTATTAGGTCTTGAAGGACTAAGCTGGTACGACCTTGATGCACCTGTAGGCCAAACGGAAAGCAAGGTAACTTATCAAGAAGGTGCTGAATTTATTTTGGAACAATTTGGTAAGTTTGGTCCTAAGCTTACTTCATTTACACAAAAAGCGTTTGAAGATAGCTGGATTGAAGCTGAAGATCGACCTGGAAAACGTCCTGGCGGTTTTTGCACAAGCTTTCCTGAAAGTGATCAATCAAGAATCTTTATGACCTTCTCTGGAACACCTTCAAATGTGTCGACTCTTGCTCATGAGCTTGGCCATGCATTCCATCAGCATGCAATGGCTGGTGTTCATACATTAAACCGCAGCTATGCCATGAACGTAGCAGAGACTGCATCGACTTTTGCAGAAATGATTGTCGCGGATGCTTCCGTAAAAAATGCGAAGTCCAAAGAAGAAAAAATTGCTTTATTAGAGGATAAAATTCAAAGAAGTGTTGCCTTTTATATGAATATTCACGCTCGCTTCCTATTTGAGACAAGATTTTATGAGGAGCGCAAGCAAGGCATTGTAAGTGCAGAACGTCTCAATGAACTAATGCTCGAAGCACAGAAGGAAGCCTATTGTGGGGCATTAAATGAATATCATCCTCAATTTTGGGCATCCAAGATGCATTTCTATATTACAGGTGTACCTTTTTATAACTTCCCATATACGTTTGGATATTTATTCTCTCTCGGAATTTATGAAAAGGCGTTAGAAGAGGGTACAGACTATGAAGAGAAGTACATCGCACTCCTAAAGGATACAGCAAGCATGAAGGTGGAAGACCTCGCTGCCAAACATTTAGGCGTTGATTTAGCAAAACGTGATTTCTGGGAAAAGGCTGTAAAGCTTTCTGTTAAAGATGTAGAAGAATTTTTAGAGTTAACGAAATGAGAAAAAAACCTATCCACATGAAAAAGAGTGGATAGGTTTTTTTTATACTTTCTTTAATTTAAATGTTCCAACCATAAGGAAAGAAAGAATGATGATGAGGTAAATGAAAAATTGTGGAGATACATAAGGGATTGCTAGGAAGCTTAACGTTAATAGACAGCCAGCAGCTGTTATTGGTAAGCCTACAAAGAAGCCTTTATTTTCACTAATGTTGAATTTTGCTAAACGAAAAGCTCCACATCCGATATAGAAAACGGTGAAAAACATCCCTGGAGCACCGAACTCATAGATGATCCCTTGGTATAAAAGAAGCGCAGGTGCAACTCCGAATGATATAATATCACACATCGAGTCCAGTTGTTTTCCGAGCTCTGATTCGATTTGAAACTTTCTTGCAACCATTCCATCAAAACGATCGGCAAGGGCAGCTAAAAAGATAAGTAATAAGCTTAAGTTTAATTCATTCTTTAAAACAAATAATATGGAAAAACCACCTAAGCTAAGGTTGATTAATGTAAGTATATTGGCGGTTTGTGTTTTAAGCTTTTTTAGGGTTGAATCTATATAATCTAATAAAAACATTTCTTCACTCCTTTCTTTAGAGGATTTTTAAAAAGTCTTTGTAATAGTTAATAAAAATCAATAAAATAAGATAGTATTGCTTTAATAATCTTATTTTATTCGTTCAAATGTGTATAGTCAAAGAGAAATTGTATTTTTTAGGGGGAATTAGATTTGCAGAAGTGGCTCTACCGTTTCTTTATAGAATTAACGAACCATCGCCTTTCTTCGGCGCTTTTAAGAAAATTTTCACAATCAAGAGTTAGTGCTATACTTATTCCGAGTTATGCGAAAATATACAATATTAACCAAGCAGAAATGGAAAAAAACTTATCGGATTTTGTAACCCTTCATGACCTTTTTGTTAGACAGCTGAAAATAGACAGCAGACGCATAGATTCAAACGAAAATACAGTTATCAGCCCTGTCGATGCTGTTATTGAAGAGACCGGTATGATTACCACAAATAAGGAAATGATTGTAAAAAATAAACATTATTCCATTCA
The DNA here is from genome assembly GCF_031324165.1 of Ferdinandcohnia sp. QZ13. Taxonomy (NCBI): domain Bacteria; kingdom Bacillati; phylum Bacillota; class Bacilli; order Caryophanales; family Bacillaceae; genus Ferdinandcohnia; species Ferdinandcohnia sp. QZ13. Next base: position 463,604 of record NZ_JAVIVW010000015.1, on the reverse strand, counting down.
AGAAATGCTTGGAGATGAAGATTCACTCGCTAAATATATAGGTGGTACCTTTGTTATTCTATATTTAAGTCCAAGCCATTATCATCGAATTCATAGTCCAATTTCTGGAGTCATCAAAAAGCAATGGGAATTGGGATTGAAATCGTATCCGGTCAATCGTCTCGGGTTAAAATATGGAAAAGATCCTTTATCCAAAAATTATCGGAAAATAACAGAAATACGTGCAAATAACTCATATGTTGCTGTGGTCAAGGTGGGAGCAATGTTTGTCAATAGTATAGAAACAACCCATAGAAGTGACATTGTGAAAAAAGGGGAGGAAATCGCGTATTTCTCATTTGGTTCAACCGTTATTCTTTTATTTGAAAAAGATCGTTTTACGATTAGCCCTGAAATTAGTTCATCTATTAATATTAAAATGGGTGAAGTCTTAGGTACACTTAACTAAGAAAGGTGCTTGGAGTTAGGCATTAAGAAAAAAAGAGCCTCTATCGGCTCTTTTACAAATATCATACATTATGATATATTTCTAATCCTATGTCCTAATGATCTTCGTTTAATTTCAGTTTCAATAAGGTGAATAAAATCAGAACTTAACTTTAATTTTATAGCTTTAAAATAAGATTCAATTAACAAGTCATCTGATAATTTTTTCATAGTATTGAGCCAAAAGTTGGCTATTCACCTCCTAAAAATTTATAAGCGTAATTCGTTCTTTTTCATCTTTTGTTGTCATATACTAATACGTTATTCTTAGTTGGTAAGATAACTCTATCACGAAAAAAATAATAGAACAACCGTTCTGTTATCCACAGGGAATAGTGGATAACTTGTGAGTATTTTGTTTATAATTTTTGGAAATCTATGTATATCAATGTGTAAAATGTGTATAAGTTTATCCACAACTGTTGAAATTTACTGACTTTTGTCGAAAACTTTTTTTATTTTATAAAAACTGCAAAATCTATGACGAAATTTGACGTATTAGATTTTGTGAAAATAGCTTTATTCCGTTATGATAGGATAGGTATAGAAAAGGAAGAAATCCGGTGAGGTGTAAACATATTGTTAAAGAAATTTTTACCAAATGAACATGTGAAATCCGTTTTTGAGATTTCTCCAAGTAAGCTTAAGGAATTAGGAATAAAAGGGGTAATAACTGATTTAGATAATACATTAGTTGAATGGGACCGTCCAAGTGCAACACCTAAGCTTGTAGAATGGTTTAATGACCTTAAGAAAAATGGCATAACTGTTACAATTGTCTCAAATAATCATGAGCCAAGAGTAAAAGAATTTGCTGATCCGTTAGGAATTCCGTATATTTATCAGGCCAGAAAACCTTTGATACGAGCTTTTGAACGTGCAATAAGGGAAATGAATTTACATAAGGATGAGGTTGTTGTGATTGGTGACCAGCTCCTTACTGATGTATTAGGTGGTAACCGCTGTGGCCTACATACCATTCTAGTTGTTCCTGTTGCGCAAACAGATGGATTTTTCACAAAGTTTAATCGCTTTGTAGAAAGAAGAATACTGAGTTGGATGAAGCGTCGCGGGATGCTTTATTGGGAGGATAAATAGAGTGGAACAAGAAAAGATTAGCTGTATTGGCTGTGGAGTTGAAATCCAAACGGCAGACAAAACAAAATTAGGATATGCACCACCTTCTTCTTTAGAGAAGGATAAAGTCATTTGTCAACGATGTTTTAAATTAAAACATTATAATGAAGTACAAGATGTTTCGTTAACGGATGATGACTTTTTAAAAATCCTACACGGAATTGGTTCTACCGATGCATTAATCGTGAAAATTGTTGATATATTTGATTTTAATGGTAGTTGGTTACCTGGTCTTCATCGTTTTGTAGGCAACAACAATATATTATTAGTGGGTAATAAAGTCGACTTGCTACCGAAATCAGTGAAGCCTAAGAAACTCATTAACTGGATGAAAGAATCATCCCGCGAATTGGGACTGAAACCTGTTGATGTCTTTTTAATTAGTGCAGAAAAAGGCACTGGAATTGAAGAGGTTGCAGATGCGATTGAGCATTATCGCGAGGGAAAAGATGTGTATGTAGTTGGTTGTACAAATGTTGGGAAATCAACTTTTATAAACCGCTTAATTAAGGAATTCAGTGGGGAGAAGGAAGACATCATTACGACTTCACACTTTCCTGGAACAACATTAGATATCATTGATATTCCACTTGATGATGAACACTCTCTATTTGATACTCCAGGTATCATTAATCACCATCAAATGGCACATTTTGTTTCAAAACAAGACTTAAAGGTAATCACGCCGAAAAAAGAAATTAAACCAAAAGTCTTTCAATTAAATGAACGACAGACCTTGTTTTTTGGTGGATTAGCCCGATTTGATTTTGTAAGTGGGGACAGGCAGTCATTTGTTTGTCATTTCTCTAATTTGTTGAATATCCATCGAACCAAGCTTGAAAATGCGGATGAATTATATGATAACCATAAAGGTGAGTTATTACAGCCACCAGGAAAGAATGAACTAGATGAATTCCCACCTCTAGTTGCCCATGAATATATGATCAAAGAAGCGAAAACAGACGTTGTTTTCTCTGGCTTGGGCTGGGTAACGATTAACGTACCCAATACGAAGGTTGTCGCTCATGTTCCAAAGGGTGTTGGAGTAATTGTAAGAAAGTCGTTAATCTAGTATGACGAATAGAAAAAAATGATGTTTACGGGTGAGGAAATGGAAAAGGTTTATGGGGTAATCGGGAGTCCAATCTCACATTCAATGTCACCAATGATGCATAATGATCTTTTTGAACATTATAAGCTTAAGGCAAGATACCATGCATTCCATGTACCGCAAGATGGAGTAAATGCCGCAATTGAAGGAATAAAAGCACTTGGAATAGCAGGTATTAATGTCACAATTCCGCATAAGATTGATGTCATTGAATATTTAGATGAAGTTGAAGAGGTTGCGGCAAATATTGGCGCGGTTAATACGATTGTCAACGAGAATGGAAAATTAATTGGATATAATACAGATGGAACTGGATTTATCCGTTCGTTAAATCGAGTGATTAGTAATAAAGAATTATGTTCTGCTAAGGTATTGATAATCGGTGCTGGTGGTGCAGCGAGAGGGATCTTTATTTCATTAGCTGCAATGGGTGTGAAAAATATCGATATTGTAAATCGTACGGTTGAGCGAGCGAAATCAATTAAAGATGATTGTAAGTTCCCAGTTGATTCGCATGCATTGGGATTTGCAGAAGCAGAAGCGGATTTAGGAAAATATCAAGTGATCGTCAATACGACTTCTGTGGGAATGCATCCCAATGTTGATGAGATACCTCTTTCACTTGAAAATATCACTCCAAAAACGATTGTTAGTGATATTATTTATAATCCATTTGACACAAAGCTTCTACAGGAAGCCGCTAAACGTGGAGCAATTACTCAAAATGGAATTGGAATGTTTGTTTATCAAGGTGCCCTAGCATTTGAAAAATGGACAGGACTTTTTCCGGACACAGATAGAATGGAAAGACTTGTAACAAAGCTATTAGGAGGAAAAACATGCTAACAGGAAAACAAAAACGATTCTTGCGCTCAAAAGCTCATCATTTAGACCCGATTTTTCAGGTAGGAAAAGGCGGGGTAAATGATAATATGATTAAACAAATTAGTGACGCGCTTGAAGCGCGTGAGTTATTAAAAATCAGTGTCCTACAAAACTGTGAGGACGACCGTGATACGGTAGCCGAAGAGCTAAGTAAGGGTGCAAAAGCTGAACTCGTTCAGATCATTGGAAATACAATTGTGCTTTACAAAGAATCAAAAGAAAACAAGAAATTAGAGCTTCCAAAATCAAAATAGGTATTCAAAAAGGAGGATGAAAAGGACTGTGTCGAAAGTTCAAGGAGGTGCTGCTTTGTGTACCGGAGCGTATGCAGTTAATACGTGAGGAACTCCAAAAGCAAGCCAACGCGCTTCCACAGGATGTGGTGGCTTCGACGTTTTACACGGGACATGTCAGTACTTAGTCGAAGTTCTGCTGTTCGATGCGTCATTTTCATCAGACTCGGAGGGAAATAAATGAACCATATTGGAATCATCGGTGGTACATTTGATCCACCTCATATTGGTCATCTATTCATAGCATCGGAGGTATTAACAAGATTAAATCTTTCTGAAGTATGGTTCATGCCTAATCATATCCCTCCACATAAAGAACGTAAAAGTTATGTGACCGATGAGGAGCGGGTTGAAATGCTTTCTCTTGCCATTTCCGATCAGCCAAAATTTAAATTGCAATTGATTGAACTGGAAAGAGAAGGACCCTCTTATACATACGACACCATTAAATTATTACGTGAAAAATATGAAGAAACAAAGTTTTATTTTATCATTGGGGGAGATATGGTCGAATATCTGCCACATTGGCATAAAATTGATGAACTTGTTGATATGGTTACATTTGTTGGAGTCAAAAGACCAGGTTATTCATTTCCGACAGAATATCCCATTACAGAAGTGGATATCCCCCAATTCGATATCTCGTCTTCGATGATTCGAAAAAGGTTATCAGAAAAGGGAAATACAATGTATTTACTTCCTAAAAAAGTACGAAACTATATAGAGGAGAAGCATTTATATGGAACGTGAAAAGGCTTTAGAGATAGTCAAAGAACAGTTAACAGAGCACCGTTATCAGCATACACTTGGTGTGATGGAGACGGCAATCGAACTATCAAAACACTATCATGCAGATGTAAAAAAAGCCGAAATTGCTGCCATTTTTCATGATTATGCAAAGTTTAGACCTAAAGATGAAATGAAACAAATCATCATCAACCAACACATGCCTTCCGATTTATTGATTCATAATACAGAGCTTTGGCATGCACCCGTTGGAGCCTATCTTGTAAAGACCGAAGTAGGAATTGAGGATGAGGAAATTTTAGATGCAATTCGTTTCCATACATCTGGACGTGAAAAAATGACCCTCCTTGAAAAGGTTATTTTTGTAGCCGATTATATAGAGCCAGGAAGACATTTTCCAGGTGTAGAAGAAGGTCGAGAACTTGCAAAACAGGATTTAGACAATGCGCTAATTTATGCATTAAGCAATACAATCATGTTTTTAGCCAAAAAAAATCAAGCAATCTACCCAGATACATTGAGAACATATAATTCATTAATTTTATCCAGCCGAAATTCACAACGTTTATAGATGGATGTTTGCAATCTGAATAACCAATTAAGTTGTGGGTTAAATTATGCTGAATAAAATTAAGCCTCCGGCAGATGCCACGATTTTTCAAAGGAAATTTTCGAGCAAGCTCGAAAAAAATCGGGCGCAAATACGCCAAGGCGCATTTGATTAATTAAGAAAAAGGGGGAATTCTAGGTGAATGAACGAGATATTTTAACATTTGCAGTTCAAGCAGCTGACGATAAACGCGCAGAAAATATCATTGCTTTAAATATGAAGGGGTTATCATTGGTAGCCGATTATTTTCTTATTTGCCACGGAAATTCTGAAAAACAGGTGCAAGCTATTGCTCGTGAGATAAAAGATAAAGCTGATGAAAATGGTATTCATATTAAGCGTCTTGAGGGATTTGATGAAGCAAGATGGGTTCTTGTCGACCTCGGAGATGTCATTGTCCATGTTTTCCATAAAGACGAACGTAGCTATTATAATTTAGAACGTCTTTGGGGAGATGCGCCTACGGAAACAGTTGAAGATGTGCTAAGTTTATGAGTTATGGTGAATTTGCCTATATCTATGATGAACTGATGCGTGATGTAGATTATGAGCAATGGGTTTCATTTGTAAAGGAAAAAGTAACACAACTTCCTAAAAAGAGTGGCCTGCGTGTTCTTGATATTGGCTGTGGAACGGGAGAAATTGCAATTAGACTTGCCCAAGAAGGTTTTGAGGTTGTCGGGGTCGATCTTTCAGAAGATATGCTGACGGTTGCTAATCACAAGGCAATGGAAGCCGGTGTAAAAGTTGAATTTTACCAGCAAAACATGCTGGATATCTCAGGGTTCGAGCCGTTTGATCTGATTGTGATTTTCTGTGATTCCCTAAACTATCTACAGACCGAAATAGAAGTTCAGAAAACTTTTGCAAATACATTTCAGCTTCTAAAAGAAGATGGTTTATTTCTATTCGATGTCCATTCCGTATATAAAATAGATTCCATTTTTATGAACGGACCGTTTGTGAGTGTTGAAGATAAGGTCAGTTTTATTTGGAATTGTTTTAGTGGGGAGAATCCTCATAGTGTCGAGCATGAACTTTCCTTTTTTGTGAAAAATGAACATAATGAAGATTATACAAGGTTTGACGAGTTTCACGAACAGCGTACCTTTCCTATTGAAACATATCGAAATTGGCTAGGACAAACAGGTTTTCGTGTACAAGATATTTGTGCTGATTTTACAGAGAATGTTCAGGAGACCTCAGAACGAATTTTAATAACTGCAAAGAAATAAGGGCCAGAAGATGAAATCTCTGCCCTTTTTTGACTTGAATTTACAGATGTCAAACATAGGAAGCATTAGCTCGAGGTTACAAGCCAAACGCTTTGGAAGGCAAAAAACGCCTTCTGTCAGGGTTTGGCTTGTGCTTTTATAATCGTAGTGGTATATTTAGCGAGATGGAGTCTCGTTAAATTGTCTAGCTACCTCCGAAATATCCTCATCATATTTTCTATGAGTGCTCCTAAACAATTCTTCAAATAATTCACCAATATGTTCTTCCATTGCATTAATTCCTTCTCCAGTAACACCACCTTTGACACATACCTTTGACTGGAGTGTGGGTAATGTGTACATTTCCTTTTCAAGTAGTTTACCCATACCGATAATCATCTCACTTGCTAATTTTGTTGCTTGCTCCTCAGTGATTTTCGTTTCCCTTACTGCCGCATCTACAAACCTTCTCAGCAAATAAGTAAAAAACGCCGGACCGCAACTAACAATATCCGATGCAACTCTTGTGATCTCATGATTTATGTGAACCGGAGTGGAAATTTGTTCGAAAAGGAATTCTAAATACTCCTTAAACCGGCTGCTAATGCTCCTGCCAAAAGTAAATAAGGAAACACCCGTTAGTGCACGGTTGGTAATACTCGGAATGATCCTAGCGACCTGACAGTTCACAAGTGATTCAAGCTGTTCAACAGAAATAGGACTTGTAATTGAAACAATACATTTATTACTTGTTAAGGAAGAAGATAATTGGTGTAAAAGGGGGTGAATCTCTAAAGGCTTCACACAAATAAATATTAAATCAGAGCCTTTTACAACTTCTTCATTTGTAGCTGCTACCGTAATATCTGGTAAGGAGTTCTTAATAGCTATTGCTTTTTCAATTGTACGATTTGTAATGGTTAACCTTGAAGGCGGAACAGCAAGAGATTCTACAAAGGACTCTATTAAAATTTTCCCCATATTTCCTGTACCAATAAACCCAATATTCAAGTTCGTCCCTCCTTTACAGACTATTCTCCTAACACCATATGTGATTCCAACCCAAAATATGAATGCATTTTTCCTATTCTAAAAAGAAGGAAGGTAAATCATGAATTTTAAAAATCAAAAAATAAAATTAATGTTTATGGTTTGTGGAATTTGTCTTGTTATTTTTATTGCGTTCTATCGCATTTTTGGACATGAAACAAAAGCAAAGCCAAGCATTGAAGAAGAGGAGTTATTACTTGAGCCAGTTGTTGAAGATAAAAATGTTGTAGAAGAGAAAGTTACGGTCATTCTAGTAGATATTAAAGGTGCTGTGTTAAATGAGGGAGTTTTTGAGGCGCAAGAGGGAATGAGGATCAAAGATGTTGTTGACATGGCTGGAGGGTTTACGGAAGATGCAAACAAAACGCAAGTAAATTTAGCCGAACGAGTGGAGGATGAAATGGTCATATATGTTCCGCGTATAGGTGAGAACACCGATTTGGAGATAAGCAGTCAATCACAAAAAAATGATGGCAAGGTGTCACTAAATGGAGGAACTCAGGCAGAACTTGAAACATTAACTGGCATCGGGCCATCGAAAGCAGCAGCCATTATAGCATTTCGGGAAGAAAATGGACCATTTAAGCAACTTGAGGATCTACTTCAAGTGAGTGGGATTGGTGAAAAATCCTTTGAGAAGATTAAAGACGAACTTAAATTAAATTGACGACTTATGGGAGATACCGATAAAATAATTGTAAGATTTTGTTGAAGGGATGGGGAAGATTTGAATCGAATTAAATGGGATCAGTATTTTATGGCGCAAAGCCATTTACTTGCTTTAAGAAGTACATGTACACGATTAACGGTTGGAGCAACCATTGTTCGTGATAAGCGAATTATTGCAGGGGGTTATAACGGGTCTGTATCAGGCGGAACGCATTGCATTGATGAGGGCTGCTATGTGGTAGACAATCATTGCATAAGAACTGTACATGCTGAAATGAATGCGTTATTGCAATGTTCAAAGTTTGGAGTTCCAACAGAAAATGCTGAAATCTACGTAACGCATTTTCCTTGTCTCCAATGCACAAAAGCAATTATTCAGGCAGGAATTAAAGTAGTATATTATGCAGAGGATTATAAGAACCATCCATATGCAATTGAACTGTTGGAGAAATCAAATGTACAAGTAAAAAAGGTTCCACTTCAAGAAATGGTGATTGACCTACATTCAAAAGAAAAATTAGAGTTTGTTAATCAATTAATTGAGAAAATAACGGAATCTGGTGCGGATGATAAAGAAATAAGGGCATTGCATGAGCAGGCTGCCACACTTTTTTCAAAGATTGGGTAATGTAATCAGGAACTATGGGGATTATGTACAAGGAAGGCTTGTCTATCTTGCTTTCTTTTCAGTTTTGGGTATACTAGTCCCCTATACTTCTTTTTCTTGGTTTAGTATCCTCCTCACACTCCTCTTATTAGGTTTTATCATTTTCCGCCACCATTTCTCGCTCATTGTCCTCAGTTTGTTCACTTTATTTCTCTTCATGTGCTTGTTCATTCTCATTGACTCTACTAATCAAACAACATTAGCCCCTACTACAAAAACAATCAAAGCAGAAATAGTTGATTCCCCTGATTTCAATGGAGATAAGTTTTCCGTCATTGTAAACACTTCACAGAATGAAAAGCTACTTATGGTTTACTACATCCAAACAGAGGTAGAAAAAATTCAACTTAGCAAATCATTAAAAATGGGGTTAGTATGTCGCTTTAACGGAACTCTCAAAAAACCACAGGTGTCTAGAAATCCATATTCATTTGATTATCAGAAGTATTTATATGCTCAAAAAATCCATTGGATTTTTGAGGCAAACACGCTAACTCCTGAAAAGTGTTTTTTACAGGAAAAATGGTCGTTGGGTCGCTGGCTACTAAAAATCCGTGAAGCTGGAATTCATCAGATCGATTCTCATTTTGATGGGTCGACTGCAGGGATTATCCAAGCTTTAATTTATGGAGAAAGAACGAATATAAAGAATGAAATTGTAAATTCATATCAATCTTTAGGTTTGATCCACCTTTTAGCCATATCAGGGCTTCATGTAAGCCTTATGACAGGGATGTTTTATTTTTTATGTATTCGATTTGGAGTCACACGCGAGTCTACCTCGATTCTCCTCTTATGTTTATTGCCAGCTTATATCATGATTGCTGGAGGTTCCCCTTCTGTTATTCGCTCAGTGCTAATGTGTATGCTTTTATTTGCGTCAATTTTATGGTGGAAAAAGGGTAGTATGCTGGATGTGATTAGTTTTGTGTTCATTTTTATGCTTGCAATTAACCCGTACTTTTTATTTAACATCGGTTTTCAATTATCCTTCATTGTGAGCGCATCCTTGATTCTGTCCTCAAAAGCAATATTTAAACACTATTCCAATACGCTTGCTTCCTTATTCGCTGTCTCCTTCTTATCACAAATAGCCTCGTTGCCCATTTTACTCTATCACTTTTTTGAGTTTTCATTGTTAAGCTTGCCATTAAATATGCTGTATGTACCCTTATATTCAATGATAATTTTGCCTTTCGCATTATTCACAGTGGTTTTACTAGGAGTATTTGAACCAATCGGTGAAATGTTTGCTACTATTCTTACGTGGCTTCTGGAATTATTAAATCAAGTCACTGTTTGGTTCTCGCAATTTTCTTTCTCCGTATTAACATTAGGGAAGCCAGGTCTCATCCTTATGATTTTGTATTGTGGTGCATGTTTTTATTTTTTAATTAGTTGGGAGAAGAAGAAGGTACTACTACAACGGGCACTTCTTGCGCCAATAGGGGTTTTATTGCTCCATGTTATCTCACCATACTTAAATCCATACGGAGAAGTCACCATGATTGATGTCGGGCAAGGAGACAGCATCTATATTGAACTTCCGTTTAGAAAAGGGGTTTATTTAATTGATACTGGAGGAACGATTCCATTCGAACAAGAACAATGGAAAATTAGAAGAAACGAATTTTCAACTGCACAAAACATCATCATTCCTTTTTTAAAATCAGAAGGGATAAGAAGTATAGATAAGCTAATCGTTACACATGGTGACCAAGATCATATTGGGGGTGCGCAAGGTCTTCTGGAAGGTATAAGGATTAAGGAAATCGTTATAGGAAAAAACAAAGACGATGCTATTCAAGAAAAGGAGTTGAAGAAAATAGCTGCGAATAAAGGGATTCCCGTTCATATTGTTGAACGTGGCCAAAGGTGGAACGAAGGCGATAGTACATTTTATATCCTTGCCCCAAAAGGAAATGAATTGAAGGAAAATAACAATTCTGTTGTCATCTATACAAAACTTGGTGGGCTAAACTGGTTATTTACAGGGGATATTGAAAAAGATGTGGAGCTAGACCTCATTAAAACATATAAAAATTTACGGGTAGATGTGCTAAAGGTGGGTCATCACGGAAGCAAAACATCTTCAACGAAGGAGTTTATTCAATTCATAAATCCTAAAATTGCTTTAATCCCAGTCGGAGTAAATAATCGATTTAACCACCCGCATCCGGACGTCATTGATCTTTTGAAAAACGAGAAAATAAAGGTTTATCGAACCGATAAAGATGGTGCAATTGAATTTCGTTATTTTAAAAAATCCGGAACCTTTATGCAAACAATTCCATAAGATGCAGTAGAGAAAGAAACGAAAAAGAGACTGCCAACAAAAAGGGCAGTCTCTATTTGACAGTATGTATTCTGTCGGTATTAAGCTCCGATAACCTTAATTAAAGTTGCGATAATGAAAATTGTAGCGAAGAAGCCAAAGGATACAACGAATGCTACTCCAGCATCTACAACGTCATTTCGTGTGTTTTTAATATTCTTTTCAAATTCGTTCACGCCTAACCCCTCCTAAACAGTTATAGTATAGCCTAACTATCCAAAAAAATCTAGATTTCCTTGAAAAATTGGTTTCGTTTTACAAAAACAAAACTTAAGAAAATGAAAACCCTTTTTCCCCTATTATCCGATACTCTTCCTTTATTAACAACACTTGTCACAAATAGTTCAAAAAAGAACGCGTAACCTAATAATACATAAGCAAACGTCTCTGTAACGATTCTAAAAAAGATTATCATTACTCGACAAGTTTCCCGGGGCTTGTTTGGTAATGTTTCATATAGATTGGGAATTGGCAAAGACCAATTCCCTTTACTTTATTCAGCTGGAGCTGAATAAAGTAAAGACCTCCGGCGGATGCCACAGATTTTTAAAGGAAAGTTTTCGAGCGTGCTCGAAAAAAATCTGGGCGCAAATACGCCAAGCGTATTTGATTTTCATATTGATAATTTTGTGATTTCCCGATACGATTAAATAGATAGTTGAAGGCTTACAGTGGAGAGGAATACGAATGAATTTAGAGCTTTGGAAAAAAATTAAGAAAAAACAATTTTCACCAATTTATCTATTGCATGGATCTGAAAACTTTTTAATCCAGGAGACAAAGGAATTACTTATTAAATATAGTATTGAAGAGGAAGAAAAGGATTTTAATTTATCAGTGTTTGATTTAGAGGAAACACCAGTTGAAATTGCTTTAGCTGATGCGGAAACACTTCCGTTTATGGGAGAGAGACGGCTTGTTATTTTACAAAATCCTTCATTCTTAACGTCCGAGAAAAATAAGGACAAAGTTGAACATAATGTTTCAGTCCTTGAGCATTATTTAAAAAGCCCTGCACCATTTACAATTCTAGTGTTCACGGCACCTTACGAAAAGTTGGATGAACGGAAAAAAATCGTTAAGCTACTAAAAACGAATGCGGAAGTCTTAACTGTTAATACTTTATCTGAAAAGGATTTACATACTTGGATTGCCGATCGCACAAACCAGCATGAGGTCACCATCCGACCTTCAGCGATACAAGAGCTTCTGCAGGTCGCCGGGACGAATCTCATGAACATTACACAGGAAATAGATAAAATGTGTTTATATCTTGGGAAGAATGGTGAGATTACGGAGGAAACGGTTCAATTGCTTGTACCACGTTCCTTGGAGCAAAATATTTTTTCGCTTATTGATAAGGTAGTGAATCGTAAACTTGATGAGGCGCTACGTATCTTTTATGATCTCTTGCAAAATAATGAAGAGCCAATCAAAATTTTATCTTTACTGGCTACGCAATTTAGATTGATTTTTCAGGTGAAGGAGCTTTCTAGACAAGGGTATGGTCAGCAGCAAATTGCAGGGAATTTAAAGGTCCATCCATTTCGTGTCAAGCTTGCGGGTGGACAATCCAATTTATTCACACAAGAAGAGCTTCTTCATATTATGAACCAGCTTGCTGAAGCAGATTATGAAATGAAAAACGGTAAAATGGATAAAAAATTAATATTGGAATTATTTATTATGAAATTGGCCAAATAAAAGGGAAAAGCGCAAGGTGCGCAGCCTTAGGCGACAAGCATAAGACGAGCGCTGACAGAAGGCGCTTTTTGCCTTCCAAATCGATTGGCTTTGACCAGAGAGCCAATGGCGCATGGAGCTAGAAAATCCTAATAAAAAAAACGACTCAATTCGAGTCGTTTATTTATTATGCGTTAACTTCGTTAAGTTTTTTAGCTAGACGAGATTTTTGACGGTCAGCAACATTCTTATGGATAAGACCTTTACGAGCCGCTTTGTCAAGTTTGCTTGAAGCAGTAAGGAATGCTGCTTTTGCATTTTCTGCGTCGTTGTTAGCAACTGAAGCTTCAAAGTTTTTTACAGCAGTACGCATTGCAGACTTAATAGTTGCGTTATGAGCACGGCTTTCATCATTTGTTTTTACACGTTTGATAGCTGATTTAATATTTGGCATACTTTCACCTCCTGCGAATATCAAGATGATCTACACGTTCAACCATTTGCGATACTGGAAATCCTCTTTCCCTCGCTAAATGAACAGAATACAGTCTTTGATACTCTGATGTTACAACAAAAGTTATTCTATCAAATTGACTGTGATAATGCAATACCAATCTAATTTCCACTTGATAAAAATTGCATGAACCTCATTTTTGCGGGTAAAGCTATACATACTATGTAAAAAATGGAGGTAATAGGATTGGGAGAACAACTAGATTTAACAAAATATTCAGTTCGAACTGATTTAGCTATTGAAGCAAGTGCAATGGCTGTTGAGGAACGCAATAAATCTTTAACAGATAATCAACCTGAAGTTTCAGAAATTGAGGGTGTCATTATAAAGGAAAGACAGGAGGATGGCATTACCATTTCAACTGTTGAAATTACCGATGAAGGTGCAAATGCAATAGGAAAGAAAAAAGGAAACTACCTAACATTAGAAGTTCAGGGAATCCGTCAAAAAGATTCAGAGCTCCAACAAAAGGTACAAGCAGTATTTGCAAAAGAGTTTAGTCATTTCCTCTCAAATCTAAATATCGGGAAGGAAGCTAGCTGCCTTGTTGTTGGCTTAGGGAATTGGAATGTTACACCAGATGCACTTGGGCCAATGGCGGTTGAAAATTTAGTTATTACAAGACATCTCTTTCAACTTCAGCCGGAAAATGTTCAGGATGGATTTCGTTCTGTAAGTGCAATTGCCCCTGGAGTGATGGGATTAACTGGAATTGAAACAAGCGACATTATATTTGGTGTGATAGAAAAATCAAAACCTGATTTTGTTATCGCGATAGATGCACTGGCAGCTCGTTCGGTAGAGCGTGTGAACTCAACCATTCAAATATCAGACACAGGGATCCATCCAGGCTCTGGTGTTGGAAATAAACGAAAGGAATTGAGTAAAGAGACTCTTGGTATTCCTGTTATCGCCATTGGAATACCAACTGTAGTGGACGCTGTTTCGATTACAAGTGATGCGATTGACTTTATTTTAAAGCATTTTGGTAGAGAGCTGAAGGAAGGAGATAAGCCTTCACGTGCTCTAATTCCTGCTGGAATGAGCTTTGGTGAAAAAAAGGTATTAACAGATGATGACCTTCCAGGAGAACAAGAACGAAATACATTCTTAGGAATTGTCGGAACTCTACCAGATGATGAAAAAAGAAAACTAATACATGAAGTGTTGGCGCCGCTTGGCCATAATTTGATGGTCACCCCAAAAGAAGTCGATGTCTTTATTGAGGATATGGCAAATGTAATTGCGGGGGGACTAAACACAGCATTACACGGTGAAATCGAACAGGATAACTCAGGGGCTTATACACATTAAAAAAAGATAGTGAAATCTATCAAATAAGTTCTACTAACTCAATTTTGTACATATCAATATGATAGACAAACATTGAGGAGGTAGAATATGAAAAGTTTTCGGACCCAAGGAATGATGATCTCCATTCAAGGAACTAGCATAGTAAAAGGGATTCTATTCCTCATTTTTAGTTTTATTTTATTATTTACAATTACGGGAGCAATTGTCTCTCTTAAACCAGAGTATAGAATCAGTTCTTCTTCTATCAATAATGTAGCAACAAATCTTTCTGGAGAAGCTCTCGTTCACTTATTAGGGTATGAAAATCATTATTTCGTCCAAGGTCTACCTGAATCTACAACGAAGCCAGATTACCTGGGCGCCGTATTTAAAGCAGCCACCAATTTAACTTTGGATGATCCCCGAAGTTTTTTAGGTAGAGAACTTCCGGGGTTCTCTATATTTGATGGCAAGATACTAGTAGCGGGTGAGGGAACGAACTATACCAATATGCCAATAGAATCTCCACCGCCTTTAGATGTTTTATTAGATGAAAGGCAAATAGCCACTCAAAATGTTGAGCAAGCTGAAAAGCCTACTGAACCAGTGCCGCCGCCAACGATGACGACTGGTGATAAAAAAGTAGCCTTTATCTATCACACACACTCTTCGGAAAGCTATTTTCCACATCTAAAAGGAGTCGATACATCTAATGCAGATAATGCCCGACATCCGACAGTAAATGTTACAAAGGTCGGTGAAATGCTGAGTCAAGAGTTAGAGGCAAGAGGAATTGGTACAGATGTTGATCAAACGAATATGGACCAATATATAAAACAAAAGGGGTACAATTGGTACCAATCATATAAAGCATCTGGAGAATTGGTAACAAGCGCAATGGCAAGCAATCAGGATTTAACATATTTAATTGATATACATCGGGACGCACATCGAAAGGATACAACAACTGTCACAATCAATGGAGAATCTTATGCAAAAATAGCCTTTATTGTAGGGACTGAAAATAAAAAACTACAACAAAATATTAAAATTGCTTCAGACTTACATGAAATGTTGAAGAAAAAATACCCTGGTCTAAGCCGCGGGGTTATACAGCAAGGTGGTCCTGGCAATAATGGGGTATATAACCAAGACAAATCAGGAAATGCCATGCTAATTGAATTTGGTGGAGTCGATAATAATTTCGAAGAATTGCGCCGAACTGCGGCAGCCATAGCAGATGTCCTCGCAGAATATTACTGGCAGGCTGAAAAAGTAAATGCAAATGAAACAAATAAAGAATAGGTAAGAGGGAGCAATTCCAATGGTTAAATTCATGATGAAATGTTTCTTGATTGTGACTGTTCTTCTTCTAGGTGTTTTGATCGGCATGCAGCAAGCAAATGAAGGGATGAAGAAAATGAGGGGGTATAATGACCCCTCTCTTCAAGGTGCCTTTCATATTACTGATGATAACGGGGAAGTAGAAGCATCTGTTTTAGGGCGAAAGGTAACCAGTCATGATATAGAACAAAAACAAAAACAATTAGAGGACGTAGAAGCCTTTAACCTTTTTTCAAGCATAGGTGAAAAGTTAGGAAACGGAATAAGTGCTCTTTTTGAAAAAATCATGATTGCCATTGGAAACGGAATCGGAAGTTTACTCGATAAAATTTAGGGGGAGCTTGCTAGGAATATATAAAGCAAGCTCTTTTTTCTATATATGGTCGTTTTTTCTTAATTGAATGTGACAAAAGAGTTCTGTATAATCTAATCTAGTGAATTCTATAAATTTATAGTAAGATAACATATACGATTAAGTTATATTGTTCAGCTCCAGCGCCTAGGCCCTCGAGGTCGCTTCACCCCTCCTGTGGCGGCACAGCCTCCTCGTTAGGGTTCCAGGGCTAGTCGGACTTGCACAGGAAGGGCTGACGTCTACGTTTGCCACAGGACGTGGCAGCACTTAGTAGACGATCGCTAATTAGGCGCTTGAGCTTTTCGTATCAGGAGGATTTTGAATGAACCAAGAAGAGAGACGTAACAGACAATCTAGAATCCGGAATTTTTCAATCATTGCTCACATAGACCACGGTAAATCAACATTGGCTGACCGCATCCTTGAAAAAACAAATGCGTTAACCCATCGTGAAATGAAAGAGCAATTGCTAGACTCCATGGACCTAGAAAGAGAACGTGGTATAACAATTAAACTAAATGCTGTGCAATTAAAATTTAAAGCGAAAGATGGGGAGGAATATATATTCCACCTAATTGATACCCCAGGGCATGTTGACTTTACATACGAAGTTTCTCGTAGTTTAGCGGCATGTGAAGGTGCAGTACTTGTAGTCGACGCTGCACAGGGAATTGAAGCACAAACTTTAGCAAACGTGTACCTAGCTTTAGATAATGACCTGGAAATTTTACCGGTTATTAATAAAATCGACTTGCCAAGTGCGGACCCAGAGCGAGTAAGGCAAGAAATTGAAGATGTAATTGGACTTGATGCCTCAGAAGCAGTTCTTGCATCTGCCAAAGCAGGAATTGGGATAGAAGATATATTGGAACAGGTAGTTGATAAGGTACCTGCACCGCAGGGTGACCCAGAAGCGCCATTACAGGCACTCATTTTTGACTCTGTATATGACCCATACCGTGGCGTAGTTGCTTATATTCGTATCGTCGAAGGTACTGTTAAGCCTGGAGACAAAATTAAAATGATGGCAACGGGTAAGGAATTTGAAGTAATTGAAGTAGGTGTGTTCACACCACGTGCAACTTTACAAGATGAACTAACAGTTGGTGATGTTGGATTTTTAACAGCATCGATCAAGCATGTTGGTGATACACGTGTCGGTGATACCATTACTAATGCTAAAAATGGTGTAACAACACCATTACCAGGTTATCGTCGTCTAAATCCGATGGTTTACTGTGGACTATATCCAATCGATACAGCAAAATATAATGATTTACGTGAAGCGTTGGAAAAACTTGAATTGAATGATGCTGCCCTGCAATTCGAACCGGAAACTTCCCAGGCGCTCGGCTTTGGTTTCCGATGTGGATTTTTAGGCCTATTGCATATGGAAATTATTCAAGAAAGAATCGAAAGAGAATTTAAAATCGATTTAATTACAACGGCACCAAGCGTTATTTATGATGTTTTTCTAACGGATGGAACAGATTTGAAAATTGATAACCCGTCTGATATGCCTGATCCACAAAAAATTGATAGAATTGAAGAGCCTTACGTGAAAGCGACCATGATGGTGCCAAACGATTATGTTGGAGCTGTTATGGAGCTATGCCAAGGTAAACGTGGTATTTTTATCGATATGCAGTACCTTGATGAAAAGCGCGTTAGCATCGTTTATGAAATTCCGCTTGCGGAAATTGTATATGATTTCTTTGACCAATTAAAATCAAGTACAAAGGGCTATGCTTCATTTGACTACGAGTTAATTGGCTATAAGCCATCTAAGCTTGTAAAAATGGATATCCTATTAAATGCTGAAAAAGTAGACGCACTTTCCTTCATCGTTCATAAGGATACAGCATATGAACGTGGAAAAATAATTGTTGAGAAACTAAAGGAACTTATTCCAAGACAGCAATTTGAGGTACCTGTTCAGGCAGCGATTGGGCAAAAGATTATAGCACGTTCAACTATTAAAGCAATTCGTAAAAATGTGTTAGCCAAATGTTATGGTGGGGACATTTCCCGTAAGCGTAAGCTTCTTGAAAAACAAAAAGAAGGTAAGAAACGAATGAAGCAAGTAGGCTCAGTCGAAGTACCTCAAGAAGCATTCATGGCAGTATTAAAAATGGACGACAAATAAATTAAAGATACCGCAGATCTTTCTGCGGTTTTCTCTATTTCGAAAGAAGTGATTTTTTGGTACAAGCAGCATACCTTCACATCCCTTTTTGTGAACAGATTTGTCACTATTGTGACTTCAATAAAGTATTTCTAAAAGGACAACCAGTTGATGAATATCTTCAATACATGGATACTGAACTGAAACATACAATTGGAGCGTTTCCACCTTCATCTCTTAAATCCATATTTGTTGGTGGGGGAACGCCAACCGTTCTTACTGTTAACCAACTAGAACTATTCCTATCTAGTATTAACAATTATTTAACACCTCGAAGCAAGACATTCGAATTTACATTTGAAGCGAATCCGGGTGATCTTACAGAGGATAAATTAAAACTAATGTTAGACTCGGGTGTCAATCGAATTAGTTTTGGTGTTCAAACCTTTGATGATGAGCTCCTTAAAGCAATTGGTAGAACCCATCGCCGTGAAGATGTATTTCATACGATCGAATTGGCAAAACAGGTAGGTTTTAAAAACATAAGCATTGATCTAATGTATGCTCTCCCGCATCAAACAATCGAAAGTTTTCAGGAATCACTCGATATGGCTTTCTCCCTGGATGTAGAGCATGTTTCCGCATACTCACTCATTATTGAACCTAAAACGGTGTTCTATAACTTGATGAGAAAGGGTAAACTCCATTTACCTAGCCAAGAAAACGAGGCAAAAATGTATGAAATTTTAATGGAAGAAATGGAAAAACACGGGTTCCACCAATATGAAATCAGTAATTTTTCAAAAGTAGGTTTCGAAAGTCGCCATAATTTAACCTATTGGAATAATGAAGAATATTATGGGATTGGTGCTGGTGCACATAGCTATGTTTCAGGAAAAAGAATATCAAATGCCGGTCCAATAAAAAAATATATGTCAGCAATTGACGAACATGGTTTTCCTTATGTCGAAACACATTCAGTAACTTTACAAGAAAAAATGGAAGAAGAACTATTTTTAGGTCTGCGCAAAACAAAAGGAGTTTCGATCTCCCATTTTCAAGAAAAGTTTTCTGTAAGTATTTATGATGTTTTTGCAAGCCAAATTAAGGAACAAAAGGAAAAAGCGCTGCTTGAGGAAAAAGATGATTTTATTCGACTAACACATAAAGGGAAATTTCTTGGAAATGAAGTGTTTCAAGCATTTTTGATTTAAAATGAATATGTTTAAATCATTGACAATGACACATGTATTTGGTAATTTAATTATAGAATTAGCACTCGTTAAATCAGAGTGCTAACAGAGGTGATGTTCCTTGCTAACAGATCGTCAACTATTGATTCTTCAAGTAATAATTGATGACTTTATTAGATCTGCACAGCCAGTAGGGTCAAGAACATTGTCGAAAAAGGATGGGATTGTGTTTAGCTCAGCAACTATTCGCAATGAGATGGCAGATCTAGAAGAACTAGGATTTATTGAGAAAACCCACAGCTCATCTGGTAGAGTTCCATCCGAACAAGGTTATCGATACTATGTGGATCATTTGTTATCTCCAAGCCAGTTAACCTTTAAGGAAAAGCAAGAATTAAAGTCAATTTTTGCAGAGAGGATTTATGAGCTCGAAAAAATTGTACAAAAATCTGCACAGATTTTATCGGATCTAACCAACTATACTGCAATCGTATTAGGTCCAGCCTTTAAAGAAAATAAAGTGAAAAGGCTGCAAATTGTTCCGATTAATAATGAAACAGCTGTTGCTATTATCGTTACGGATAATGGATATGTGGAAAATCGAACAATTTCATTTCCTGATTCAATCGACCCAAGCGATATCGAAAAAATGGTCAACATTTTAAACGAGCGACTTATAGGTGTTCCGCTAACCGACCTAAAAAACAAAATTTATAAAGAGGTTGCAACCCTTTTAAAAACCAATATTCGAAACTATGATGCAGTCTTAAATGTTTTGGACAAAACACTTACCCTTAAAACGGAAGAAAAAATGTATATTGGTGGAAAAACAAATATGTTAAGTCAACCCGAGTTCCATGACATTGACAAAGTTCGATCATTATTAACAATGATTGAAAGTGAGCATGAATTTTCGAGGTTGTTACGTTCGGATAAAGCAGGAATAAATATTAAGATTGGTCACGAAAACAACAATATTGCGATGAATGATTGTAGCTTAATAACTGCAACTTATTCCATAGGTAATGAACATCTTGGGTCTATTGCTATTTTAGGACCTACAAGAATGGAGTATTCACGTGTTATCACTTTGTTGCAGCATATAAGTCAAGATTTTTCAAAGGTCCTGACGAAACTGTATCAAATTGAATAGCAGTGGTCATATTTAGTAGGGGGAGATATCTTCCCTCTAATACATATACTAAGCTAAGTATTATACGAAGTGAGATTTCACTTTAAGGGAGGTGAGTGTATTGGCTAACGAGAATGAAGTAGTGAAAGAAGAAATTGAAGTAGAAGAAGCAAACGTAGATAATGATGTGGTAGAAACGATTGAACAGGCTGAAGCAGAGTTAGTAGAAGAACAAGAAAATGATGTGAATGCCGAACTTTCGAAAGCCAATGAAAAAATCGCAGAACTTGAGGCTAAGCTAGAAGAGGCAGAAAATCGCATTTTGCGTCAGGTTGCCGACTTTGAAAACTTTAAGAGACGTGCTCGCTTAGATCAAGAAACAGCTGCTACATATAGAGCTCAAAGTCTTGTAAATGATTTGTTGCCGGCTCTTGATAATTTTGAAAGAGCACTTCAAGTAGAAGCAACAAATGAACAAGCAAAATCCATTATGCAAGGCGTAGAAATGGTATACCGTAGCATTATTGATGCCCTGAAAAAAGAAGGCGTTGAAGCGATTGAAGCAGTTGGAAAACCATTTGACCCAAATGTGCATCAAGCAGTAATGCAGGTGAGTGACCCGGATGCAGAATCAAATGTGGTTCTTGAAGAGTTCCAAAAAGGATATAAACTTAAAGATAGAGTTTTACGTCCTTCAATGGTTAAAGTAAACGAGTAATTTCAAAGTTTTGTACAAATTAAGGAGGAATTTCCATGAGTAAAATCATTGGTATAGATTTAGGTACAACAAACTCATGTGTTGCTGTTATGGAGGGTGGAGAAGCAAAAGTTATTCCAAACCCAGAAGGTAACCGCACAACTCCATCAGTTGTTTCATTTAAAAATGGAGAAAGACAAATTGGAGAGGTAGCAAAGCGTCAAGCAATTACAAACCCAAACACAATCATGTCTATCAAACGCCACATGGGAACAGATTATAAGGTTGAAATCGAAGGAAAGCCGTATACTCCTCAAGAAGTATCTGCTATTCTTCTACAATACTTCAAATCCTATGCGGAAGAATATCTTGGCGAAAAAGTAACGAAAGCTGTTATCACTGTTCCAGCATACTTTAATGATGCTGAACGTCAAGCAACAAAAGATGCTGGCCGAATTGCTGGTCTTGAAGTTGAACGTATTATCAACGAACCAACTGCAGCTGCTCTTGCATATGGTTTGGATAAAACGGATGAAGATCAAACAATCCTTGTATATGACCTTGGTGGAGGAACATTCGACGTTTCCATTCTAGAACTTGGCGACGGAGTATTCGAAGTTAAGTCAACTGCTGGTGATAACCGTCTTGGTGGGGATGACTTTGACCAAGTAATTATCGATTACTTAGTAGACCAATTCAAAAAAGAAAATGGCATTGATCTATCTAAAGATAAAATGGCATTACAACGATTAAAAGATGCTGCTGAAAAAGCGAAGAAAGATTTATCAGGTGTTACTTCAACACAAATTTCACTTCCATTTATCACAGCAGGAGAAGCAGGACCACTTCACTTAGAAGTAAACTTAACTCGTGCAAAATTTGAAGAGCTTTCAGCAGAACTTGTTGAGCGTACAATGGGACCAACTCGTCGTGCCCTTCAAGATGCTGGCCTTTCAGCAAGTGAAATCGATAAGGTAATCCTTGTTGGTGGATCAACTCGTATCCCAGCTGTTCAAGAAGCAATCAAGAAAGAAACAGGTAAGGAACCACACAAAGGGGTAAACCCTGACGAAGTTGTTGCACTAGGTGCAGCTATTCAAGGTGGAGTATTGACTGGTGATGTTAAAGACGTAGTTCTTCTAGACGTAACACCATTATCACTTGGAATCGAAACAATGGGTGGCGTATTTACTCGATTAATCGACCGTAATACAACGATTCCAACAAGTAAGTCTCAAGTATTCTCTACTGCTGCGGATAATCAAACAGCTGTTGATATCCACGTACTTCAAGGGGAACGTCAAATGGCAGCTGACAACAAAACATTAGGTCGCTTCCAATTAACGGATATTCCACCAGCTCCACGTGGAGTACCACAAATCGAAGTTACATTCGATATCGATAAAAATGGTATTGTAAATGTTCGTGCAAAAGATCTTGGTACTAACAAAGAACAAGCTATTACAATTCAATCATCTTCAGGCTTATCTGACGAAGAAGTTGATCGCATGGTTCGCGAGGCTGAAGAAAATGCAGAAGCCGACAAGAAGCGTAAAGAAGAAGTTGAACTTCGTAATGAAGCAGATCAATTAGTGTTCACAACTGAAAAAACACTAAAAGATTTAGAAGGTAAAGTAGATGCTGCTGAAGTTGAAAAAGCAAATGAAGCTAAAGAGGCATTAAAACAAGCGATCGAGAAGAATGATCTTGAAGAAATCAAAGCGAAGAAAGATGCTCTACAAGAAATCGTTCAACAGCTTTCTGTGAAACTATATGAGCAAGCTCAGCAACAAGCACAGGGCGCTCAAGGTGCACAAGGAACAGATGGCGCAAACCAAGGTAAAGACGATAATGTAGTAGACGCTGAATACGAAGAAGTAAACGACGATAAATAGAAAGGCGTAAGTGCCTTGCACAGAAATGAGAAAACTGGAGACTCCGACAAAGAGGCGTAGTTTGCCTCTGTAGGAGGAGTTGAAGTTTCTCGAGTTTCTAGGCACTGGAGCCAGACACCAATAAAAGAAATAAATGTGTGGAAAAGTCGAAGTCAGGCCTGTCTTGGCTTTGGCTTTTTTACTTTATTCAGCAGAAGTCCACTACTTCTATTTGTGGAGAAGAATGTTTTAAGAGTTATTAACTCAGCCGGGGTTCAAACCTCGGCTGAATAAAGGTAAAGCCTCCGGCGTAGACATGCGATTTTCAAAGGTAACTTTTTTAGCATAAGATCAAAGACTAAGTTCGCCACTTCCTGTGGCAACTTCTTTGTGACCCACCTCGTGTGGGCCTAAAAAATCTGAGCGCAAATACGCCAAGGCGCATTTGATTTGATAACATGTATTATTGCCATTTTATAAAAGGAAATGATACAATATTCTTTATGTGAATGATGCGGGAGTGGATTTAATGAGTAAAAGAGATTATTATGAGGTACTCGGGGTTTCGAAAAGTGCAGGCAAAGATGAAATAAAAAAGGCATATCGAAAATTATCTAAAAAATATCACCCCGATATCAATAAAGAAGCAGATGCTGCTGATAAGTTTAAAGAAATTACAGAAGCTTATGATACGTTAACAGATGATAACAAACGTGCCCATTATGACCAATTCGGACATACAGATCCAAACCAAGGCTTTGGTGGTTTTGGAGGCGGTGCTGATTTTGGCGGTGGTTTTGGTTTCGAAGACATCTTCAGTTCTATTTTTGGTGGTGGAACAAGAAGAAGAGACCCAAATGCACCTCGCCAAGGAGCAGATTTACAATACACGATGACATTACAGTTTGAAGAGGCTGTTTTTGGTAAAGTAACAGACATTGAAATCCCAAGAGAAGAAGAATGTTCAACGTGTCATGGTTCAGGTGCAAAACCTGGAACAAAACCAGAAACTTGTTCACACTGTGGCGGTTCAGGTCAAATCAATGTTGAACAGAACACCGCATTTGGGCGAATTGTAAATAGACGTGTCTGCCATCATTGTAGTGGAACAGGTAAATTTATTAAGGATAAATGTTCAACTTGTAGTGGCTCTGGAAAAGTCAAAAAACGCAAAAAAATCCATGTTAAGATTCCAGCAGGCATTGATGATGGTCAACAACTTCGTGTTGCTGGTCAGGGTGAGCCAGGTGTAAATGGTGGACCTCCAGGGGATTTATATGTTGTGTTCCATGTGCGTTCACATGAATTTTTCGAGCGTGATGGTGACGATATTTACTGTGAAATGCCTTTAACCTTTGCACAAGCTGCATTAGGTGATGAAATTGAAGTACCTACTTTGCACGGAAAGGTAAAATTAAAAATACCTGCGGGTACTCAAACTGGAACGAACTTCCGTCTGCGCGGCAAGGGTGTACCGAATGTACGAGGGTATGGTCAAGGGGACCAACATATTCGCGTTCGTGTCATTACCCCAACAAAGCTTACAGAAAAGCAAAAACAATTGCTTCGTGAGTTTACAGAAATAAGCGGTAATGAAGCTCCGGATGAACAGCATGATAATTTTTTTTCGAAAGTAAAACGAGCATTTAAAGGCGAGTAGGTCGAAATGAGGAAGCGCCTTGCCCAGAAACGGGTAATCTGGCCGACTTAAACCGCCAAATTCTATGGTGATGTCGGCATTAGCACATCCTGTGCGTTGATACTCCTATAAAGAATCGTTTTTTGATTCTATAGGAAGAATTGAAGATTCTCGAGTTTCTAGGCACTGCAACTGGACATATAGAAATAGGATTGGAGTTGGTAGAATTGAAATGGTCTGAAATTAGCATTCACACAACACAGGAGGCGGTTGAGCCGATATCAAATATTCTTCATGAAGCAGGTGCCAGTGGAGTTGTGATTGAAGATCCATTTGACCTAACAAAGGAACGTGAAAATGTGTTTGGTGAGATCTACCAACTTAATCCAGATGATTATCCTGAAGAAGGTGTTATCGTCAAAGCGTACCTTCCTATCAATAGCTTCTTAGGTGAAACAGTGGAAGAAATTAAAGAAGCCATTAACAATCTTTTGCTTTTTGATATTGATTTGGGTCATAATAAAATCACTATTAGTGAAGTTCATGAGGAAGAATGGGCTACAGCATGGAAAAAATATTATCACCCTGTAAAAATCTCGGAGAAATTCACGATTGTACCTACATGGGAAATGTATGAGCCTGTTCATAGCGATGAATTAATTATCGAGCTAGACCCTGGAATGGCTTTTGGAACAGGTACACATCCTACAACTGTTATGAGTATTCAAGCCCTAGAACGTACTGTGAAAAAAGGAGATACCATTGTCGATGTTGGGACTGGTTCAGGTGTTTTAAGCATTGCTGCTGCCATGCTTGGTGCAGGATCAATCAGGGCGCTAGATTTAGATACGGTAGCCGTTGAGAGTGCAAAACTCAACATAAAATTAAACAAAGTACATGAAGTAGTTACGGTATCACAAAACAATCTGCTTGATGATATAGAAGGACCAGTGGATCTCATTGTGGCAAATATTCTTGCTGAAATCATTGTTCGTTTTACTGACGACGCAGCAAAAATCCTAAAGCCAAATGGTGCTTTCATTGTATCTGGAATTATTAATACGAAAAAACAAGAAGTGAAGGATCGTCTTTTAGCATCTGGATTCATTATTGAGGAAGTTCTTGTAATGGAAGACTGGGTATCCATGATCGCTAGAAAGAAAAGTGAATAAAGGATTCTTGCAGGTGGTGGGAAAACGATGCAACGATATTTTGTCGATCAAATGAGTGAAACGCAGGCTGAAATTTTGGGTGAGGATGTTCACCATATAACGCGAGTCATGAGAATGTCAGTTGGAGACACCATTTTTTGTTGCTATAATGGAAGAGTAGCACTTTGTGCAATTACTGAAATTACCAATGATATGGTTTTAGCCAATGTTGTAGAATGGGTAGAGAACTCGAATGAGCTCCCCATTAAGGTTTGTATTGCAAGCGGTTTGCCGAAGGGGGACAAGCTTGAATATGTAATCCAAAAAGGGACGGAGCTTGGAGCATCTGAGTTTGTCCCTTTTGTTGCGGCTCGTTCAATTGTTAAATGGGATGAAAAGAAGGGACAAAAAAAGGTAGAACGCTGGGAGAAAATTGCAAAGGAAGCAGCAGAGCAATCACATCGTGCAATGGTTCCTAACGTGAGTAAACCTTTGTCCTATAAAGAATTATTGTCTTTTAGCAAGTCCTATACTTATAAAGTAGTAGCTTATGAAGAGGATGCAAAGCGCGGTGAAAACTCAAATCTAGCACGAGTGTTATCACAATTAAATCATGGTGAATCCCTTTTAGTTGTGATTGGACCCGAAGGTGGTCTGACTGAAAAAGAGGTAGATGCATTATTAGAAAATGATTTTATTTCCTGTAGCTTTGGTCCTCGGATTTTACGAACTGAGACAGCACCATTATACGTTTTATCAGCTGTATCATATTATTTTGAATTAGCGAGGTGACAATAATGTCATTAGTTGCATTCCATACATTAGGATGTAAAGTAAATCATTATGAAACAGAAGCCATTTGGCAACTTTTTAAAGAAAACGGCTATGAGCGTACTGAGTTTGAAAGTACTGCTGATGTGTATGTGATTAATACTTGTACTGTTACAAATACAGGAGATAAAAAGAGTAGACAGGTTATACGTAGAGCAATACGTAAAAATCCTGATGCTGTTATTTGTGTTACAGGCTGTTATGCGCAAACATCACCAGCAGAAATCATGGCAATCCCTGGCGTTGATATTGTTGTAGGCACACAGGATCGAAAGAAAATGCTTGAGTATATTGAGCAGTACAAGCAAGAGCGTACTCCGATAAATGGAGTAGGTAATATCATGAAAACACGTGTATATGAAGAACTTGATGTACCTTCTTTTACAGACCGTACCCGTGCTTCATTGAAAATCCAAGAAGGCTGTAACAATTTCTGTACCTTCTGTATTATTCCATGGGCTCGTGGTCTAATGCGTTCTCGTGATCCAGAGGAAGTAATTAAACAAGCACAACAGCTTGTAAATGCAGGGTATAAAGAGATTGTCTTAACTGGAATCCATACTGGTGGATATGGCGAGGATATGAAGGATTATAATCTAGCTGCTCTTTTACGTGACCTAGAATCTAAAGTGATTGGTCTTAAGAGAATTCGAATTTCCTCCATCGAGGCTAGCCAAATTACTGATGAAATTATAGAGGTACTTGATCAATCAACAAAAGTAGTAAGACATCTACACGTCCCATTGCAATCTGGTTCAAATACTGTGTTAAAACGTATGAGACGTAAATATACAATGGAATTCTTTGCAGAGCGTTTAACAAAACTTCGTCAGGCATTACCAGGCTTAGCGTTAACATCTGATGTTATTGTTGGATTCCCTGGTGAAACGGAAGAAGAGTTTATGGAAACTTATAATTTTGTTAAGGAACACAAATTCTCAGAATTACACGTTTTCCCATACTCTAAACGTACAGGTACTCCAGCGGCGAGAATGGAAGACCAAATTGATGAGGAAGTAAAAAATGAGCGTGTACACCGTCTTATTTCACTATCCGACCAATTGGCCAAGGAATATGCATCTAATTACGAAGGGGAAGTTTTAGAAGTTATTCCGGAGGAACTAGACAAGGACGATCCAACAAGTGGTTTATATGTTGGTTTTACGGACAATTATCTAAAAGTGAAATTCGATGCAACTGAAGATATGATTGGTAAAATCGTGAAAGTAAAAATTACGAAGGCTGGTTACCCATATAATGAGGGGCAATTTGTAAAAGTTGAAGACGATCTTCCAATTAAATCAGAAGAAGCAAGAACGACAGCGTAATAAAAATAGGATGAAAAGAAGTAATCATTTGATTAGCTTCTTTTTTTTATCGCATAATAAAACTGTTTAGGTGCTAGTCACCCACTAAAACAAATGTTATGATGTTAGAGGTACGTACAACTAAAAAAGTAAAAGGAGACATACATAATGACGAACATTGCTAAACTGATTGATCATACAGCATTAAAAGCCGATACAACGAAAGCTCAAATTGAAAAACTTTGTGCAGAGGCAAAGGAATATGGGTTCATGTCTGTTTGTGTAAACCCAACATGGGTTGAAACAGCGGCTAACCTGTTAAAAGATTCCGAAGTGAAGGTTTGTACGGTTATCGGATTTCCATTAGGCGCTAGTACACCAGAAACAAAAGCATTTGAAACAAAGGATGCTATTGAAAAAGGTGCAACAGAAGTGGATATGGTTATCAATATCGGTGCCCTTAAGGATAAAAATGACGAATTAGTTGAAAAAGACATCCGAGCAGTTGTGGAAGCGGCAAAAGGCAAAGCACTTACAAAAGTTATCATTGAAACATGTTTGCTAACAGATGAGGAGAAAGTAAGGGCGTGTGAGCTTGCCGTTAAAGCCGGTGCTGATTTTGTGAAAACATCAACAGGTTTTTCGACCGGTGGAGCAACAGTGGAAGACATTCGTTTAATGCGTAAAACTGTCGGACCAGAAATCGGAGTTAAAGCATCTGGCGGAGTTCGTGACGCTAAAGGCACTCAAGATATGATTGATGCAGGAGCTACAAGAATTGGTGCAAGTTCAGGCGTAGCAATTGTTAATGGACTAACAGGATCTTCTGATTATTAATACAGTTAAAGCTGGCTTAAAAGGCCAGCTTTTCTTTTATACAGCTCGGTGTATCTTCATAATAAATTTCGTCAAGACCCCGGCAAAAGGTAAAAACAGTAGGGAGGTAAGAACATTAAAAATTAAGCTAACATGGGCAATTTGAACATCAGGGTGCGATGTGAGCAGCATTGCAACTTGACCAAGTACATTTATGAATGGAAAAAATAAAATGACACCGAGCACATTGACCCAAATATGGGCATAGGCCGCTAACTTTGCTTCATGCCTACTCCCAAGACTCGCAATATAAGCTGTAATACATGTTCCAATATTCGCTCCAAGTAAAACGGCAATCCCCGCATTTAAAGTAAGTAACTGCTCGTTCATAAAACCCATAATGATTCCAGTTGTCGCGGTACTAGATTGGATGATAGACGTTAATATAGTCCCTACACCAACCCCAAAAATACTGCTTTCATTTGTATGTTGAAAAAAAGTATGGATAGACGGGAATTGTGAGATGGGCCTCGCAAGCTGCTCAAATCCATTCATCGCCACAAACATGCATCCTAACCCGAATAAAAAAGCACCAAAGCTAAATACCTGTTGATTACTGATAAGTAAACATAAAAAGCCTAAAATTAAAATTGGAACAATCCATTCAAAAATATCAAAGGTTATCATTTCCGCGGTAAAGGTTGTTCCGATATTGGTCCCAAGAATGATTCCAATGGATTGTCTAAAAGTTAAATAACCTGTAGCAATTAACCCTACTACAAGCACCATAACAGCAGAACTACTGTGGATAATGGCTGTAATAATCATCCCAGTTAATAATCCCTTTATTGGATTATCAGTAAAACGAATCAGCCAAACTTTTAGCTTATCTCCGGTTAGATTATAAAGGCCTGTCCTCATCACGGTCATACCGAATAGAAAGATCGCAATAAATACAGCAAATAACGATATAAGTTCAATCATGCATTTCTCACCCCTATCACATTGTATGGACAAGGATATGTGAAAATGACAACTTCAATTTTTTTAACTTAGCACGATCAGAATAAATGAAAATGTTAATTAGTTAACAAAAAAGAGGATTTAACAGGAATAACAGCAAAAAAAATTATTAAAACTAGTAGTGAAGACATGATTTCTAGTGATACGATTGTGAATTACAGTTGACCAAAAATCGTGCATATATTATAATTGCAAAGTACATGTTTATTTTTTCGACGATTTTTTTCGATCGACACTTAGAGAATGAAATAGAACATGTGTCTTAATTAGAGTTAGTGGTTGTTTTCGGAGGGAGGGAATTAGAATGTCAAAAACGGTCGTTCGTAAAAACGAATCGCTTGAAGATGCTCTTCGCCGCTTCAAAAGAACTGTATCTAAATCAGGTACGATTCAAGAAGCTAGAAAGCGCGAATTCTATGAGAAGCCTAGCGTAAAGCGTAAGAAGAAATCTGAAGCTGCTAGAAAGCGCAAATACTAAAAGAGGGTGTAGTTTTATGAGTCTTCTCGAGCGTTTAAATAATGATATGAAAACAGCGATGAAGAATAAAGAAAAAGATAGGCTATCTGTTATTCGAATGGTAAAGGCTGCTCTTCAAAATGAAGGCATTAAGCTGGGTACCAGTGAACTATCAGAGGAAGCAGAGTTAACAGTTCTTACTCGTGAACTAAAACAACGAAAAGATTCCCTCCGCGAATTTAGTAACGCTGGTCGTGAAGATCTTGTTAATAAAATTCAGACTGAAATTGAGATATTAGAGGTATACCTTCCAGAACAATTATCTGAAGAGGATCTTGTTGAGATTGTCAAAGAAACAGTACAAGAGGTCAATGCTTCTTCAAAGGCTGACATGGGCAAAGTGATGGCTGCTATCATGCCAAAGGTAAAAGGCAAGGCTGACGGTGGTCTCGTCAACAAACTTGTTCAACAGCAATTATCTTAACAAAAGCACCTTACATCGCGTAAGGTGTTTTTTCTTTGGCTCTATAATATTTGTTGGGGTTTAGAAAAAATTTGTGTGCATAAAAAAACACGCAAACTCTTCATTCTTTTATACTTGAATTGACTAGAAACAAGTGTAAAGAATGGAGTTGCGTGCAATATGGATTTTACCATGATTATTCCTGGATTAAAAGGGTCTATCCTAACCAATGTTGAAGAAGTCGGTGAAGTAGTGCGACTGTATGTTGAAATGGAACGAAAAGTAAACCGGTGCCCCAAATGTAATCAAAGAACGAATAAGGTTCATGACTATCGTGTACAAAAAATTCAACACTTAAAGTGGTTTGAAAGAAAAACTCAAATCTTTTATAAGCGTAGACGTTATGTCTGTGAGTGTGGAAAACGTTTTTCGGAGAAAAACCCTTTTGTCATGCGTTATCAGCGTACTTCAATAGAGTGGAATCAAGCAATATCGATAAAAGCGATTAAAGGAAAAACGTTCAAGGAAACGGCCGAGATCTATGGATGTTCTCCTTCAACCATCATACGTAGATTCGATCAAATATCCCGAAGCGAAATTCGTCCTGTGGAAGAGCTACCAAATGTTATAGCCATTGATGAATACAAAGGTGATACCCGGGAAGGGAAATATCAGTTAATCATTGCGGATGGGATTACAAAAGAACCGATTGATATTTTACCAAATCGCTATAAACGTACGATTAAGGACTACTTGAGAAAGCATGGATCTGGGGTTCAAATAGTCATAATGGATATGAATCATTCCTTTAAAGCAGCCGTTCAAGAGGCATTGGGTAAACCCGTTATTGTAGCTGATAGGTTTCATTTTTGTCGTTACATTTATTGGGGGCTTGATGGAGTAAGACGCCGAATACAAAATGAGTTTCATGGATACGACCGAAAAAAGTGTAAACGTATGAAACATGTATTTCATAAAGATAGCCAGCGCTTAACTAGGGATGAACGTTGGCATTTAGAGCGATACTTGGAAATGTCTAATGAACTCAGAAGAGCATATGAAATCAAAGAGGCTTATCGTTCTTGGTTTTTACGGGCCAAAGTAAATGGAAAAAGCCAGATTAGTTTGGTTAAAAAAGAATTAGAAGAATTATATAAGTTTATTGAGGATTCAAAGATACCTGAGATGATTAAAGCCATAAAGACCATACAAAATTGGCAAGTTGAAGTATTAAATAGCTTTGCCTATGAATATTCAAATGGATTTCTAGAGGGAATTAATAATTCCACCAAAGTTTTAAAGCGAAATGCTTATGGATTTAGAGTGTTTGAACGCTTTAGGGCTAAAATTTTATTAACACACAAGTATAAAAGAATAGGGGTACATATTGGTTAACCAAGTTGGGGGCATTCTCCTCAATAAAAAATGATGAATGGTACCATCCATCATTTTTTATTGAGGCCACCAAGCGAAGCGCGGTAGCCTAAAACCCCAACATTTGACTTAGAACCTTTTCTTTACGAGGAAATGATAAGCACAATGGTAAAGTGTACCCCATAACCGTCTCCTCACTAAATACATACACGCATATAGGTAACTATTACCAACAAAAAGTTTACATAAAAACATGAAATATATGAAACCTGGTGCACATGTCAAACGTATTACATACTATCATGACGAAAAATGAATAGAGAGGGGGGAATGCCTTGAAAAAGTGGAGAGTCCTTTTATATCTTTCCATTATTCTCTTGCCGTTCATTCTCACACTAATGCCAATTAAGAGCTCCAGTGCTGCAGACCAAGTGGTGTACATCATACCATTAGAAGAAACAGTCGAAAAAGGATTAAGTGCTTTTATCGACCGATCTATTACAGACGCTGAGAATAAAGGAGCAGACGTTATCATTTTTGAAATCAATACCCCTGGTGGGGCAGTTGATGCAGCAACAAAAATCGGTAAACGAATCCAAGAATCAACTATTCCTACAGTAGCATATGTCAATAACGATGCTATCTCAGCGGGTGCTTTTATTGCGTTAAATGCTGATAAAATCTATATGTCTGATAATGGTAGAATGGGAGCAGCTGGGATTATTGACCAAGCAGGGAATACGGCAGATGAAAAAGCTGTTTCCTACTGGTTGTCAGCCATGAAAGGTGCTGCTGAAAACAATGGTCGTGATCCAATATATGCTTTAGCGATGGCAGACAAAGAGATTGATCTCCCAGAGCTAGGTGCAGAAAAAGGGAAATTCCTTACCTTAACAGCCAAACAGGCACTTCAAGTAGGTTATGCTGAAGGGGTTGTAAAGGATAGAGCGGATTTATTAAAGACACTAGGCTTCGAAAAAGCTGCTGTTGAACAAGCTGAACTTAGCCTTGCTGAAAAAATCGCACGCTTTATTACAAATCCAATTGTTGTTTCGATTCTTTTAACGATTGGAAGTTTAGGATTAGTTGTTGAACTATACTCTCCTGGTTTTGGTATTCCTGGTATAATGGGGATATCAGCGCTGTTACTCTTTTTCTATGGGCATTTAGTAGCAGGACTAGCAGGTCTGGAGTCCATTATTCTTTTTGTAGTAGGAATTGTTTTAATTTTACTGGAGTTTGTTTTACCTGGGGGGATAATAGGCTTGATTGGATTAGGAGCAATTTTAACGAGCTTTTTCTTAGCAGGGAGCAGTATGATGGTAATTAGCATTTCACTATTAGTAGCCTTAGTAGCTACAATTGTAGTATCGATTATTTTAGTGAAAATATTTGGGAAGAAACTTCATGTATTTAAAAAGATTATCCTTTTTGATTCTACCAATTCTGAGAGTGGGTATGTTTCAAATAAAAACCGTGATGATTTAATTGGAAAACAAGGTATTGCCTTAACAACATTGAGACCTTCTGGTACTGCCATCATCAATGATGAAAGACTAGATGTTGTCACACAGGGTAACTACATTGAAAGAAATACCAGAGTAGAAGTTATTAAAACAGAAGGTTCTCGAATCGTTGTTCGGGAAGTTCCTGATATTAATAAATAAAAACAAGTAGGAGGAAAAAGAATGCCAACAGGTATGATCACCATTTTAATCTTAGTTGCACTTGCTATTATCTTACTAGCTGTACTATTTACATTTGTGCCAGTTGCACTATGGATTTCAGCACTGGCTGCTGGTGTCCGTGTAAGTATCTTTACACTAATCGGGATGAGGTTACGTCGGGTTATCCCGAACCGTGTCATTATTCCGTTAATTAAGGCTCAAAAAGCAGGATTACAACTTCATACAAACCAGCTGGAAAGTCATTATTTAGCAGGTGGTAATGTTGACCGAGTTGTAAATGCGTTAATCGCAGCACAACGTGCAAACATTGATTTAACATTTGAAAGAGCAGCTGCAATCGACTTAGCAGGGCGTGACGTGTTAGAAGCTGTGCAAATGAGTGTTAACCCTAAGGTTATCGAAACGCCGTTTATTTCAGGTGTTGCGATGGATGGAATTGAAGTAAAAGCAAAAACGCGTATCACCGTTCGTGCCAATATTGATCGTTTAGTCGGGGGTGCAGGGGAAGAAACTGTTATTGCCCGTGTAGGTGAGGGTATTGTAAGTACAATCGGTTCTCAAACGGACCATAAAAAGGTTCTTGAAAATCCTGATATGATATCTCAAACCGTTTTAGCAAAAGGGCTAGATGCAGGTACTGCATTTGAAATCCTATCTATTGATATTGCAGATATTGATATCGGTAGAAATATAGGTGCCGTGCTTCAAACAGACCAAGCTGAAGCTGACAAGAAAATTGCCCAAGCGAAGGCTGAAGAACGCCGTGCAATGGCGGTTGCTAGTGAACAAGAAATGCGCGCTCGTGTAGAAGAAATGAAAGCGAAGGTTGTGGAAGCCGAGGCTGAAGTACCTTTAGCAATGGCAGAAGCATTACGTTCTGGTAACCTTGGTGTACTTGATTATACAAATCTAAAAAATATCATGGCTGACACTGATATGAGAAATTCTATTGGTAAAAGCACACTTACCGATGATGAAGATCAAAAATAATAATCATGCATAAACCTCAAAACTTGAAAGGAGGTTTACACGTTGGATTCACCTATAAAAGCCTTTATTGACTTTATTATGTCAAATCCCTTGATTTTGATTGTCATATTTGGATTTTTTATTAATGCGTTTAAACGTTTTGCGAGTGGTAATAAAGAGCCTACGACTCAAATACCACTGCCGAAGCAGTTTAATCCATTTGACCAAGAACCAAAACCTGAAAAAGAAGATTATCAGGCTGAGACAAAGTATGATTATATAGAACCTGCTCCTGAGATGGTTTCTGATTCACATGTTCCAAATACGTTTTATGAACGTTTTCAAGAGCTCCAAGAAAAGGGAACTTACAAAGAAACATCACAGGACGAAGAACGAATTCAAACGGTTATTAAACCATTAGCAGCTACTTCAGAACATAAGTCTGTCAGAAGCTTTTCGAAAAATAAGGTCGTTGAAGGGATTATTTGGTCCGAAATTCTTGGCCCTCCAAGAGCAAAAAGACCGTACCAAACCCGTCGTTAATATTTGTTTACGGAGATAGTACTCCTAGATAAAATATGTTCTATGAACCCCCTTTTACTCATAAACATGAGTTGAAAGGGGGTTCTTTGTTATGCCTAAAAACCTAGGACAGCGCATGAAAAGATGGATCACAAACAAGATGGAACTTCCTGCTGACGTCATGATGGATCTTCCAAGAATAACTATGATTGGCCAATTACATATTTACATAGAAAATCATCGTGGATTATTAACCTTTTCAGATAAAGAAGTACGGTTATTACTGAAACAGGGACAACTTCTAATTAGAGGTAAAGCATTTGTCATTAAAACCATTTTACCTGAGGAGATAATGCTCGAGGGAAAGATTGAACATGTCCAATATATCGAGAAATGAAACATGAAACACTAGGGGGATAAGCATGAAAAACCATTGGATGCACTTTTTTAGTGGGAGTGTTAAGGCTGTTATTACAGGAAAAGGGACAGAACGTTTTGTAAATGAATGTGTAAGACAAGGGATTGTAGTATGGGAAGTGAAGAAGCCGGGTACCCATAGCCTGAGCTTCTCTATGTATTTAAAAGATATAAAAAAAATAAGAAGAGTTGTTCGTAAAAATGATTGTAAACTACGATTCATTGGAAAAAAAGGCTTACCATTTCTCGTTCAAAAAGCTCTATACAATAGTGGATTTTTAATTGGAGCAATTTCCTTTTTCATCATTGTGACAATTTTATCAAATATGGTTTGGGGTATAGAGGTGAAAGGGGCTAAACCTGAAACCGAGCACCGCATTATTCAAGAATTAAAAAAACTTGGAGTGGAAAGAGGTAAACTGCAATTTTTCATTGAAGATAATGAATCGTTGCAACGTCATTTAGAAGATGCCATTAATGATATTACTTGGATAGGTGTGGAATTAAATGGGACGACCTATCATTTTGAGGTTGTTGAAAAAAATCAGCCAGAACCTCCAGAACAGTATAGTCCAAGGAATCTTGTGGCCAATAAAAAAGCGATTATTAAGAAACTGATTGTGGAAGAAGGTAGGCCTGTTGTAGCTGAAAATGATTTTGTTAAAAAAGGGGATCTGCTAGTTAGTGGTAAAATTGGGAAAGAAGGCGAAGAAGTATATGTACCTGCACGCGGAAAAATTTTTGGTGAAACTTGGTACAAGTCTGAGGTTACGGTAGATATTACAACGAAACTTGATGTACTAACTGGGCATAATAAAATAAAACATTATATCTCTTTAGGAAATTTACGTATTCCGATTTGGGGATTTGGAAAGATTGAATATAAGGAATTTCAATCAGAGTTGGATGAAAGGCATATCAAATTCTTTAATTGGGAACTTCCAGTTGCATATGAAAAAGAGACAATTAGAGAAAGTGAAAAAATCACTAGAACATACACAGACAATGAGGCTATTGAGGTCGCAAAGGATATCGGGAGAAACACATTAGAGCAGCAATTAGACAGTGATGCTGAAATTAAAGAAGAAAAAGTTTTGCGTCAAACCATTAACAATGGTAAAGTAAAATTGGAAATAAAATATAATGTAATTGAGAATATCGTCACTACGATACCATTAGTTCAAGGAGACTAAAGGATGTCAGAAGATTTAGTAATGAGTAAACATCAACTAGAAAATCCAAACGAGGCCATTGTTTTATTTGGAAACAATGATCTCCATCTTAAAAGAATTGAAGAAGAATTAAATGTTTCAATCATCACAAGAGGTGAGACGCTTCATGTCTCAGGCGACCCAACAAATGTCCAGCTTGTTGAGGAAATTATTGAAAAGCTTCTTGGAGTGATTCGAAAAGGCATACGTGTAAGTGAACGGGATGTTATTTACTGTATTCAAATGGCAAAAAGCGGGAAATTAGATTCGTTTGAAGAATTATATGATGAAGAGATTACAAAAACGGCAAAAGGAAAATCCATTCGTGTGAAAACACACGGACAACGTCAATACGTGGCTGCCATTAAGCAGCATGATTTAGTATTTGGCATTGGTCCTGCAGGTACTGGTAAGACTTATTTGGCAGTTGTTATGGCTGTTAACGCCCTGAAAAATGGGCAGGTTAAACGAATTATTTTAACCCGTCCAGCCGTTGAAGCCGGTGAAAGCCTAGGATTTTTACCCGGAGACTTAAAAGAAAAGGTTGATCCATATTTACGACCTCTATATGATGGACTACACGATGTGCTTGGTGCTGAGCATACCGAACGTTTAATGGAACGAGGAATAATTGAAATTGCCCCATTAGCCTATATGAGAGGGCGTACACTTGACGATGCTTTCGTCATCTTGGATGAAGCGCAAAATACCACATTGGCCCAAATGAAGATGTTTTTGACGCGTTTAGGTTTTGGCTCTAAAATGGTCATAACAGGCGATATTTCGCAAATCGACTTACCTAAAGGAGTCAAATCAGGCTTACATGAAGTAATGAATATCCTGAAGGATGTATATGGTTCTGCCTTTATCTTTTTGGAACAGTCTGA
Organism: Ferdinandcohnia sp. QZ13; assembly: GCF_031324165.1. NCBI lineage: Bacteria > Bacillati > Bacillota > Bacilli > Caryophanales > Bacillaceae > Ferdinandcohnia > Ferdinandcohnia sp. QZ13. Next base: position 425,435 of record NZ_JAVIVW010000015.1, on the reverse strand, counting down.
TGTTGTACGTCACCCTCTTGTAGCACGTATTATTGAAGCGTATGAAAAAGCTGAGGCTGATCAGAAGTAAAAGACCCACATGGAATGGGTCTTTTTTATCATTAAAGGAACTGGTAAAATAAGCCTTAGAAAAGGAGGTTCAAGAAATGGGGAAAACAGCAAAATTAAAAAATAGATTGAGCGCTATTAAAAACATTCAATACCTACATATTTTGATTTATATCCTCCTTGCAGGAATCATGTTTTTGGTTATGTATAGTAATGTTAAACCGGAAGTTTTACATTTAGAGATTCTACATCCATCTGAACAGACAATTCGTTCTCCATTAACAATTGAAGATAAAATTGCCACAAAGGCAAAACAGGATGCAGCAGTAAAGGAAGTAGAGGATGTTTTCACACTCAAATCCGAATACGCAGATAATCAAGTGGATCTGGCCATTTCCATTTTTGACTCCATTGAAGAAACGAATAATGAAGCATCAGATGTGTTTAATTCTAAATTGAAAGAATGGGAAAGTCTCACAGAAGAAGATCGAGGGGAAGAACCTAAACCATTGACAGCTTCAGAAAAGTTACAGATGTTAAAAACAAAGCTGCCACAGGATTTAACAAATCGAATCCCGGACGATGTTTTTACCGCTTTATTAACGGCTTCTCCTGAGCAATTATCCCGTGCAAAAGATGCGGTTATTACAGCTGTTAATAATGTAATGAACACTCGTATTCCTTCATCCGAAGTGGAAAATGCAAAAAATAAAGTGGTGGAGGAATTACGTTATTCTAGTGTCGATGCTGCGCTACGAGAGCCGATGCGTGAAATGGCTCGTTTTGCAGTCGTTCAAAACGTTTATTATGATGTAGAGGCTACAGAAGAAAAACGCCAACAAGCAATAGAAGCAGTAGAGCCAGTAAAAATTCTTCAAGGTCAAATTATCGTAGAGGAAGGACAATTAATTACCAGGGATATTTATCGACAACTAGAGCTTTTAGGTATGACGAACACGAATAACCCAATTCAGCCATTTATTGGATTGGCATTAATTATTGTATTAGTTATTGGTGTACTCGTCTATCATTTTTATAATGAAATACCGACTGATCGCCATCGTAATATTTATTTATTAATCTTTGCGATTGTCTTTACTATAACCATTCTATTAATGAAGGGCATAAGTATATTCCAACAAATTGATTACTCTGATATAGGTTATATTGTTCCAGTGGCTATGGGGGCAATGTTAATAAAATTATTGATTAATGAAAAAGTCGCGATCCTTTCAAGCATGATTTTTGCCGTTTGTGGAAGTATTATCTTTAACCAGGGTGTGACAGGTACACTTAATTTCACAGCCGGGATTTACTTTTTATTTGGGTGCTTAGCTGGCGTGTTGTTTTTAAGTAAGCATAATCGTAGAGGGAAGATACTCCAAGCAGGGCTATTTGTTGCTTTGATTAATATTATTGTCATCTTTTCGATCATGCTTTTACAAAATGGTAGTTATTCAAGCTTGGATTATGGTTCATCCATCATTATGGCAGTTTTATCTGGTATTATAGCTGCTGTTTTAACAATAGGGCTACTGCCGTTCTTTGAAGCTGGATTTAACATTCTTTCAACAATGAAATTAATCGAATTATCTAACCCAAATCATCCGTTATTACGAAAAATTTTAACGGAAGCACCAGGTACTTATCATCATAGTGTCATGGTGGCTAATTTGTCAGAGTCTGCTTGTGAAGCAATTGGAGCGAACGGTTTATTAGCAAGAGTTGCATCGTATTATCATGATATTGGAAAAACAAAACGACCACATTTTTTTATTGAAAATCAGATGAATATTGAAAACCCACATGATAAAATTGCACCTCAGCTTAGTAAAACAATTATTACAGCACATGCCACAGATGGCGCAGAGACATTAAGAAAATTTAAAATGCCGAAAGAAATTGTCGATATAGCTGAGCAACATCATGGGACAACATTGCTAAAATATTTTTATCATAAAGCTAAGCAACAAAGTGATCGAGAAATTCTTGAATCTGATTTTAGATATGAGGGACCTAAAGCACAAACAAAAGAGGCTTCCGTTATTGGAATTGCAGATAGTGTTGAAGCAGCGGTACGTTCACTATCAAATCCAACTCCACAAAAAATTGAGTCGTTGGTAAATAATATTATTGCCGATCGATTACAGGACGGGCAATTTGATGAATGTGACATCACGCTTAAAGAGCTTGATATCGTTGCGAAAACATTATGTGAATCACTCAAGGGAATCTTCCACTCAAGGATAGAATACCCTGCGGAGGCTACAAAACAGAAGGTGAAAGAAGCATGAGATTAGAAATTGATTTTAATGATGAAATTGGAGAAGTAAAAGAAGAAGAATGTAAATTAGTGAGAGAACTACTTTTTTTAACTGCTGAAAAAGAAGGCGTAAAAGAAGGAACAGAGGTTTCGATTACATTTGTTGACAATGATAGGATTCAAGAAATTAATCGGGAATACCGTGACAAAGATCAGCCTACAGATGTTATATCCTTTGCCATGGAAGAGATGGGTGAAGGAGAAATTGCGATTATCGGTGAAGACATACCTAAGCTTTTAGGAGATATCATCATTTCAATCCCAAGGGCAAGGGAGCAGGCCGAGGATTATGGGCATTCTTTTGCGAGGGAATTAGGTTTCCTTGCCGTCCATGGTTTCTTGCATTTACTTGGCTATGACCATATGACAAAAGAGGATGAGAGTAAAATGTTTTCAAGACAAAAGGAAATCCTAGAGGCGTATGGACTTGAACGGTAAAAGTAGATGGACTCGCTTTATCAAAAGCTTTTCGTTTGCTTTTCAAGGCTTGCGTGAAGCATTTTTTTCGGAACGCAATTTACAAATACATTTATTGTGTTCAATCATTGTCGTGATTTGTGGCTTTCTTTTCCAAATCACAAGGGTGGAATGGATGGTTATTCTTCTTTTAATTGGTGGAATGTTTTCAATTGAATTGATGAATACAGCAGTTGAAAAAGTGGTGGATTTAGTTACAATTGAATTCCACCCCTTGGCCAAGAAGGCAAAAGATATTGCAGCTGGATCTGTTCTCATTTATGCGATCATTTCTGTTATTATTGGATTAATCATATTCCTACCTTATGTAAAAAGATTAATTTAAAGAAAATTCTTACAATTATGTAACAAATAATTTAAACCCATGCATAAATCAAGATTTTTATGTAAAATAAAAATACACTTCCGTACCAAGATACGTAGAAAGGAAGATAGAAGTGAAGACAGAAGAACTAATCAACGAAGCAAAAAAAGCAAGAGAACTAGCATATGTTCCATATTCCAAGTTTAAGGTGGGGGCTGCCCTACTAACGAAGGATGGCAAAGTGTACCATGGCTGTAATATTGAAAATGCTGCATATAGTGTAACCAATTGTGCAGAGCGAACAGCCCTATTTAAGGCAGTGTCTGAAGGTGATAAGAAGTTTGCAGCAATAGCTGTAGTTGCAGATACAGACCGACCAGTGCCTCCATGTGGCGCCTGTCGTCAAGTTATTTCAGAGCTATGTCAGCCTGATACAAAGGTATATTTATCGAATCTAAAAGGTGATATACAAGAGATTACAATTAATGAATTACTACCAGGAGCTTTTACACCGGAGGATTTAAATGGAAAATAAGAATGGCTATAAATCAGGTTTTGTTTCGATAATTGGAAGGCCAAATGTTGGAAAGTCCACTTTTTTAAATCACGTTATCGGACAAAAAATTGCTATCATGAGTGATAAACCTCAAACAACACGTAACAAGGTGCAAGGGGTTTATACAGAAGAAGACTCTCAAATTATTTTTATTGACACGCCCGGTATCCATAAACCGAAGCATAAATTGGGCGATTTTATGATGAAGGTAGCCCAGAATACACTTAAGGAAGTCGATCTAGTCTTATTTATGATAAATGCAGAAGAGGGCTATGGTCGAGGTGATGAGTTCATCATTGAACGTCTAAAAAATATTCAGACACCAGTTTTTCTTGTTGTTAATAAGATAGACCAAATACACCCTGATCAATTATTAGAATTAATCGAGCAGTATAAGGGGCTCTATCCATTTAAAGAAATTGTTCCGATCTCAGCACTACAGGGTACGAATACCCCGAGACTAGTTGAACAAATTAAAAATTATTTACCAGAGGGACCCCAATACTATCCTGCTGATCAGGTAACAGACCATCCGGAACGATTTATTATTACTGAATTAATACGCGAAAAAGTGCTACACCTTACACGAGAGGAAGTACCACATTCAATTGCCGTTGTCATGGATTCACTCGAAAGAAGAGAAGGTGGCAATACCGTCTATGTTGGTGCTACTATCATTGTCGAACGCAATTCGCAAAAAGGAATTGTGATTGGAAAACAAGGTAGTATGCTAAAAGAGGTTGGAAAGCGAGCAAGGGCAGATATTGAAGCATTGCTTGGGTCGAAGGTGTTTTTAGAGCTTTGGGTAAAGGTTCAAAAGGACTGGCGTAACAAAATGTCCCAACTACGCGATTATGGGTTTAGAGAAGATGAATATTAAAGCATAAACGTTACAGTATTTGCATTTCTGAAAAAAATACACGGATTAGCAAAATTTATGTAACATGTTTTTTAGGATATTCGGTCAAGATATTCTTACAAGTAATTGTTCAAGAGGACTGCGTCGTAGATAAACTATTTACAACGTACGTTTGAACATCTACTAAAAGTGAATGAAATTGGAGCAGTCTTTGCTAGTCTTAATAACTGAAAGGTGGGGTTACTATGTTAGATTTTACCTGGAAGGTGTTTAGTCAAACAGGTAATGTTGATACGTATCTTCTTTTTAAGGAATTGGAACAAGAGAAGACTGAGAGACCCGAAGCACAAAATGAGGAGCTAGCAGAAATAGATTTTCCAATTACTTGACCATCCTATAAAGCGTCTTTGACTTATTAAAGGGCGCGCTATTATAGTAACAATGGTAATTGGTTGCCTTGTTGCCAATGGATGGTGACAGAAGTGCTACAAAAATGTGAAGGTATAATCATAAGAACAAATGATTATGGTGAAACAAATAAAATTGTAACTTTGTATACCCGTGAATGGGGGAAAATTGGGGTAATGGCAAGAGGCGCAAAAAAACCGAGTAGTCGCCTAGCTGCTATTACCCAGGTTTTTACATATGGGCAGTTTTTAATTCAAAAAACGTCAGGTTTAGGTGTTTTACAGCAAGGTGAAACCATAGCAACGTTTCGTTCTGTTAAGGAAGATATTTTCTTAACCGCATATGCATCTTATGTAGTTGAATTAACCGATAAGTGTACAGAAGATAAGAAATCAAACCCTTTTCTTTTTGAAATGCTATATCAAACCATTAATTACTTAAATGAAGGATACGACCCTGATATTCTTCTGTATATTTATGAGCTTAAAATGCTGCCTTTACTTGGTTTGTATCCTCGACTTAACGAATGTACAATATGTAAAAGTACGGAAGGCGAATTTGCTTTTTCAATTAAAGAAGGTGGACTTCTTTGTCATCGTTGCTATGAAAAAGAACCATATCATCTAAAAGTATCACAAGCAACCATTCGCTTACTTCGTTTATTTTATTATTTTGATTTAAATCGGTTAGGGAGTATAGCCGTAAAGGATGTGACGAAGAAAGAAATAAAAAGAGTTATTGACATGTATTACGATGAATATTCAGGCTTGTATCTAAAATCAAAACGATTCTTAGATCAACTTGAAAATTTTCGACTTCCGTAAAGTAGCCTACTTGACATGGCTGTCAATTTGGAATATAGTTCAATTAAAAATATCGCACGTTGAAGGAAAGTAGTACTTATTACAGTGTATGTTCAAAAAGGAAGATAAAAAGGACCAAGAAGTTCGAGGCGGCGCGGCTTTGAGTAGCGGAACGTATGATGTTAATACGTGAGCAACGGAAAAGCAAGCCAACGAAGAAATTCGATGTGTCATTTTTACCGGACTTTTTGAACAACCTCTAAGTTCATAAAAGCGAACCTAGGACGGTGGAAGCTAGGGTATGAACAAATAAGGAAGGCGTTCCAGAGTGTATCGTTGAAAGAGGCAATAACTTTTTTATGTTGTTGCAAATAGGGTGGAACCGCGGGTAAACTCTCGTCCCTATGTCTACAATTAGGCATAGAGGAGGGGAGTTTTTTATTTTTAAATAAGTTTTCTAAATCCAGCTGCAGCGCCTAGAAACTCGAGAAACTTCAACTCCTCCTTCAGAGGCAAAAATCGCCTCATTGTTGGAGGAGTCTCCGACGCACAGGATGTGCTAGTGCCGACTTCGCCACAGGACGTGGCGTATTAGTCGGCCAGTTTTCTCGTTTCTGAGAAAGGCGCTTCCGCTTTATAATTCCGGAGGTGCAAGTATGAACATACAAGAAATGATATTAACGTTACAAAAGCATTGGTCAGATCAAGGCTGTATTCTCATGCAAGCCTATGACGTAGAAAAGGGTGCAGGAACAATGAGCCCCTATACATTCCTAAGAAGTCTAGGTCCAGAGCCATGGAATGTTGCATATGTTGAACCGTCAAGACGTCCAGTCGATGGTCGTTACGGTGAAAACCCAAACCGACTGTACCAACACCATCAATTCCAAGTCATCATGAAGCCATCACCTGATAATATTCAGGAGCTTTACCTTGACTCCTTACGTAAATTAGGAATTGACCCATTAGAGCATGACATCCGCTTTGTTGAAGACAATTGGGAGGCACCAACACTTGGGGCTGCAGGACTTGGTTGGGAAGTGTGGCTTGATGGAATGGAAGTAACTCAATTTACTTATTTCCAACAAGTTGGAGGTATTGAGTGTAAACCCGTTTCAGTCGAAATCACTTATGGAATTGAACGTTTAGCCTCTTATATTCAAGATAAAGAAAATGTTTTTGATCTTGAATGGACGAAGGGATTTACGGTTCGTGATATTTTCCATCAGCCTGAATACGAACATTCAAAATATACATTTGAAACATCTGATATAGAAATGCTATTTAACTTATTTAGCATTTATGAAAAAGAAGCACATCGTCAAATGGACGAAGGCCTCGTTCATCCTGCATATGATTATGTACTAAAATGTTCACATACCTTCAACCAGCTAGATGCTAGGGGAGCAATCTCTGTTACGGAAAGAACAGGGTATATTGGAAGAGTGCGTAATTTGGCTCGTAAAGTTGCAAAAACGTTTTATGAAGAGCGGGAAAAACTAGGCTTCCCAATGCTGAAGGCAAAAGGAGACGATCGTCATGAGTAATCGAGATTTATTGATTGAAATAGGCTTAGAGGAGATGCCAGCACGGTTTGTAACAGATGCCATGAATCAGCTTTCTGACAAGATGACAAACTGGTTGCTTGAACATAATATATCATTTGAACAGGTTGAGCGTTTTTCTTCACCTAGAAGACTAGCAGTTCTTGTTCATGATGTTGCTGAAAAACAAAAGGATGTTGAACTCGAAGCGAAAGGTCCTGCGAAAAAAATTGCCCTAGACCAGGATGGTAATTGGACAAAAGCTGCGATGGGCTTTACTAGAGGACAAGGTGCGTCAGTTGAAGATATCTTTTTTAAAGAAATAAATGGTGTGGAATACGCACATATCAATAAGTTTATTAAAGGGAAAAATACAGTAGATATCTTAGGTGAGCTTGAAGATGTCATTACACATCTATCTTTCCCTAAAAATATGCGATGGGGAAATCAAGAGCTTCGTTATGTTCGTCCAATAAAATGGATTGTTGCTTTATTCGGTGATGAGATTATTCCTATTACTATCACACATGTTACGGCCAGCAATAAGACGTGGGGACACCGTTTCTTAGGTCACGAGGTTGAAATTACATCCCCAAGGGACTATGAAAGACTACTCATGTCTCAATATGTCATTGCTGACTATCTTGAGCGTAAGGAAGCTATTACAAACCAAATAAAAATTTTAGAAGAAGACAACAATTGGGAAGTTCCAATTGATGCGGATCTGCTTGAAGAAGTAACAAATCTTGTAGAATATCCAACTGCTTTTTACGGAAAATTTGAAGGTGAATTTTTAAATTTACCAGAAGAAGTGTTAGTTACTAGCATGAGAGAACATCAACGCTATTTCCCAGTAAAAGATAAAAATGGTGCGCTTCTTCCTTACTTTGTAGCGGTTCGAAATGGTGACCACAAGCATCTTGAAACAGTCGTAAGGGGTAATGAAAAGGTACTTCGTGCCCGTTTATCTGATGCAGATTTCTTTTATAAAGAAGATCAAAAATTAAAAATCGATGATTTAATTCAGAAGCTCGATAAAATCATTTATCATGAAGAAATCGGCTCAATTGGTGACAAAGTTAGACGAATTCAGCAAATCACCAAGCATTTATCAGTGCTTCTTGATTTAGATAGTGAAACGCAAAATAAGGCAAACCGCGCTGCTGAGATTTGTAAATTTGACCTTGTCACAAATATGGTATATGAATTTCCTGAGCTTCAAGGAGTCATGGGTGAACGATATGCACGATTAAGTGGGGAAGCGAAGGAAGTTGCTGTAGCCATTAATGAGCATTATATGCCACGACACGCTGATGACGCTAGTCCTGCGACGACCGTAGGTGCATTAATCAGCCTTGCTGATAAGCTCGATACAATTATTGGGTGTTTCTCAATTGGCATCATTCCAACTGGTTCACAGGACCCATATGCATTACGTCGTATGGCATCAGGAGTTGTTCAAATATTACTTGATAAAGGCTGGAATATTAGCCTCGAAGAGTTATTCGAGTATGTATTAAGTCTATTTGTTGAAGCGAATGTGGCAAAGCTTGAAAAACAAGAAATTGAAAAAGAACTTGTCCATTTCTTTAAATTACGTATCAAACATGAATTAAACAATCGTAACATACGCTACGACATTATTGATGCAGTTCTTGGTACAAAGATTGGTAATGTTGGACTACTGATTCAAAAAGCCGAAATTCTCGAAAAAAATAAAGACCATCAAGACTTTAAAGCGACAATTGAATCATTAGGTCGAGTACTTAATATCGCGAAAAAAGGTGAAGAGGCTGAAATTAATCCTAGCCTTTTCGAATCAAATGAAGAAAAACAACTCTTTGAAAAGTTTACAGAGGTTAAACCAAAAGTAATCGATAGTCTTTATACAAAGAATGTAGCAGAAGCTTTCCACCTTTTGGCTTCGTTGAGAGAGTTAATTGATCAATATTTTGAACATACAATGGTTATGGCAGATGATGAAACAGTAAGGAAAAATCGTCTAGCACAAATGGTGCAATTAGCGAACATCATTTATTTAATCGGAGATATGAATGCAATAATTGTAAAGTAAGAACTATTAGCTAGGAGCATGTTGCTCCTAGTCTTTTTTCATACCCTATACGTTATTACACAATTAGTATATAATAATTCTAATTAGTATAACCTTTTTGAATTTGTTTACATAAAGCAATAGATTTTACGATTGGTGGTGAGTACAATAGAACTGAGCAAGAGGCAAGAACAAATTGTACAAATTGTAAAAGACAATGGACCGATAACAGGAGAAGCAATTGCGGACCGGTTAAGTTTGACGAGGGCAACACTTCGTCCGGATCTCGCTATTTTAACAATGGCTGGTTATCTTGAAGCAAGACCTCGTGTCGGTTATTTTTATACAGGAAAAACAGGACAGCAGCTGCTAGCCGATAAGATCAAAAAAATAAAAGTGATGGATTATCAATCCATACCTGTTGTTGTAAATGAGAGTTTATCTGTATATGATGCAATTGTAACGATGTTTTTAGAAGATGTCGGAACATTATTCGTGGTAGATAAATCCTCCCTACTTGTAGGTGTCTTATCGAGAAAGGATTTATTGCGGGCAAGTCTTGGTAACCAGGACTTGAAATCAATTCCTGTCACAATTATTATGACACGTATGCCGAATATTACAATGTGTGAAAAAGATGATCTTTTACTTGATGTGGCTCATAAATTAATTGAAAAGCAAATTGATGCATTACCTGTTGTTAAGCACTCTGAACGTGGTATTGAGGTTATTGGAAGAATCACAAAGACAAATATGACGAAAGCCTTAGTGGCCCTCGCTGGGGATGAAATCCTCTAATTTTTGGTAAGGAGATGGGGTAACGAATGAGAAATCGTGTAGTATATGTAGTATCCGATTCGGTTGGGGAAACAGCAGAACTAGTTGTTAAAGCAGCAGTTAGTCAATTTAATGGCTCACATACAGATATTAAACGAATTCCTTATGTAGAAGATACAGCTACATTGTCAGAGGTAGTAGCCCTAGCAAAACTTAATAATGCAATCATTGCTTTTACACTAGTAGTCCCTGAACTTAGAGACTTCCTTGTGAAGGAAGCCGAGAGAGAAGGCGTCATCGTAAATGATATTATTGGACCGCTAATTGACAAAATGTCCGGCCTTTATGAAAGTAATCCAAGATATGAAGCGGGGCTTGTAAGAAAGCTAGACGAAGATTATTTCAAAAAGATCGAGGCAATCGAATTTGCGGTAAAATACGATGATGGTCGAGACCCAAGGGGAATCCTACGTGCAGATATCGTCTTAATCGGTGTATCAAGAACTTCTAAGACACCTTTATCTCAATATCTTGCACATAAGCGTTATAAGGTAGCAAACGTTCCGATTGTTCCCGAGGTTGATCCACCGGAAGAACTGTTTAAAGTGTCACAGAATAAATGCTTTGGATTAAAAATCAGTCCTGAAAAACTAAATCATATTAGGCGCGAACGATTAAAATCATTAGGTTTAGATGACCAAGCAATTTATGCAAATATTAATCGCATTAAAGAAGAACTCGATCACTTTGAATCAATCATTACTAAAATCGGTTGTGATGTTATCGATGTCTCAAATAAAGCAGTTGAAGAAACCGCAAATATTATTTTAAATAAAATCAATAAACGAAGAACCAATTAAAAATTTTTAATTGAAGCAAAAACATATCTTAAAAAGATATGTTTTTTTATGGCGCTTGAAAGAATTTTATATTATAATAAAAAATTGTGATAAAAATACATATTTTTAGGTTTAGAGTTCGATTGGATAGAATAAACTATGTATTGAAGGTTGTCAAGGGTAAGATAAGGAAATAGGTGAATTAATTTTCGACATTATTTTCTCATTTCAAATTTTTCTTTCCGAAAATGCTTTAAAATATCCGTTCTTTTTACTCACCTAAAGATTAGACAATCACAGAATTGAAACATCCTATTAAATCTTTTTTTGGAAAAGAAGGATTCTCTGGAGTGATGTAGAATAGAGAAATATGACGAAAAAAAGAATAAAATATTTGTTGATGCGGATGCATGCCCAGTAAAAGAAGAAATAGTTAGTATAGCGGGTACATATAATATCAATGTTGTATTTGTAGCTTCATATGCGCATGTTATGTCAAATCCCATAGGTGGAAAATGGGTGTATGTAGATGCGGACAAAGAGGCTGCAGATCTCTATATTATGAATCATGCAATAAAAAAAGATATCGTCATTACCCAGGATACTGGCTTAGCAAGTATTTTAGTTAATAGAGGTGTAACTGTACTATCGCCCCGTGGCAAAGAATTTAAGGAAGAGGATATGGAACAAATTCTCCATTTTCGTTTTTTATCTGCAAAGGAAAGGCGGAGTGGCTCCTACTCGAAAGGACCTAAACCCTTTACAGATGAAGACAAACAACATTTTACTAAAATATTTAAAAAAAGTTTGTCGAATATTGCAGGATTTTAACTCTCAATATAGAATATTTTAGTACTTGGGGATGTTAAACATGGGGTATCGAATTCCCGAAGAAACAATCGAAAAAATTCGGTTATCTGTTGACATTGTTGATGTTATTAGTGAATATGTTCAATTGAAGAAGCAAGGTAGAAATTATTTTGGCTTATGTCCATTTCACGGCGAAAATACCCCTTCATTTTCTGTATCACCTGATAAACAAATCTTTCATTGTTTTGGGTGTGGAGCAGGTGGAAATGTATTTTCTTTTTTAATGGACTTAGAAGGGTATTCCTTCTCAGAGGCTGCAGTTAACTTAGCTAAAAAAGTGAACATAGACTTATCAGATTACGAACACCATACAGCTGTTTCTGATAAAAATAACGATGTATCAAAGATGCAAGAAGCACACGAATTATTAAAGAAATTCTATCATCACCTTTTACTTAATACAAAAGAAGGTCAACCAGCGCTCGACTATTTAACAAATAGGGGCTTTACAAGAGAAATCATCGATAAGTTTGAAATTGGATATGCACTTGATTCCTGGAACTTTGCTACGAAATTTCTCCAAAAAAGAGGTTTTAAGCCTGAGTTGATGGAACGGGCCGGATTACTTGTAAAAAAGGAGGATACCGGGACATTCTTTGATAGATTTCGAAACAGAATCATGTTCCCGATTTGGGACCATCAAGGTAAAACAATTGCTTTTTCTGGTAGGGTGCTTGATAAGGGGCAGGAACCAAAATATTTAAATAGTCCTGAAACGATTATTTTTAATAAGAGTAAAACCCTTTACAATTTCCATCAAGCAAGACTTGATATTCGAAAACAACAGCAAGTAGTCCTTTTTGAGGGATTTGCAGACGTGATTGCGGCTGATCGAGCAGATGTTCCAAACTCAATTGGTACAATGGGTACATCCTTAACGGATGAGCATGTAAAGATAATTAGAAGGAATGTGGAATCTGTTGTCATCTGTTATGACTCTGACAATGCTGGGCTAGATGCCGCTTTACGAGCTTCATCCTTGCTTCTCGAGGCGGGCTGTTATGTAAGAGTTGCGACGATGCCAAATGGTATGGACCCTGATGACTACATTAACAAATATGGCGCGGAGAAGTTTAAAAATGATGTAATAGGGGCAAGTCTTACAATAATGGCATTTAAAATGCAGTACTTAAGAAGAGGAAAAAATCTTCAGGATGAAGGAGAACGCATCCGTTATATAGAAGATGTACTTAAGGAAATTTCCTCTTTAGATAAGGCTGTTGAAAGAGATCATTATTTGCGCCAGCTTTCTAATGAATTTTCAATTTCGCTTGAAGCACTTAAGCAACAACAGCTACAGTATTATAAATCTGAACGGAAAAAGAGGGATAATTTCTCTTCGAATAGAAATAATACGAAAGCGAAACCTACCGTATCAAAACATTTATTTAAAGCCTATCATAATGCAGAACGTTTTTTGCTTGCGTATATGCTGCGGGATCGGGATATCGCTGATAAAGTACAAGATCAGCTTCAGGCCGAATTTAATATTGAAGAGCATCGAGCAATTTTAACGTATTTATATGCATATTATGAAGAAGGTCATGAACCAGATATCAGCACATTTTTAACGAGAATACATGATGATAATCTTAAACGGATTGTAACTGATATTGCAATGATGTCAGTTGAAGAAGAAGTATCTGATTCTGTGTTATCTGATTATATGAAACAGGTGTTGAATCACAAAAAAATGTCAATGATAAAAGAAAAAGAAACTGCACAACTTGAGGCTGAACGTAGTAAGGATTATTTGAAGGCTGCTACGATTGCAAATGAGATTATTCAATTGAAAAAAGCACTACATTAAAATAGGTTTTCTAACCTCTATGTCATACTAGTTTTGGAAGGAGGGGAACAAATGGCTGAAAAGTCTAAAGAAGTTGATACAGAATTAACACTAGAGCAAGTAAAAGAAAGATTAACAGCACTTGGTAAAAAACGCGGAGTATTATCCTATGAGGAAATCGCTGAGCGTATGTCTGGTTTTGAAGTTGAATCAGATCACCTTGATGAATACTATGAGTTCCTTGGAGAGCAGGGGATTGAACTAATAGGTGAAGGTGAAGGACATGATGCCGATGCTGCTGATGATGATGATCCTAATATTCAGGAATTATCTAAGGAAGAAGAGTTTGATCTAAACGACCTAAGTGTTCCTCCAGGAGTTAAGATTAATGACCCAGTACGTATGTACTTAAAAGAAATTGGTCGTGTAGACCTACTCTCAGCAGATGATGAAATTCAACTCGCTGAAAGAATTGAACAAGGCGATGAAGAGGCAAAGCGCAGACTTGCTGAAGCCAATTTACGACTTGTTGTAAGTATTGCAAAGCGTTACGTTGGTCGTGGGATGCTGTTCCTAGATTTAATCCAGGAAGGGAATATGGGACTTATAAAAGCAGTCGAAAAGTTTGATTATCGCAAAGGCTTCAAGTTCAGTACGTATGCTACTTGGTGGATTCGTCAAGCGATTACACGTGCGATTGCAGACCAAGCGAGAACCATCCGTATCCCTGTTCACATGGTCGAAACAATCAATAAATTAATCCGTGTACAACGTCAATTACTCCAAGATCTTGGCCGTGAACCAACTCCTGAGGAGATTGCCGAGGATATGGATTTAACACCTGAAAAGGTTAGAGAAATTTTAAAGATTGCTCAAGAGCCTGTATCATTAGAAACACCAATTGGTGAAGAAGATGACTCACATCTAGGTGATTTTATCGAAGATCAAGATGCAACATCTCCATCAGAGCATGCTGCATATGAGCTTTTAAAAGAACAGCTAGAAGATGTCCTAGATACCTTAACAGACAGAGAAGAGAATGTATTACGTCTACGTTTCGGTTTAGACGATGGACGTACCCGTACTCTTGAAGAAGTTGGTAAGGTATTTGGTGTTACTCGTGAACGTATTCGCCAAATTGAAGCAAAAGCGCTGCGTAAACTTCGTCACCCAAGCCGTAGCAAGAGGCTGAAAGATTTCTTAGAATAAACATTTTCATTTACATTTCGTAGTTTACTTCATACAATTGAAGTAAACTATTTTTTTTGCTCACACGATGTGGGTCACAAAGACGCTGCCATAAGAAGTGGCGTTATTAGTATTTGAACTTAACTTTAAAAAAGGTGAACGCTTTCATGAACGAAGATCGGAAAAAAATTGTCATTAACGAAATCCTATATTGGCGTGAAAATAAATTACTGCCAGAGGCATATTGTAATTTCCTTCTCTCACTATATACAGAAGGAGAAGGGGTTGAACCAACGAAAACAACATCTCAATCTAAGAAAAAAACAATCATGTGGATACTTGGAATTGGTTTACTTTTACCAGTTGTGTTTCTTGTCACTTATTTTACTGAACTATCGCCCATATTGCAAATGCTAATAAACTTTATTTTTATAATTATCTGTACCTTAGGCTTGGTTTTAAATCGAAATAATCCTTTTTTCGTACATTTTGGATCCATCATCCTTGCGCTTATTATTCTTCTACTCACAGTAAACGGAAGTGATCTATTATTTAAAGGACATGGATATTATTTGTTCGGAATCATATTATTGAATTGTGTTTGTTGGATCGTAGTTGGCGTATTCTCAAAGAAAAAATATTTTTTAATTGCCGGCATTCTAGGAAGCATTACTTCGGGTATTCTTTTATTTAATTTTTAAATTGTTTAAAAATTCATAATCACCCCTTATAATAGAGATTGAAAACGTATACAACGGGAGGGGTACTATGAATTTCGATTTAACGACAGAGCAAAAAATGATTCAAAAAACGATTAGAGAATTTTCTGAAGCAGAAGTTGCTCCGGACGCTGAACAACGAGATAAAGACAAACGTTTCCCAATTGAAGTTTTTCACAAGCTTAGTAAATTAGGGATGATGGGTCTACCGTTTCCTGAAGAATATGGTGGTGCGGACTCAGATACCATTAGCTTTGCAATTGTAGTCGAAGAACTTAGCCGAGCCTGTGGGTCTACCGGAATTACATACTCAGCTCATATTTCACTTGGTGGTGCACCCCTTCATTTATTTGGAACGAAAGAACAAAAACAAAAATACTTAACACCCATCTGTACAGGTGAGTCTCTTGGTGCTTTCGGACTTACTGAACCAAATGCTGGATCAGATGCTGGCGGAACGCAAACAGAGGCAGTAACTAAGAATAATGAGTTTATTATCAATGGAAATAAATGCTTTATTACCAATGCAAGCTTTGCCAAGCATCTCGCTCTAACCGCGATAACAGGTCGAAATGGTGGAGAAAAGGAGATCAGCGCGATCATTGTTCCAACTGATGCAAAAGGATTTAAGGTGATCGACAATTATGAGAAAATGGGACTTCATGCTTCGAACACGACAGAAATAATTCTTGAGGACGTTCGCGTACCTGAGGAAAATTTACTTGGCAAACGTGGAGAAGGTTTCAGACAGTTTTTAATCACGCTAGATGGTGGCAGAATTGGGATTGGGGCAATGGCAGTTGGAATTGCACAAGCAGCCTATGAGAAGGCGTTGTCGTATGCTAAAGAGCGAAAGCAATTTGGGAGATCGATTTCGAGCTTTCAAGCGATACAATTTAAATTAGCAGACATGGCGATGAAAATTGAGTTGGCTCGAAATATGGTGTTCAAAGCCGCATGGTTGAAAGACCAAAACCGTCATTTTTCGAAAGAAGCTTCAATGGCTAAACTATATGCGTCTGAAATTTGCATGGAGGTTACAAACCAGGCTGTTCAGATTCACGGTGGATACGGATATATGAGAGAGTATCATGTTGAAAGATTTATGCGGGATGCAAAACTTTTAGAAATTGGAGAAGGAACTTCTGAGATTCAACGAATGGTGATTGCCAGAGCAATTGGATGTTAAAAATACTTTGTAATTGGACACTCCTCTCTCTATAAAGAGAGGGGTTTCTATTTGTGTTTGTGACGAATTTGTGACATATTTGTGTAAAATAATTTTACAATAATATGTTACTAGGGTTCTTTGTACAATTAGGACTTTCACTTCTATCGTTTTTCAAGTAAAATAGAGAGTGTTTGTATAGAATATATATAATAACTTCTTAAATGATGTACATAAGTAAGGGAGGTCAGAAAATGAAAAAGAATCCATTAATACCATTTGCTTTAATCGCAGTATTCGGTATTGGACTTATGTTCCTATTAGGTTTTGTTGGACTTGGTAACATGGACGAAATGGCAAACAAAGGTGAAGAGGCACCAGAAACAGCTGCAGCTTCCCCAGAAGAGGTTGTCAAAAGTACATGTGCAGCATGCCATGGACAGGATTTAGCAGGCCAAGGTACAGCTCCTGCATTGAAAGGTACTTCTTTATCAGCTGAAGAGATTCAAGATGTTATCACTAATGGTAGAGGTGCAATGCCAGGCGGCTTAGTTAAGGACCCTGCGCAAGTACAAGAAATAGCAAATTGGTTAGTTGAACAAAAATAAATAATAGATTAAAACCCTTTGCATATTATGTAAGGGGTTTTTTTCTGCACTTACCACACCAGATGGAAGTTTCCTCGCACTTCTTGTATAATTAAAACTAATTTCAAAAAATATGGGTTTTAAAAGGATTGTGAAAAGGACCAGAATCTCAAGGGGCGCAGCTTTGAGTACCGGAGCGAGGCAACTGCTTGAGTAAACACTCTTGCAGCCTTGCGCTGAGGAATTGACTTCGTGAATAAGCTAGTAGACGATAGCGCATAACCTAGTTATTCACAATGTGCTTGGAGAAGTGTTCGAAGAAATTGGATGTGTCATTTTCGCCCGACTTTTTAAACAACCTTAAAAAATGTGGTGTTATTATGAATGAAGAGAAACTATCGAAGCGACTTGAAGTAGTTGCATCTTACATACCAAAAGGGGCTATTTTAGGAGATATCGGCTCTGACCATGCCTATTTACCGTGCTATGCCTTTTTAAATGGCATGATTACAAAAGGAATCGCTGGAGAAGTTGCAGAAGGTCCCCTGCAATCAGCAAAAAAACAAATCTCCAAAAATCATCTTAATGGTGCATTAGAAGCACGAAAAGGAGATGGTCTAGAAGTCATCCAACCAAATGAAGTAACATGTATCACCATTGCTGGAATGGGCGGTTCGCTGATTCGTTCTATCCTTGACAAAGGTAAAAGCAAACTACTAGGTGTGGAAAGACTAATCCTCCAACCAAATATCGGAGCGTCTACCATTAGAGAATGGTTGATCGAAAACAATTGGGAACTAATTGCTGAGGAAATTTTAGAAGAAGATAAAAAGATTTATGAGGTGTTAGTCGCCGAAAAAGGTATTCCACAAAAACCCTACCAAAACATAGAACAAGAATTATTGCTTGGACCATTTTTATTAAAAGAAAAAAATTCAATCTTCATAAAAAAGTGGACACATGAACTAAAACATTGGGAGAGAATCTTGAACCAACTCCAAGAAGCAGGGGAAACTCCTGAAAATCGTTTACGCAAAGAAGAGCTTGAGAAAAAAATCGAGATTGTAAAGGGGGCATTAACATGAGCAAAATACCTAATGGATTTGAAGTCATTCAAGTATTTGAACAATTTTCTCCAAAATATTTAGCGGTTGAAGGTGACAGGGATAAAATTGGTCTTCAAATTGGAACATTAAATAAGCCTGTAAAAAAAATGATGGTCGTTCTTGATTTATTAGAGGAAGTTGTAGATGAAGCCATTTCAAGTGAAGTCGATTTGATTATCGCTCATCATCCCCCAATTTTCCGTCCGTTAAGAGCTGTTCAAACAGATACACCAGCGGGGAGAATCATTGAAAAATGTATTTTACATAATATTGCGGTCTATGCAGCACATACCAATCTAGATGTGGCAGTAGGTGGGGTCAATGATTTATTAGCAAATGCATTAGAGCTTACAGATATTGAATTGCTCGCTCCTACCTATGAGGAAAGACTAAAAAAATTAGCTGTATATGTTCCTAAAGAAGCTGCAGATGAAGTTCGGACAGCATTGGGCACGGCAGGTGCAGGTTTTATCGGGGAGTACAGTCATTGTACTTTTAATACCCAGGGGACGGGTACCTTTTTGCCGCATGAAGGAACAAACCCACATATCGGGGTAGTTGGTCAATTAGAAAAAGTAGATGAAATCAAAATCGAAACAGTTTTCCCAAGTAGTCTTCAAAAAAAGGTTGTTACAGCTATGCTTAAGGCACATCCATATGAAGAGGTTGCCTATGATATATATCCACTTGAAAACGAAGGAAATGTACTTGGACTAGGTCGAGTTGGGTATCTTCAACATGAAATGACACTTCAGCAATTTGCAGAGCATGTGAAGGATAAATTAGAGGTAGATGGAATACGTGTTGTGGGTTCACTAGCAGATAAGGTAAAAAAGGTTGCTGTACTCGGTGGTGATGGCAATAAATATGTTTCACATGCTAAAAGAGCTGGGGCAGATGTGTATGTAACCGGCGATATGTATTACCATGTTGCTCATGATGCTATGATGATGGGGCTTAATATAGTAGACCCTGGTCATAATGTGGAAAAGGTAATGAAAAAAGGGGTAGCAACTGTCCTAACTGAGCGTTTTAAAGAAAAGAAATTCGAGGTTACAGTTATCGTATCAGAGTTAAATACTGATCCATTCAAATTTTTATAAGCAAAAAAGGTACTCCCTATCTGAACTGCCCCCTGTCAAGTAGACAGTGGAAATAATAAAAAATGACCTAAGCGGCTTTAGCTCTATATTCCATAGGGCTAAGGCCGTTTAGCCGTTTTTGATATCTATTGTGATTATAGAAATATATATACTCGTCTATCGCTTTAGATAGTTCTTCAAATGTAGCGTACTTATGCAAATAAAACTTCTCGCATTTGAGTGTTCCCCAAAAGGATTCCATTGGTCCATTATCTATACATCGTCCTACTCTAGACATACTTTGTGTCATTTCTGCCTTGTCTATTATCCGTTTGAAGCCATGAGATGTGTATTGAAAACCACGGTCACTATGAATAAGAGGATGGGCTCCATCCAACAACTTGGTAGCTTGGTCAAGAGTATTGAACACAAGTTTATTGTTATTTGAATGTCCTAATACATAACTTACAATCGATCCATCATATAGATCACGAATAGCGCTTAAATAGGCCTTCTTTGATGTTCCATATTTAAATTCCGTGACATCAGTTACCCATTTTTCATTTGGTTTTTCAGCCGCGAACTCCCGATTTAACACATTCTCCGCAATATGTTGTTGAGGGGTAGAGTGCTTATAACGTTTCTTCTTTTGACGGATGACAGACTGTATATCAGCAACTTTCATCAGTCTATAAAAACGTTTGTGGTTGAAGTTTTGCCCAAGTTTTCGATTAATGGTCATCATCATTCTACGATATCCATAGATGCCTTCTACTTCTTCATGAAGAGCTTTCATCTCTTTAATAATTTCTGCATTCTGAAGTTCCCGATCAGAAGGAGTACGCTTTAGCCACTTATAGTAAGCAGCCCGTGTAATACCAGCGACATCACAAAGTAACAAGATGCTTAGATTTTCTTTCTTATGAAGTTCCTGAATCGCGATATACTTGTCCTCAAATCGAACTTGGCTTACTTTCGCCTCCTTTCGATCTCCTCTAACTTTTTTAAAAATAAATTCTCTGCACGTAAACGTTCATTTTCTCTTTCTAACTTTTTCATCTGAAGCTTTATTTTCTCTTCTGAAGTTAATTCAGCTTCTTCTTTTTTCCTCCCACGCTTATCTTTCAGCGCTTCATCTCCGCCATCCTCATACTTTTTAACCCATTGATATACCTGCTGGTATGAGACATTATAGACATCGGCTGCCCTCTGATAATCTTTTCGATTTTTAATGCAGTAGTTCGCTATTTCAATTCTCTCTTCTACTGTTGTTTTTCTACCTTTGGTCATAGACTGGTTTCTCCCCTTCGAAGTTTCCTTTAATTCTCTATGACCATTATAAAGCTTAATCCATCCTTGCAGTACAGAGTGACTAGATATTTCGTACTTATGAGTTAACTCAATAAGAGAATAGTTTCCAGACAAGGCATCTCTTACGGCAGCTAACTTTAATCCCTTTGAATATCGCTTCCAACCATTGGATCTTTCAAGCCCGTCTAAACCAAATTGTTCGTACTTTTCTCTCCAAGTATAAAGAGTTCGCTTAGAGATTTGATGTCTCTGGAGAAACTCCCCTAAGTTTAATTCTCCCTTTTCATAAGCCTTTAAAATTTTATATTTTTCTTCCTTAGAAAACTTACTTTTAGCCATACAAAAATACTCCCCCAAAGGAAACAGATTTTTTTATTTCATCTGTCTACCTTTAGGGGAGCATATCAATCAGGGGTACCTTTGTTTCATTTATTTTTTAGGGACTTTAACTTTTGGCAACACCTTATAAAGAGGTACTTTACGAACGCGTTCCCAGGTTTCTTCGTTTTCTGGGTCATACTGTTCTAAGAAATTAATGACTTCTTTTGTAATCGGTGTTGGAGTGGAAGCACCTGCTGTTACAGCTACCTTCTCTACTCCTTGAAGCCATTCAAGTTGGATGTCGCTTACATCTGCTACACGATATGCTGTAGTGCCTGCAATTTCCTCAGAAACCTGTGCAAGGCGGTTCGAGTTATTACTCATTGGATCTCCAACTACGATCGTTAAATCAGCTTCTTTTGCTTGTTCCGAAACTGCTTCTTGACGAACTTGTGTGGCTAGACAAATTTCATTATGGACTTCAGTATGTGGGAATTTTTCCTTAACCTTTTCCATAACATGCTGAACATCCCATTGGCTCATGGTTGTTTGGTTGGTTACAACAAGCTTTTCACTATTTAGTTCAAGGTTTTCAACATCTTCAACCGTTTGAACAAGATGAACGAAGCCAGGTGCTTCACCAATTGCTCCTTCTGGCTCCGGATGGCCTTTTTTACCAATATAAATAATGTGGTAGCCTTCTGCTGATTTTTCCTTGATTAAATCATGTGTTCTAGTTACGTCAGGGCATGTCGCATCAAGAGTCACAAGACCTTTTTCCTTTGCTAAGCGTTTCACCTCGGGTGATACACCGTGCGCTGTGAAAATAACGGTACCTTCTTTAACCTGATTTAATATATCTAAACGATTAGGTCCATCTAGTGTAATAATACCTTCTTCCTCGAAGGCATCTGTTACGTGTTTATTGTGAACAATCATTCCTAATATATAAATGGGTCTAGGTAATGTTTTATCTAAAGCGGCATTTTTCGCAATTACCATCGCATCCACTACACCATAGCAATAACCGCGCGGTGCAACTTTGATTACTTCCATGCACTTCTCCTCCTCAGTCAATAAATCGGATAGTTTTATACCAATCAAAAGCGCCTTGGCGTATTTACGTTGGTACTCTCGTAATCTCGTATTTATTATATCTGAGTATGAAGGATAATACAAAGTCTTTTAAATGTAAAGCTTTGGTACTGATTCTCCAGAACCCTTTGCTTTCGGCTTTTCTTTTTCTTTGTCATTTTCAGTATTCTCATCGTCTGAGGTCACGTCTGAAAGCGAAATGGTTTCATTTTCTTCTTTCTCTTCTTTCGCTTCTTCCTCTTCACTTCCTGCATTTTTAAGGGCACTGTACATTTTAATCATGGCCGGAATATTTTTCATTAATGGACCATATTGCTGAACCATTGGAACGACCGATTCAGCCATTTTCAAAGTCTTTTGGACATTACCTAACATTGAACTAAGGTTTGAAGGGTTTGCTAAACTTTGAAGGGTGCCGGGATTCATTGCTTGTGTAGGATTAAAGAGGCCAGACATACCTCCTAGTCCACGTGTTGGATTTGACTGCCCCATACCAGGAATTAGCCTTCTTAAAAGTCCACCTAATCCGCCTCCTCCTTGTCCTTGCATACCACGCATGCCTTGCATACCTTGCATGCCCTGCATTCCACCGAATATTCCTGGTGGTCGGAAACCGGATTGCTGTGGAAACATGGATGGTGGCCTCATCGGTCTCATTTGACTCATTTGACCCATTTGATTTCTTGGAAAAAACATTTACTTATCCTCCTTTCACATTGCAGCGACTAAGAACAGCGTATAGTGATAATACCTTGTTTTTAGGATATGCGAAAAGGTAAATGAATGTTTAAGCAAATCCGCAATTAGGCTTGATTGGTGTTTTTTAATGGTTTCCTTTATAATAAATTGTTAGGTTATAATGATTACTTTATAATGAACTAAAACCTTACATAAAAATTCATATTTATATAAATGAGGGATCGTAATGACAGTACAAGATTTTGAACGTTTTCAATTTCAGCCGTTTATACTCGAGGCTTTAAAGGAGATAAAATTTACAAAGCCTACTGAAATTCAAGAGCGACTAATACCTAGCATTCAGCGAGGAGAAAGTGCTATTGGTCAATCGCAAACAGGAACAGGTAAAACTCATGCTTACCTGTTACCCATTATTAATAAGATTGATCCGGAAAGACAAGAGGTTCAAGCCGTTATAACAGCTCCAACAAGAGAACTTGCAACACAAATTCATCATGAGATTGGCAAGATAACTAAATATAGTGAAGAGAATCCTATTACAGCAAAATTATTTGTAGGTGGAACTGATAAAGCACGTGCGATTGAAAAACTAAAAACGCAGCCACAAATTGTTGTGGGAACTCCCGGAAGAATTCATGATTTAGTCAAGGAGCAGGCCCTTCAGGTATATACGGCTAATCAAATCGTTGTTGATGAAGCAGACTTAATGCTTGATATGGGCTTCATTGAAGATGTTGACCAGATTGCTGCTAGAATGCAGGAAGATCTGCAAATTTTGGTATTTTCAGCAACAATTCCAGAAAAATTAAAGCCCTTTTTAAAAAAATATATGGAAAATCCGCGGTACACTCATGTTGCACCCGAACAGGCAACTGCAGCGAAGGTGGAACATATTCTTGTTCCACTACGCCATCGAAATAAGCAGGGCCTATTAAAATCGATGTTGGAGGCGTATAACCCATACTTAGCAATTATCTTCACAAACACAAAAAAAATGGCTGATGAAGTGGCTGATGGGCTAATTGAAAAAGGAATGAAGGTAGGAAGAATCCACGGTGACCTTCCACCTCGTGAACGTAAAAAAGTCATGAAACAAATAAATTCACTCGAATTTCAATATGTGGTTGCAACAGACTTAGCAGCTAGAGGAATTGATATTGAAGGTGTCAGCCATGTTATCAATTATGAACTTCCAAGTGATCTTGATTTTTACATTCATAGAGTTGGTAGAACTGCAAGAGCTGGATACTCCGGAATTGCTGCAACCATTTATGATCCTTCTGACGAAGATGCAATTGTAAAACTCGAAAAAATGGGTATTACTTTTGTCAATATGGACCTCGAAAAGGATGAGTGGGTAAATATTGGTGAGCGGAATAAACGAAAGGCTCGTAAAAAACAAGTTGATGAAATTGATAAACTTGCGAAAAGCAAGGTGAAAAAGCCTAAAAAGGTGAAGCCGGGGTATAAGAAAAAAATGAACAAGGAAATGGAAGATTTCAAAAAGCGCCAAAAACGATTGAAGAGAAAATAAGCGATGGATATGATAAAATGGTTGTACGAATTGTTTAAGGGAGATTGGAGTGTAAAGTATGCTTAAATTAGGCTCGCATGTTTCAATGAGTGGTAAAAAGATGCTTCTAGCTGCAAGTGAGGAAGCCGTATCTTATGGTGCAAATACATTTATGATTTACACTGGTGCACCGCAAAATACAAGAAGAAAAAAAATAGAAGACTTAAATATAGAGGCTGGTCTTGCTCATATGAAGGAAAATGGAATTGATGAAATTGTTGTCCATGCTCCTTATATTATTAATATTGGCAACACCTCAAATCCAGCTACTTTTGAATTAGGTGTAAACTTCTTACGTTCCGAAATTGAGAGAACAGATGCACTTGGAGCGAAACAAATCGTGCTTCATCCTGGAGCACATGTTGGTGCTGGAGCTGAAGCGGGCATAAAGAAAATTATCGAGGGTCTAAATGAAGTCGTCACTAAAGACCAAAACGTGCAAATTGCATTAGAAACAATGGCTGGTAAAGGGTCTGAGTGTGGTAGAAACTTTGAAGAAATCGCTCAGATTATTGAAGGTGTTACACATAATGACAAGCTATCTGTTTGTTTCGATACATGTCATACCCATGATGCTGGTTATGATATTGTAAATGATTTTGATGGGGTACTAGAGCAATTTGATAAAATAATTGGTGTTGATCGCATTAAGGTCCTCCATATTAATGACAGTAAAAATGAAAAAGGTGCGGCAAAAGACCGTCACGAAAATATCGGATTTGGAAAAATCGGATTTGATGCACTTAATTATATTGTCCATCATCCAACCCTTGAAAATGTTCCTAAAATCTTAGAAACACCCTATGTAGGTGAGGATAAAAACAATAAGAAAGCTCCATATAAGTTGGAAATTGATATGATTCGTTCAAAATCATTTGATGAGGGCTTATTAGAGAAAATTATGAATCAATAATAAATAAAAAAAGCTGTCTTTTTGATGACAGCTTTTTTCAACTCGTAAATTTGATGAACAATTGGTTTAATTTTCTAGCAACCTCAGGACTTGTAATCTGAGCAATTTCTTTTAGTAATTGATTTTTTTCTTCGGGATTAAAAATATTTATATGTTTCTTTTTTCGAATCAATTTTAACACATTTGTTGCTTGAGATTTTGTCACATTTATTTCATATTGTTTTCCATACTTTACTAAGTCATCGGGTGTTAAGGTCTTCAATTTTTGGTTAATGATCTGCTGATAAATATTCATATTGCAAACTTCACCTTCCTCACGTTAGTCTATTTCAATATGAAAAGGAGTGTGCATAAAAATATTCAAGAAAAGCTCATACTTTTTTGAATTGGAGTGATGGGATGAACAGAGAACATAAAAAGGAAAGCGTTTCACATATAATATTCCGAGTGATTATGATTATTATTGGTGCAGCATTTGCTGCTGCTTCGATTGAACTATTCTTAATTCCAAATAAAATTATTGATGGTGGAATCATTGGTATTTCGTTAATTGTGGATTATTTAACACCAACCTATATTTCATTTGGTTTTCTGGTTGTCATTTTTAATCTACCATTTATGTATTCTGGGTATATTCAAATTGGTAAGACCTTTATGTGGTCTAGCATCCTAGGAATTGTAGCATTAGCTATTATTGAAACGTTGCTCCACTATGCTCAGCCTTTTGATATTGAACCAATACTTGCTGCCGTATTTGGGGGTCTTCTTCTTGGGACAGGCGTTGGTATCGTCATACGCAATGGTGGTTCAATGGATGGTACAGAAATTTTATCGATTATTTTAACGAAAAAATTACCATTCTCTGTTGGAGAATTTGTCATGTTTATCAATATCTTTATTTTCGCACTTGCTGGTTTCGTTTTTGGTCTTGAATCTGCTATGTATTCTGTTTTAGCCTATTACATTGCGTTTAAAACCATTGATGCAGTGGTAGAAGGGCTAGATGAAACGAAGGCAGCGATTATTATTTCAGATCAATTTAATGAGATATCAGATGCAATCCTACATCGCCTTGGTCGTGGAACAACGAAACTAAAAGGCAGGGGTGGATATACGGACGAAGAAAAGGAAGTTGTTTATGTTGTTGTGACAAGACTTGAAGTTACCAAACTGAAAGTGATCATCCAAGAAATTGACCCTACTGCTTTTATAACCATCATGGATACACATGAGGTAAGAGGTGGCCGCTTCAAATCTGCCGTCCACTAAAGGGAATAGATTAACTCTTTTTCAAAAGGTTCTGTTTGTAAACAGGTTTTTTTAAAAAAGGGTTAGTCTTTTTTAGTTATCAATATACTTTACTTTATAAAATTCATGCTGTATACTTCATAAAGTATAAATCGTAATGATTCTTAATAAGAACGAAATAAATAATAAATAAGGTGATAACTTGATACAGTCAAATTCGGTATTGACGATAAAAGACCTTTCCTTTCGATATGAGGAGCAAACCGTATTAGAAAACATCCATTTAGTTGTCCCCAAAGGCTCGTTTTTGGCGATTGTCGGACCTAATGGCTCCGGGAAAACAACGCTTCTTAAAAGTATCCTTGGGCTTGTAAAACTTCAAAAAGGGTCGATTGAATTATTTGGAACACCGATTTCCAAATTTAAAGACTGGCCGAAAATCGGATTTGTATCTCAAAAAGCAAATAGCTTTAACTCTGGCTTTCCTGCAACCGTATTTGAAGTTGTTTCCAGTGGACTAACGGCAAAGCTTGGATTGTTTCATTTTTTCAAGCAACAGCACAAGAAAAAGGTTCTGGAAGCTCTTCAATCGGTCGAAATGGAGAAATTTCTAGATCGAAACATTGGCGAACTTTCGGGAGGGCAACAACAACGTGTCTTTATCGCAAGGGCTCTTGTAAGTGAACCAGAACTTCTAATCCTTGATGAGCCGACAGTTGGGGTTGATGCTAAGACGGTTCAAGCTTTTTACCATATGCTCGAAGATATTAATAAAAATAAGGGAATTACATTGATTTTAGTTACCCATGATGTAGGGACTGTTTCAGAAAAGGTATCCCATGTAGCTTGTTTAAATAAGCATCTTCATTTCCATGGAAGTGCTAAGGAATTTGAACAAGTTCAAGACCAGGATTTATCCCACTATTATGGCCATCCCCTTCATGTAATTACCCATGAACAAACCTGAGGAAGGTGAAACAATGCTTTCAGACATTTTTCAATATGAATTTTTACAAAATGCATTCCTAAGTGGTTTGCTGATTGGGTTGATTGCACCATTGCTCGGTGTTTTTATTGTGGTCAGACGGCTCTCCCTTATTGCAGATGCCTTAAGCCATGTGACATTAGCAGGGATTGCGGCAAGTCTCTTACTTGAAAAGAAGCTAGGACTTAGTCAACCAATTAATCCTATTTACATGGGAATGACTTTTTCAGTTATTGGATCACTTTTTATTGAACGATTACGAACGGTATATAAGCATTATCAAGAGCTTGCAATTCCCATCATCCTATCTGGTGGGATTGGTTTAGGCGTTATTTTTATTTCACTGGCAGATGGTTTTAATACCGATTTATTTAATTATTTGTTTGGCAGTGTGAGTGCCATTAGCCGTTCTGATCTATGGACCATTCTTGGAATTTCGATGCTTGTTATTTTCATTGTCATTTTTCTATATAAGGAATTATTTCTTTTATCATTTGATGAAGAACATGCTGCAGTATCAGGGATTAATGCAAAAACGATCCACTTTATCTTTATTGTGACAGTTGCTTTAGTGATTGCTGCTTCGATGAGAATTGTCGGTATTTTATTAGTATCCTCATTAATGACTTTGCCGGTTGCTGCAGCGATCCGCGTTGCTAAGGGCTTTAAACAAACGATTATTCTGTCGGTCGTTTTCGGTGAATTAGCTGTTGTTTTTGGATTAGTGCTTTCTTATTATCTTGATTTGGCCCCCGGAGGAACCATCGTTGTCCTATCAATCATGATTCTTTTAGGTGCAATAGGTTGGAAAAAATGGTGGAAAGGAAGAACGGTATGAATGTAAATGATGCAATGGAATTAATGAAGGAAAAAGGATTTAAACATACTGGGAAAAGACAGGAAATGCTTGAGTTATTTTCTGTTTCTGATAAATATTTAACCGCTAAGGATGTTTTGGATAGCTTAAAGGAAAACTACCCAGGACTTAGTTTTGACACGATTTATAGAAACCTTTCTTTATTTGTTGATCTTGGCATCTTGGAATTGACCGAACTATCAGGTGAAAAACAC
Source organism: Ferdinandcohnia sp. QZ13 (assembly GCF_031324165.1). Classification (NCBI taxonomy): domain Bacteria; kingdom Bacillati; phylum Bacillota; class Bacilli; order Caryophanales; family Bacillaceae; genus Ferdinandcohnia; species Ferdinandcohnia sp. QZ13. The sequence goes on along the minus strand of NZ_JAVIVW010000015.1, from coordinate 396,719 downwards.
TTCCGCTTTACCTGTGGTGGTAACCACCATCACCACCATTTTATCTGCTTAGAATGTGGAAAAACAAAGGAAATTGAATCTTGCCCGATGGATAAAATCATCGACAACTTATCAGGTTATGATGTGACGGGACATAAGTTTGAAATTTATGGTTCATGTCCAGAATGTCGTGCGTAATAGCTTCCTTATTTATGATTCCCTTTATAGTCAATGATTAACAATTATATTTCTCACTTCCTTAACTCATACTATAAATGCTCCTCACCCATAAGGAAAGCGAGGGATAAGCATGGCAGAACAAGACAAAAACGTAAGAAACAATCAAGACAATAATGATTTTGATTACTACGTTGATCCTAACATTGGTGCAAATGCTGACTCAAGCTATAATGAGGAAACGGCGGCAGAGGTTGCCGCTCCAATCAATTATGGAACCACGAGACGCGATGCTAATTATCAAGGAGATAATACGCAAGAAAAAGCAGGTGGAGCAGGTTTAGGTTGGCTAGCTCTTGCTTTATCCATTATTTCCTTGTTTGTAATGCCTGTATTATTAGGAGCAGCAGGTATTATAATCGGATTTATTGCACGCCGACGTGGAGCTACTGGTTTAGGAGCATGGGCAATCGGGATCGGTGCCGTATCGATAATTGTAGGCATCTTCATCCTCCCATTCTTTTAACAAATAATTGTAAGATACAAAATAAGCCCGACACGTTGTGTGTCGGGCTTATTATTATTTTTGTTCTGCAGCTTGTTTTGCGTAGTATTCTTCAGCAAGCTTGTCGATTTCTTTTTTCAATTCTTCGACCATGGTTTCCTCTGGTACTTTACGAACAGTTTTACCGTGACGGAAAAGTAATCCTTCTCCTCTTGCACCTGCAATCCCTATATCAGCTTCTTTAGCCTCTCCTGGGCCGTTAACGGCACATCCCAATACAGAAACCTTAATTGGTGCTTTAATGTTTGAAATGTACTCTTCGACCTCATTAGCAATTTTAATTAGATCGATTTCAATTCGTCCACATGTTGGGCATGAAACTAATGTTGCTGCATTAGATATTAAACCAAATGACTTTAATAATTCACGTGCAACCTTAACTTCCTCAACAGGGTCTGCACTTAGTGAAACACGTAGTGTATTTCCGATTCCCTTACTTAAAATTGCACCTAAACCAGCCGCACTTTTTACTGTTCCAGAAAACAGTGTTCCAGATTCAGTAATACCTAAGTGTAATGGGTAATCGAATGCCTTTGCAGCTTTTTCATAGGCTTCGATTGCAAGTGTAACTGTAGATGCCTTCATTGACACAATAATGTCATGGAAATCAAGGTCTTCTAAGATTTTAATATGGTGTAATGCACTTTCAACCATACCATCTGCAGTTGGGTATCCATATTTATCAAGGATACGCTTCTCTAATGATCCTGCGTTTACCCCAATACGAATTGGAATTCCTTTTTCCTTTGCTGCTTTAACAACAGCCTCAACCTTTTCTTTCCGTCCGATATTACCGGGGTTAATCCGAATTTTATCGGCTCCTCCCTCAATTGCTTTTAGAGCTAATTTATAATCGAAATGTATATCAACTACGAGAGGAATTGAAATTCTTTTTTTGATTTCTGGAATCGCATTTGCAGCGCGCTCATCAGGACATGCTACCCGAACAATTTGACATCCTGCTTCTTCAAGACGCTTGATTTCTGCAACAGTTGCATCTACATCATGTGTCTTTGTAGTGGTCATACTTTGAATAATGACTTCATTATTACCACCAATCGTTAAATTACCAACCTTTACAGGACGTGTTTTTGTACGATGGATGATTTCACTCACGAATATCGCTCCTTTAAAAATCAAATGCGCCTTGGCGTATTTGCGCCCAGATTTTTTCGAGCTTGCTCGAAAAGTTTCCTTTAAAAATCTGTGGTATCCGCCAGAGGCATAACTTCATACAATAAAGGGTTTTACTAACCTTACTGAATAAAGTTTGCTATAAAATTATCACCTATATAAGAGTAATCCTTTATTAGAAAAATATCTAGTCTAAAGAATCATTTACTTGCCTATTTTACAGTTGAATCAAGAAATTGACAAGAAAATACCCTTATTCATCTGTATATAAAGGAAATTTATAGGTTTTTCCAATTTTGAGAAGCTCTGCTTGGCTATCAGGGTTAAGCACTTCAAAATCTTTTATTACCGTTTCAATAGAAGAGATCTGCTTTCCTTCATTTATTTTTTCAACGATTGATAATAAGGTATCACCGGCATTTACTTTGATTTCCGTATATGGGTTATTCGGAGTTTGGGCTATGACCTCTGTTGCCTCTATTGTTTCATTTTTTGCAACTGGTAGAGTTCCAAAACTCACATCGTAATAAATAATATAAAGAATAAATGCAATTGCTAGGAATGCGAAGAATCGCTTCATATCCAAAACCTCCAATAGATCAACTTACTACAGAATATGCTCAAGTCATCTTGATATACCAAAAATTAATAGAAAGGGCACAATTTTAATAGGAAGGCAGAACATTACATACTTTCAATCTGTCGAGTGAAAAATAGAGTTACGAGAGATGAATGAGTCCGAATGTTACAGGATTGTAAATTTACTTAATATTACCTTTACATAAAAAAAAGACTAAGGTAGTATCTTTTATGGGCTTGCTTAAATATAAAAAAACTATGGGAGTTGGCAATGTGGAATTAGATTTACAAAGCATGATATTTCAGTTTATAGGCGGTCTTGGTATTTTCCTATTTGGTATCAAGTACATGGGAGATGGACTGCAAAAATCTGCAGGTGATAAACTGAGGGACATTTTAGATAAGTTTACAACCAATCCATTTATGGGAGTTCTCGCCGGGGTTTTTGTTACGTGTTTAATCCAAAGTAGCTCGGGGACAACAGTAATCGTCGTAGGACTTGTAAGTGCAGGTTTCATGACATTACGTCAAGCGATTGGTGTTATCATGGGGGCAAATATCGGAACAACGATTACTGCATTTATTATTGGTATTAAAATATCCGATTACGCCCTTCCAATAATCGCAGTTGGGGCAATCTTACTTTTCTTCTTTAAAAATAAAAGAGTTCACAACTTTGGACAAATTGTTTTTGGATTCGGTGCTCTATTCTTAGGTTTAGAATTAATGGGAGATGGAATGAAGCCCCTAAGAACTCTTGAGACTTTTCATGATTTAACGGTAAATATGAGTTCTAATCCCATTTTAGGTGTTGTAATTGGTACGGTATTTACGGTAATTGTGCAAAGCTCAAGTGCAACGATTGGAATACTGCAGGGATTATTTGGTGAAGGTCTTTTAGAACTGAAGGCGGCTATTCCTGTTTTATTTGGTGATAATATTGGGACAACAATTACAGCTGTTTTAGCTTCGATTGGTGCTTCAGTTGCCGCAAAGAGAGCAGCTTTTACACATGTTCTCTTTAATATTATAGGTACGATTATTTTTATGATTTTCCTTGGTCCGTTTATCAAGTTAATCTCGTATTTGCAAACTACATTACATTTAAATCCGGAAATGACGATAGCATTTGCACATGGTACCTTTAACGTGACAAATACGATTATTCAATTTCCTTTTATAGCTGGTTTAGCCTATATTGTGACAAAGCTTATTCCAGGTGAAGATACGTTTATTGAATATAAATCGAAACATCTTGACCCTGTCTTTATTGAACAGTCACCAGCAATTGCTTTGGGGCAAGCGAGGGAAGAAGTCGTTCGAATGGGTGGATTTGCGGTAAAGGGTCTAGAAGAATCAAATACCTATTTGAATGAGAAATCACAAAAATATGCGGACACTGCTATGCAAATTGAGGACGCAATAAATAATTTAGATAAAAAAATTACAGACTATCTAATAAAAATATCTTCTAGATCACTTTCTGCACAGGAATCTGCGTTACACTCTATGCTTGTAAACACAGTCCGTGATATTGAAAGAATAGGTGACCATTTTGAAAATGTTGTGGAATTGGTTGACTATCAAATTTCCAATAAAGTGAAGTTGACTGACGATGCAATAGAAGATCTTAATGAAATGTTTAAATTAACGGTTTATACAGTAAGTGAGGCTGTTCAAAGTCTTCAAAATAATGACCGTACATTGGCAATTGATGTCGTAAAACAAGAGGAAAAAATTGATTCAATGGAACGATCATTACGTAAAAAGCATATTCTTCGTTTAAATGAAGGTAAATGTTCAGGACAAGCGGGTATCGTATTCGTTGACATCATTAGTAATTTAGAGCGTATCGGTGACCATGCTGTTAATATTGCCGAAGCCGTTCTAGGAGAAAGAAATCTTTAATAGTCTGGCAACATGAGATACAAGGCATAAAAAATATGCCTTGTATTTTTTATAAAGGAGGATACTTATGAGCTTTATTATGTGGACGATTATTATCGTATTGTTTGTTATCGCCTTTGTTGGACTTGTCTATCCTATCATTCCGAGTGTGCTTTTTATCGCCGGTGGCTTTTTGATTTATGGATTTTTTCAAGGCTTTGATTCGTTGAGTATATGGTTCTGGGTTATTGAAGGATTGTTTCTACTTCTCTTAATAGGGGCAGATTACGCAACCAATTTATTAGGAGTGAAAAAATACGGTGGGAGCAAGGCAGCTGTTTGGGGAAGTACGATTGGACTTCTTGTTGGCCCTTTTGTAATCCCGATTTTTGGTATTATCGTCGGTCCTTTCCTTGGAGCCTTTCTAGCTGAATTACTCATACATAAAAAAGATCTTAAGGAAGCTTTTAAGAGTGGGATAGGCTCTCTTATTGGTTTTCTAAGTGGTGTTCTTGCAAAAGGAGTTATTCAAGCAATCATGATAATCTATTTTTTGTTTGTCGTGCTTTAAGAATAAAATCCAATCTTCAGTGGAATCTTAAATCTGGTGTGTAACAGAGCTTTTTATTTGAAAGATTATACTTATTTTGGTAATCTAACAAGTGAGGGCTGTTGAAGACGTATTCGTTTTCATAAGGTTCATTATTACATATTTTTTAAGGAGGAATTTACCATGGCATACGAATTACCACAATTACCTTATGCTTATGATGCACTAGAACCACATATTGACAAGGAAACAATGAACATTCACCACACTAAGCATCACAACACTTACATTACTAATGTAAACAATGCGATTGCTGGTAAAGCTGATTTAGAAAGCAAATCAGTTGAAGAATTAGTTTCTAATCTTGATGCTGTTCCAGAAGATATTCGTACAGCAGTAAGAAACAATGGTGGCGGACATGCAAACCACAGCTTATTCTGGACAATTCTTTCTCCAAACGGTGGCGGTGAGCCAACTGGCGAACTAGCTGACGCTATTAACAGCAAATTTGGAAGCTTTGAAGCATTTAAAGATGCATTCTCAAAAGCAGCAACAACTCGTTTCGGTTCTGGCTGGGCTTGGTTAGTTGTTAACAATGGTGAGCTTGAAGTAACAAGCACTCCAAACCAAGACTCTCCATTAATGGAAGGTAAAACTCCAATCCTTGGTCTTGATGTTTGGGAGCACGCTTACTACCTAAACTATCAAAACCGCCGTCCTGATTACATTGCTGCATTCTTCAATGTAGTAAATTGGGAAGAAGTAGCAAATCGTTATAACGCTGCAAAATAATACAGATTAAAGCCAGTGGATTCGTTCACTGGCTTTTTATTTTGGCTCTTTTCTAAAAAAATGGGCTCTATAATATTTGTTGGGGTTTAGAAAAAATTTGTGTGCATAAAAAAACACGCAAACTCTTCATTCTTTTATACTTGAATTGACTAGAAACAAGTGTAAAGAATGGAGTTGCGTGCAATATGGATTTTACCATGATTATTCCTGGATTAAAAGGGTCTATCCTAACCAATGTTGAAGAAGTCGGTGAAGTAGTGCGACTGTATGTTGAAATGGAACGAAAAGTAAACCGGTGCCCCAAATGTAATCAAAGAACGAATAGGGTTCATGACTATCGTGTACAAAAAATTCAACACTTAAAGTGGTTTGAAAGAAAAACTCAAATCTTTTATAAGCGTAGACGTTATGTCTGTGAGTGTGGAAAACGTTTTTCGGAGAAAAACCCTTTTGTCATGCGTTATCAGCGTACTTCAATAGAGTGGAATCAAGCAATATCGATAAAAGCGATTAAAGGAAAAACGTTCAAGGAAACGGCCGAGATCTATGGATGTTCTCCTTCAACCATCATACGTAGATTCGATCAAATATCCCGAAGCGAAATTCGTCCTGTGGAAGAGCTACCAAATGTTATAGCCATTGATGAATACAAAGGTGATACCCGGGAAGGGAAATATCAGTTAATCATTGCGGATGGGATTACAAAAGAACCGATTGATATTTTACCAAATCGCTATAAACGTACGATTAAGGACTACTTGAGAAAGCATGGATCTGGGGTTCAAATAGTCATAATGGATATGAATCATTCCTTTAAAGCAGCCGTTCAAGAGGCATTGGGTAAACCCGTTATTGTAGCTGATAGGTTTCATTTTTGTCGTTACATTTATTGGGGGCTTGATGGAGTAAGACGCCGAATACAAAATGAGTTTCATGGATACGACCGAAAAAAGTGTAAACGTATGAAACATGTATTTCATAAAGATAGCCAGCGCTTAACTAAGGATGAACGTTGGCATTTAGAGCGATACTTGGAAATGTCTAATGAACTCAGAAGAGCATATGAAATCAAAGAGGCTTATCGTTCTTGGTTTTTACGGGCCAAAGTAAATGGAAAAAGCCAGATTAGTTTGGTTAAAAAAGAATTAGAAGAATTATATAAGTTTATTGAGGATTCAAAGATACCTGAGATGATTAAAGCCATAAAGACCATACAAAATTGGCAAGTTGAAGTATTAAATAGCTTTGCCTATGAATATTCAAATGGATTTCTAGAGGGAATTAATAATTCCACCAAAGTTTTAAAGCGAAATGCTTATGGATTTAGAGTGTTTGAACGCTTTAGGGCTAAAATTTTATTAACACACAAGTATAAAAGAATAGGGGTACATATTGGTTAACCAAGTTGGGGGCATTCTCCTCAATAAAAAATGATGAATGGTACCATCCATCATTTTTTATTGAGGCCACCAAGCGAAGCGCGGTAGCCTAAAACCCCAACATTTGACTTAGAACCAAAAAATGTTGCTATTATATAAATCAAGTGTAGCGAAAACAACAATGTTTGTGAAAACAGCCTTTATTTTATATCACACTTTAAGTAACTTGCGCAGTTCCATATTTCTAACTTTAGGTGCCATCGGCTCGAGGTCACAAGTCAATCATTTCTGAGTTGCAAAAAAAGCGCCTTCTGTCAGTGCTTGTCTGATGCTTGTTGCGGTTGGTAGGCACCTAATGCTTTTCTTTGTATATCTCCTTTTTTTTATCACACAATAATGAGTGTAGTTAGAAAAGGGGAGTCAGCAAATGTTTCGTTTTAAAAAGGTACTAGGTGATGTACCCATACACAGAGATTTAATTTTGTTACTTGTCATTGGTGGCTTATATGCACTAAGTATCGCTTTATCAAACACATTCGTTAACGTTTACTTATGGAAGCAATCAGGTGAATTTAAAGATTTAGGCTTATATAATTTAGCAGTTGTCGTCTTGCAACCATTAACCTTTATCCTTGCTGGGAGATGGGCTAAAAAAATTGATAGAGTGATCGTACTTAGGCTTGGAGTTTCATTCTTAGCCATTTTTTATATCACGGTCTTATGGATTGGTGAGAGTGCCTCGCAATATTTGTTACTTTTAGGAGCACTACTTGGAATTGGCTATGGTTTTTATTGGTTAGCCTTTAATGTCTTAACGTTTGAAATTACAGAGCCTGAAACACGTGATTTTTTCAATGGATTTCTAGGATTGCTTGGTTCATTTGCAGGAATGATTGGTCCAATTGCAGCAGGAATTATCATTTCTTCAATGAAGAGTTTTACAGGCTATACCGTCATATTTGGAATATCCTTGGGCTTGTTTGCAGGAGCAGTTGTTCTTAGTTTTTTCTTAAAAAGACGAAGTGCCGAAGGGGATTTTGTTTTTAAGAGAATTCTGGAAGAACGAAAATATAATTCAAATTGGAAGCATATACTACATGCCCACTTTTTTCAAGGAATCCGTGAAGGCACCTATGTATTTGTTATCTCAGTTTTTGTATTCGTGGCAACTGGTAGTGAACTGGCTTTAGGAAAATTTGGATTGATTAATTCAGCCGTATCCTTTTTGGTTTATTTTTTAGCAACGAGGTTAATCAAAAAGAAAATGCGCAAAAAGGCAATACTTGTTGGTGGTTTATTGGTTTATCTTGCTATTTTTGTGATTCTTTTTGAGGTAACTTATGCAAGGCTGATTTTATATGGTGTTATTATTGGGCTTGCTTATCCAATTTTGCTTGTTCCATATAACTCATTAACCTATGATATTATCGGAAAAGGGTGGAATGCAAAAGAAATGAGGATTGAATATGTGGTCGTTAGAGAAGTCTTTTTAAATATTGGAAGGATTCTATCGATCGTATTGTTTTTGATTACAATCACATTTTTTAATGAAAAGCAAAGTATTCCGATTCTTTTAGCCATTATCGGGGCCGGGCATTTACTACTATATTTTCCAATCAGGCGAATTGAAACACCAGATGCAGCAGGTAAAGTCCAATCTAAATCAGCTGCAAACCGAAAACTAATTGAAGGTGAAGGTGGATCCACCGCATAAAACCAGTTTTTATCATGGAAAAAAGTTTGAGTTTCTTATACAATAGAAGATAAAGGCACCTAGCCTGGCTAGGTGTTTTTTTCATTCATAAGAAAATAACCCATTGATAAAATTAGTAATAGGCAAAAAAATAAAGGTAGTTGATGCTCATGATTAAAAAGAAAAAATCACATGTTCCTTTTCGTTTAAATATGTTGTTTTTTGCTGTTTTTTTACTATTTTCAGCCCTGATTTTACGACTTGGGGTTGTTCAAATTGTTCACGGTGAAAAATTTCAAAAGGAAGTTGAAAAAACGGAAAATGAAATTGTCAATCTTCCTGTTCCACGGGGGAAAATTTACGACAAAAATGGAAATGTCATCGTAGATAATAAAGCTTTAAATGCCATCACTTATACTCGTGCGAGAGACACGAAACAAGAGGCTGTACTAGAGGTTGCGGAAACACTTGCGACGTTAATTGATATGAAGACGGATAAAGTTACAGAGCGTGATCTGAAAGATTTTTGGATGCTAAAATACCCAGACGAAGCAAAAGAAAAGGTTCAGGAAGAACTGAAGAAAGTGGAGAATGGGGAGATTGAACTATCCAGCAAAGAAATCTATAAACTTCAAATCGAGAGGATTACGGAAAAAGACCTTGAAAAGATAACTGAACCCGAGTTAGAGGTAGCTGCGATTTTTCGTGAAATGACGAAGGGCTATGCACTTGTCCCTCAAATCGTAAAAAATGAAAATGTGACACCTGAGGAATATGCAGTCGTCAGTGAAAACCTTGAAAACTTACCGGGTGTCAATACCACAACTGATTGGGTTCGAGATTATAAATATGATTTTACGTTAAAGTCCATACTTGGTAGAATCTCTGAAACAGATGAAGGACTCCCAAGTGAAAAGCTTGATTATTATTTAGCACGAGGATATAACCGTAATGACCGAGTTGGATTAAGTTATTTAGAGGCACAATATGAATCCGTACTTCATGGTCAAAAGGCTAAAGTCGAAAATGTCATTAAAGGAAATGCAGTTCAGGAAACAATCTTAATATCAGAAGGACAACGAGGAAGTGACCTTGTTCTTACTATCGACATGGAACTGCAAAAAGCGGTTGAACAAATTCTTGAAGAACAAATGCTGGCCCATAAACAAATGAGGAATACACAATATCTTGACCGAGCGTTTGTCGTCATGATGAATCCTAATACAGGTGAAATATTAAGTATGGCCGGAAAGGTCTATACAAAAGGCGAAGATGGAAAAATGGGCTTCCAAGATTATGCACTTGGGACTATGAATGCTGCTTACGAAATGGGTTCCACTATTAAAGGTGCCACCATGTTAACAGGCTATGATACGGGAGTCATTGATATTGGTTCGATGTACTATGATACTCCAATCCGAATTAAAGGAACACCCACAAAGTCATCTTGGAAAAACTTAGGCCCGACAAATGATCTAAAAGCACTTGAAATGTCATCTAACGTATATATGTTTAGGACCTTCCTTGATTTAGCAGGTGGACGCTATGTCCCTGGACAATCGATTTCAATCGATTATGGTGCATTTCAAACAGCCAGAAATTATTTCAGTCAGTTTGGTTTAGGGGTAAAGACAGGAATTGATTTACCGGGTGAAGCCTCTGGATATCCTGGCCCATTGTTTGGACCTGGTTTGTTAATGGACTTGGCGATTGGACAATATGACACCTACACAACTTTACAATTAGCACAGTATGTGTCAACCATTGCAAATGATGGATACAGAATGCAACCTAAGATTGTAAGGCAAATTCATCAACCAACGATGGAAGAAAATGAATTAGGCCCAATTCAAAAACCTTTTGAACCAACTGTATTAAACAAAGTCGATATCGATCAGAAATATTTCGATCGGGTTCAACAAGGATTTAAGCTCGTGTTCCAAGGAGCAAATGGTACGGCTCGAAGTGTATTTGCCGGTAAACCATATAATCCTGCTGGAAAAACAGGTACAGCACAATCATTTATAAATGGGATAGAAGCTGTAAATAGTACACTTGTTGGGTATGCTCCTTTTGACAATCCCGAGGTAGCATTTGCTGTAGTCATACCATACGCATATTACGGAAACACATCTCATAATATGAACCTTAAAGTTGGGGAAGCCATTTTAGACAAATATTTTGAACTAAAAGAAAAGAGAGCTACACAACCACAACAAGAAACAGAGACAACCGAGACACCAGAAACAACAGAAGCGGATCCACAACATGAAACATCAACAGATGACGGTGAAGCACAAGGAACTGAATAACCATTATGCAAAGCCTAGCGATTTCGCTAGGCTTTTTTCTATGCAAGTTATATCGACAAAAATAGGGTATATTCATCATTTTATTCAAATTTACAAAACCTTTACATTCAATTCATATGAGATTAATAGTATGCGAGTATTCTTATTTTTGTAAGACAAAGCAAGAATAACTCACTCTTAGGGGGAATAAAGGAATGAAACGCATTAAGTTCTTAGGTTTAGCAATGATCGCATTTGCAATGCTTGTATTAGCTGCATGTGGAAATGAAAGCAACACAGAAAAAGAAGAAGATCCACAAACAGGTAATGAGAATGCAAGTGCTGAAAAATTAGAAGGTAGCGTTGTAATTGATGGATCTGGTACTGTATTTCCTTTCATGTCTAAAATGGCAGAAAACTATATGACAAATGAACAAGAAGATGTATCCGTTGAAGTTAGCCGCGCTGGAACAAGTGCTGGTTTCAAAAAGTTTTTAGTTGAAGATGGCGGAACAGATTTCAATGATGCTTCACGTAAAATTAAAGACGAAGAAGCAGCAACTGCTGAAGAACTTGGAATTGAAGTCAAGGAATTAAAAGTTGCACTTGATGGCTTAACATTTGTTGTAAACCCTGAAAACGATTGGGCAGAAGAGCTTACACAACAAGAAGTAATTGATATTTTCCTAGCAAGTGCTGGTAAGAAAAATTGGTCAGATGTTCGCTCAGATTTTCCAAACGAGCCAATTAAAACATATGGTCCAAACGAAAACCATGGTACTTATGAATTCTTCTGGGAAAAAATTCTAGATGAGCAAGATCTAGTAGCTGAAGCAAATCTACAACAAGAATACTCAACTTTAGTAGACTTAGTTTCTAAAGATAAAAATGCAATTGCATTTTTTGGATATGGTTATGCAGCAAACAACAAAGATAAAGTGAAAATTGTTAAAATTGACTTTGGTAACGGCTCTGTAGAACCTAGCACAGATACAATCAGTGAAGATGGTGACTACGCTCCATTTACTAGACCAGTATTTACGTACCTTAATGTAAATATGGCTAAAGAAAAAGCACAAGTATTAGACTATGCAATTTATACAATGAAAAACGCTGCTGATGTAGCATCTGAAACTGGATTTGCTCCACTTCCAGAAGCTGAATTACAAAAAGCAGTTGAAGAATTAGAAGGTTTAAAATAATATCCTTTAATTGAAGGTGAGAGCGGACTGTGCTTCTCATCTTCAACCTGATTATAGATAGAAATATACATTTTGGTCTCGATAAATGATGAAATGGATTGAAGGGAGTTTATCATGAAGGAAGGTTCTAAAGATTTAAATGTGCGTGAACTGATTTCACAAAACAAAAGCACTAAAAGCATGAACACAATCATTGAAAAAGCCATTCCAAAAGGCTTACTTTTAATTGCAATTGTATCGATATTAACTACAATTGGAATTATCTTTACTCTTCTATTTGAAACATTCGAGTTTTTTAAACGTGTACCGTTTCTCGACTTCTTTACCGGTACCATATTAAAACCCCTTGGCGAAAATGCACAATTTGGGGTATTACCTCTTTTAACAGGAACAGTTATTTCATCGACTATAGCAATGCTAGTCGCAATCCCAATCGGTATGATGTCTGCTATTTATTTAAGTGAGTATGCTTCAGATCGAGTTAGAAGAATTTTAAAGCCAATTCTTGAAATTCTTGCAGGGATTCCGACAATTGTTTATGGTTTCTTTGCATTAACGTTCGTGACTCCTCTTTTACAATATATTATTCCTGGTCTTGAACCTACCAATATCCTCAGTCCAGGTATCGTAATGGGAATAATGATTATTCCTATGGTCGCATCATTATCTGAGGATGCGATGAGCGCAGTGCCAAATGCTATGAGGGAAGGCGCACTTGGACTAGGCTCAACTAAACTTGAAGTAACATGGAAGGTTGTTATTCCCGCTGCAATGTCTGGAATTATTGCTTCTTTTGTTCTTGGTATATCAAGAGCAATTGGTGAAACCATGATTGTTACTCTTGCTAGTGGGAGTACCAAGAACTTTACTTTTGATATAACTCAATCAATGCAAACCATGACTTCTTATATAGTAGAAGTTAATAGTGGTGATGCACCTGCTGGCTCAACTTTATATTACAGTTTATATGCAGTAGCAATTACACTATTCGTATTCACATTAGTTATGAACTTACTTGCACAATATATTTCTCGCAAGTTTAAGGAGGAATATTAAAATGAAATATGTAAATGCTGCACAGGTGCAAAAGAAACTTAATTCACGATTAGCAATAAATAAAATTGCAAAGACGATATTTTTAATCTCAATTCTATTCAGCTTAGTAGTTCTAATCATTCTTTTTTATCGCGTTATTTCTCAAAGTCTAGGTTGGATCGACATTCAATTTTTAACAAGTAAATTATCAACTGTTGCTGAAAAAGCTGGGGTTATGGGTGCCATACTTGGAACCCTTTGGTTAATGGTCGTTGTCGCTCCGATTACCCTTATTCTTGGTGTTGGAACAGCTATTTATCTTGAAGAGTATGCTACAAAAGGACGCCTTCAACGTTTTATTCAAACAAATATTTCCAACCTTGCTGGTGTTCCGTCAATTGTATTTGGAATTTTAGGATTAACTGTTTTTGTCCGTGGATTTGGATTAGGAAATATTGTATTAGCTGGTGGACTTACAATGTCACTATTGGTACTTCCTATCGTTGTTGTGGCAAGTCAAGAAGCAATTCGGGCTGTACCTAACTTTTTACGTGAAGCTTCATACGGAATGGGAGCTACAAAATGGCAAACGATTAAAAATGTTGTATTACCAGCGTCGTTACCAGGGATTTTAACAGGAGCTATTTTGGCTCTTTCGAGGGCAATTGGAGAAACTGCTCCACTTGTTGTTCTTGGAATTCCGGCCTTATTAATTCCATTTCCTGATAGTATTTTTGATAAGTTCACTGTATTGCCAATGCAAATTTATTACTGGACACTTGATTCTGCACTTGTTGCTGAATACGCAAATCTAGCAGCAGCAGCAATTGTGATTTTGCTAATCATTCTATTCTTAATGAACTCAATTGCAATCATGATTCGAAACAAGTTCCAAAGAAGGTTCTAATCTGAATAAAGGGGAGAAACTCAAAAGATGACATTCCAAGTAACTATAAATAAAAATGAAAAAAAAGATCAAATCGATAAAAAAATTGTGTATGATACAAAGGATTTAAATCTATGGTATGGTGAAGACCATGCATTAAAAAATATTAACTTTCCAATCTATGAAAACGAAGTAACAGCGATTATTGGCCCGTCAGGATGTGGGAAATCAACCTACATTAAAACATTAAACCGTATGGTTGAGCTAGTACCAATCGTACGTATTTCTGGTGAGATTTTGTACCGTGGAAAAAATATTTTCGATAAATCCTATAAAGAAGAAGAACTCAGAACCCGAGTAGGAATGGTATTCCAGAAGCCAAATCCATTTCCAAAATCGATTTACGACAATATTGCCTACGGACCACGAATCCACGGAATTCGAAATAAAAAGATATTAGATGAGATTGTGGAAAAAAGTCTACGTGGGGCGGCGATTTGGGATGAGGTAAAAGACCGTCTTCATGAAAATGCATATGGTCTTTCTGGTGGTCAGCAACAAAGAATTTGTATTGCAAGATGTCTGGCTATTGAACCTGATGTAATTCTAATGGATGAGCCAACTTCCGCACTTGATCCAATTTCAACTTTGAAAATTGAAGAGCTAGTTCAAGAACTTAAGCAAAACTTTAGCATTATTATCGTTACACATAATATGCAACAAGCAGCGCGCATTTCTGATCGAACTGCATTTTTCTTAAGCGGAGAAATCATTGAATACGAAAAAACAGATAAAATGTTCTCAAACCCATCCGACAAGCGCACAGAAGACTACATCACAGGTCGTTTTGGATAAATAATATGGGTAAATAAAATTGATAAGGGGAGAAGGCTATGGCTATACGCACGACGTTGGATAAAGATTTAGATCGCCTTAAAGATTTACTCATTGAAATGGTAAATCTATCAAAAACTGCTGTTGAAAAATCTGTGCAGTCACTTGCGCACCAAAATATCGAAATGGCAGATCAAATCATTGAAGAAGACCAAAAGATTAACGATCTTGAAGAAAAAATTAATAACCTAATCATTCAGTTAATCGCCCAACAGCAGCCTGTTGCATCTGACTTACGCACGATTATTGCTGGATTGAAAATCTCAAACGATATTGAGAGAATTGGCGACCTTGCTGTAAATATTTCTAAATCCGTAATCCATATTGGTGCTGGGCCACACATCAAGCCAATTGTGGATATTCCTAGAATGGCGGATATGGCATTAGACATGTTAAATAATGTAATTAAAGCCTATATCGAAAAAGATATAGAACTTGCCATTACAACAGCTAAGGCTGATGATGAGATTGATGCTTTATATGGAAAAATTATTAAAGAACTCCTTGAATTAGTGCCAAGCAAACCTGATTCATTTAATCAAATCTCTCAACTTTCCTTTGTTGCCCGTAATCTTGAAAGGATTGCAGACCATACAACCAATATGTCAGAGCATATCATTTTTATGGTTAAAGGAAAAAATGTCGATTTGAATGCCTAGTAAAAAACTCAAGCCGAAATAAAAAGGCTTGAGTTTTTTTATGTAGTCAAATAGTAAATCGTCCCGTAAACAATCGTTGCTACAATAATTCCGATTGCAATTCCACGTAATAAATTTTTATCCATTAAATGAGCCCCATTTTCTTTGCTTGTTCTAGGATAAGTCGAACTTCTTCAACAGGTAAATTTGTTTTGTTTCCGATTTCTTTATAACTCAGGCCTTTATCATACAAAGATAAAATGGAAGCATTTGATAAAGACATGGCATTTGTTTGTGGCGTTCCTAATTCATAATCAATATCATTTGTAAGAAGTTCTTCCTCGAGGATCTTCATTTTTTTCTTTAAAAGGTACGTTTCCTGAACTACAGAAAGAGAAAGTTGATCGATTTCTTCTTGCATCATTTTAATCCGGTCCTTTCCATAAAAGGAGATGACAAGAAGAAGGATTGCGATACCCAATAATATAATAAATGCGTATTCCATATCTTCACTCCATTCCATTATAATCTTATCGTAACTTATGAATGTGGACAACATTTAGTACATCTGCAAGATTGTATTTTGATATAGTAATTATGAAATTATATTCTCCCAAAAATAGGACTGGAATTTTGATTAGTAAAATGGTATGATAGGTAGGTCTGATTAAAGCTTTATATGTTTGGAGGGAAATAAAGATGCGTGTAAAAATCACTTTAGCTTGCACTGAAACTGGTGATCGTAATTATATTACAACTAAAAATAAGCGAAACAACCCTGACCGTCTTGAACTTAAGAAATATAGCCCAAGACTTAAAAAGGTTACTCTACACCGCGAAACAAAGTAACAGTAGGAAGCAATTTCCTGCTGTTTTTTTTATAGGCTCATAACTAAAAGATTCTTGTTATTAAAACAAGAGTGATTTCTGTTCCTGGTACTCGCCTTCCGCGGGCGATCCGCAAGCCTCCTCAGGCCTACACGATGTAGGTCACGAAGCCGTTGCCACAGGCCGTGGCGCTGTTAGGCTTCGAACATTAATTGGTCTCGCTTGGCCCGCTATCCCGCTGGACGTTGAGTTTGCTTCCTTGAATCTACACCGCACGAAGAAAATGCCTGCACTTTCGAGGATCTCGTACTATCCTCTGAAATCACAGGAAGGACCTATAAATTGCTTTTTCCTTCGCACAATTATGTCAAAAGCAACAAAGTTTACGAAAACAGCCTTTTTGTATTATATAATTACAGTAATGGTAAGGGGAGGAGATTACGGTGAAGACGAAACAGGACTTGAGAAAAGAAATGAAAGAAACTTTACTTTCGATTGATAGAGTTACACTAAATAAATGGTCACAGGAAATCACTGAACAAGTTCTTTCATTACCTGAATGGGTGAACGCGAAGACAATCGGTATCACGATTTCTGGTGAATATGAGGTTAATACAAAATATTTAATTGAAAAAGCCTGGGAATCAAAAAAGCGAGTGGCTGTTCCAAAATGTCATTCAAAGACAAAAACAATGACATTTCGTGAAATTACATCCTATTCACAGCTAGAGGTCGTCTATTTTGGATTACAGGAACCAATTGAGGATCGAACACAAGAAGTTTTACATAATGAAATGGATGTTTTATTCGCCCCAGGCTTATGCTTCGTGACAAACGGATATCGACTTGGCCACGGTGGAGGCTATTATGACCGATATTTAACAGAATATGGAGGAAATACTGTTTCCTTAGCTTTTCCGGAACAACTAGTAGAAGAACTGCCTGTTGAAGCATTTGATATTCCTGTCCAGAAAATCGTGACAAACACAAAGGTGATCATTGCCGATGATTAATCTTCTAATCCAAATCCTTGCTTCCATTATTGTAGCAGTAGTGGGGTATCGTCTTAAATCGTTAACCATAAGTGGGGCTGTCGGAACAATAATTGTAGGAAGTGCTGTATCGATCGGCTTTGGCTATCGAGGCTTACTATTATTAGGAGTCTTTTTTGCTAGTTCGAGTTTATGGAGTAAATTCAAAACAGGAAATAAAGACAGCCTCCAAAATAAAGTGGAAAAAGGGGAGCAACGGGATATCATCCAAGTCTTTGCTAATGGTGGAATCGCCGCTGTTGCAAGTTTATTATTTACATGGACTGATTCAATTATTTGGTTATACTTATTTATTGGCTCCATTGCAGCCGCAAATGCTGACACCTGGGCTTCGGAAATTGGGACACTTAGTAAAAAGCAGCCATTTCTCATTACAAAAATGAGGCGGGTGGATACTGGAACGTCAGGAGCCGTTTCATTATTAGGAACGATTGCTGGCTTTTTAGGTTCTCTTCTTATTGCTGTCGTTTCATTTTTAGTCTGGCCAGAGCTTTCAGTCATCCTGTTAGTTGGACTTACCCTGGTGGGTTTCAGTGGAAATGTAATGGATACGATAATGGGAGCAACCATCCAAGTCGTTTATAAATGCTCTGTCTGTGGCTTGGAAACGGAAAAAAAGGTACACTGTGGACAAGAAACAACATATTTAAAAGGGCTACGTTATTGCAATAATGATGTTGTGAATTTTATCTCAATCCTCTTTGCATCTGGACTTGGCACATATTTCCTTTCTCATATAGGATAAAATGAAAGGGATAATCAAAAAGTATAACTAGGAGGGATAGAAATGCTAAGCTTATTGACCCGAATAGCTTTACTTTTTGGTGGGATGTATGCTGTTTACAGATACCGTTATCGAATTTTTAATACGGTTTTCGGTAGCCCAACAGTTCGACGAATTTTTATTAGTTCGTCAATGAAAATCCCATTTATTCGAAACAGAATGATTCACCAAGCCTTCCGTTAGAAGAAGAAAACCTGTTGAGTGCCATTCAACAGGTTTTTTCATTTTTTTAAGACAGAAATTTGGTAACAGTTATAGTAAAACGTTTATAATAAAAGAAACTCTAAAGGATGTTCAACGCGAATTTTTTTGACAAGGGGGGATTTGGTGTTTAAACAGGATTATCTTTATTGGAAATTGATCGAGGAGCTTCAGTTAGAAGGTGGCTACCGAATTCTCCAATTATCAAAATCAACGAATGAAGTTTGGTTAGAGGGAACACATAAAAATAAACCAAGAATTATCCGTATCCTACGCCACGATTTGGATTGGAGTAATTGGATGCAGAGGGACATGGAAATCGCAGCACAGCGACTAGAGCAGCTAAGAAAACGCCTATTTATCCGTAAACTGGATGCTCTAAATATATATATTACGACATACCCACCTGTAGATGACTGGAAATACCGATTGGAAAGCCCACTCGTAGCAGGTGCAAAAGGACTAACTGCTTTACATACTGTTTTAATTGAATCAGAACATATAAATACAGGCTTACAGGAAGTATCAAAGTTTGTTGATTCTAATTTTGAAATAAATGATTCCATTTATATAGATGTTGAAACGATTGAAAACATCAAACGTGAGGTTATTAGCGTTGCAAATAAACGGATTTCAAGTGAAAAGCAGATTTTCCAAAATGGAAAACCATTTTTTACATACATCCTAATTGCAATTCAATTAGTGATGTTTGCTATTTTAGAATTGCACGGAGGGAGTACAAATACGGAAACCTTGCTGAAATATGGGGCAAAGGAAAACTTTCGGATTTTAAATGGTGAATGGTGGCGTTTTTTCACGCCTATGATTTTACATATTGGATTCTTTCATCTTCTTATGAACACCTTTGCGCTCTATTATTTAGGGACTGAGGTCGAACGGCTGTATGGAAAAGTAAGATTTTTATTGATTTATCTTTTTGCCGGATTCGTAGGAAGTTTGGCGAGTTTCGTGTTTAATGCAAATATTTCTGCAGGGGCTTCTGGAGCCATTTTTGGTTGCTTTGGTGCTTTATTATTTTTTGGAACTGCCTTCCCATCTTTGTTTTTTAGAACAATGGGGCCAAACGTAATTGGCATTATTATCATCAATCTAGTCTTAGGTTTTATAATTCCTGGAATCGATAACTCAGGTCATATTGGAGGCTTGGTTGGAGGCTTTTTAGCGGCGAGCATTGTGCATTTACCTAAGCGTAAGGAATTTGTGAAGCGATTAAGTGGGATTCTGGTGACAATCGTAACAGTTGGTGCCCTTTTTTATGTTGGATATGTGGTTCAGCCACATTCTGATAATCCACAATTTGTCGTGCAAACAGCACAGGAATATATCCAATCAAATGAGATACAAAAAGCATATGAGATGCTAAAAACGACCGAGGAAAAAGGGACTGACTCACCTGAAGTCTATTTTTATTTATCTTATACCGAGATTAAACTCGGTAAGTTTGAGGATGCACGAGACCATTTAGAGATTGTCACGACCAAGGCACCCGAAATTTCTGAAGCACATTTTAATCTAGCTTTAGTCTATGTCCAGCTACAGGAATATGAAAATGCAAAAAAGGCTGTGGAACAAGCGATTAAAGTAGATCCTGACAATGAAAATTACAATGATTTATTAAAAGAAATAAAAGCTATGGAAAGTGGCTCATAGTAAAAAAAGCGTCTATTTAGGCGCTTTTGTTTATTTTCCCTAAATAAGTATGTTTTTCCAGTTTTACGTCAATCATGGATTAGTAGCCTAGAACATGTTGCTTTTGGACGTGATTGGAGTGATACAAATGGGAAACGAAAATGAAAAGCCAAAACACCCGGTCTCAACAAATTTACAGGAAAATATAAACTATTTAAAAGAAGCTCTTGGAGTAGATAAAAGCTTTGATGTCATCCAACTTGACGTAGAATACGCAGGCAAGGATATGTCCATGTTTTTAATTGACGGTCTTGTCAAAGATGATATGCTACACCTTCTACAAAAATTTCTGGCAAAACAGGATGAAAATACTTTAAAAATAGATGGGTTAGAAAAACTTCTTAAAACGTATATCCCTTATGTTGAAGTTGAAAGTGTAGATGACCTTGAGAAGGTTGTTGACACCGTGCTTGCAGGCCCAACAGCGCTAGTCATTGATGGATTTGAAAAGGTAATTTTAATTGATGCAAGAACGTATCCTGTTAGAGGGCCAGAAGAGCCTGATACTGAACGAGTGGTAAGAGGAGCAAGGGACGGCTTTGTTGAAACGATCGTCTTTAATACTGCATTAACGAGAAGAAGGATTCGTGATAAATCACTTCGGATGGAATATATGCAGGTAGGGCGACGTTCCAAAACAGATATTGTTATTAGTTATATAGAGGATATCGCCGATCCTGCACATGTTAAAGAAGTAAAAGATGCAATCTCAAAAATTGACACCGATGGTTTACCGATGGGTGAGAAAACAGTTGAGGAATATATATCTGGCCGGCACTATAATCCTTATCCTGTTGTTAGATACACAGAGAGGCCAGATACAGCAGCAGCCCACCTTTATGAAGGCCATATCATCATTATGGTTGATGGTTCGCCGAGCGTTCTCATCACACCAACTACATTTTGGCACCATATGCAGCATGCTGAGGAATACCGGAATAGTCCAGTTGCAGGACTATATCTCCGCTTAGTTCGCTATGTTGGTGTGTGGGCGTCTCTCTTTTTACTACCACTTTGGTATTTATTTGCCGTTCATCCAGATCTGCTGCCAGAAAATCTTCAATATATCGGCCCAAATGATGAAGGCAGATTACCATTGATACTACAGTTCTTTTTAATTGAAATAGGAATTGATATGTTACGAATGGCAGCAATTCACACGCCGACCTCCTTGGCTACCGCACTAGGACTTGTTGCTGCGATGCTAATTGGACAGGTAGCCGTTGAAGTGGGACTATTCACGAATGAGGTTATTTTATATCTAGCCATTGCCGCAATTGGGACCTTCTCAACACCTAGCTATGAGATGAGTCTTGCTAACCGTTTGGCTCGATTATTTTTGTTAGTAACAACTAGTATTTTTGGGGTAATCGGATTTGTTGGAGGGATTACACTCTGGGTTCTCTACCTTGCTCGAATGAAGTCCTTTAATGTCCCGTATTTATGGCCGTTTATTCCATTTTCCTACAAAGGATTTAAGGATGTCCTATTCCGAGCCCCAATTCCATTAAAACGAAATAGACCAAAAATATTACATCCACAGGATCCAGATAAATAATATTTTTAAGAGTGTTCGAACTAGAGCACTCTTTTTACAATTTTAAGGAGAATTAGGTGAAAGACTTGCGTGTTCCACTTTTTTTGAATAAGCTAGAATATATCGTGGTATGCAGAAGGTGAAAAGGTGAAAACAATTTATGATATTCAACAATTTCTAAAAAAATTTGGAACCATCATTTACGTCGGTGACCGCGTCGCTGATCTTGAATTGATGGAATCCGAGATCCAAGAGCTTTACAATTCACAGCTCATTGAAACAAAAGATTATCAATCAGCCATCTTTCTGCTCCGTCAAGAAATTGTGATGGAAACAGAGAAAAAAGCTAAAAACAAATAAATAAGGGAATGGAATACATATGGAAAACTTATTAATTGGCATTGATTTAGGTGGAACAACAATTAAGCATGCTTTTATTACCCAAGAAGGTGAAATTGTAACCAAATGGGAAATTCCAACTGATAAATCAGGAGATATGATTATCTCAGACATTGCTAAAGCTATAGAAGGAAAAATGAATGAATTACAGCTAAAGAAAGAGCAATTTGCAGGTGTGGGGATGGGGGCACCTGGTCCTGTTAATTTCGAGGAAGGTGTTTTTTATAAAGCAACCAACCTAGGAATGAAGGAAATGTTCCCATTAAAAGCAGAGTTAGAGAAAGTAATCGGTTTACCAGCAGCGGTTGATAATGATGCCAATGTAGCAGCTATCGGTGAAATGTGGAAGGGTGCTGGTGAAGGAGCGAATAATCTAATCTGTGTAACGTTAGGAACTGGAGTTGGCGGAGGTATTATTGCCAATGGTGAGGTGGTTCGTGGAGCAAATGGTGCAGGTGGTGAGATTGGTCATATCACCTCCATACCTGAAGGTGGTGCTTTATGTGGTTGTGGTAAGACTGGTTGTATTGAAACAATCGCATCTGCAACAGGTATTGCACGTTTGGCAAAAGAGGCGATTCAAACGAAAAATGAATCAAGTCTTATCCGTGAACAGTATGATAAAGCGGGTGAAATCACCTCTAAAGATGTTTTTGAAGCCGCAGCTAAAGGGGACGAACTCGCGAAGTACATTATTGACAACGTAACGTATCATCTTGGTTTGGCTTTAAGTCATGTTGCGAATGGATTAAACCCTGAAAAAATCGTTGTCGGCGGTGGTGTCTCAAAAGCTGGAGAACAATTATTGTTACCATTAAAAGAACAATTCAAACGCTTTGCGTTTCCGAGGGTTGCGGATGCTGCCGAAATTGCAATTGCCACCTTAGGTAATGATGCAGGAGTGATTGGTGCCGCATATTTGGCAAAAACAAAGCTGTCTTAATAATTCCAAAGTACTAGGAAAAAGAGATTTCACAAAGAAATCTCTTTTTTTTCATTTATGTTAGAAAATTTAAAAGATTGTTACTTTTAATTACTATGAAACTTTCTAGTCAACTATTCGTCTTATATGTATATACATAATGTACATCATATCATTCTACAAAATTAGGTTGTTTTGATGATTGATTTTTGGTAAAAAAAATATTAAGATTAGGATTAGGTTTTTTAGAATTACCTTAAAATGGAATTAAAAACGTTGTAATGGTGCTCCGCGGGCTTGAAAACAAGGAGGTATTTTGATGATTAAGTCATCAACATTATCCAAATCAAGGTTTATTTTTTTAGCTGCTTTTATGCTTTGGATAAAAACATATATCGTATATAAAACTAGCTTTGATATTAAGATAGAAAACTTGATGCAAGAGTTTATTTTACTCATCAATCCATTAAGTTTTTTATTGCTGTTCTTTGGTATTTCCTTTTTTATAAAGGAAAAACATCGTAACAAATTTATTATATTTGCTAGTTTACTATCATCGTTTGTACTGTTTGCCAATGTTGTATTTTACAGATTTTTTAACGATTTTTTGACTCTTCCCGTTCTCTTCCAAACAAGTAATATGGGGGATTTAGGAACGAGTATTACAGGGAATTTGAAGTTCACAGACCCACTATTGTTTATCGATGTCGTTATCCTGATTTTGATTAACAAGTATAAACCAAGTTTTACTTTGGCTGAAGAAATAACAAAGAAGGAAAGAAGATCTTATTTCATCCTAGTTGCTGCCGTGTTCTTCTTTAATCTTGGATTAGCTGAAGCACAGCGACCACAATTATTAACGAGAACATTCGACCGCGAGATGTTAGTAAAGAACATTGGGACATACAACTATCAAATTTATGATATCGTCCTTCAATCAAAATCTTCTGCACAACGAGCTTTGGCCGATAGCAGTTCATTTATTGAAATCGAAAATTACTTAAAAGCAAATCAAAAGGACCCAAGCGATAAGTTTGGCATTGCCGAAGGAAAAAATGTCGTCATTATTTCGATGGAATCCCTTCAAAACTTTGTCATTAATGAAACGATAGATGGACAAGAAATTACACCATTCTTGAATGACTTAATGAATGAAAGCTATTACTTTGACAATTTCTATCATCAAACGGGTCAAGGTAAAACATCAGATTCTGAGTTTTTATTAGAAAATTCATTGTATCCACTTGGTCGCGGGGCTGTTTTCTTTACACATGCAACTAATGAATTTACAGCAACACCTGAGGTTATTAAGGACTATGGATACTTTTCGTCCGTTTTTCATGCGAATAATAAAACCTTCTGGAATCGGGAGATCATGTATGAGTCTTTAGGATATGATAAATTTTTTGATGTTGACAGCTATGAAGTAACAGAAGAAAATTCAATTGGTTGGGGCTTAAAGGATAAGGATTTCTTTGAACAATCTATTGATCTTTTAAAATCTCAGCCACAGCCGTTTTATTCAAAATTTATTACATTAACGAATCATTTTCCTTTTGAACTTGAAGAAGAGGACCGAATGGTAAATGAATTTGACTCTAATTCTAGAACGTTGAATCGTTATTTTCCAACTGTTCGCTATATGGATGAGTCCATTAAAGTCTTTTTCGAGCGACTTAAAGAAGAGGGAATGTACGAAAATACAATCTTTGTTCTATACGGCGATCATTATGGTATCTCGGAAAACCATAATAAAGCGATGGCACAGTTTTTAGGAAAAGAAGAAATTACACCGTTTGATTCAATACAATTACAAAAGGTACCTTTAATCATTCACATCCCTGGTGTGACAGACAAGAATCCAGAAGTGATTTCAACTGTAGCTGGACAAATTGATTTAAAACCAACCATCTTGAGCCTTCTGGGTATGGATATTCAAAACGATGTTCATTTCGGAAGTGATTTATTTTCAAAGGGAAAATTACCGTTTGTTGTATTAAGAGACGGTAGCTTCATCACAGATAATCATGTATTTACAAAGAATGCCTGTTATGACACAGCAACTGGTGAAGAGACTGATATCAGCTCCTGTGAGCCGTTCATGGAAAAAGCAGGATTTGAATTAGATTATTCAGATGAAATTGTTTACGGGGACCTTCTCCGCTTTTATAATGGAACATCCTACCGTGAACCGGTATCGGAAGAGTTTGCAGAATAATAAATTGAAACCTTGGCCAAATGGTCAAGGTTTTTCATATGACATGAAGGACAGCCTTTTGCTCATAGAATTGTAGGAGAAGTAACTAAGGAGGGTTTTTGGTGAAGGTAAAAGTCCGCCCAGGTGACACGATATGGTATTATAGTCAATTGTTTTCAATCCCAACACATTTACTTATCGATTCCAATTTACATGTAAATAGTCAAAATTTGCAGGTGGGTGCAAATGTAAATATTCCGGGTTTCGTATTAAAACCTTATACAATTGGTGATGGTGATACATTATGGAAGCTTGCTAAATCGCGTACACTTTTGGCTGATGCTTTATTTTTAGTAAATCCAGGGATTGAGGCAGAAAATCTACAAGTCGGTCAACTCATTCAAATACCAGAGAGAGTTGTGAATCCGGTCGTTAATGGAAATTGGAAATATGATTATGAAGATCTAATGAAGGATATTCATGAATTACAAGCGATCTATCCATTTCTACAAACACGTTCAATTGGAAAGAGCGTATTAGGAAAGGAATTAGTAGAGTTACGATTAGGAAGAGGCACAAAAAGAGTTCATTGGAACGGGTCTTTTCATGCGAATGAATGGATAACAACGAATGTGATCATGACCTTTTTAAATGATTATTTGCTAGCACTAACCAATATGGCGCCAATCCGTGGGTTTTATGTAGAGCCACTCTATTTAAAAGCAATCCTATCGATTGTTCCAATGGTAAATCCAGATGGAGTTGATTTAGTTCTTAATGGTCCACCTGAACAGGAACCATATAAACAGGAAGTAGTAAAAATAAACAATGGAAGTTTGGATTTTAAAGACTGGAAGGCAAATATTCGAGGTGTCGACTTGAATAATCAATTTCCGGCTAACTGGGAAATTGAAAAAAAACGAAAAGAGCCTAAGGCGCCTGCACCACGAGACTATCCCGGTGATGCTCCATTAACCGAGCCTGAAGTCATTGCGATTGAAAAATTAACAAGATCCTCCAATTTTACCTGTGTATTAGCCTTTCATACACAAGGAGAAGTCATTTATTGGGGCTATGAAGGGCTGGAACCGCCTGAAGCGGAAACACTGGTAAAGGAATTTTCAAGAGTTTCGGGCTATGAGGCAGTCCGCTTTGTTGATAGCCATGCCGGCTTCAAGGATTGGTTTATTCAAGAGTGGAGACGCCCAGGGTTTACGTTTGAATTAGGTAAAGGAGTAAATCCATTGCCACTATCTCAATTCGAAGAAATTTATCAGGAAACGCTGGGAGCCTTTTTGGCTTCGTTGTATATGTGAAAGTTGTGTAAATAAGCCGTGTTTTCTTCGGCTTTTTTTCTTGCTTTGAAACTTTTTAACATGCATAATCGTATTATCTGTTAAGGAAATAAATACTAAGTAGAGGACTCAGTTTTGTATAAAGAGGCAGTATAAGTTTATATTCATAAAGAGGTGATTTTCGAGTTGGTGAGAAAATGGATATACGTTTTTATGTTTCTTTTTCTACTAACTGGCTGTAACTCTCATCAACCGTTTGATATTAGTGATGTGCCAAAAAGTAGTAATAAGAATGTTTCGAAGGGTCCTTTGCCATCTGAATTTTTGGGTGAGAATCAGCAATTACAACCACTAGATCTTCAGGGAGAAGAATTCAATATTGTGGGCGATTGGTATGATGATGAAAATATTCTTTATGTGACCGATAAGAACGGAACTTCTAGCATTTACAAGTACCATCTATTTACAGGTGAAAAGGAGTTATTTTTGAAAACCACAGCTCCTGTATTGACCATGAAAGCAAATGAAGACCACTCTTTGTTTTTAATACATACTTCGGATTCCCAAAACCAGGTCAAGTTAACAGCAGTCGACAAATCAGGCAATGTACAATACGAATGGAAAGTGAATTCCTTTGATTTGTTTTATAGCTGGAATCCATATAATATAGATCAGGTTTTCGTTACTTCGTTTTTAGAGGATTGGTCATTTCAAACCCATTTGCTTGATATTAATGCTCAACAGACAACGAAATATGAGGTATTTCAACCGTTTATTCAATGGATAGATTCAAACACAATTTCCTATTTAAAATGGGACCAAAATTCGCTTGATTTCTTTGCGCCGCTTTATTCGTATCATTTAAATACGAAAACAGAGGGTCTTTTATTTGAAAACATTATTTCTTTTGCAACCTATAAAGATTTGCTTGTTACCTATGAATTAGTCCTAGGAGAGGATTCGGTTGCAAAGATTCGTTTTTTCAATCCTGAAAAAAATAAACAGTTACATGAATATAAAATGCCCCTTTTGAGTGACTATTCAAAATGGTACATTCCGTCTTCAGACTACATTGTGGGGCAAAAGAAGTTCTATTCCTTTAAGCCATATTCGACAGGTGCATTTGATACGTATGGAGAAAAATTTGGGCTTGTTTCCTATGATATGAGTACTGGGAAGGAAGAAGTCATACTTGAAAAGGTGGATGATCAGCCAATTAATTTTTCCCCAAATGGTTTCTTAGGATTATACGGATTTCAATTCGAAAAGTTAATTGATTTGAAGACAAAAAAAGTTGAGGATCTTATTATATTTTAAAGTAAAAAGCCATCGAGTGTCCGATGGCTTTTTTAAAATTTCTTTTCATATTAGTGAGCTGTTGGGAAACCATGTTTCCAGATTGTCATAATTGTGAACCAGCCTAATACTAAAAAGATTCCTGTTGAGAAAAGTAAGGCTAAAAGGTTTTTATCGCGTAATGAACGAATAATACCAAATGCAGCTAAAATGACGATTAAAGAAAAGATAATCATTAGACCCATGTGTCTTACCCCCTTGCTATAATCAATGTTACAGTTAATAGTGTGCCTTTACTTAATATTCAATACTATTTTCCCCATAGTATGAAAATTTACAACATCACAATAAGGTAAAATGTTGTTCCAAAAGGCTGAAAACCCTTTATGTAAAGAAATAGATAGATTCAATTTATATTCTAATGGTTTTATCCAGTTTTGTCGAGGAGGAAAAAGTGACACTTTGAAGACAAATGATTTCTTTTAGAAAAAGCACGTGTAGCAATTAGTAAAGCGCTTTTTCGTTTTTGTCTGTTAGTGTAAAATAGATGGTAGATTATAAAGGAATGGAGGTAAAATGATGAAATGGCAAAGGGTTCCGCTAGGACCGTTACAAACAAATGCATACATACTAGCAAATTCGAAGAAAGAATGTGTCATTTTTGATCCAGGTGGAGATGGGCAAAAATTAATGACTATTCTACGGCAGCAAGGGCTAACACCAATTGCTATACTTTTAACACATGCTCATTTTGATCATATTGGTGCAATTGATGATTGTCTAGCCCATTGGAATGTTCCTGTATATATCCATGATAAAGAGAAAAATTGGCTGAGGGATCCAGCTTTAAATGGATCAGCATATTTTATTTCGGGGCAAGAAATTTTGTCAAATGTAGATCCAACCAATCTTCCGAAAGAAGGAGAATTTTCTGTTGGTGACTTTACATTGGATCTCTTTTACACACCAGGGCATTCGCCAGGAAGTGTTTCATTTTATTGTAGAGAGCTTGGAGTTGTCTTTTCAGGAGACGCCTTATTCCAAGGAAGCATCGGTAGAACAGACCTTCCTGGTGGAAGTCATGACCAATTACTGGACAGCATACATAAAAAATTACTCACACTACCAGAAGAGACAATTGTCCTTTCGGGACACGGTCCAGAAACAACCATCGAAGCCGAAATGGACTCAAATCCATTTTTAAACGGGTTTTAACTTAGGTTATTTTCTAAAAGATTGTTGCTTTCAGATATAAAGGTGCAAACATAGTTGATAGGAGCGTAAGGTGGCGGCTCCTCGAAAATGCATTCGCATTTTCTTCGTGCGTGGGTGATTTCAAGGAAGAAATTCAAAGTCCTGCGGGAAAAGCGTGAGACTTGAGACCCCGCAGAAGCGACCAGTAGAACGAAGCCAAGAGCGCCACGTCCTGTGGCAACGGCTTCGTGACCTACATCGTGTAGGCCTGAGGAGGCTCAAGCCACGCCCGCGGAAAGCGTCCACCTGAAGCAGAAATCAACGATAAAAAAACAAAGTTTGCGAAAACAGCCTATCGAAAAAAGGAAAAGTCTAACTCAATTAGTTAGACTTTTCCTTGGGGATGTTTTAGCACTAAGAATACCTTCTTAACGCTCTTAAGACTTATATATCCGTATAATGGGAGGGATATTGTAAGCTACTAAATTTACAATATAATAATATAAACACTGTGTCAATGGTGAAAACTAGCAAAAGGTGAGAAGATGCAACGCATACTAAAAGAACTCATAAAATCATCTCCAAACAACGAAATAACATATGAACAATATATGAATACCGTTCTTTATCATGAAGAAAAAGGTTATTATATGAAGAACGAAGAGAAGGTAGGGAAAAAAGGAGACTTCATCACAACCAGCAATATTTCCAATGTTTTCGGTAAACTATTTGCATCGATTTTTCATAAACTAATCATGCTAGAAAAAATAGAACCGTTTATTTGTGAAATTGGAGGAGGAAACGGGAGATTCGCAAAAGCAGTATTGGACGAATTACATAATACCTACAGGGATACATATAAGAAAATCACATATATCTTGATTGAAACAAGTGCGTACCACCGACGCTTGCAGCAGGAGCTTCTCCCGATAGGTAAAAAAGTAATCCAGTTTCAAAGTTTGGATGAAGCTAAAAAGAATTTTCCGATATTTAATGGCATTCTTTTTTCAAATGAATTGTTTGATGCTTTCCCAGTGCGAGTAATTGAGAAAAAAGATGATAGCATCTATGAAGTGAAAATCACACTAAATAAGGATGATCAGCTTTGTGAAATTTTTGTACCGCTTGCGGATGAGCGTATTATGCACTATTTAGATTGTACGAAGATCGCGCTTGTTAATGGACAAAGATTTGAGGTACCACTTCCAATGCTTACTTATCTAGATGAGCTAAATGATTTTCTTGGAAACGTGGTTGCTTTTACGGTTGATTACGGATATACAAATGAGGAATGGATGGAACCTGCTAGAAGGAAGGGAAGCCTTCGTGGCTATTACAAGCACCATTTAATTAACAATCCACTTGAATATCCGGGTAGTATGGATCTTACTACCCATATTCATTTTGACACGCTTATTTCAAATGGGACAAAGTACGGTCTTGAATTTGTGAAGAAATTAAGACAGGATGAGTTTTTACTAGCTGCGGGGATTCTGACGTTTTTACAGGATAACTTTGATTCGAATCCTTTCTCGAAAAAAAGTAAACAAAACCGTGCCATTCGTTCACTAATTATGGATGGAGGAATGAGTACTGCTTTTCATGTACTTATCCAACAAAAAAATAGCAAAATAAATTGGGATCATGTTTTCTATGACAAATAAAAAAAGCGATGTTTCCATCGCTTTTTTTTAGTGACCTCCGCCTAACGGCATCATAAATGTGGTGTAGTAAGAGAAGGCACAGAAGAAAACAGTTAAATATGCGCCAAACACGTAAATATACATTCTTTCAGATAATTTTAAGTAACTTAAAAGGACGAAAAATCCGGTTTGTGCAAAGAAAATTAGTGCTAGAACATCCATACCACCAACGTAGAACATTACTGAAAAGATACCTGTCCAAAAACCTAAAACACGGTACATACGTTCCATATGTATATTTCCCTCCCTTGTAAATGATAAACACTCACTTTTATTATTATAATGTAACGATTACATAAATGTAAACATTACTTTGCGACAAATGCGTGATAACTGCAAGAATTACATCCAAGAATTATGTTTTCTGACTCTTCTAGCACCACATCGTCAAATAGTAAATCAAACATTCCTCTTAGAAAGGCATGATGCATGCCACAAACCGCTTCAAAATTTTCTTGTGCAATTTCTTTAAAAGGACAATTATTAATTTTTAAGAAAATTTTTGTCTTATCCTTATTATGGTCTAAATCTGGATAAAAACCCGCAACCGTAGATGCCTTTTTTAAAATATCTAACTTTTGATCAAAGGTTAGCTCATGAATCGAAACGGGAATCTGATGGTTGACCAATTCTTCACCAAATCGTCTCCCTGTTAGTTCAAGTGCTTTTTTACCTACATCACCAAGTGCTGCCATTGTTTCAATTGCAATTTTTGATAGCAGCTGATAATCCCGGTATGGAAAATTAATTTGAATATGGTCATTCGATAATCGGTACAGACGACTAGGTCTGCCACCTTTTCCGGTTTTCTTGGCTTCTGAAACAAGCATATTTACATCTTCGAGCTTTGTTAAATGAAGTCTAGCAACATTTGGATGAATATCAAATTCCTCTGCGATTTCTTGTACGGTGACCTCTTCATTTTGTTTAATAATGTATTGATAAATATAGTATCGTGTTGGATCTGCTAAAACGTTCGTAATCTTTAGTGTCTGTTCCACCGTTATCACTCCTTGCGAGCCTAATGTTACTCTCATTATAGTACAGTTAAATACCATCAATAAGTGATTTATATCACTTGTAGGTAAATGTTCACAAAACTACAAAGTATTTTACAACTCGATTAGCATACTTTTTAAGCTTCCTACATATAATGTATTGATTCCTCCTAATGATAGATAAAATTTTGAATTGCTTTTGAAAAATACAACCATAATGGCAGTGGTTGTATTTTTTATTGCTGAAAAAGTTCAAATAAAGTTCACAATTAATTTTTTGAAAAAAGAAGGAGTTTGTAGATTTTTGTTGAAATATGATACCTGCAAGAGAAAATAAATAAAATATGAGTTCAAGAAGGAGTGAATTATTTGAGTGAAATCGAACAACTCGGTGATCAATTGATCGAGGATGCTTGGTCAATGAGTGCATCTGATATTCACTTTGTCCCCAAAATCAATGATGCCATGATCCAATACCGACTCGATAGTGATTTATTCAATAAGCAAACAATCCCAAAAGATGTTTGTGAACGCTTGATTTCCCATTATAAATTTCTTGCTGGAATGGATATTGGAGAAAGGAGAAGACCGCAAAATGGCGCGATAACCCTAAATCTCAAAGGCGTAACCATTAACCTTCGATTGTCTACACTGCCCACACCCTACAACGAAAGTCTAGTCATACGTATCCTACCCGAAACACCATCTCATTCTCTTGCAAACTTATCGCTTTTTCCAAATATGACAACAAAATTACTTTCCCTTTTGAAGCATTCACATGGACTTATCATATTCACAGGACCAACAGGATCAGGTAAGTCAACCACACTCTATTCCTTACTACACGCAACGAAGAAGCTGTTCAACCGGAATATTATTACATTAGAAGATCCAATCGAAAAAAGAAGTGAAGATGTCCTACAGGTTCAGGTGAACGAGAAAGCTGGCATCACATATGCACATGGTTTAAAGGCAATTTTGCGGCATGATCCCGATATTATCATGGTAGGCGAAATACGCGATACTGAAACCGCTAAAATTGCAGTCCGTGCAGCGCTCACGGGTCATTTGGTGCTGTCAACAATGCATACGAGAGATTCAAAGGGTGCGATTTATCGGCTCTTAGAATTTGATGTATCCTTGCAGGAAATTGAACAAACCTTAATTGCCATCGCAGCACAAAGGCTTGTTGACCTAAAATGTCCATATTGTGAGGGTAAGTGTTCACCGCTTTGTAAGAAGCATCGTAAGGTTAGAAGAGTAGGTGTGTACGAGCTATTAAATGGACATGCCTTAACGGAAGTAATGAAGGAAGCAAGGGGTGACAAGGCAGATTATCACTATGAAAAATTAAAGGATGTCATCAAAAAAGGGATTGCCCTTGGATATTTATATCCGGATGCTTTAGAAAGATGGGTTGTCAATAATGACAAAGAATAGAAATAAAAATTGGACATTAAAAGAACAGTCCTTATATTTAAGTAGAATCGGGGACCTACTTGACCAAGGCTATTCTTTTGAACATGCATCACAATTTTTACGCTTTCAGCTTCCGGAAAAACATAGTCAAGATGTAGCGTCCATAATTGAAAGTTGTAAACAAGGTGAATCTTTGTACACGGCGTTTAGTAAAGTCGGTTTTCATAAGGATATCTTAGGGTATATTTATTTTGCCGAGCAGCATGGAGACATCTCTTTTGCTCTTCGCGAAGGAAGTGCTATGCTACAAAAAAAGCTCAACCATCTTGATAAAGGAAAGAAACTCATTCGCTATCCATTAGCCCTTTTGTTTTTTGTTGGTTTTATGTTCACAATGATCGAAAAAATTTTATTACCACAATTTGAAAGTCTGTTTACCTCCATGAGTTATGAACAAACGATGATTTCTAAGTTTTTATTAAGGCTCCCAGAACTAAATCGATATTTGTTCCTCATCTTCTTTTTACTAGTAATTATTGGCCTCGCGTATTATTTCCTTCATTTTCAAAAACGAACTCCCGTTGAAAAAATGAAGCTACTTTTAAAGATACCCATTTTGAAAAAAGTAACGATTATGTTTAATTCCCATTTCTTTTCCGTACAGCTCAGTAACTTGTTAAAGGGTGGTTTATCCATTTTTCAAGCCTTAACTATGTTTGAGCAGCAGCTTCACTCTCCGTTTTTTCGAGAGGAAGCAAAGGAAATGAAAATGTTATTGAGAGCGGGTAACCGTTTTGAAGAAATTTTGAGAGTACGAGAGTATTACGAGGCAGATTTAGCAATGATCATTCTGCATGGCCAGTCAAACGGAAATTTAGCAAGCGAGCTCCAGCATTATAGTCAATATGTTATGGAAAAAGCCGAGGAAAAAGTGACGAAATTATTAGCCATTGTACAACCAATCTTATTTGTAATTATTGGAATCATCATCATGCTCATGTATGGGGCCATCATGATTCCAATGTTTCAGCTATTAAATGGAATATAGAAAGGAAGATTTATTTGAAACTAAAGAATCAAAAGGGATTTACCCTTGTAGAAATGTTAGTGGTTTTATTAGTCGTTTCAATCTTGCTGTTGATAACAGTACCGAATGTGACAAAACATAATTCTGTCATTAAGAATAAGGGGTGTGAGGCAATGGTTAAAATGGTTGAGGCTCAGGTGCAGGCTTATGAGATAGAGGAGGGTCACAGTACATTAACATCTTTGGATCCATTGGTCGATGGTAAATATTTAAATAAGGCTCCTGTTTGTCCTAATGGAGACATAATTAAGATGAATTCGGACCATAAAGTTGTTCATGAAGAGCCTACCGCAGGTTAATGATAAAGGCTTTACCCTAATCGAAGCATTGATTGTCCTATCCATCGTCATCATCATTTCCTCCATTAGTCTTCTACAGCTTAGACCCCTACATGAATCGAAAAAAATGGACCAATTTCTAGAGCAGCTTCAAAACGATATATTCTTAAGTCAGCAATTTGCAATTAGTAACAGTGATCCGGCAACACTTTATTTTAGTTCAAGTGGTTCATATTATCGTCTCACAAGGGGGAATTCTCAGGAAGTGTTACTTGTTCGAAAAATAGACCCAGCAATCCGCATTCAATTTACAACACTTGGACAGTATTTAGTTTTCACAAGTAATGGAAATATTCAACGAGCTGGTGAAATAAGATTCCGATATAAAGATAGTATCTATATAGTCACGTTTCTATTAGGAAAGGGTAGGTTTTATGTTAGTAAGGGATAAACGGGGATTTACGATGGTAGAGATGCTTCTGTCAGTTTCCATCTGGTTCATGCTTTGTGTGACGCTTCTTCCACAATTAATGCTCATCATCACAGAAAGAAGGAATACCGAAATTTTCAATATAGGAACTCAATTACTCTCTGAAGAACTACAAAAAGAGTATAACCGGGAACCATCGTTAAATCATTTAGTGAAATACGGGGTTACTTACACATTTTCAAAACAGTTTAATGAGGCGCTTCAAAAATGGGAGCTATGTGTCACTTGGGAGGACAAGCTTTCAAAAACGTATGAAAGATGTGGATATCTAAATGGTGAACAATGAAAAGGGTTTTACACTTGTTGAAATGCTCGTTACCTTTTCAATCCTGCTTGTTATTCTTGCGTTTATTGCACCTTTTTTAAGTGTCATTTATAGGGATAGTGGTGAACAATTTAACAAGCTAGAATGGCAAATCTTACTTCAACAAATGAAAATGGAAATCCGTGAAGCAAGAGAAATCACTGTTTCAAGTAGTGGGTCAGTTTCGTTTTATAATGTAGCGGGTGATGTAGTAAGTTTTGAAAAATATACAGATAAAATAAGAAGAAGGGTAAATTCAAAAGGGCATGAATTATTACTTCAACATATAACAGATGTCACATTTGAACCAAGAACCAATGGTTTTATGATTAAAGTTCTGACGGTTGATGGTAAAACGTATCAAGCCTTAATTTCATCCCTAACAGCAGTGGAGGTTACGTAAAGATGAAAAATGAAAAGGGCTTTATCCTGCCAGTTACCATTGCAATTTCGTTTTTGTTTTTTCTCGTTTTTACCTCCCAGCTCAATGCTTATCTTACGGAAAAAGCCTTCTCAAACGAAACGGAAGAAATTTTAATTCTGGAGAATTTAATGCAAGTGGGAGTTGGAGACTTAAAAGCCACATTGCTGAATGAAGAAGTAAGCGCAGGATTAACGGGTATTTTCAATTATCCAACGGGTAACATCTCTTACACCGTTTCACCCCTAACATTAACAACATCGCAGATTACTTTAACATGTAAGACATATGAACAACGTAAAAGCAGTGCTCGCTTTGTGTATGACTATGAGTCAAAAGAGATTAGCTCTTGGCTAGATTTACGGTAGAATAAATTTTTGTGGTTACATTTATATAATGGTGGAAATAATAACACTAAGGCTCGAAAAAGGTAGGTGTAATTATGTCTACAAACGATTATGTAAAATTTGTAACCCAACAGTTTGTAAAGTTTATAGACCAACCGAAAGAAGTTCGGAAAGCTACGAGGCAGCAGCGTAAGGAAGAACAGGCACCATTAACAAATCGGTGGTTTGGAATTATGCCACTAGCCGTTTCGCTTATGTTTAAGAAAAAGAAAAAAAGAGGGAGCTGACATTTGGTTGTCAGCTCCCTTGTTCCTTAATACCACAAACCGCCGCCATACGGATAAAATGGTGGGCGATATGGATACCCGTACCCACCATACATATATGGATTGAAAAGGGTGCTACCTACAAGCCCCCCTGCTAATCCACCAAGGAATGGGCGTACCCAATATAGTCTTCTATAGGCTCTCATTTGATTACCCCCAGCTTCGTGATATCCCAGTATGAGGACAACTATCTTTTTAGTGATGGTCTAGAATTTTTACTTCAACATAGAAGCTGCTCCTTATTCCTGCCTTACTAACATGGATATGTAACCATTGACTAGAAGTAGAGGGAGTTTGTCCACTTTTTGAATCTAATTGAAGATGAAAATACGTAGCTTTTGGTTTCTATTCACAATCATTTATTAGTATGATAGAGTATAAGTTA
Source organism: Ferdinandcohnia sp. QZ13 (assembly GCF_031324165.1). Classification (NCBI taxonomy): domain Bacteria; kingdom Bacillati; phylum Bacillota; class Bacilli; order Caryophanales; family Bacillaceae; genus Ferdinandcohnia; species Ferdinandcohnia sp. QZ13. The sequence continues at coordinate 359,865 of NZ_JAVIVW010000015.1, read as the reverse complement.
CATATTAAGTAGGAGTGACAGGTTAGATGACTACAAAAGAAGAGAAAATTGTTGATCAGTTGAATCGACCTTTACGTGATTTGCGTATTTCTGTCACAGATCAATGTAATTTCCGTTGCTCTTATTGTATGCCTAAAGAAATTTTCGGGGATGACTATCCATTCTTACCGCAAGGAGAATTATTATCCTTTTCTGAAATAGAAACGTTGACAAGAAGTTTTGTCAAACTAGGTGTGCAAAAGATTCGGTTAACCGGTGGAGAGCCTTTAGTAAGAAAAAATGTCCATGAGCTTGTTGAGCGTTTAATTCATATAGACGGTATTGATGATATTGCCCTCACAACAAACGGGGTATTTTTACCCAAATATGCAAAACAATTAAAGGAAGCAGGGCTTCAGCGTGTTAATGTAAGCCTTGATGCAATTGACAATGATATATTTAAAGGAATGAATGGCCGTTCCGTAGGTGTGAAACCTGTTCTTAAAGGAATTGAAGCCGCACAGGAAGCAGGACTCCTAGTGAAAATGAACATGGTCGTTCAAAAAGGTAAAAATGATTCGCAAATTTTACCGATGGCTCGATATTTTAAAGAAAAGGGCATTACCCTTCGTTTCATTGAATTTATGGATGTTGGTACAACAAATGGGTGGAATTTCGAACAGGTTGTTTCGAAAAAAGCGATTCACGACCTAATCAATAGTGAAATGCCGTTGGAACCTGTAGATGCCGAGTACTTCGGTGAAGTAGCAAAACGATATCGTTATGTGGGCACAGACGTAGAAATCGGCTTCATCTCATCTGTAACAGAATCCTTCTGTTCAAGCTGTACAAGAGCAAGAATTTCTGCAGATGGTAAACTGTATACTTGTCTGTTTGCAACAGCTGGTCATGATTTAAAATCATTAATTCGTTCGGGTGCATCCGAAAGTGATATTGATGAAGCACTTAAATCGGTATGGCAGGCAAGACGTGATCGTTACTCAGATGAACGTACAGAGGAAACGGCGAAAAAACGCAAGAAGATTGAAATGTCGTATATCGGTGGTTAACTGAAAAGAGGTGCTAAAATCAGCACCTCTTTTTCAATGTCCAGCTCCAGGCGGCGATTGGCTATCTGGTCATAAGCCAATCGATTCGGAAGTGAAAATTACCTTCTTATCAGCGCGCCTTGCGCTTTTCGTATTTATCATGCGGTTGATTTTTCAGCTCTTCCTGACCTTACCAACCAGCGGTGGACAGGAATTTCCACTAATGTAATTACAAGGGCAGTTAGAATAGCCCCCCAAAAGGTTACTCTTGCACCGTCTAGAAATAAGGAAACAAAATATACAAGAATTGCCGCAGCAATGAAATCTGCAATATCAGTCATTACAGTTGTATTTCTTCTAAGCATCATAACTTCCATGAAGTGACCAACAATGGCCAGCACGACTCCGACCACAATGGGTTGATACCATGATACATAATCAACACTATCAAAAATACCAGAACAAATAGCTACAACCAAAGGTAATAAAATGATCTTCATAATAAATCCAGTCATAGCATTTACACCTCCTTTAAAGGGTATTTTTTACATAAAAACAAGACAATATGTAAATATACTAGCGATCTGTTTTAACAACCGTAATGTTTTTTACTCTCTCCGTATCCGGTTCAAAGGTGATATTCACAATAACCCCGAACTCTCGATTATCTTGTTTTAACCAAAGCTTGAAACGTTCAACATACATTCCATTTTTCTTATATCTACCAACATGTAAATAATCTACAATTTGGGCTGATGGGTATCGTTTTTGTGTCTCTTCCATCGCGAGCCTTCCCCATTTTGCATATTCAGGTACCGGTTTTTTAGATTCAGCTGTAGTAATAGAGGAATCATTCAAAAGAAAAACAGTCGGGGATAACAACAAACTAAAACAGCATCCAATCAAGATTTTCCTTAACATGACAAACACCTCGCTTTTTACTTAGATTTCCCATCTAAACGGTAAAATTATGCAGATAAAATGGGAATGTATGGTATTATGGAAAAAAAGGGGGAGTGCTGATGAGAAGGGTTTTAAAGAAATTTATTTGCGTTCTTGTATTACTTACTTTGTTTGCATGTAGTACTGAAAATGCTATCGGAAATCCAAAAGATGGTGTGCTTTCACCAGTCAAACAAAATGAAAGAAATTCACAAATTATTAGTTCATTCGGTTTTGATACATTGTTAATGTACGACCTTGATATAAAAAACGAAGAAATAAAAATGATTCATCTTTGGATTGAACATTATAAGAATGGCGAAAAACAAGAAGATCTCTTAAATGGTTCAACCGGTACTAGTGAAAAAATGACATTAGCTGCTTCAAAACTGGACTTCAAAATAGATGATTCAACTACCTATACACGTTGGACTTACTCCGTTGCTGATGGAACCACGTTATCAACATTTGAGTCATCACCGGTCGAACTAGATAGAGGGAATATAGGAATGGCACAAACATGGGTCGGCGATAAAATAAAAATAGAAGCTGAAAAACCGATTACTTTAGCATTAATCGCAAGGTATGATGGAAATGGTGTTGGAATTGGACTAGAAGATGAAGTGATAAAGAATACCATTAAAGATAGCGATGAGGTATTTGTCGTTAAAGCGATGATTAGCAAAAAAGAAGATTATAATTGAGAAAGCGATCCATTCCGGGTCGCTTTTTGCTGTATGATATGTCCACCAAACGCACATATTATCATTATGTGGAATGTTGTATATGGGAGGAAAGATCATGCGGAAACAACTATTTTTTATGGTGATTATCCTATTAAGTGTAGCCTTACTTGTTAGCTGTAAGGGTGATGACAAAGCTAAAGAAAAAAAAGACGAAGCTGAAACAAAAATTCAACAAGTGGAAGATAAAATAATTAACCTTGGCTCATTAGGGTTTACAACAGACGATCTCATAAAAAATTGGAATGAAGCTCAAGCAGAAATGAAGGATTCCGATAAAATTGACCAAATAAATGTGAGAAATGGAGAGTTTAAACACGATGTTAATGATGGAATGATTCTCGAAGGAATTGTAAATGAAACAACCAACGAGGTCATTCGATTATCGATCGTGAAAAAAGACCGAGAAGCTGAGAACCTCAACACAACTTTGGACAAATATGAGGACACAATCGCTGCTTTCTTCTTATTGGTTGCAGTAACAAATACAGAAGAGGCGGTCAAAGATCAGGACATCGGAAAAGTCACATATAAATTAGGTCTCCTTCGAGACAAAGATAAGAAAATTAATGGAACCGCAACATTGAACAATGTGACGTATAAGGCTGAGGAAAATGAGCGGGGATTGGTATTGTCGGCAGTGGAGAAGAGGGATTAATTAAAAAACCTTGAAAGGATTAATTCTTTCAAGGTTTTTTAAACTTTATTCGCCTTTGTCTTTTAGTAAAACTGTTTTTAGTTCTTCAACAATTGCATCAAACTCTTTACCTTCAGTTTCAATACCATGTTGTTTTGCAGTATCAATAATGTTATTTCTTCTAGATTCCGGTTTCATTCTAAGTTCCTCGTATTTATTGGAGGAAGGCTCAGTTATTTCAGGTTTTTCATTATATTTTTCTTTTAATTCTGATATAATCGCTTCTTCTGATTTACCTTCTACTTCAATCCCAATTTCTTTTGCTTTATGCTGAAGTATTGTAGAACGTATTTCAGTTTCTATTTTCTCCTGTGTTTTCCCTTTGGTATCAATACCCAAATCCTTGGCTTGATTTTGTAATTGTTCACTATCTCTTACCGGACGACGAAAATCACTGGAAGGTTTTGGATTAGTTGTTTCTTCAGTAATTCGTTTTTCTTTGTTTTTCGGTTCCGTTCCCTTTGGACTTTCATTAGACGTTGAAACTACGCTTTCTTTTTTTATGCTATTGCCAATATCTTCACTTGCTAAAACCGGTAATAATTGGGTGAATCCTAAACATATTACACCTATTAAACCAGTTATCAGAATTCTTCTTTTCATAGGTTTCACTCTCTCCTTTCACTAAATAATAGTAAGTTGATCTTAATAGGATTCAAGAGCAATGAATTACATCATCACTATTTCCATAGTTGTTCACTTTTAATCTAAATCATTTATTGTTTTGTCACGTTATCAATATTATTCCCTCCTTCGTTTTTTATGTGATCATTTTTCCAGTTTCTAAATTTAATGAAGTTCTGAATTTCACGGAAATCCTCTTTGCTTAATCCATCATCAATTGCTTTCATTAAAAGCTTTGTCCACTCCTTATCAAGTATTTCGTTTGTAATTGTGTCAGTTTTTTCCTCTCCTAATAAATATTCGATACTTGTATCAAGTGGTTTTGAAATCTTAGTTAAGAATTGAAGAGAAGGATTTTTTTGTACATCTCGTTCAATATAACTTAAATAAGACTTTGAAACTCCAGCACGCTTTGCAAGCTCTGTAATGGTGAGTCTTTTTTGCTTTCGTAATTCCTTAATCCTGGATCCAATCATCTTCCTTCTCCTTCATATATTGAATGCCCGCATGTTCATTATAAGGAACTTTTCGTTCTTAATAAAATAATAAAATAGTAAGAAAACAAGAGGTAATTCGAGATAAAGAACGATAATAGTTCTTTATTAAGAAAAAATGGCTGATTTTGGGATTTTTCAAATATAAGACTTATGGGCTATACTCACATTGTAAGTTCGTTAGAAAGAACAAGAAAGAACTTTATGAAGTACATATCTTGGTTGATCTCCTTATCAATACATAAGGATTCAATAAAAAATTATTTAAGGGAAAAAGAGGAGGAAACAAAAATGAGTTTGAAAAAGAAATTAGGTTTAGGGGTAGCATCAGCAGCACTAGGATTGGCATTAATCGGGGGAGGAACATTTGCATACTTTAGTGACACAGAAGTAACAAACAATACGTTTGCAGCAGGTACATTAGATCTAGCAGTTAACCCATCTGTTGTTATTGATGTTGATAATTTAAAACCTGGGGACATCATGGTTCGTGAATTCCAATTAGAGAACAATGGCTCTCTTGATATTTCAACAATTGATTTAGCTACTGCTTATAATGTTGTTGATGCAAAAGGTGATAATGTTGATGATTTTGGTAAACACATTAAAGTGCTTTTCTTAGAGAATGCTGACAAAACGGGTGATGGTTGGGTTATCGGTGACTATAATGATGTAATCTCTGAAACAACATTATACGACCTTCAAAATATGACTCCGGATGCAGTTGAAAATGTCCAACACTGGATTACATGGTTATTTGGTCTAAACGGTGAAGGTGACGGGTTAAAAGCAGGAACTAGTGACCAAATGTATGTTGCATTCGAGTTTGTTGACAATAATGCAGATCAAAACGAATTCCAAGGTGACGCTTTAGAGCTGAAGTGGACATTTACTGCTCACCAAACTGAAGGTGAATTAAGATAATAGTTCACAAATGAACAGGGGAAGGGGATTCTATCTCCTTCCTTGCTTACATACTAAGTTAAGTCAAAACAGTTATATCATATAAAAAATGTTCTTTATACAAAACAAATAAAGGAAAAGGAGATTGAAAATGAGTATTAAGAAAAAATTAGGATTATCTGCTGCAACAGCTGTTCTAGGTTTAAGTTTAATAGGTGGAGGAACATTCGCATATTTTAATGATACTGAAGTAACGAATAATACATTTGCTGCTGGAACGTTAGATATTGGGTTAAAGGGTGTAGATGATAGAGAAGAAGTTGATTTGAGTATTGACAATATGAAGCCAGGTGACTGGAAAGTCCACCAAATCCGTATATATAACGAAGGAAGTTTAGATATTAATGATGTAAAACTAAATGTAGATTATGAAATATCTGATGCAAATGGTAATAATAACGGTGAAGATTTTGCTGATCATATTTTTGTTCACATTATGAAACTTGGATCAAGGGAAGTTGTAGCTGATTGGGTACCACTTTCTCAAATTGAAAATTTAGTTGTGGCTGAGGACTTAAAACCTGAAAGTGGAAGGCCATACCAAACTGATCATAGACAAACATTACGAGTTGATTTTAAATTCAATGATAATGGTCAAGATCAAAATATCTTCCAAGGGGATTCAATAGACTTTGAATTAAGTTTTGAAGCAAGTCAAAAAGAGGGAGAATTAAGGTAACTTAATGGAAGGAGGGATCCCTCCTTCCACTTTATACATATTTATGAAAACATATGATCAACTTTGTTTTCATAAATATGTATAAATATTGTTATGAAGAAGGGCGGAACATAAATATGAATGAGAATAGTAGATTGTTAAGAGGGATAAAACAAAGAAAAAATCGATTTTTTGCCGTTCTTAAAATAGCATTAGTATTTTATTTAATGATTTTCTCAATTAAATATGTGACATCAAGTACTGCTGCCCACTTCACTTCTAGTAAAAAAGCAAATGTAACACTCACAGCAGGTACATGGGCGGATAATAGTAAATTAGCATTTATTGATAAAGGCAATATAAATTTAAAAGCATGTCCAGCAAAAATGAAAGTAACGATAAAGAATATTAGTGATAGCGATATGAAAACACCAAGTAAATTTGAAATTTACTATATTGATAAGGATGAGAATGGCGGAAAAGATAAGGGGGGTAACCCGAAAATTCAAGGAACGAAAATAGATATTCCCGAAGGACAGGATGTAATACCTCCTTTAGCAAGTGGAGAACAAACACTACTTAGCTTTGTTACAAATCAAGAGTCTGAAGAGGGCTTTTACACGTTTTATGCATATCAAACAAATAAATCTGTTGAGGATGTTTGGAGTGTAAAAGTAAAAGTAAAATGTCAACATAATCAATCGGTAAACGAACAAAGTGACTCACCTAAAGAAGAGACGCCTAAGGAATCAGTAGAAAATGAGAATGTTGAAACGCCGGAAACAAAACCAATAGAAGAAACAGGGTCAGATAAAGCTGCAAATCAGACACCAGAAAATAATGAACAAACTACTACAAATAAAAGTGAAGAAACCCCTGCATCAGCTGGAAGTAATAGCGATAACCAAACTCAAGATGCAGTAAATGTAAATAACTCACTTCCTAATGAAACGATAAATGTTGAAGGAAATAAGGAGAAGGATGGACAATGAAAAAGAAGATTCTTAAATGGTTAAATCATTTAGTTACAGGTTTATTGGTAGTTTTATTAATATGCGTTGCGTCATTAGTTGTTACATCTAAACTCTCTGGAGGGGAGCCTTCTGTTTTTGGATATCAATTGAAAACAGTTTTATCAGGTTCGATGGAGCCAGGTATAAAAACAGGTTCTATTATCGCAGTAAAAACAGGTGGAGATATGACTCGTTTCAAAGAGGGCGATGTTATCACATTTATGGAAGAAGATGAAAAACTTATCACCCACAGAATTACTGAAGTTATTAAAAATGATAATCAGCTGATGTATAGAACCAAAGGAGATAATAATAATACAGAGGATATCAATCCAGTATTAGCTCAAAATGTGGTCGCGGAATATCGTGGATTTACCATACCATATCTCGGTTACTTTGCAGATTTTGCAGACTCAAAAAAAGGAACTGTTTTATTAATGATCGTACCTGGGATTTTAATATTCCTATATTCTATTTTCACACTTTGGAGAACAATCTCAAAAATTGATTTAAATAGCAAGTCGAAAAATGCTGTTGAAGAAACTAAAACTAATTAAGGATCAATATTTATTAATATTGATCCCCTTCTAGGGAAGGAAGGGAGCATAAAATGAAGAGGGGAAAGGGTTTTCTTAGAATACTATATTTTATGTCAGTATGTACACTTTTGTTTTTTTCTCAAATAAATCAAGTCTCTGCGTCTCCAACGAAGAATAGTAAGGAAATAGACATCATGACAACTCCAGAAAAAGTATTGTTTGATATTGAAAATTTTAAGCCTGGCGACTGGGCTACTAGAACTTTAACAATAAAAAATAGTGGTTCTGAGGATTTTAAATATCTAACGTCGGCGAAGCGCAAGTCAGGGTCAAAAGAATTATATGAAGAGTTATATCTTACTATATCTGATAAAAGTGGAGAGCTTTTTAAAGGGAAATTAAGTGAATTTAATACAATCGATCCTAGATCAATTGCGAGTGGAAAACAAGAAGAATTAACTTTTACGGTAGAATTTCCGTCCCATTTAGGTAATGAATATCAAGGTTTAACAACTGAGGTTGAACTTAAATTCTATGCAGAAGGTACATTAGGTGGGGCACTTCCTGTTGACGGGCCAAAACTTCCCAAGACGGGAACCAATACCTTTAACGTTTTAATTGTAGGAATTGCTTTAGTCTTAAGCGGCAGTATTTTATTTTTAATTTTAAAAAGAAAACGCTTAAAAACCGTTCGCTAATCTATATAGATTGATAAGGTGATTGTATTTGCAATGATGTTCTTTATTAAGAAATGTTTTAATTAGAAATAGGAGCTGACTATTTCTCTCCATTGACAACGCTGTGTATTTTTTAAAAGATTCTCATCATGGATTCATATTAATTTAGTGAGGTTCTTAATGAAATTTATCCTCATACTCCTAGCAAACTTAAATCTATTAGACGCATGTATTACCCATTTTGGAATACTTTGGGGCCATATTTCTGAAGCAAACCCGATAATGTTTTCATTATACGAAATCCATCCATTTTTATTTCTTTTTGTAAAAGCAATGCTTTCCATATTTTTAATTGTACTTATTTTCATAATTCGTTTTCCAGTGAGTAAAATAATTCATACTTTATCCTATGTAGCTACTGCTTTCTACGTCTATGTTATTTCCCTCCATGGCTATTGGATTATTCAAATATCTTAAATGGAGGAAACCCAATGTATACGAAAACATGCCCAAAATGTAGCCAGCCTTCCTTTTGTAGCAGTAAGTATGGTGAATGGGACTGCCCGATATGTCAAGCCGATCTTTCAAGCCTTCGTGCACGTGATGCTGGTGATGTTTTTCATACGACTCTACATAAGAAATACACAACTACCCATCTATCTGAATCCCATACCGCTTTCGAAACATACATATAAAATAAAAAATGCTTCAGGCAACGATGTCGCCGAAGCATTTTCTATTTATTGTTCATTTTCCATTTGTTGAATTCTAAGAATGATCGAAATTCCTCTTTGGAAACTCCTGATTTCATTGCCTCTCGTACAAGCCTTGTCCATTCTGAATCAAGTTCTACCCTTTCAGGCTCTGATTGTTCGTGGAGTAATTCGTTTACTGTTACGCCTAGTACTGTAGATATTTTTTCAAGAAACTGGATAGAAGGATTTGATTGGAGATTCCGTTCGATTGAGCTCAAGTATGATTTGGCAACTCCTGCACGATCTGCTAGTTCAGATAGTGATAATTGTTTTTGTAGACGATATGTTTTAATACGTTGTCCAATCATTACTTTTCACCTTCCTTCCTATTTTTATTATAACATATAACGAAGAATATGTTTTATAATAAGAACATAAAAAATGTAAATAGTATAAAGAACCCGGTATATTAACCGAGTTCTTTGGCATCCAATTGTTTCTATTTTGTTGAAGTTCCTGTATGAATTATTAGGTCTGTTATGCTGTTTTACTTTGGAGGAAAGCTTGAATATCCTGGATGCTCATTCCCATCTCCACTGCTTCTAATATAAGGTCGATCCATTCCTGATCCAATTGCTCATTTTTGAATTGTACTTCATTTAACATTTGATTTCCTCCCAAAATACATTAGTATTCCAGGCAGTCCAGCCATCATAATTGTAATCTACAACCTTAGATCTGTGACTTTGCGTCCCTATTTTTCAATAGGTTTGCCTTTGTCTGTTCAAACCTTAGCTGACTGACCTAACACGATAGTCCATATATGTATAGAACCTTTGTATTACATTAAGAAGTATAAAACACAGAAATTACTTTTTCTGTAAAAAACTGTCGATATCAAAATATTTATAAAAGACTGATAATTAAACGTGTAAACTATCGAATAGTGGTTAAATACTCCTGTTTATGTAGAACAAACTCGAAGAACAGGGAGAAGGGCCTATGATTTGTTAACTAGTTAAAAGGTATGGTTAATGTATAACGATATTCTAAAACGATTTTTTGTAATTTTTCCAATGAAATGCAAGGTATTTGTCGAACGATTTTTTAGAAATCACCTTAAAAAAATGTAACCTACCCCCAAAAATGGGGATAGGCCTATTTCAGATCGCATTTTGACAAAGATAAAACAATCCGCCATTGATAATTTCGACAAGAACTTTCGGTTCGTATTGGTCCTTAAGTGCTTCTTTTTCAATTTCATAGCTCTCTGGTTTTTCGTCAATTCCCTCATAAAAGGCATCTAACAGAGCTAAATCCTCGTCCCAGCGTTGTCTCGCTTCATCTGCCCATGCATGATCCTGTGATTCCACATAGCCTCTCACATATTGCTGAAGACGATTGACACCACTTTGAGGTTTAACTAACGGTGACATTGTATACGTTAAATCAGGAATTTTTGGTGTGAGTGGTAGTTTTTCAAGTTTTTCCTGAAAATCCTCAACAATGATTCCGTTGATTAGCTGTAAGCCCAGTGACATTAACACGTCACGTTTACGGTCACTTTTATAGGAAACCTTTACATTCAACCCTAGCCAAGGGAAAAGGGGAGTATTTCCTTGAGTACCCGGAGGCTTTTGTTGATACAATCGAATATAGCTTGCTAGCTTTTTTGTAGATTCAAAAATTTGGTGCAAGCGAGGAGCACCGAAATGGATAAAGTCACCTTTTACACTGTCGGGCGTTTGGTCACGATCTGTAATCAATGTTAGCTTCATCGGATTCGGTTCTCCACCTGTTTTTTCAACATATGTCCAATAAAAGGGGCGGTTCATGAGTTGTTTATCCAAATCAATTGTCAATTGCACGGTCATATACCCAGGATGTCTTTCAAGAATTTCACAATGATTTGAAACAAAATAATTCTCAAGAAAATTAACGATTTCCTGTTGCTGCACGCTGCTCACCCTCATTTTGTTCTTCAAAACTAATAATCGAAGTTAAATTTTCCATTTTAATTCTCATTTCACCCTCACTCCGAGATCGAAGCATGATATCTTGTATATGATCTTCAATATTACCAAGATCCAGCCTCGTTAAAATATCATCTAGTTGACCAATGACACGTTCAAACAAATTAATTTTTTCATATAATAGCTTTAAAATATGCTCTTCAACCGTGTTCTTCGTTGCGAAATTATAAATATGAACATCCTTTTCCTGACCAAGACGATGAATACGTCCAATGCGCTGTTCAAGTCTCATCGGATTCCAAGGAAGGTCATAGTTGATAATATGGTTACAGAATTGCAGGTTAATCCCTTCGCCACCAGCCTCAGTTGCAATCAAAACCTGGAACTTTCCTTTAAACAATTCTCTCATCCAATCCTTTTTCCCACGCTTGAATCCACCTCTAAATGGAACCGATGATATTCCATTTTGCTGCAGGAACCATTGCAAGTACATTTGCGTTGCACGATATTCGGTAAAAATGATGACTTTATCATCTATTTGTTTAATTAATTCCACTGCTTTCTCGGCCTTTGAATTTTGCGTGACCTGTTCGACCTTTTTCATAAGTCCCATCACCATATCCTCAGGTACCGCAGCACTGCCATCCTCATTCTTCTTCTCAAGCATCTTTTTCAATGTAAAATAGACGGCCTCGCGACTACTGCAAGCCTCTCTTTGCAAAGTTAGAATGGAGAACATACTGGACGCAAAACCTGATAAGCTAGAACGATAGGCAGAAATCGCATCATATAACTCCTGTTCAGTCTCTGAGAACTCGATCGGAACTGTTTCAACCTTCCGTTTTGTCCATTCAATTCCCGTATCATCACGGCGATTTCGAATCATCACTTTATTGACCAATTCTTTCAAATGCTCATGATCATCGATCGAGCGGCTCTTTTTCCCAAATGATTCTTCAAAATTTTCCTGATTACCTAAATGTCCGGGCTTAAGTAACGACACAAGGTTAAAAATCTCATCAATTCGGTTTTGAATAGGGGTAGCTGTTAATAGTAAACAAAACTTCTTTTTTAGATTTTGAACAAATTCATAGTTTTTCGTTTTATTGTTTTTTAGCTTATGAGCCTCGTCAATGATGATCAAATCGTAATCCTGCTCATACACAATTTCCCGATGGGGACTTCTTTTAGCAGTATCTATGGATGAAACAATGACATCATATTGCTCCCACATATAGCTCTTTTTCTGCTGGACCGCAGGAATATAAAATTTTTGATTTAATTCCGAAGCCCATTGGGATACAAGGGAGGCTGGAACAAGAATCAAAACCTTTTTCACAAGTCCGCGAATCATATATTCTTTTAAAATCAGGCCTGCCTCAATTGTTTTTCCAAGCCCTACCTCATCGGCTAAAATTGCTTTTCCATTCATTTTTTCAACCACTTGCTTCGCAACCTCAAGTTGATGGGGAAGTGGTGTTAACTGTGGTAAATGCTTAGGAGCCTGAAGACCCTCGAATTCAGGTATCGACTGGTGTTTTTCTACTTCATATGCAAGCTTGTATAACTCCCAGTTCGCCCAAGGACCGTCATCGTCAATTCTTTGCAAAAAGTCACCTTGCCACGACTGATCAAATTCAAAATCGACATTCATATTTTCACAGTCCTTTCTTAGTTGAGTATGATATTCGTATAGAAAAAATAGAACTTCCCTCCAAAAACCGAACGTTTTACTAAAAAAATAAAATAATGTTAAGGAAATAATATATTGCCCAAATCGCTGGATGATGGTAGGATGAAGGTAGTTGGAAACGCTTCTCTTTGTTTTTAACAAGGCTTTAGCGTTCTATCTTTATAATGAAAATGTAAGCTTTTGGGCTGGACATGATAATTTTTCCATAGTCATTTTGTTAGTGTTACCAAAAAAATGAAAAATATGAAGACCGCGAATGATAACAAGGGGAGAGACTACTTTTTTGTAGCGCCGAAGGAGCAAGCAAAGACAATTGTGAATCTCTCAGGCAAAAAGACTCTTGTTTGACGCAACTCTGGAGAGAGCCAGTATGGCCACCAAAGGGGCAAACCTAAATAGAGTTCAATGAGGGGACGAATCCCGACGTTTTTGAACATCTTTTTAGATAAACTTTCAGGTGCAAGGACAGAGACTTCACAATGCTGTGGAGTTTATCTGTCCTTTTTTGCGTTTTCAGAATCTTTTGGTTTTGTAACGAGCCCCAAATACCAAATTAAATGAGGATATGTGAAGGAGGAATCGGGTTGACTGAATTAAAACGAACACCATTATTTGATGAGTATCAAAAGCATGGCGCCAAAACAATTGATTTTGGTGGATGGGATCTACCTGTCCAATTCTCAAGTATTAAAGAAGAACATGAAGCTGTTCGCACAAAAGCAGGTCTTTTTGACGTTTCTCACATGGGTGAAATCGATGTGAAAGGAAAGGACAGCTTGGCATATCTTCAAAAATTGATGACAAATGATGTTTCAACTTTAAAAGATGGCGCAACACAATACACGGCTATGTGCTATGAAAATGGTGGAACAATTGATGACCTACTTATCTATAAAAAATCCGATGAACATTACTTATTAGTTGTAAATGCCTCAAATACAGAAAAAGATTTTGATTGGTTAAAAGAACATGTCTTTGGTGATGTAAAAGTAGTCAACATTTCAAACGAGATTGGACAACTTGCACTTCAAGGACCACTAGCTGAAGTAGTTTTACAGAAACTAACAAATACAAAATTAAACGAAATTAAATTTTTTAAATTCCAAGACGAAGTTGAAATTGCAGGAAAGAAAACACTTGTTTCTAGAACTGGCTATACAGGTGAAGATGGTTTTGAAATATATTGTCAAGCTGAAGATACAGCAGTCTTATGGAATGCCATTTTAGAAGCTGGGGAACCGGAAGGGGTTTTACCTTGTGGATTAGGTGCGCGTGATACATTGCGCTTTGAAGCCAATCTTGCGCTTTATGGACAAGAACTATCTAAAGATATCACACCAATCGAAGCTGGAATCGGCTTTGCGGTGAAGCCAAATAAAGAAGCTGACTTTATTGGAAAAACAGTATTAAAACAGCAAAAAGAAGAGGGAGCTCCTCGAAAAATCGTAGGAATCGAAATGATTGATAAGGGAATACCACGTCAAGGTTATGAAGTTTATAGTGGTGACGAGCAAGTGGGCGAAGTTACAACAGGAACACAATCACCAACCCTTCAAAAAAATATTGGTTTAGTTCTTATTAAATCTGAGCATGCCGAACTAGGAAAAGAAGTTGAAGTTCAAGTTCGTAAAAAGCGTCTTAAAGCAGTTGTGGTGGCAACACCTTTTTATAAGCGACCAAAAAAATAAATGGAGTTGTGGGAAAGGGGTACATTCATGAAACATCGTTATTTACCGATGACGGAACAAGATAAAAACGAAATGCTTCAAGCAATCGGCGTATCCAAAGTCGATGAGCTTTTTAGTGATATTCCAGAAAGTGTTCAATTTAAAGGCGAATACAAGATCAAGAAGGCGAAATCAGAAACTGCTTTAATGAAAGAACTTTCTGGACTTGCAGCAAAAAATGCTGATTTACGCCACAATGCTTCATTCTTAGGAGCAGGTGTGTACGATCACTATATGCCAGTAATTGTTGACCATGTTCTTTCACGTTCAGAATTTTATACAGCTTATACACCATACCAACCTGAAATTTCACAAGGTGAGTTACAAGCAATCTTTGAATTCCAAACCATGATTTGTGAGCTAACAGGAATGGATGTAGCAAACTCTTCAATGTATGATGGTGGAACAGCTTTAGCAGAAGCTGCGATGCTCGCATCTGGCCATACAAAAAAGAAAAAAGTACTCGTATCTCAAGCAGTACATCCCGAATCTAGATTGGTTCTAGAAACCTATGCAAAGGGTCAATACATTGAAGTTGTTGAAGTCCCAACAAAGAACGGTGTAACGGATGTTGATGCGCTAAACTCCTTGATGGATAACGATGTAGCATGTGTTATCGTTCAGTATCCTAATTTCTTAGGTCAAATTGAACCGTTAAAAGAAATTGAAGCAGTTGCTCACACTGGAAAGAGCTTGTTTGTTGTATCAAGTAATCCATTAGCACTTGGAGCTTTAACACCTCCAGGAAAATTTGGTGCAGATATCGTTGTTGGGGATGCACAGCCATTTGGAATCCCAGCAGCGTTTGGCGGACCTCACTGTGGGTATTTCGCGGTTACATCGAAATTAATGCGTAAAGTTCCAGGCCGTCTAGTTGGTCAAACGGTAGATGAAGAAGGAAAACGTGGCTTTGTATTAACACTTCAGGCGCGTGAACAACATATCCGTCGTGACAAAGCAACTTCAAATATTTGTTCAAACCAAGCCCTAAACGCATTAGCGGCCTCTGTTGCAATGACGGCATTAGGTAAAAAAGGTGTAAAAGAAATTGCAACCCAAAACATTCAAAAAGCCTACTATGCAAAACAACAATTTAAAGAAAATGGCTTCGAAATCCAATTTGAAGGTCCATTCTTTAATGAATTTGTTGTAAATGTAGGTAAATCTGTAAAAGACGTAAATGCTCGTTTAATAGAAAAAGGAATGATCGGCGGATACGATTTGGGTCGTGACTACCCAGAACTTGAGGGGAATATGTTAGTGGCAGTAACTGAGCTTCGTACAAAAGAAGAGATTGATACTCTTGTAAAAGAATTGGGGGATAGCCATGAATAAGCAAGATCAACCATTAATTTTTGAACTATCAAAGCCAGGGCGAATTGGCTATAGTTTGCCAGAATTAGACGTCCCTGAGGTAAATATTGATGAGGTTATCCCTAGTGACTATCTTCGCGTAGAGGAGCCGGAGCTACCAGAAGTATCAGAATTAGATATTATGCGTCATTACACTGCGTTATCTAAACGTAATCATGGGGTAGATTCAGGATTTTATCCACTAGGATCATGTACAATGAAATACAATCCAAAAATTAATGAAAATGTGGCTCGCTATAATGGATTTGCTCATATTCATCCTTTACAAGACGAGAGTACAGTTCAAGGTGCGATGGAGTTAATGTATGATCTCCAAGAGCATCTAAAAGAAATTACGGGAATGGATGAAGTAACCCTTCAACCAGCAGCAGGTGCACATGGTGAGTGGACTGGATTGATGATGATCCGAGCATATCATGAAGCAAACAATGATACTGCTCGTACAAAAGTAATCGTTCCTGACTCAGCACATGGTACAAACCCAGCGTCTGCAACAGTAGCAGGTTTTGAGACGATTACAGTAAAATCTGGTGAAGACGGACTTGTAGATTTAGAGGATTTACGTCGAGTAGTTGGGCCAGACACTGCTGCATTGATGCTCACAAATCCTAATACTTTAGGCCTTTTTGAGGAAAATATCCTAGAAATGACAGAAATCATCCATTCAGCTGGTGGTAAAGTATATTATGACGGAGCAAACTTAAATGCGGTATTAAGTAAGGCTCGCCCTGGAGACATGGGATTTGACGTTGTTCATTTAAACTTACACAAGACATTTACTGGTCCACATGGTGGTGGCGGTCCAGGTTCAGGTCCTGTTGGAGTAAAGGAAGATTTAATACCATACCTACCAAAACCAGTACTTGTTAAAACAGAAGAAGGTTTTCATTTCGATTACAACCGTCCACAATCAATTGGGCGTGTAAAACCTTTCTATGGAAACTTTGGAATCAATGTTCGTGCATATACGTACATTCGTTCAATGGGACCAGATGGTCTAAAAGCTGTAACTGAAAATGCTGTTATTAATGCAAACTACATGATGCGCCGTCTAGCACCGTATTTTGACCTACCATATGATAAACACTGTAAGCACGAATTTGTTTTATCTGGCAGACGTCAAAAGAAATTAGGTGTTCGTACTCTAGATATTGCAAAACGATTGCTCGATTTTGGATACCATCCACCAACCATCTACTTCCCATTAAATGTGGAGGAATGTATGATGATTGAACCAACTGAAACAGAATCAAAAGAAACACTAGATGCATTCATCGAAGCAATGATCCAGATTGCGAAAGAAGCGGAAGAAAATCCAGAAATCGTTCAAGAAGCACCACACACAACGGTTGTCAGTCGACTAGATGAAACATTAGCAGCAAGAAAACCAGTTTTACGCTATCAAAAACAATAAACAACTATATAGAAGAGATTCGTCCTGTTTTGGGTGAGTCTCTTTTTTTTACCATTAATTACCGTGGTTAAAAGTATTGAAAAATGAATGGGAGGCTGATACTATAGATTAAGTCATCACGGCAACGTGATTGATTGAGTCACAACTTTTAAAGAAGAAAAATTGATTCGAAAAAAAGTTGTTGACACAAATGATTAATAAATGATATATTGATAAAGTCGCTTCTGAGAGGCGAACAAAAAAGTTCTTTGAAAACTGAACACAATACAAGCGTCAACGTTAATTCTAAGTAACAAACTTATTGAGCAATCAATACTCTTATTGGAGAGTTTGATCCTGGCTCAGGATGAACGCTGGCGGCGTGCCTAATACATGCAAGTCGAGCGAATCTGAGGGAGCTTGCTCCCAAAGATTAGCGGCGGACGGGTGAGTAACACGTGGGCAACCTGCCTGTAAGACTGGGATAACTTCGGGAAACCGGAGCTAATACCGGATAACATATGAGACCACATGGTCTCGTATTAAAAGATGGCTTTTAGCTATCACTTACAGATGGGCCCGCGGCGCATTAGCTAGTTGGTGAGGTAACGGCTCACCAAGGCGACGATGCGTAGCCGACCTGAGAGGGTGATCGGCCACACTGGGACTGAGACACGGCCCAGACTCCTACGGGAGGCAGCAGTAGGGAATCTTCCGCAATGGACGAAAGTCTGACGGAGCAACGCCGCGTGAGCGAAGAAGGTCTTCGGATCGTAAAGCTCTGTTGTTAGGGAAGAACAAGTATCGTTCGAATAGGGCGGTACCTTGACGGTACCTAACCAGAAAGCCACGGCTAACTACGTGCCAGCAGCCGCGGTAATACGTAGGTGGCAAGCGTTATCCGGAATTATTGGGCGTAAAGCGCGCGCAGGCGGTCCTTTAAGTCTGATGTGAAAGCCCACGGCTCAACCGTGGAGGGTCATTGGAAACTGGGGGACTTGAGTGCAGAAGAGGAGAGCGGAATTCCACGTGTAGCGGTGAAATGCGTAGAGATGTGGAGGAACACCAGTGGCGAAGGCGGCTCTCTGGTCTGTAACTGACGCTGAGGCGCGAAAGCGTGGGGAGCGAACAGGATTAGATACCCTGGTAGTCCACGCCGTAAACGATGAGTGCTAAGTGTTAGAGGGTTTCCGCCCTTTAGTGCTGCAGCAAACGCATTAAGCACTCCGCCTGGGGAGTACGGTCGCAAGACTGAAACTCAAAGGAATTGACGGGGGCCCGCACAAGCGGTGGAGCATGTGGTTTAATTCGAAGCAACGCGAAGAACCTTACCAGGTCTTGACATCCTCTGACACTCCTAGAGATAGGACTTTCCCCTTCGGGGGACAGAGTGACAGGTGGTGCATGGTTGTCGTCAGCTCGTGTCGTGAGATGTTGGGTTAAGTCCCGCAACGAGCGCAACCCTTGATCTTAGTTGCCAGCATTTAGTTGGGCACTCTAAGGTGACTGCCGGTGACAAACCGGAGGAAGGTGGGGATGACGTCAAATCATCATGCCCCTTATGACCTGGGCTACACACGTGCTACAATGGATGGTACAAAGGGCAGCAAAACCGCGAGGTTAAGCCAATCCCATAAAACCATTCTCAGTTCGGATTGCAGGCTGCAACTCGCCTGCATGAAGCCGGAATCGCTAGTAATCGCGGATCAGCATGCCGCGGTGAATACGTTCCCGGGCCTTGTACACACCGCCCGTCACACCACGAGAGTTTGTAACACCCGAAGTCGGTGGGGTAACCGTAAGGAGCCAGCCGCCTAAGGTGGGACAGATGATTGGGGTGAAGTCGTAACAAGGTAGCCGTATCGGAAGGTGCGGCTGGATCACCTCCTTTCTAAGGAAACTGAAGTTCTACGAACTTCATAAAAAGACGCTTTGTATTGTGGTCAGTTTTGAGAGTGCTTTTGTACTTTCAAAGGTCGATTTTTGCCTTAAGCAAAAATCATTTGCGCTTGCGTCTGCAAGATTAATCAAAGATGATTGATTCCTCAGCGCAAAGCTGCATGAAGATTACTCACTGATGTTTAATCATGATGTGATTGAAGTCAGTAGCTTCGTTCCTTGAAAACTAGATAACGTAACAAAACATTCATTGAAGTAAAGTTCTTTAAAACTTAAAGGTGAATGAGAAGCGAGAAGGTCGAGGAACCGATTGAGGAATCACCGGAGCGTACTTTAACGTACGTAAGGATGATGACGAATGAGGTGACAAAGAGATTCGACGCTTATCAAAGCCGAATAGGTTAAGTTATGAAGGGCGCACGGTGGATGCCTTGGCACTAGGAGCCGATGAAGGACGGTACTAACACCGATATGCTTCGGGGAGCTGTAAGTAAGCATTGATCCGAAGATTTCCGAATGGGGAAACCCACTGCTCGTAATGGGGCAGTATCCTTACCTGAATACATAGGGTAAGAGAAGGTAGACCCGGGGAACTGAAACATCTTAGTACCCGGAGGAAGAGAAAGCAAACGCGATTTCCTGAGTAGCGGCGAGCGAAACGGAAGATAGCCCAAACCAAGAGGCTTGCCTCTTGGGGTTGTAGGACACTCTATACGGAGTTACAAAAGAGCGAAGTAGACGAAGCGACCTGGAAAGGTCCGTCAGAGAAGGTAACAACCCTGTAGTCGAAACTTCGTTCTCTCTTGAGTGGATCCTGAGTACGGCGGGACACGTGAAATCCCGTCGGAAGCTGGGAGGACCATCTCCCAAGGCTAAATACTCCCTAGTGACCGATAGTGAACCAGTACCGTGAGGGAAAGGTGAAAAGCACCCCGGGAGGGGAGTGAAATAGAACCTGAAACCGTGTGCCTACAAGTAGTCAAAGCACATTTATGTGTGATGGCGTGCCTTTTGTAGAATGAACCGGCGAGTTACGATCCCGTGCAAGGTTAAGTTGAAGAGACGGAGCCGCAGCGAAAGCGAGTCTGAATAGGGCGACATAGTACGTGGTCGTAGACCCGAAACCAGGTGATCTACCCATGTCCAGGGTGAAGTTCAGGTAACACTGAATGGAGGCCCGAACCCACGCACGTTGAAAAGTGCGGGGATGAGGTGTGGGTAGCGGAGAAATTCCAATCGAACTTGGAGATAGCTGGTTCTCTCCGAAATAGCTTTAGGGCTAGCCTCGAGTATAGAGTCTTGGAGGTAGAGCACTGATTGGACTAGGGGCCCTCATCGGGTTACCGAATTCAGTCAAACTCCGAATGCCAAAGACTTGATTCTCGGGAGTCAGACTGCGAGTGATAAGATCCGTAGTCAAGAGGGAAACAGCCCAGACCACCAGCTAAGGTCCCAAAGTATACGTTAAGTGGAAAAGGATGTGGAGTTGCTTAGACAACCAGGATGTTGGCTTAGAAGCAGCCACCATTTAAAGAGTGCGTAATAGCTCACTGGTCGAGTGACTCTGCGCCGAAAATGTACCGGGGCTAAACGTATCACCGAAGCTGTGGATTGTTCTTACGAACAATGGTAGGAGAGCGTTCTAAGTGCAGCGAAGTCAGACCGAGAGGACTGGTGGAGCGCTTAGAAGTGAGAATGCCGGTATGAGTAGCGAAAGAGGGGTGAGAATCCCCTCCACCGAATGCCTAAGGTTTCCTGAGGAAGGCTCGTCCGCTCAGGGTTAGTCGGGACCTAAGCCGAGGCTGAAAAGCGTAGGCGATGGACAACAGGTTGAAATTCCTGTACCACCTCATTACCGTTTGAGCAATGGAGGGACGCAGGAGGATAGGGTAAGCGCGCTGTTGGATATGCGCGTCCAAGCAGTTAGACTGGTAAGTAGGCAAATCCGCTTACCGTAAGGTTGAGCTGTGATGGCGAGGGAAATATAGTACCGAAGTTCCTGATTCCACACTGCCAAGAAAAGCTTCTAGCGAGGTAGAAGGTGCCCGTACCGCAAACCGACACAGGTAGGCGAGGAGAGAATCCTAAGGTGATCGAGAGAACTCTCGTTAAGGAACTCGGCAAAATGACCCCGTAACTTCGGGAGAAGGGGTGCTTTTTAGGGTGAATAGCCCTGAAAAGCCGCAGTGAATAGGCCCAGGCGACTGTTTAGCAAAAACACAGGTCTCTGCGAAGCCGCAAGGCGAAGTATAGGGGCTGACACCTGCCCGGTGCTGGAAGGTTAAGAGGAGGGGTTAGCGCAAGCGAAGCTCTGAATCGAAGCCCCAGTAAACGGCGGCCGTAACTATAACGGTCCTAAGGTAGCGAAATTCCTTGTCAGGTAAGTTCTGACCCGCACGAAAGGTGTAACGATCTGGGCACTGTCTCAACGAGAGACTCGGTGAAATTATAGTACCTGTGAAGATGCAGGTTACCCGCGACAGGACGGAAAGACCCCGTGGAGCTTTACTGCAACCTGATATTGAATTTTGGTACAGCTTGTACAGGATAGGTAGGAGCCTTGGAAGCCGGAGCGCCAGCTTCGGTGGAGGCGTCGGTGGGATACTACCCTGGCTGTATTGAAATTCTAACCCGAAGGCCTTATCGGCCTTGGAGACAGTGTCAGGTGGGCAGTTTGACTGGGGCGGTCGCCTCCTAAAAAGTAACGGAGGCGCCCAAAGGTTCCCTCAGAATGGTTGGAAATCATTCGTAGAGTGTAAAGGCACAAGGGAGCTTGACTGCGAGACCTACAAGTCGAGCAGGGACGAAAGTCGGGCTTAGTGATCCGGTGGTTCCGCATGGAAGGGCCATCGCTCAACGGATAAAAGCTACCCCGGGGATAACAGGCTTATCTCCCCCAAGAGTCCACATCGACGGGGAGGTTTGGCACCTCGATGTCGGCTCATCGCATCCTGGGGCTGTAGTCGGTCCCAAGGGTTGGGCTGTTCGCCCATTAAAGCGGTACGCGAGCTGGGTTCAGAACGTCGTGAGACAGTTCGGTCCCTATCCGTCGTGGGCGTAGGAAATTTGAGAGGAGCTGTCCTTAGTACGAGAGGACCGGGATGGACACACCGCTGGTGTACCAGTTGTCCTGCCAAGGGCATAGCTGGGTAGCTATGTGTGGAAGGGATAAGTGCTGAAAGCATCTAAGCATGAAGCCCCCCTCAAGATGAGATTTCCCATAGTGTTAAACTAGTAAGATCCCTCGAAGATGACGAGGTTGATAGGTCAGAGGTGGAAGCATGGTGACATGTGCAGCTGACTGATACTAATCGATCGAGGACTTAACCAAACTGATGAATGTAGGAGCGTTATCTAGTTTTGAAGGAATGAATCCTTCAAATAGTCTAGTGGCGATAGCGAAGAGGTCACACCCGTTCCCATACCGAACACGGAAGTTAAGCTCTTCAGCGCCGATGGTAGTTGGGACTTTGTCCCTGTGAGAGTAGGACGTCGCTAGGCACACAGAAGATCAGCCAATATGGTTGGTCTTTTTTTTGTGCGGAATTAATGGCTAAATCGTTCCACTTTTGAGATTGTCATTTTTAATATCGGCAAAAAATGATGACCAGAGAATGTCATAAAGAGGTTCTTAATTGTAAAAGATTAGGAAATGCTAATCCAGCAAACGTTATAAAGAGGTTCTCATTTGTGAAAAATTAGGGAACACCAAACCCGGAAAGCCCATCATCGGTATATCACCCAATCGCAAAACGATAAATGGTATACCGTAAACAACAAAAACGGTATACCATGTTACCTAAAAATAAAATAACTCTCTATTTGATACATTACCCCAATTAAATTTCTACCAGGTCTATTCCTATAACTCCTCTTTCCTTAATCAACAATTAGCAAAGCCCCAAGTAATGGCAAAAGAAGTGCTACAATCCATAACGGTAGGAATAGCTTTCTTGATTTTATTACTTTCTTTGGCGGAAGACTGAATGTATAAATACTTTTATGTAAACAAAACATTACTGCAAAAATTAGGATGGTCCCAATAAAACTATATAGAAGTGAAACAACATAGTATTCCATTTTTTTATCAGTAAATGGAATCTCCCTTATTAAAAATGTCAAAATCAGTGAAATCAACGCAATAAAAAATATGGCTCCGAAGTTTTTTAAAAATAGTTTTGGTGATCTTGCAATTGCGTCCCTTATAGTGGTGTCCTCTAGAACAATAATATACGGGGTTAGGGAATAAAATAATACAATTAAAATTCCTAAAAGGGCTAATGGTAAAAAAACATTTGAGATAATAAAGAGGATTCCACTGATGAAAAACTCGATTATCGAAAACCTCACCATTCTATCAAAATAATAAGGGGCTATTTTTAGGATGGAATATGTATTATCAGGACCTACTAAAAAGCATTTCATGGAGCCGAGGTATATGCTAAGCGCATAGCTTTTTAATAGTAGAATGATAATGGTAGCTATGCTGGTAAGCAACCAATTTATTGTTAGTCCCTGAAGAGGAAATATAACATCTTTTATTAATGGGATTCCAAAGGGTACTGTGTAACTATTGCTAAAATATAATATACTAAAGCCTGCATATGCTCCTAATGTTCCAATGAATGTGAGAAATACGTTTACGATTAGTGGAATGATGATTAGTCTTGGATGATAGACGGTATGGTAAAGTCCCTTAGAAATGTTCAAAGTATCACCTCGAGTTATTTCTTTCCATAGTTTATCATAAACAAGACATGAAAAAACCTATTCCCAAAATGGAATAGGTTATTTTTTCTTTATTTTACCTGACCACTTTTTAAACCCACCTTGCAGCTGGTAAAGTTCTTTATAGCCTTTTCTACGAAGTAATTGTGCTGCACGGCCACTACGAACAGTGTTTTGGCAGTATAAGTAGACTGGTTTATCAGGTCTGATTTCAGTTAAGCGCATTTTCATTTGTGATAATGGAATATTACGTGCACCTAGAATATGACCCCCGTCAAATTCGTTTGGTTCACGGACATCGATTAGTTGTGCTTTACGATATCCTTCACGAAACTGTTCTTCGTTTAAAACAGTTACTATTTTTCTTTGGTAGAAGAATGTGATAATTCCGTATGCAATGATTGCACCTAAAACAATTAAAAGTATTTCCAAAATCAATCTACTCCTTTTTCTATCTCTCTTTTCTATTATATTCGTGTGTTTAAAAAGAATCAAAGGAATTCTCTGGAGGTTTTGATTTTGAAAAACAATTTTTGTTCTGATAGACTAAGGAATGGCAAACAATAATGAACAAAGAGGGTTTCGTATGGAAAAAGAGGTATGGAGATTTATTGATTCTGGCAATTGTTCGCCAGAGTTTAACATGGCTTTAGATGAAGCCTTACTTGATTGGAACAGTGAGGGGAAAATTCCACCGACAATTCGATTTTATGGTTGGAATCCAGCGACACTATCAATTGGTTATTTTCAAAAGGTAGAAAGAGAAATTGACCTAGAAGCTGTGAAAAAGTATGGTCTAGGCTTTGTTCGTCGTCCGACAGGCGGAAGAGGGGTGCTACACGATCAGGAGCTTACTTATAGTGTGATTGTATCAGAGGAACATCCTGAAATGCCTAAAACGGTAACAGAGGCATATCGTGTTATATCTGAGGGCGTTTTGCAAGGCTTTCGCAAACTAGGTCTTGATGCATATTTTGCTGTTCCAAGGACAGCTGAAGAGCGTGAAGGATTAAAAAATCCACGTTCTGCTGTATGCTTTGATGCACCTTCTTGGTACGAGCTTGTTGTTGAAGGAAGGAAAGTAGCGGGTAGTGCACAAACGAGACAAAAGGGTGTAATTCTTCAACATGGTTCGATCCTACTAGATATAGATGAAGATAAATTATTCGATCTATTTAAATATCCAAGTGAGCGTGTTAGAGAAAGGATGCAGCGAAATTTCAAAAATAAAGCAGTTGCTATAAATGCATTAAGGGAAAGTCCAGTTACGATTGAAGAGGCGAAGAAAGCTTTTAAGGAAGGTTTTGAGGAAGGCCTTCATGTTGTGCTTGAGCCATATCAATTAACTAATGAAGAATTGGACTATGTAAATAAAATTGCAGAAAGACGATACAAAACAGATGAATGGAATTTTAAACGATAAACGACTTTTTTTAGTCGTTTTTTACTTGGGCAAAACTTGAAATCTTTGGTATAACTGAGTTTCGTTTATATAGGTAAAAAGCAACCGACAAAATTCTTCAAAATAAGCGAAAAAATTCAGGTTACCTAGTTTTTCCTCCGTTTTTCTTTATATATTATATTATTTTCAGTTTGACAAAATAGATTTTATTTATATAAAAATCAATATGTAGTGGTGTCGAAAATTATTTCAACACTATATATTGATTTTTGTGTTGTCTTTCATTTAGATATATGATACTTTAATTTTATCACAATAAAACAATCACAATTGAATTAATAGATTTAAAGGGAGATGTGGGAATGACTGTTGTGCTAGAAAAAATGAATATTAATGTTGAAAGGTTGAACCAGGACATACGCCTTTTTCCTCAGGTCCATCCAATTACAGAGGACATGAAGATTACGCATAAGGGCGTATCTAGGCTTGTAATGCTTGATCGGTATACGTTTAAGGATACTGAGAAGCTTACTTTAGCAGAAGGTGACTTTGTTGTTCTAACGATCAAAGAGGATCCAAAGTTTCCTGCACGTGGCTTAGGTTTCATTGTTGACATCGATTGGGAAAAGAAGACAGCCCGGGTACTGGTAGAAGAAGAGTATCGTGGTGTGTTGGACAACCCTGAGGAAGTCGAGACAGGAATTGTGAATCGCTCACTAGATGTTATAGAGAAGCCACTTGAAATTTTCTATGAGCAAATTGCCAAAAGAAATGCCACTGGTTTGGCTGCAGTAGAGAAAACGGAGGAGAAGCGCAATGAATGGTTTGAGAAGTTCTATCAAGAGCTTGTTAATCTAAACTTCATTCCAGCTGGACGTGTTCTTTACGGAGCGGGTGCGGATACGGATGTTACGTATTTTAACTGTTACGTAATGCCATATGTTCAGGATTCTCGCGAAGGGATCTCTGAGCACCGCAAACAAGTAATGGAAATCATGAGCCGTGGTGGCGGTGTAGGAACAAACGGTTCTACATTACGCCCACGTAACACACTTGCACGCGGTGTAAATGGTAAGTCATCTGGTTCCGTTTCATGGTTAGATGACATTGCTAAATTAACACATCTTGTTGAACAGGGTGGGTCAAGACGTGGTAGATAAAGTGCCTCGTCTATAAACTAACCTCGTGAATTGCTGGGAAATCTTTAGGTCTTCGTAGTTAAGACACCTCAGATTAATCAAAATCTTATTAGAGGTGAATTTTCTATGAAACCATATGATGCTAAAAATAGTCAGATATGTAAAGTCTGTAATGAAACTTTCGTTCACAATAGGCGATTTTGTGGAACAGGTCTTAACATCATATATGACTCATAAACCACAACGAAGTTGGAAACGACAGTCGTGAGGGTTTGAAAATTATGAGTGGATAAAGACAATCAGCAGCCAAGCTCCTTAAATTGGAGAAGGTTCAACGACCATCGAAAGCGCGTCAATGTTGGCGGAAGTGAGTAGAGTAGGATTCAAGCGAATCCGAAGCGCGAGGACATTCTTAATGAATGTAAGATATGGTCTGAACTCTAGGGAAACTTAGAGAGTTGATTTAGCGAATCAACGTAACATATTTGGCCCAGATGATCATGCTGTCCGATTGGCATCCAGATATCATTGAATTTATCATCTCGAAAATGCAAAATCCAAGAATTCTTCGTTATTTAATCGAAAATACAGAAGATGAAACAATTAAAAAATACGCTCAAGAAAAGCTAAAATTCACTCCATTTACAGAGCAGGAAATTCAAATGTACCAGGGTATTGTAAACTATAAACAAATTCCTGGTTACGGTGGGTTTAGTGAGAAAATTATTAAAGATGCAGAGCAAAAATTAGTAACTGGCGGAACTTACAGTGTTCATAATCCTGAGTTCTTAACAGGTGCTAATATTTCAGTATGTATCACAAAAGATTTTATGCAAGCTGTTGAAGAAGATAGAATGTATGAACTTAAATTTCCAGATGTTGAAAGCTACAATGAAGAAGAAATGAAAATCTATAATGAAGAATGGCACAAGGTTGGAGACGTCCGAGAATGGGAAAAGCTTGGTCATAAAGTACGTGAGTACCGTAAGATTAAAGCTAAAGACCTTTGGAACCTAATTAATATCTGTGCAACTTATGCTGCAGAACCAGGAATATTCTTCATTGATAATGCAAATGACATGACAAATGCACAAAGCTATGGTCAAAAAGTCGTTGCAACTAACCCATGTGGTGAGCAACCCCTCGCACCGTACAGTGTATGTAACCTTGCAGCGGTTAACTTAGCTGAAATGGTTGATAAAGAAACAAAAACTGTTAACTTTGAAAAACTCAAGCAAACAGTTGAAGTTGGAGTAAGAATGCAGGATAACGTAATCGATGCAACTCCATACTTCTTAGAAGCGAATAAAACCCAAGCATTAGGTGAACGCCGTGTTGGTCTTGGTGTTATGGGATTACACGATCTGCTTATCTATTGTGAAACAGAATACGGTTCAGAAGAAGGAAATAAGTTAGTTGACGAAGTGTTTGAAACAATCGCAACTACTGCGTATCGTGCATCGATTGAACTAGCAAAAGAAAAAGGAAGTTTCCCATTCTTAGAAGGAAATTCACCAGAGGACGGCAATCGTATCAGAGAAGCGCTCATAAATACTGGATACATGCAAAAAATGCCGGAAGATATCAAAGAAGGAATTAAAGAACACGGAATTCGTAACTCACACTTACTAACCGTTGCTCCTACGGGTAAACAACTTGCCCCCTATATTCGTAAGAATGTAGCGTAAACTTGGCTGTATGCGGGAAACTCTGAGAATCCTTTTGTACTCGTGCGCCAACACATTCAGAGTAAAAATCAAAAGGTGCAGACAATCCGCAGGGAAGGCGTGGCTGCCCCCTCAACGACTACATGCCGAGCAACCAGTGTCAATTACATCTTGAGAGTCAAACAAATCTCTAAGAAGGTGTAGTAGATGTTTAAGAAATGTCTTAACTGTAACAAGGATATATATGTGAAGCCAAGCCAATTTGAAAGAAAAAAGTATTGTTCTAGAAAATGTAAAGGTGAATATCAATCTAAAAACCCTATCGCATTTAGCCATTTAAGTAAAAAGAAACTAATTCATTGTGACAATTGTGGAAATGAATTGCAAAGAAAGCCATCAAGTATCTTTGATAAAAATTATTGCAACAAAGAATGTAAATATGATCATCAAAGAAAAATAGGGTCCACAATTAATCAACATCTTGTTAGTCAAGTGGAAAAAACTTGTATGGGATGTGGCAAAACCTATTATGTAATTAAATCAAGAGAAAACACTTCTAAATTTTGTTCAATGAATTGTTTAGGTAAAGCGAATGGGGATAGAGGAAGAATCCAATATAGGAAACGGATTGTTGTTTTCTGTACAAATTGTGGAAAAAAGATTGAAAGAAAACCTTCAGTTATAAAAAAATGGAACTTTTGTAATGAAAAATGTATGGCCGAGTATTACGAAAGATCCAAGGCGTTTTCTGGTTCAAATAGTGCCACTTGGCAGGGTGGCGATATCGATTATTATGGTCCAAACTGGAGAGCCCAACGTAGAAAGGCAAGAAAAAGAGATAATTTTACTTGTCAGGATTGTGGGAGAACAGAGTTACAACTTGGGCACGAACTTTCAATTCATCATATAATTCCTTTTCGGGAATTTGATGGGGATTGGAAATCTGCTAACAAACTTTCAAATTTGGTAAGCTTATGTGAATATCCATGTCATCGAAAGAGACATAGTAAAAAGAATTAACTGGTTGGTGATATAGTCTGACCCATATGGCGACATATGGAGTGGGTAATAATAGTCCCACCCTCTATTGAAAATAGGGAGTAACAAACGTGAGCACAGGAACAATGGTTGGCGTTTCAACAGGTTTAGAACCTTACTTCTCATTCTCTTATTTCAGAAGTGGACGCTTAGGTAAGTTTATTGAAGTAAAAGCAGATATCGTTCAAGAATATCTGGATCAACACCCAGAAGGAGATCCAAACAATCTTCCACAATGGTTCGTTTCTGCAATGGAGCTTTCACCAGAAGCACATGCTGACGTACAATGTGTCATCCAGCGCTGGATTGACAGTTCCATCAGTAAGACTGTTAATGCACCGAAAGGCTATACTGTATCTCAAGTAGAAGCTGTATACGAACGTCTATACAAAGGTGGAGCAAAAGGTGGTACGGTTTACGTTGATGGAAGCCGTGACGCTCAAGTTCTTACATTAAAAGCTGAAGAGAATACCTTTGAAGATACAGAAGTGACAACACAAGAAGAAGAAAAACCAAAAAGCCGTGTAGTCCTTATGGATACAATCATTGACTTACGTCAAACGGATGTAACCATTGGTTCTGAAGTGGGTGACACTTGCCCAGTATGTCGTCAAGGTACAGTCGAAGACCTTGGTGGATGTAACACATGTACAAACTGCGGTGCACAACTTAAATGTGGATTGTAATACTAAACACTAAGAGGGAATCGAATCGATTCCTTCTTTTTTTATGCTCCAAAATATTCATTCGTACTAAATTCCTAGCATTGTGATTAAAAATGTATAAAGGCATTGCTTTAACATTTTTAGCAGAACGCCCTTGCTTCAATAGTGGGGGATTGGGAGGGGTTCTATGTTAATCGATGGCGTTTTTTCGGGTGGGGGTATTAAAGGATTTGCCTTAATTGGAGCTTACCAAGCAATCGAAGAAAGAGGATTAGCCTTCGAAAGAATGGCGGGAACGAGTGCAGGTTCCTTAATTGCCGCCTTAATCGCAGCGGGGTATACAAGTGGTGAGATTATTGAACTCATGGAAGAATTAGACCTTGGTGATTTTTTAGATCAACGAAAAGCCTTTTTACCTACACCCTTAGCTAAATGGCTTCTTTTATATTGGCGTCTTGGCTTATATAAAGGTGATATGTTAGAGAAATGGATTTATCAAAAACTCCGTGCCAAGGGTGTTGTCACCTTTCAAAACCTCCCACCAGGCCGATTACGGATTATTGCTTCCGACTTAACTAATGGGAGAATCATTGTGTTGCCTGATGACCTAGAGCGCTATGGCATACATCCCGCATCCTTTCCCGTTGCTAAAGCGGTTCGGATGAGCTGCAGCCTCCCGTACTTTTTTGAGCCAGTCCGTTTAAAAGATTATCAAGGCAATACAATTGTTGTGGATGGTGGGGTGTTATCAAACTTTCCAATCTGGCTTTTTGATGAGGAAAAAAAGCTAAAAAAGCGACCGGTCCTTGGAATCAAGCTAAGTGGGAGTAGTCAGCAGCAAAAACAAAATAAAATTCATAATGCCATCGATATGTTTGGAGCCCTCTTCGAAACCATGAAAAATGCCCACGATGCACGGTATATTTCACGTCGACATGAAAAGAATATCATTTTTATCCCAATTGAAAGCGGGTTGACGACAGAATTTGGTGTAACGGATGAAAAAAAGCAAGAGCTTATTCTGCAAGGTAAAATCCGTGCCGAAACTTTTTTACGTACCTGGTGCTATTGAATTAATAAAACAAAAGAAGAATCAAAAAAACTTTATTCAGTCTGTGCTGAATAAAGCTTAAAATAGTGCTCGGTTCTTCTTTTTTCCCTTTTTTCCTTCAATTACAGTCAGGTGTGTTGTGTTCGTTTTTCGCTTTTTATGAATAGGCGATACAGTCGATCGTTTTGTCGAGGTTGTTGTAAGTTTCTTACTACCCATTCCTATTGTCTGTGATTTTCGTTGACTTCCAGATTTAAAACGCTTCCTAGATTGTTTAGCTGCGCGTAAATAAGCGGAATGTTCTTTTCCTCCCATTCGTCGACTAATCACAAATTTATATAGTAGATAGATTATCCCTATGAATAGGAAAATCATGCCTGCTTGCACGAGTAATGAACCTGGACGAGTGAAAAGAGTGTAGACAAATCCAAGTGCACCTAATCCTAGTAAAATCATTACGACTATATTTGATTTACGACGATTCATGAGATACACCTCCTGAAAACTATCCTTATATTGTATTAAAAATCAATAACGTTGTTGCTCGTATATTTCATTAATGAAAAGATATTTTTAAAAATACGTCCTTCTTCTATTTATATTCTACAAGATATCCTAATAAACCTCTATGTTAACGACATCATTTATTTAGAAAATTTATAAATTATTCATAAACATTTACTATTGTACCCAGCAATTTCCATTGCTACACATTTTTCCATGAATTTTTTCAAATAGATTAAAAAAGTTATGGACATACTACCAAATGGAGGTGTTGACCTGTGGTAGATGCTGAAAAGAAAAATCCAGAACTTGAACAAAATAAACAAAATGGTGATATGTCTTTAATGGGTAAGGTTGTTGTCATAGGTTTGTTCGGGGGAATATTTTGGAGTTTGCTTTCCTATTTTACGTATGTTTTTCATTTTACTGAACTGAGCCCTAATCTTATCCTTAAGCCATGGATCCTTGGTGATTGGAAAAATCATATGTTAGGTCAGTTTATTGGGATTTTTGTAATTGGTATTATCTCAATTGGTGTAGCACTTTTATATTATGCTTTACTAAAAAAATATCAGTCCATTTGGGTTGGTGCCTTATTTGGCATTATCTTGTGGCTAATTGTCTTTTATGTGTTTAATCCAATTTTTCCGGATATTAAAACTGTTGCGGAACTAGAGCGTAATACAGTTATTACTACTATATGCGTTTATATTCTATATGGTGTCTTTATTGGTTACTCGATTTCATTTGAGGAAAATGAAATGAGGGGCGAAAGACAAGCAGTCTCAACAAATGAGTAGGTGAATTAGAGAAAATTATGATAGAATGTTCTTGTTCGAACATTCTATTTTTAAGGGAGTTTTACGTATTAGAGTACTTAGGGGGAAATCTAGATGAGTAAATTAGAAAAATTGCGCGAAAGTTTTTCTGGATTTGGAATCGATGGTTTATTAGTTACGAATAGCTACAACAGACGCTACATAACAAATTTCACCGGTACAGCTGGAGTTGCACTCATTTCTGAAAATGCAGCAGTATTTATTACAGATTTTCGCTATGTCGAGCAAGCCAATGAACAGGTAAAGGAATTTGAAATTGTTCAACATTCAGGTCCAATCATTGAAGAGGTTGCAAAACAAGCTGAAAAAATGGGAATTAAGAAGCTTGGATTTGAGCAAGAGGACCTTTCTTTTGCGACATATACAGCATACGACAGAGATGTGAAAGCTGAACTTGTCCCAGTTTCAGGTGCAATTGAAAAGTTACGCTTGATTAAGACAGAGTCAGAGATTAAGATATTAAAGGAAGCAGCGGAGATAGCTGACGCCGCCTTTACACATATCTTAGATGTAATTCGTCCTGGTATCACAGAAATTGAAGTTTCCACTGAGCTAGAATTCTTTATGCGAAAACAAGGAGCGACTTCATCTTCATTCGACACAATTGTTGCATCCGGGTATCGTTCTGCCTTGCCACACGGCGTAGCAAGCGACAAAGTGATTGAGAAAGGTGATTTTGTAACCCTCGATTATGGTGCCTATTATAAAGGATATTGTTCAGATATCACACGTACCGTTGCGGTTGGAACTCCTAGCGATGAATTAAAAAACATATATGATGTTGTTTTAGAAGCTCAACTTCGAGGTATGGCAGGAATTAAGGCTGGCATTACAGGAAAAGAAGCGGATGCTCTAACCCGTGATTATATTTCAGAAAAAGGCTATGGTGAATTCTTTGGTCATTCTACTGGGCACGGATTAGGTATGGAGGTTCATGAGCAGCCAGGACTATCATTCAGATCAGATAATGTACTTGAGCCTGGGATGATTGTAACCTGTGAACCAGGAATTTACATAGCGGGTCTTGGTGGCGTGAGAATTGAAGACGATCTTGTTGTTAGAAAAGACGGCAATGAAGCTCTTACTTTCTCTACTAAGGAATTAATTATTCTATAGACAAAGTTTTGTCGGAATTGGATTAGGAGGAAATAATATATGATTTCAGTAAACGATTTTCGTACAGGTTTAACAATTGAGGTAGACGGTGGAATTTGGAGAGTAATGGATTTCCAACACGTTAAGCCAGGTAAAGGAGCAGCCTTCGTACGTTCAAAGCTTCGTAACCTTCGTACAGGTGCAGTTCAAGAAAAAACATTCCGTGCCGGTGAAAAAGTTGCAAAAGCACAAATCGAAAACCGCAGAATGCAATATCTTTATGCGAATGGTGATTCACATGTATTCATGGACAATGAATCTTATGAGCAAATCGAATTACCAGCATCTGCAATTGAGTATGAATTAAAGTTCTTGAAAGAAAATATGGAAGTTCACATTATGATGTTCCAAAGCGAAACACTTGGAGTCGAGCTCCCAAATACTGTCGAGCTTAAAGTTGTTGAAACAGAGCCTGGAATCAAAGGGGACACGGCTTCTGGCGGTTCAAAACCTGCTACCCTTGAAACAGGATTAATTGTTCAAGTTCCTTTCTTCATTAATGAAGGAGATGTATTAATCATCAACACAGATGAAGGTTCTTACATATCACGTGCGTAATAAATATTGAGATTTCAGGTAGAACTCACCGTTTGAGGTGGGTTCTATTTTTTTATTACTTTGGAAAAAAGAGGTTCGAAGAATGTGAATGTAAAATCCACAAACTTAATTCCCCCACCTCCCCACTCAACACCAAAATTTCCTCTTCTGAAAATCAGTAAACAAGCATAGGTTGTACAAAAGAAAATTATTGGGTGGGGACTTCAATGAAACGATTATTTTCGGTGTTTGATTCTACAGTTTTAACGATGGCTGGACTGAGGATCATATCAGGATGCTTAGAAATTACGGCGGCCATTTTAATGCTAACTTTTAATGATGTAAAAAAAGCACTGGCCGTCAATGCGATGCTCGCGATTGTGGGACCTCTTATTTTGATTGCAACAATGTCGATTGGACTTATTGGATTGGCTGATCAGTTGTCTTATTCAAAGCTTTTATTTATAGGGCTCGGTGTTGCGTTTATTTTGTATGGAATCTTCCGCTAGAAATCACATGTGTAGGCATAATGTGTCCAAGCTAGCATACATTGAATTATGAGAGTTTAGATGAGGAGTTTACCATATGAAAGAGATAGTCGACGTTTTACCGAAATCAATCGCTAATCTAATAGCTAAGTATCCTCCAGAACGCAAAGAAAAACTGGAAGAAATCCGAATTAGGGTATCAAGACCTCTAGAAATTATTGAGAGTGGAATTCCAATTTTCCACAACTATATCGTGACAAGTGAAGATGCCATTCAGCTCCTTAACAAGCTTGGTCAATACTCGATTTATACGCTTGAAGAAGAGCTGAAACGTGGCTATGTGACGATTCAAGGTGGGCATCGAGTGGGACTAGCTGGTAAGGTCATTACAGAAAGTGGAATGGTTAAAGCCATTCGTGATGTTACCTCTTTTAATATACGGGTTGCCAAACAAAAAATCGGTGTCGCTGAACCACTTGCTCCATATCTCTATGACTCATATTGGAAAAATACCATCCTTATTGGTCCACCGCAAACTGGTAAAACAACATTATTAAGGGACCTTGCACGGATGATTAGCACAGGAATAGAAACAAGACGCATTCCCGCAATGAAGGTGGGAATTGTGGATGAACGTTCAGAGATTGCCGGATGTGTAAAAGGTGTTCCACAAGCGTCACTAGGACCAAGGGTTGATGTCCTAGATGCTTGTCCGAAGGCAGAAGGAATGATGATGATGATCAGGTCAATGAGTCCTGATGTATTAATAGTGGACGAGATTGGTAGAGATGAAGACAGTCAGGCAATTATGGAGGCCGTAAATGCTGGTGTAAGTTTGATTGTTACAGCACATGGCCATCAGATTTCAGATCTCATGAAGCGGCCGTCTTTAGAAAAAATAATTAACGCAGGGGTAATCGAGAGATTTGTAGAGCTATCACGCACAAAAGGGCCAGGAACAATTAAAGCTATCCTTGGTCCATCTGGCAAGCAACTTTTACCAAAAGTGAGCGTGACGTAAATGATAAAAATGATTGGAGCTATTTTAATATTACTTGCAACAACATGGGCTGGATTTGAGGCGGCGCGAAGGTTAAGTGAAAGACCGCGCCAACTGAGAATGCTTAAGACAGCATTGCAATCACTTGAAGCTGAAATCATGTATGGACATGTCCCATTAATAGATGTGGCTACCCATCTTGCAAGACAAATTCCGAAGCCGGTTTCTTACTTTTTCGAGGGGTTTGCAAAACGGCTTCAAACAGGAGAGGTAAGTGTAAAAGTAGCCTGGGATGAGAGTCTGAAAGAGGTGTCCAAGTTGACTGCTTTTCACCAAGGAGAAATTGAGATTCTTCAGCAGTTTGGTGAGACGCTTGGACAGCATGACAGAACCTCACAACAAAAACACATTTTACTCGCTATTACCCATCTCGAACGAGAAGAAAGCGAAGCAAAAGATAGACAACTGCGATATGAAAAAATGGTGAAAAGCCTGGGCTTTTTGTCAGGATTATTAGTAGTCATTTTATTGATTTAGGGGGAGAAGAAGCGAATGGGAGTGGATGTAAATATTATTTTTCAAATAGCCGGTGTAGGAATTGTGGTTGCCTTTCTCCATACAATCCTAGATCAAATGGGTAAAAAGGAGTATGCCCAGTGGGTAACGTTATTGGGCTTCATCTATATCCTGTTTATGGTCGCAACAATCGTAGAGGATCTCTTTAAAAAGATTAAAGCTGTATTTCTCTTTCAGGGGTAAGGAGGGGTGAGCGATTGAGATTATACAAATCGTTGGATTAGGTCTAATTGGGACCTTTCTAGCACTCATTGTAAAAGAACAAAAACCAACCTTTGCCTTTATGCTAATTGTGTTTATTGGCTGTGTGATTTTTCTCTTTTTAGTAGGGGAAATTTCCGACATCATTCGGATGCTTGAGAAAGTGGCCATTAATGCAAATGTGAACACCGTTTATGTGGAAACCATACTTAAGATCATAGGGATAGCCTACATTGCTGAGTTTGGAGCACAAATTACAAAGGATGCAGGGCAGGGATCCATTGCCTCAAAGATTGAACTCGGAGGAAAAATATTAATTTTAGCAATGGCGATACCAATTTTAACCGTTTTAATAGAAACAATTATTGGACTTATTCCAAGTTAAATCTGGTTTCCAAGGGGGTGGTTGAGTGACCAGTAGTAAAGTTTTTTCTTTTGGAGTATTATTGCTTTTCTTTTTCTCATTACCTCAATTTGTACAAGCATCACCCTCACAGCAAGAAATCATTGAAAATCAAATTCAAAATCAGGTTGAGGAACAGTTAGAAACCCTCGGCATCGACGAAATAAAACAATTCTGGGATGAAATAGTAACAGATTATGGTGGATATTTACCTGAAAGTCAAAAGGGTAGTTTACTAGAATTCATCCGTGGCGAGAAGGAGCTCTCATTGAAGGAGTGGTTGCTTGGACTCGTCAAATTCGTGTTTCATGAGTTAATTGCAAATGGAAAGCTTCTAAGTACATTAATCATGCTTACGGTTTTTAGTATGTTTTTACAAACCCTTCAAAATTCATTTGAGAAAAGTGCAGTCAGCAAGGTGGCCTATGCAATTGTATACATGGTGTTAATCATTATCGCATTAAATAGCTTCCGGGTTGCGATTATGTACACCGAGGAAGCCATCCAATCGATGATTAATTTTATCCTAGCGCTTGTGCCTTTGTTGCTAGCATTAGTGGCATCATCAGGTGGAGTTGCTTCTGCTGCATTGTTCCACCCACTGATTTTATTTTTAATGAATACAAGTGGGCTTTTGATTCAATATATCGTTCTACCATTATTGTTTATGGCAGCGTTATTGAGCATTGTAAGTACTTTAAGTGAACAATACAAGGTAACACAGTTAGCACAGTTACTAAGAAATGCGAGTATCGGAATCATTGGTGTGTTCTTGACTATTTTTCTTGGGGTTATATCCGTACAGGGTACCACAACAGCGGTTGCCGACGGAATCACAATCAGGACTGCAAAATTTATTACCGGAAATTTTATCCCAGTCATTGGTCGGATGTTCACAGATGCGACCGATACGGTTATAAGTGCCTCGGTCCTTTTAAAAAATACGGTTGGAATTTTTGGGGTGATCATTCTGCTATTAATTGCAGTGTTTCCTGCGATTAAAGTACTATCTTTAGCGATTATTTATAAATTGGCAGCTGCACTCTTACAACCACTTGGCGGGGGACCTGTTATTGCTTGTTTAGATATCATCAGTAAAAGCGTTGTTTATATTTTTGCAGCATTAGCTATCGTGTCACTGATGTTTTTTCTAAGTATTACGGTGATTGTCGCAGCTGGAAACTTGACATTAATGGTTAGATAGAAAAGCGGAATGCATCTATAAGCTAGACAAATAGACTTGGAGGTGAGGACACTGAGTTTTATAGCTGAATGGATAACAAATATTATTTTATTTATATTACTTGCCACCATTGTGGACATGCTTCTGCCAAGTTCGAGTATGCAAAAATACGTAAAAATGGTAACAGGGCTATTGTTAATCCTAATCATCCTCACTCCATTGTTCTCACTTTTTAAAACCGATCTGGATCAAGCCTTGTTAAATATGAATCTAAAACCGGTTCAATCAGAAAAAAATCTAGAAAATTTAATAGATTTGAAGAAAAAAGAAATACAAGCCTCACAACGTGCATATATTTTAGAAACGATGGCTGTCCAATTGGAATCTGAAGTAGAAGAGGAGTTGGTGCAAAACGAATATGATTTAACAGTTCAAAAAGTAAATGTATTCCTTTCGAGTGCAGTTGACGTTAAGGAAACTGTTACTTTGGACGACATTCAGTCAATCGAGGTGGTGTTATCAAAAGAGACTGCCGAGCCTGATGATGTCCCAGTTGTCAAACCAGTTGAGATTGATACCTCCAAACAGACTGAACCAGTGTATAAAAAAGTAGATCAAACCAACGTCAAAGCAATCACCAAATCATTATCTACTAGATGGGAACTTGAC
This sequence comes from Ferdinandcohnia sp. QZ13, assembly GCF_031324165.1. Taxonomy (NCBI): domain Bacteria; kingdom Bacillati; phylum Bacillota; class Bacilli; order Caryophanales; family Bacillaceae; genus Ferdinandcohnia; species Ferdinandcohnia sp. QZ13. The sequence goes on along the minus strand of NZ_JAVIVW010000015.1, from coordinate 321,488 downwards.
TCAGATAAAATCGTAGTCACTGTGGAAGGGGGGAAAGAGTCGTAGATGGATAAGAACAAAGGAATTCTGAATACAATCAAAGGGATGTTCTCCGGGTCTAAGGATGGACCACCAGATAAAAAAGGAAACAAAAAAAACCAATATTTTTTACTCTTATTAGCAGTTGGAATAGCCTTTATGTTAATTAGTAATCTATTTTCTGGTGACAAACCTACATCTTCTGTTATGACAGCATCGTCTTCAGACGTAAGTGCAAAAGATGAGCCAGCGTTTGGACAGCAGAAGGATGACCTGACAATGGCAATTTCAAAATATGAGGATCGTTATGAAAACGAGCTCAAGGAGGCACTCGAAGCCATTGCGGGAGTAGAGGATGTAATTGTTTCAGTTAGTGTAGACGCTACTGAAACAAAGATACTTGAAAAAAACACCGTAACCCAAAGCCAAATCACAAGTGAGGAGGACAGGGATGGTGGAAAAAGACAAGTAGAGGATATAACAAGCGATGAACAAGTTGTCATCATCCGGAGTGGTGATTCTGAAACACCGATTATCTTGAAAATTGAAAAGCCTGATATTCGTAGTGTTCTAATCGTCGCTAAGGGTGTTGAGAACGCAAAAATAAAACAAATGGTAGTTGAGGCAGTAACAAAAGGATTTGATGTTCCAAATCATAAGGTAGCTGTTGTACCAAGGAAAACGAAGGGGGATTCATAAAATGTTATTGAAAAAACAAACGGTATGGTTATTAACAATGTTAAGTCTAGTTGTAGTATTGTCAGTCTATTATATTACAACACCTGAAAACAACAATAATAATGTGGCAATGGAGCAAGATGAGCAAAAGGATAATGAAAAAGAAAATGTAGAAACATCAACTGAAAATAAAGATGGTGCGAGTGTTACAGTAGAAGAGGATGAAGATGGCAACGTCATTTCTTCTGTTGCAAGTGATGATATGTTTGCCGCATTACGCTTAGAAATTGACGAGCACCGCAGTAAATTAAGAAGTAATCTTGAGGATCAAACGGCTTCAACTGAGCTTACAGCGGATCAAAAGCTAAAAGCTTATGATGAACTAAAGAAGCTTGATGATATCGAAACAAAAGAAAAAATTATTGAAATGCTGATCAAAGGGAATAATTACGAAGATGCTCTAGTTCGCGTAGAGGGTGACAAAATTAAGATTACAGTTAAAGCAAAGGAAAGCTCTAAAAAGGCAGCCAATGATATTTTACGTCTGGTACGCAGTGAGTTAGGCGACCTTCAAAATCTTGCTGTACAATTCGAAGTAACGGGTGAAAAAGAAAAATAAGTGTTACGAAAGCGCGGTATGAATGCCGTGCTTTTTATTTTTTTCATAAATAAATGAAATTTGGGGAAGGTTTTGATATGATTTGTTTACTGATGATAACGTTTTCGATAAAAAATATCAGCAAAATATTGAAATGCACCTTTTAAGTATCGTATCATATTAGTATGTGGTACTAATACTAGCAATAAAATGCTGACCTACATTTGAAAATATATTTTTATCTAATCACAAGGAGTGTAACCGAAATGTTAAAAATTCAAGAGCTACGTGAGCTTATTAAGTTAGTTGATCATTCAAATATTGATGAGTTTACATTTGAGAGTGAAGGCTCAAAAATCAAAATGAAAAAAAATAAAGAAACAACTGTTCAAACAGTAGTTGAAAACAAGGCACAAGCACAGCCAGTTGCGCCGGTTGTAACTGAAGTACCTCAGGCTGTTGCGCAACCTGCACAGCCACAAACACAGCAAGCACAACCTGCTGCCACTTCACCAGCACCAACAGTAGATGAAAATTTACATAAAATTGTTTCTCCAATGGTTGGTACATTCTATGCTTCTCCATCACCAGATGCTGAAGCTTATGTTAAAAAAGGTGATAAAGTAAAAGAAGATTCAGTCGTTTGTATCGTTGAAGCAATGAAGCTATTTAACGAGATCGAAGCAGAAGTGAATGGAGAAATCGTTGAAATATTAGTTGAGAATGGTCAGCTTGTGGAATATGGCCAACCATTATTTCTAGTAAAAGCATAAAGTCTTGTTCAAAAAGGGGGAGGGTTTAAAAGACTAAATGTCAATTCTATTCGGCCAACTTTTTGAACATCACATAAAGTAAGGAGCTTACCCTATGTTAAAAAAGATATTAATAGCAAATCGTGGAGAAATTGCAGTTCGTATTATTCGTGCTTGTAAAGAACTTGGAATTGAAACGGTAGCCGTTTTTTCTGAGGCAGATCGTGAATCACTCCACGTTCAATTAGCAGATGAGGCCTATTGTATAGGTCCTAAATCTTCAAAAGATAGCTATTTGAATTTTACGAATATCATTAGTGTTGCAAAGCTAACAGAGAGTGAAGGAATTCATCCTGGTTATGGTTTTTTAGCAGAAAATGCCGATTTCGCAGAACTATGTCGTGAAGTGAACCTCACTTTCATCGGTCCAAGTCCTGAAGCGATTAACAAAATGGGGACAAAGGACGTAGCGCGTGAAACGATGAGAGAAGCGGGAGTACCAATCGTACCAGGTTCTCAAGGTATCATCAAAGATACAGATGAAGCGATCGCACTTGCTAATGAAATGGGTTACCCAGTTATTATTAAAGCTACTGCTGGTGGCGGTGGTAAAGGGATCCGAGTGGCTAAGAGTGAAGAGGAACTAGTTAAAGGAATCAATATCACTCAGCAAGAAGCAGCAACTGCCTTTGGCAACCCTGGCGTATATATTGAAAAATATATTCAAGATTTTCGCCATGTTGAAATTCAAGTATTAGCCGATAACTATGGAAATGTGATACATTTAGGAGAGAGAGATTGCTCGATTCAACGTCGATTGCAAAAGCTTGTTGAGGAAACTCCATCACCTGCTCTAAATGAAACAACAAGACAAAAGATGGGTGAGGCGGCCGTTAAAGCGGCTAAAGCTGTTGATTATTCAGGTGCAGGAACAATTGAATTCATTTATGATCATATTAATGATCAGTTTTATTTCATGGAAATGAATACGAGAATTCAAGTTGAGCATCCCGTTACAGAGATGGTAACTGGTGTAGATTTAATTAAAGAAATGATTCGCGTGGCATCTGGAGAAAAGCTTTCATTGACCCAAAGTGATGTAACCTTTAATGGTTGGGCCATTGAATGCCGAATCAATGCAGAGAATCCTGAGAAGAATTTCATGCCTTCTCCTGGAAAAATTGAAATGTATTTACCTCCTGGTGGTTTTGGGGTAAGAGTAGACTCTGCGGCATATCCTGGCTATTCAATACCTCCATATTATGATTCGATGATTGCGAAGCTCATTACATATGGGGCAACGAGAGAAGAAGCGATTGCAAGAATGAAGCGCGCTCTCAGTGAATTTGTCATTGAAGGTGTACACACGACGATTCCATTCCATTTTAAGCTTATGAATCATGAAAAATTTGTGGGTGGGGACTTCAATACAAAATTTCTTGAATTATACGAGGTTATGAAGTAGTAGATCAAATACGCCTTGGCGTATTTGCGTCTAAATTGATTGGCTTATACAGTTTTATCCACCACATATAGAAGTGGGGGACTGAATAAAGTTATATGTAGGAGGTGCTTGCTGATGGCAGCGGAAACGAATATTTTAGAAATGGATCAAGGTAGTAACGGCCTTGGTAAGGTTGAGATTGCACCAGAGGTAATTGAAGTAATTGCAGGTATCGCTTCTTCAGAAGTTGAAGGAGTAGCATCAATGAGAGGTAACTTTGCTTCTGGAGTGGTTGAAAAGCTAGGAAAGAAAAATCATGGAAAAGGTGTCAAAGTCGAATTAACAGAAACAGGTATTATTGTTGATGTATTCTGTGTCATGAACTTTGGTGTTTCGATTCCAAATGTAGCTCGTCAAATTCAAGACAATGTACGACAAGCTTTATTGAATATGACAGCTTTAGATGCAAATGAGGTAAATATCCATGTTGTTGGAGTCTTATTTGAAACCCAAAAACAAGAAGCATTAATTGAAGAAGAAATGTAAGGGGAAAATTGTCTGATGGCAAACGCTATCAGGCATTTTTTATTTTCAACATTAGGGTTGGTTTTTATTTTGAAATTATTTTATGATATTATCATGTTATTAGAATGTAAATATTAGCTTTAATATACATAAAGGAGAAATAGAATGAAAAGACGTACAGCACGACAAAAGGCTTTACAATCGTTATTTCAGATTGATGTAAGTGGAAGTGAGCCAAAGGAAGCGATTGAAAGTGTACTGGAAGAAGAGTCTTTAGATCCTTTTTTGGAGCAACTCGTTCATGGAGTTGTCGAACATAAGGAAGAAATTGATGACTTATTACGAGGGCATCTTGAAAAATGGAATCTCGAAAGACTTGCAAATGTAGATCGCTCGATTTTGCGAATTGCTGTCTTTGAAATGAAATACCTGGAAGAAATCCCTGTAAAGGTTAGTATTGATGAGGCAATTGAGCTTGCTAAAGAATTTGGGGATGATAGCTCTAGTCGTTTCGTCAATGCAATCTTATCAAAAATAAAGGATTCATTAGTGAAGTAACCATTACTTTGTGTTTTGAAAAGGCTGTTTTCGCAAACTTTGTTCTTTTTGGATAAGACTGTGCTAAAGAAAATAATAATGATTGACCTTCCTGTGATTTCGGCGGATGGTACGAGATCCTCGAAAATGCAGGCATTTTCTTCGTGCGGTGAAGTTTCAAGGAAGCAAACTCAACGTCCTGCGGGAATAGCGAGCCAAGCGAGACCCCGCAGTGAAGCGAGGAGGCTTGCGGATCGCCCGCGGAAAGCGAGTACCAGGAGCAGAAATCACCCTATGTTTTAAAAGCAACAATCTTTTAGAAATGAGCATTTGAAAAATAGAATTTCAAAATAGTCGAATGGATAACAAGGGAGAGTTGAAAATTGGCAGCAGAGATTATTAGTGGGAAAGAATTAGCGCAATCAAAACGTAATGAAATCGCATTAGAAGTACAAAAGTTATCTCAGCAAGGAATTGTTCCAGGCTTAGCTGTATTATTGGTGGGTAATGACCCTGCTTCAAGATCCTATGTAAAAGGGAAAGATAAAGCATGTAAGGAAACAGGTATCCATTCCCTAATGCTCGAATATCCGGAAACAATCACAGAAGAATTTTTACTTGGGGAAATTGACCGCTTAAATCAAGATCCGTCTATCCATGGAATTCTTGTTCAATTACCATTGCCAAACTCAATTAATGAAACAGCTGTTATCGAGAGAATCTTACCTGAAAAAGATGTCGATGGTTTCCACCCGATAAACATTGGCCGAATGATGACTGGACAAGATGCTTTTCTTCCATGCACGCCGTTTGGAATCATTGAAATGGTGAAATCCAAGCAAATTTCAATTGAGGGTAAACATGTTGTAGTGGTTGGAAGAAGTAATATTGTCGGAAAGCCTGTTGGTCAACTCTTCCTTAAAGAAAATGCTACAGTGACTTATTGCCATTCAAGAACAACAAACCTAAAAGAAATGACCCTTCAAGCTGATATTTTAGTTGCAGCTGTTGGTAAGGCGAATTTTATTCCTGGTGACTATATTAAAGAAGGCGCAGTTGTAATCGATGTTGGCGTAAACCGTCTTGAATCCACTGGAAAGCTTGTTGGTGACGTTGTGTTCGATGATGCAAAGGAAAAAGCAAGTTATATTACACCAGTTCCAGGTGGAGTAGGTCCAATGACAATTACTATGCTTCTGCATAATACCGTTCAATCAGCAAAGAATGTTGCCCTTCTTTCAAGGAAGTAGGGATTAGTTATAATGGATCAGAATCGTTATTTAACTGTAACAGCTTTAACCAAGTATATTAAACGGAAATTCGATGCTGACCCTCACCTCCAGGATATTTGGGTGAAGGGAGAAATCTCAAATTTTAAAGCACATAGTCGCGGGCATATGTATTTTACGATTAAGGATGGACAAGCGCGAATTCAAACGGTTATGTTTGCTGGTTATAACCGTGATTTGAAGTTTACTCCAGAAAACGGGATGAAAGTATTACTTCGCGGCGAGGTAACAGTTTTTGAATCGAACGGAAATTATCAGCTCTATGTAAAAGAAATGCAGCCAGACGGCATCGGGAATTTATACTTAGCCTATGAGGAAATGAAAAAGCGACTAGAGGCAGAAGGGCTTTTTTCGCAAAAGTATAAAAAGCCCATCCCTAATATCCCGCATTATATTGGCATTGTTACATCACCAACTGGTGCAGCAATCCGGGATATAATCACAACAATAAGACGTCGATTTCCAATTGCAAAAGTTATTGTTTTTCCTGCTTTAGTTCAAGGAGTAAATGCAGGACCATCCGTCGTACAAGCTATTCAAAAAGCAAATGATTTTGGGGAAATTGATGTTCTTATTGTTGGACGTGGTGGTGGCTCGATTGAAGAGCTTTGGGCTTTTAATGAGGAAATTGTAGCACGTGCGATTTTTCAGTCAAAGGTACCGGTTATTTCAGCAGTAGGACATGAAACAGATATTACGATTGCCGATTTTGTTGCAGATTTACGTGCACCTACACCAACCGGAGCTGCTGAGTTGGCTGTTCCGCACATGGCCGAGCTATCAGAACGTTTACTAGTGAGACATACACGTTTATTACGTGCTATGAAGGAAAAACTGATAAATGATTCAAAACGATTAGATACCTTGAAAAAGTCATATGCTTTTCGTTTTCCAAAAAATCTCTATGAACAAAAAGAGCAACAGCTTGACCGCTTAGTAGAACGTTTAGAAAGAGAAGCGGTTATGGCTATTTCTCGTAAGCAAGAGGCATTTCAAAAGGTAAAGCTTAGGCTGCAACATAACCACCCAAGTGAAAAGCTTATTCAAGCAAGACAAAAGCAGGATCTTAATACGAAAATGCTTGTAAAAGAATTTAAACAAATTCTAAAACAAAAGCAATATGCTTTTTCATCAAAAGTAGCTAAGCTTGAAGCATTAAGTCCATTAAAAATTATGGATCGTGGCTATAGTCTCGTATATGACCAGGAACAACATTTAGTGAAAAGTGTAAAGCAGGTTGAATCGGGGAATTTAATCAAGGTAAAACTTACGGACGGTACCCTTGACTGTGAAGTAATTGAAACAGAGGAGAGACAATAAATGAGTGAAGAGAAGGTATTAACCTTTGAGGAAGCAATGGAGCAACTTGAACAAATTGTTGAACGACTTGAAGAAGGGGATGTCCCTTTAGAAAAAGCAATCACTTATTTCCAAGATGGAATGAAGCTTTCAAAGCTTTGTCATGACAAGCTTCAGCATGTTGAAAAGCAAATGGAGCAAATTTTGCGTGAAGATGGCGAACTCGAGCCGTTTACGATTCAGGAGGAAGAATAATAGTGGGACTAACTGAGGTAGAGCAATTTTTAGACAATCAAAAGAAAAATATTGAAGAACAGCTCCCAACGTATATTTCACATTTATCAGCTCCGAACATTATCAAGGATGCTATGCACTATTCTCTTGAAGCAGGTGGGAAACGGATTCGGCCATTATTGCTATTGGGCACGCTTCATTCCTTTGGGAAAGATGAAGGTATTGGAATACCGACTGCGTGTGCAATTGAAATGATTCATACATATTCTCTTATTCATGATGATCTTCCAAGTATGGATGATGATGATCTTCGCAGGGGAAAGCCTACCAATCATAAAGTGTTTGGAGAAGCAATTGCGATTTTAGCAGGGGACGCCCTATTAACTTATAGTTTTCAGATCATTTCTGAGACCATGAAAGACCAAATATCCCCTGAAAAAAAGCTATTACTCATTACTGAGTTAGCCAAAGCTTCAGGACCTGAAGGAATGGTAGGGGGACAGGTTGCTGATATGAAAGGCGAAGGAGCTGTCTTGAATCTAGAAGAACTTGAATACATCCATCGCCATAAAACTGGAAAATTATTAGCGTATAGTGTTATTGCAGGAGCAATTCTTGCAGATGCTACTAGTGAGCAGCTTGAGAAGCTTACACAATTTGCGCATCATTTAGGCTTAGCCTTTCAAATTCGAGATGATATTTTAGATATTGAAGGCACAGAAGTAGTTCTTGGGAAACCGGTCGGCAGTGATACAGGTAATCATAAAAATACATATCCTGCTTTATTAACGCTTGAGGGTGCAAAGGAAAAATTAACCTTTCATATAGATGAAGCAAAACGGTTTTTATATAGTGTTGATATGAAACATGATATACTAGACTATATGTGTAATCTAATCGCATCTAGAGATCATTAAATATACTTTTAGCGGATGTTCAAAAAGTCCGGTAAAAATGACACAGCGTCAGAGGAACTTCGACTAACTACCGACACTTCCTGTGTCGAACGTCGAAGTCACCACATCCTGTGGAAGCTCGTTGGCTTGCTTTTCAGTTGCTCTCACGTATTAACAACATACGTTCCGCTACTCAAAGCTTCGCCGCCTTGAACTTTCGACGCACAGGATGTGCTAGTGCCGGCGACGCCACAGGACGTGGCGCTTTTAGCCGGCGTGGTCCTTTTTATCCTCCTTTTTGAACAAGTATTTTAGCTTTAATGTATATGACTGCTGAATAGTAAATGAAAGTGAGTGAAACCTTTGGATCTTCTAAGTATTAAAGACCCTAAGTTCCTTAAAAATATGTCAATAGCTGAATTGGATAAATTAAGTCAGGAAATCCGTCAATTTTTAATAGAAAAACTATCAAAGACTGGTGGACATATTGGCCCTAACCTTGGTGTTGTTGAATTAACAATTGCATTACATAGGGAGTTTGACAGCCCAAAGGATAAATTGATTTGGGATGTTGGTCACCAGTCCTATGTACATAAAATATTGACTGGACGGGCTTGTGAATTTGATACATTGCGTCAATATAAAGGGCTATGTGGGTTTCCGAAGCGTATTGAAAGTGAGCATGACGTTTGGGAAACTGGACATAGCTCAACAAGTCTTTCCGCGGCTATGGGAATGGCTGTTGCCCGAGATGTAAAAGGAACCAAGGAATTTGTCATCCCTATCATTGGCGATGGTGCCTTAACTGGTGGAATGGCATTGGAAGCGTTAAATCATATTGGACATGAAAAGAAAGACATGATTGTGATTCTAAATGACAATGAAATGTCAATTGCGCCAAATGTGGGTGCCCTTCACCATGTCCTTGCGAGATTGCGTACTGCAGGAAAATATAATTGGGTAAAAGATGAGCTTGAGCTTTTACTCAAGAGAATTCCAGCTGTAGGTGGAAAGCTTGCGGCAACTGCAGAGCGTGTAAAAGATAGTCTTAAATATCTACTTGTATCTGGAGTCTTTTTCGAGGAACTAGGATTTACATACTTAGGCCCGATTGATGGACATAATTTTGAGGATTTATTTGAAACCCTTGAATACGCAAAGAAAACGAAGGGCCCAGTATTAGTTCATGTCATTACGAAAAAAGGAAAAGGCTACACCCCGGCTGAAACAGACAAAGTGGGTACGTGGCATGGTACAGGACCTTATAAAATTGAAACAGGTGATTTCGTTAAACCTGAAAATGCACCACCTGCTTGGAGTGCAGTCATTAGTGAGACCGTGCGGAAGCTTGCGAAAGATGATAAGCGAATTGTCGCGATTACCCCTGCAATGCCTGTAGGTTCTAAGCTTGAAAAATTTGCAAATGAATTTCCTGAGCGTATGTATGATGTAGGAATTGCGGAACAGCATGCAACTACGATGGCTGCTGGACTAGCTACGCAAGGTATGAAGCCGTTTCTTGCTATATATTCGACCTTTTTACAAAGGGCATATGACCAGGTTGTGCACGATGTGTGCCGTCAAAATTTGAATGTATTCATTGGAATCGATCGTTCTGGTTTAGTAGGAGCTGATGGAGAGACACATCAAGGTGTATTCGATATTGCCTTTTTAAGACATATTCCTAATATGGTTATTATGATGCCAAAGGACGAGAACGAAGGTCAGCATATGGTGAATACGGCAATTCATTATGATGACGGTCCAATTGCCTTAAGATATGCAAGGGGAAATGGTCTTGGAGTCGAAATGGATGAGGATCTTAAGCTTATTCCGATTGGTTCATGGGAGATTCTAAAACCTGGCACAGATGCTGTAATTTTAACGTTTGGGACAACCATACCTATGGCACTTGAGGCTGCAGAGTTACTTGAAAAAGAAGATATTTCTGTAAGGGTTGTAAATGCACGCTTTATAAAACCCCTTGATGATGATATGATGCATCAAATTTTAGGTTCAAATCTTCCTGTATTAACTATTGAGGAATCTGTGTTGATGGGCGGATTTGGTAGTGCAGTTCTTGAATTTGCCAATGACCATGAATATCAAAATGCGAAAATTGATCGTATGGGTATTCCTGATCAATTTATTGAGCATGGCAGCGTGAACGAACTACTTCGTGAAATTGGAATGACAACTGAGAATGTAGTGGAACGTATTCAAAAGCTCGTACCTAAGAAGAAAAGAGTGTAGAACATGGGTACAAAAAAAGAGAGACTCGATGTTTTATTAGTTGAACGTGGCTTAATCGAAACGAGAGAAAAGGCAAAACGCACAATCATGGCTGGTCTCGTTTATTCTAATGAAGAACGACTTGATAAGCCAGGGGAAAAAGTAGAAATTGATTTACCACTTACCATTAAAGGAAATGTTATACCTTATGTTAGTCGAGGTGGCTTGAAGCTTGAGAAAGCCATAAAAGATTTTGATTTGAATATAAAAGATAAAATCATGATTGATGTTGGCTCTTCAACTGGTGGCTTTACGGATTGCGCCCTCCAAAATGGCGTGAAAAAATCATATGCGCTAGACGTAGGGTATAACCAGTTAGCATGGAAGCTACGACAGGATGAACGCGTAGTCGTCATGGAAAGAACCAACTTCAGGTATGTAACGCCAGCTGACCTTCAAAGTGGTTTACCGGAGTTTGCTACAATTGATGTCTCCTTTATCTCGTTGAGGCTGATTTTACCTGTTTTAAAAACACTTCTTGTACCGAATAGTGATGTTGTAGCTCTTGTAAAACCACAATTTGAAGCGGGAAAAGAGCAAGTTGGTAAAAAAGGGATTGTACGTGATCCGAAGACCCATGAGGCGGTGCTAATGCATATTATTGAATTTTCCTTGAAGGAAGGGTATGATTGCATCAATTTATCTTTCTCACCAATCACAGGTGGGGAAGGAAATATCGAATTTTTACTTCATTTACGCTGGAATGGATCTGCAGAAATCGGTGAAAACAAACTACCTGTATCTGAACAAGAGGTTGTCGAAAATGCACATTCTAACTTAAAATCCGATAAATGATAAAAAACGGGATAGCCACTGTGCTGTCCTTTTTCTTCGTGGAGAATATTTAGTCCATACGTAGTGTTAACACGAAAATTGTTAAAAAAAATGTACAATCTTGTCAGAATCGGCTAACATAGGAGGTAATAATCCACGTTTGTGAAAGTGAGAGGAATTCAGTATGAATAAGGGGCAAAGACATATTAAAATTCGTGAAATTATCACGAGCCATGATATAGAAACACAAGATGAGATTGTAGATATTTTAAAAAGCGAGGGGTACAACATTACCCAAGCGACTGTATCCCGTGACATTAAAGAACTTCATTTAGTGAAGGTGCCTATGATTGATGGTCGTTATAAATACAGTTTACCTGCTGACCAACGATTCAACCCGCTTCAAAAACTTAAACGTTCATTAATGGATGCTTTCGTAAAAATTGATTCGGCAGGGCATATGCTTGTGATGAAAACTTTACCGGGGAATGCAAATGCTATTGGTGCTTTAATTGATCATTTGGATTGGGAAGAAATTTTAGGAACAATATGTGGAGATGATACCATCTTAATTATTTGCAAAACGCCAGAGCAAACAGAGACGGTCTCAAATCGATTCCTAGACATGCTATGACGCGAGACAGTGGAAGAGGAGGTGTAGGAATTGTTAGCAGAACTATCAATAAAGAATTTCGCCATTATTGAATCTCTTTCGATTTCATTAGAAAAAGGTTTAACAGTTTTGACAGGTGAAACAGGAGCGGGGAAATCCATCATCATTGATGCCATTCATTTATTGGTCGGTGGTAGAGGTTCCGTTGAATTTGTACGATATGGCGAAGAACGTGCAGAAATTGAGGGTCTCTTTTTGATTGAAGATGACAATCATCCCTGTTACACAAAAGCTATGGAATTTGGTATTGAAATTAGCGAGGGAATGGTTGTTTTACGAAGAGATATTTCCAAATCAGGAAAAAGTGTCTGTAGAATTAATGGGAAACTCGTGACCATTTCCATTCTTCGTGAATTTGGCAGAACATTAATCGACATTCATGGACAGCATGAACATCAGGATTTGATGAATCAGGAACAACATATCTATATGCTTGACCAATACGGTGGAGATACGCTTAAACAGGCATTACAGGAATACCTAGCCGTATATAAGGATTTTTTAAATGTGAAGCAACGCTTAAAAAGCTTTAATGAAAATGAGCAAGAGTTGGCCCATCGTCTTGATTTAATCCAATTTCAATTAAATGAGATTGGAAAAGCGAATCTGAAGCCTAATGAAGATGTGGTACTAACAGAAGAAAGAAATAAGATTTCAAATTACGAAAAGATCTTTAAATCACTTCAAAATAGCTATAACGCTCTATATGGAGACCAAAAAGGTCTTGATTGGGTGGGGCTAGCCATGAATCAAGCCGAAGCTGTAATGGATATTGATAAAGAATTAAAGAGCATTCATGAGACAATCTCTAATAGCTTTTATTTGTTAGAGGAAATTTCTTATAAAATCCGAGATCAATTAGATAAATTAGAGTTTGACCCAGCAAGACTCGATTTTATTGAAGGTCGTTTGAATGAAATTGCACAGTTAAAGCGGAAATATGGACAATCAGTTGAGGAAATTCTCGAATATGCTGCTAAGATTGAGGATGAAATCGACACTATTCAAAACCGTGAGCAACATATTGGAAAGCTAAAAGAAGAACTCGAATCTATTTTAGAAGATGTGAAGCTTGAGTCCGAAAATGTTTCACAGATTCGAAAAAAGCTAGCAAAAGAGCTTATTGGTAAAATAACACAGGAATTGAAAGACCTGTATATGGAAAAAGCAAAATTCGATATTAAATTTTTTGAAGATACACCTATTAAATTCACTCTAAATGGGAAAGATGATATTGAATTTTATATTTCTACAAATCCTGGTGAACCACTCAAGCCTTTGGCAAAAATTGCTTCAGGGGGAGAACTCTCTAGGATTATGCTGGCGATTAAGAGTATATTCTCAAAACATCAAGGTGTTACTTCCATCATATTTGATGAAGTAGATACTGGTGTAAGTGGCCGCGTTGCTCAAGCAATTGCAGAAAAAATCTATGGTATTTCTGTAAACTCCCAGGTACTTTGTATTTCCCACCTTCCACAGGTTGCGGCAATGTCTGATACCCATTTATTTATTACAAAGGAAACTATTCAAGGAAGAACTACAACCTCAGTTACTTCCCTAGATGAAACCGAAAAAATCAAAGAGATTAGCCGTATGATTTCCGGAGTTGAAATCACAGATTTAACGAAAGAGCATGCAAAAGAATTATTAAGCCTTGCAAAGGAAAGCAAACTTACACGTCAAATGGTAAATCATTGAATAGGCCAGGCCAACTCGGGATGGATGTGAAGAATGAGTAGCTTTATACAAAGTTAAGAGCGATTTTTATTTGTAATGCTATCCAAATTGGGTAGCTTTTTTAATCTCATAGCAGTTATAAATGTTGCTCTGAAAGGTCAAATTATAGAATGTAGCCATAACTTTTATTCAGTCGGGTTTAAGCCTCCGGCGGATGCCACGATTTTTCAAATGAAATTTTACGAAACGTAAGATCAAAGACTAAGAACGCCCCACTTACTGTGGCAACGTCTTTGTGACCCATCTCGTATGGGCCTAAAAAAAATCGGGCGGCATTTACGCTAAGGCGCATTTGATTCATGTTATGGTATGGGATAGGAGCGAGGAGAGTGAAAAATAAATGAAAACAGATAAAATTAGATATTTAATTGGTACATTTCTCCTTGTTTCAATAATGGCTTTAGGGTTTTCCAAGCCACTAAAAGAATATATAGAAATTCCTAAACACCTTACTTTGTTTGAAGGCCAAGATTTCACAGTTCAATCTACATTACCAGTCACGACAACGATTCAAGATTCGAGTTATGCCTTTTCATCGGCTACCGATGATCAACAAATCTCTGTTGCTGCAAAAGAAAGCGGTGAAGGAGAGATGATGGTTGAGTTCGCAGGTATTCCAGTCAAAAAAGTAAATGTTAATGTTTTATCAGATTTTAGAGTGATACCTGGTGGGCAATCAATAGGGGTGAAACTGAATACGCTAGGTGTGCTGGTTGTTGGTCACCACCAAATTGAAACAGAGGATGGTAAAAAGTCCCCAGGTGAAATTGCTGGAGTACAGGTGGGTGACATCATTAAAGAAATTAACGGTAAAAAAATTGATAAAATGAGTGATGTTGGACCATTTGTTCAAGAATCTGGTAAGACAGGTGAACCGTTAGACTTAGTAATTGTCCGAGACAACGAGGATATTAAGACGAAACTTATGCCACTAAAGGATAAAAATGATGAGGCATATCGAATAGGACTGTATATCCGTGATTCAGCTGCTGGTATCGGAACAATGACTTTCTACCACCCAGAAACAAAAAAATATGGGGCGTTAGGCCATGTTATCTCCGATATGGATACGAAAGAGCCGATCGTGGTATCCGATGGACAGATTGTAAGATCAACTGTAACCTCCATTGAAAAAGGAAGTAATGGTGATCCAGGCGAAAAGCTAGCACGTTTTTCAGCAGATAAGGAAATCATAGGGAACATTAAACGCAATAGTCCCTTTGGGATCTTTGGTGAATTAAACAAACAAGTGAATAACGGCATTATGGATAAGCCGCTACCAATTGCGCTTTCACATCAAGTTAAACCGGGACCTGCAAAGATTTTAACAGTCGTGGAAAATGATAAAGTTGAGGAATTTGACATAGAAATTGTAAGTGCTGTTCCTCAAAAAATTCCTGCTACAAAAGGAATGGTTGTTAAAATAACGGATAAACGCCTCTTAGAAAAAACAGGTGGTATCGTTCAAGGTATGAGCGGTAGCCCAATCATCCAAGATGGCAAATTGATTGGTGCAGTTACACATGTATTCGTAAATGATCCGACAAGCGGATATGGTGTCCATATTGAATGGATGTTAAGTGAAGCGGGTATTGATATTTATAAGAAGGAACAGAAAAAAGCGAGCTAATATGCTCGCTTTTCTTTTTGGACTAACATTTTCTATCGCCAAAAGTTAAATGAGATTATATAATGAAATCAAAACAAAGATTTTTCGACAAAACCTAAATTTTATAAATAATTTATGGCGTATTTAGTCGAATATTTAAGTATAATGGAGAATAAATTATTTTTCAATAAATTTTTCCTATTTTTTTAAAAAAATAAAGGAATTCTTATTGCATTGTCGAAATCTTTCTTTAGAATAAGAATATATAGACAAATTTTTGCGGATTTTAGCTTGAGGAGGAAACAGAGTGAAAAAAATAACAGTTTGTGTGGTTGATGATAACAGGGAACTGGTTAATTTACTTGATGAATATTTATCTAGCCAAGATGATATCGAAGTCTTAGGTGTTGCCTATAATGGTCAAGATTGCCTTAATATGCTTCAAGATAAACAGCCAGATGTTCTCGTTTTAGATATTATTATGCCTCACCTAGATGGATTAGCAGTACTAGAAAAACTACGTGATTCAAATCTTGAAAAACAGCCTAATGTTATTATGTTAACTGCTTTTGGTCAGGAGGATGTGACGAAAAAGGCTGTCGATTTAGGAGCTGCATACTTTATTCTAAAGCCTTTTGATATGGAAAATCTTGCGAGTCGAATTCGTCAAGTTAGCGGAAAGGCTGCTCCGATTGTTAAACGTAATCCATCAAATCAGCTTGTTCGTTCACAGCAGGAAAATAGTCCGAAAAATTTAGACGCGAGCATTACAAGTATTATTCACGAAATTGGAGTTCCAGCACATATAAAAGGATATCTATACTTAAGGGAAGCAATCTCAATGGTATACAATGATATCGAATTATTGGGCTCAATCACAAAGGTTCTTTATCCAGATATTGCGAAGAAATTTAATACCACTGCAAGCCGCGTAGAGCGTGCAATTCGTCATGCCATTGAAGTTGCTTGGAGCCGAGGAAATATTGACTCTATTTCTAATCTTTTTGGTTATACAGTGAGCATGTCGAAAGCAAAGCCTACAAATTCTGAATTCATCGCGATGGTCGCTGATAAACTTCGTCTCGAACACAAAGCCTCTTGAGAGGGTAAGAAGTAAATTTATTCGAACTTATTACTCGTCATATAAGCAAAAAACACCGCTTTCAATGAAGGCGGTGTTTTTACGATATCCATTTATGGAAATTATTCTATAATGGAAGTATACCAAAAAAAGGAGAATATCAATGATGAGTACGAAAATTTTTGGGCATAGAGGTTCGGCTGGAACACATCCGGAAAACACAATGATCTCATTTAAAGAAGCGGAAAGAGTTGGTGCTGATGGCATTGAATTAGATATTCAAATGACGAAAGACGGTGTTATTGTTGTCATCCACGATGAAACCGTTAACCGAACAACAAATGGAGAAAATAAGGGATGGGTTAAAGATTATACATTAAACCAACTCAAAAAAATGGATGTAAGCTATAAATTTAAGGATAAGTACGGAACTTGCAGCATTCCAACCCTTGATGAGGTGTTTGATTGGGCAAAATCAAACCAACTGCTTATCAACGTTGAATTTAAGACTGGATTAGTTTCTTATAGGGGCATAGAGGAGAAAACCTTAAAGATGATCCATGACTACAGAATGGAAGATCGAATTGTGCTATCAAGCTTTAATCATTACAGTTTAGTAAAATGCAGACGCTTATCGAGGACAATTGATTTGGCTATTTTATATATGGAGGGTCTTTACGAGCCATGGAAATACGCAAAACGTCTGCGTACAAACGGCATCCATCCGTATCATCAAACGATTAATAAAGAGATAATTGAAGAGTCGAAGCGGAATGGTATTGCGGTTCGTCCGTTTACCGTAAATGATGAAAAGAAGATGAAACAATTTATTGATTTCGGATGTTCTGCAATCATCACAGATTATCCAAAAAAGGCGAAAGCTTTGCTTAAATAAGAAAAACGCAAGGCGCCTTCCTATCTGCGACAAGCAAAAGATGAGCGCTGACAGAACGTGCTTTTTGCCCTATAAAGCGATTGGCTTAGACCAGAGAGCCGATGGCGCTTGGAGGTAGACATCGAATACTAAATAAAAATTTTTATATATTCTTATCTTTTAAACATAAAATCCTGCTAAATTTAGCAGGATTATTTATTTTGCTCTCCAACAGGGGAGCTTTCTTTTTGAAATTTTTCTTGAACTTTATTACGTTTACGGTCACGGTGTAGAATGAATCCACCGATAAAGGATAAACCTGCTAGGAAGAAAATAAGACCGATAATAAATTGTACCATTAAGGATGGAATTGGGCTATGTAACACACCGAAAAACATATCCCTCATAAATTTAATTCCAATCCCAGCAATAATGCCTGGTATTAGTAGCACGATTAGAGCCAGTATTCGTTGCATAGTATAAAATCCTTTCGCAAATTGACTTCTATATTAAATGTAAGCTATTCAAAAAATTTGTCAAGATGAAGGTTTAAGGTTATTATAAATGTGTGCATAATTTTGCAAAGGGAATAATAAGAGTATGTAAAAAATTGCAAAACTCTTACCGTGTGATTGGGGGGTGACTGTGGTTATGGAGAAAGTTATGGTAGATTTAATTTTAGATTCAACCCATGATGGAATGATTGTCATTGATATAAATAGCCAAGTCATCTTACTAAACAATAGCGCATCAAAGATGATTGGTATTTCGAAAAAGGAAGCTATTGGTAAGCATATATATGAATGCATTCCTGATAGCCGATTGCCAGAGATTCTTTCAACAAGGGCCATTGAAGTTAACCAAGAATTTGTTCTAGAAAATGGACGAAAAATTATTACAACTAGAATTCCAGTGGTAAATGAGTCAGGAATGCTACTTGGTGCATTTGCTGTTTTTAAAGATATTACTGAAGTTGTCAATCTTGCTGAAGAAATTACAAATTTAAAAGAGATTCAAACAATGCTTGAAGCAATCATCCAATCCTCTGATGAAGCTATATCGGTTGTGGATGAGAACGGAAATGGAATTTTAATAAACCGTGCATACACACGAATCACGGGGCTTGAAAAGGAGCAGGTCATTGGGAAGCCTGCAAATGCAGATATTTCTGAAGGAGAAAGTATGCACATGCAGGTGTTAAAAACGAGAAGACCTGTAAGAGGTGCCCGGATGAAAGTGGGACCTCACGATAAAGATGTAATTGTAAATGTTGCGCCAGTCATTGTTGATGGCAAGCTTAAAGGTAGTGTAGGAGTTATTCATGATGTGTCTGAAATCAGTCAGCTCACATCTGAATTGAACAGAGCAAGACATATCATACGTTCCCTTGAAGCAAAATATACCTTTGATGATATTATTGGTTCTTCAGAAGAAATGGAAATTGCAATTGAACAAGCGAAGCTTGGTGCAAAAACCCCAGCCACTGTATTACTAAGAGGGGAGTCTGGGACGGGCAAAGAATTGTTTGCACATGCGATACATAATGAAAGTAAGCGGAAATATAATAAGTTTGTTCGTGTGAACTGTGCTGCAATCTCAGAGTCACTGTTAGAAAGTGAGCTTTTTGGATATGAAGAAGGTGCATTTTCCGGAGCGAAGCGCGGTGGAAAACGTGGCATTTTTGAAGAAGCGAACAATGGCAGTATATTCTTAGATGAAATTGGCGAATTATCCTTAAATACTCAAGCGAAATTATTAAGGGTTTTGCAGGAAAGAGAAATCAGGAGAGTGGGGGGAACGAAGTCCATTCCAATCGATGTAAGAATCATCGCAGCAACAAATGTAAATTTAGAAAAAAGTATTGGAAATGGAACTTTTCGCGAGGATCTCTACTATCGAATTAACAAAATACCCATTCACATCCCTTCACTAAGGATGAGAAAACAAGATATCAAACCACTCGCGGAGCATTTACTAGTTAAAATAAATCAGGATTACGGGCGGACTGTTGAGGGATTAACAGAAGAAGCGATTTATTATTTATATGGTTATGATTGGCCTGGTAATGTGAGAGAGCTCGAAAACGTCTTAGGACGAGCCGTAATCTTTATGAATTATCAGGAAAGACTAATTGATGTAAAGCATATCCAACCCTTACATAATTCAAAAGAAAAAGCCAATTCTAGTCAATCCTTACCTGAAACTGAAATTAAGGATGTCCCTTTATCGGACATAGTGGAGAAGTACGAGGCAAAAGTTATTTCAGAGGTATTGGATTTGAATGGTGGAAATAAGACGGCTGCTGCCAAATCGCTAGGGATATCGCTTAGGAGTCTTTATTATAAGTTGGAAAAATATAATATTGCAAATTAAAGCACGCAATTTTTTGCAAAAAATGCAAGAAGTTGCATATTTGATTTTGTAAAATAGGTCACCAATGAAGCGCTTTCATTTTATTTTGCATTGGCACGATTATTGCATTATATAAAAATGAAAAACGACAGGACTATGATCGAAAAGAAGGTAAAAATGAATGAAGCTGACTAATCTCATCAAAAAAGCTACAGGACGATCTCATGTTACCGTTGCAGTTGCGGCTGCTGAAGATGAAGAAGTACTTGAAGCGATTGTCGAAGCTGTAAATCACAGGCTTGCCCGTTTTTTATTGTTTGGTAATCAAGAAAAAATACTACAAATCCTTTCTGAAAAAGGGGGAAATATTCAAGAGTCTGGTGTACTAGATGTTGTAGATTCATCAACACAAGAAGAAGCAGCAAAGGCTGCTGTAAAAGCGGTTCATACAGGAGCAGCAGATGTATTGATGAAAGGAAATATTCCGACATCAACAATACTAAAAGCCGTTTTGCATAAAGATTATGGACTGCGGACAGGGAATGTTCTGTCACATGTTGCTGTTTTTGAAGTGCCTGATTATGACCGATTTGTAATTGTAACTGATGCAGCTATGAACATTGCTCCAGGTCTACAGGAAAAGATGCAAATTTTAAATAATGCAGTTAAGGTAGCAAACTCAATTGGGATAGACACCCCAAAAGTAGCACCCATTGCTGCTGTGGAAATGGTGAATCCAGCAATGCAAGCAACTTTAGACGCAGCTGCTTTAACCCAAATGAACCACCGTGGCCAAATTCACAACTGTATTGTTGATGGACCATTAGCGCTTGATAATGCCATTTCGATTCACGCAGCCGAGCACAAAGGAATTACGAGTGCAGTGGCTGGACAGGCCGATATTTTGCTAGTTCCAACAATTGAAGTTGGAAATGCATTATATAAATCATTGGTTTACTTTGCAAAAGCAGAGGTAGGGGCCGTTATCGCGGGTGCTTCTGCACCTATTGTTTTAACTTCGAGGGCTGACTCTGCAAAAAGCAAATTATATTCATTAGCGTTAGCAGTTTGCTCTGCTAACAAATAATCAACTAATCATCATTCTTTGGAGGTACTACAAAATGGAAATCTTTTCTTACATGGAAAAATTTGATTATGAGCAATTAGTATTTTGTCAGGACAAACAATCTGGTTTAAAGGCGATTATTGCGATACATGATACAACATTAGGACCTGCACTTGGTGGTACTCGTATGTGGACATACGCTTCAGAGGAAGATGCGATTGTAGATGCATTAAGACTGGCAAAAGGCATGACCTATAAAAATGCTGCTGCTGGACTTAATCTTGGCGGAGGCAAAACTGTTATTATTGGCGATCCTCGCAAGGATAAAAACGAAGAAATGTTCCGTGCATTTGGACGTTATATCCAAGGTCTTAATGGTCGTTATATTACAGCAGAAGATGTAGGTACGACAGTTGCGGATATGGACATTATCCACGAAGAAACCGATTTTGTAACAGGGATATCACCTGCATTTGGATCTTCCGGAAACCCCTCTCCAGTGACTGCATTTGGTGTATACCGCGGAATGAAAGCCGCAGCCAAAGAAGCATTTGGTACTGATTCACTTGAAGGAAAGACAGTTGCGGTTCAAGGAGTTGGAAATGTAGCATACACACTTTGTAAATACCTTCATGAAGAGGGAGCGAATCTAATTGTAACTGACATTAATAAAGATTCTGCTCTCCGTGCAGTAAGAGACTTCGGGGCAAAAGCAGTAGACCCTGACGAGATTTATAGTGTCGAGTGTGACATTTATGCACCTTGCGCACTAGGTGCAACAGTAAATGATGAAACTATTCCGCAATTAAAGGCGAGAGTCATTGCGGGTTCGGCTAACAATCAGCTAAAAGAACCTCGTCATGGAGATATGATCCATGAATTAGGAATTGTCTACGCTCCAGACTATGTGATTAATGCTGGTGGAGTTATTAATGTGGCTGACGAATTATACGGGTACAATCAAGAACGTGCACTGAAGAAGGTTGAATCACTGTACGACACAATTGAAAAAGTAATTGAGATTGCGAAAAGAGATGGGATTCCTACTTATCAGGCTGCTGATCGTTTAGCAGAAGAGCGCATCGAAAGAATGAGAAATTCAAGAAGCCAATTTTTACAAAATGGACACCACATTTTAAGTCGTAGAAAGTAATAGGACTTTTAGATGGGGGAAGGCAGATTACGCTTTTCCTCCTTTTTACCTTCTTGCCATTCATAGTTGCAATAGGAGATAGTAAAACAATCGTAGGACTGCATTTAAGTACTGGAGGTTTCAATCTTGCATGACAAAGAATATCGGATTCTCGTGATCAATCCAGGATCAACATCCACAAAAATCGGCGTCTATGATAATGAACGTTCTGTGTTTGAGAAGACAATTCGACATGATCGATCTGAATTAACTGCTTATGAGAATATTATCGATCAATATGAATTTCGAAAGACTACGATTCTTGAAACATTAGATAATGAAGGCATAAATATTTCAAAACTAAACGCAGTTTGCGGTAGAGGTGGATTATTAAAGCCAATACAAGGTGGAACATATAAAGTAAATGATGAGATGCTACATGATTTGAGAATTGGTTATGCAGGGCAGCATGCATCAAATCTTGGAGGGATTTTAGCGTATGAAATTGCTTCTGGGTTAAATATTCCACCATATATCGTCGATCCTGTTGTTGTTGACGAACTTGAGCCTATTGCTAGAATATCAGGTTTTCATTTGATTGAAAGAAGAAGCATTTTTCATGCTTTAAATCAAAAAGCAGTAGCGAGAAGAGTTGCGAAGGACCTCGGCAAAACCTATGAAGAAATGAATTTAATCGTTACCCATATGGGCGGTGGCATTACAGTTGGCGTCCATAAGCATGGTAAAGTGGTGGACGTTAATAATGGGTTGCATGGTGACGGACCATTTAGCCCAGAACGGGCTGGGACAGTTCCTGCAGGAGATTTAATTGATCTTTGCTTTTCTGGTCAGTACTTCCGTGAAGAAATTATGAAAAAACTAGTTGGTCAAGGTGGTTTAGTTGGATATCTTGGTACAAACGATGCAGTTGAAGTCGAAAAAATGATTGATAGAGGAGACGAAAGGGCGAGGCTAGTCTACAAGGCAATGGCGTACCAAATCGCCAAAGAAATAGGAGCGGCAAGTGCAGCTCTATCTGGGCGTGTTGATGCGATCATTTTAACCGGTGGATTGGCATATGGGAATGAATTTATTTCCGAAATTTCCAACCATGTAAACTGGATAGCGGACGTCATCATTCAACCAGGTGAGAACGAATTACAGGCGTTAGCAGAGGGTGCATTACGTGTACTCCGTGGGGAAGAGAAGGAAAAAGAATATCCCGGAAAGCAACTCCGAACCCCTGTCTTAAAATAGGAAGGTGAACAGGTTATGTCAAAGGAATATGATTTAGTGATTTTGGGTGGCGGTACCGGTGGGTATGTCGCTGCTATTCGTGCCTCACAGCTTGGACTAAAGGTGGCAGTTGTAGAAAAAGGGAAGCTAGGTGGTACCTGCTTGCATGCAGGATGTATTCCGAGTAAGGCACTTTTAAGAAGTGCAGAAGTATATGCAACTACAAAGAGAAGTGAAGAATTTGGAGTCATCACAAAGGATGTTTCACTTGATTTTTCAAAAGTACAGGACCGAAAATATAAGATCACTGAACAACTATATAAAGGTGTCCAGCATTTGATGAAACAAGGGAAAATTGATGTGATTGAGGGCTATGGACGAATTCTAGGTCCGTCAATCTTTTCACCAATACCTGGAACCATTTCCGTTGAAATGAACAACGGCGAAGAGAATGAAATGCTCATTCCTAAAAACGTCATTATTGCAACAGGCTCTAGACCAAGGTCATTACCTGGGCTCGAAATAGATGGCGAATATGTGTTAACTTCCGATGAAGCTTTACAAATGGATCGTCTTCCAAATTCAATGATCATCGTTGGTGGAGGTGTGATCGGAATTGAATGGGCATCAATGCTTCACGATTTTGGAGTGGAAGTAACAGTGCTTGAATATGCCGATCGTATTCTTCCTACGGAGGATCATGAAATTTCGAAGGAAATGCAGCGGTTGCTTAAGAAAAAAGGCGTAAAAGTTGTAACGGGTGCGAAAGTTTTACCCGAGACACTTGAAAAAGGAGAAGGGATTACGATTAAAGCAGAACTTAAAAGTGAAGCTAAATCTTTTTCTGCGGACAAGGTGCTTGTATCTGTTGGCCGACAAGCAAATGTTGAAAATATTGGCCTTGAAAATACGGAGATTGTTTTGGAAAAAGGATATATTACAACAAATGAATTTTTCCAAACGAAAGAATCCCATATATATGCGATTGGCGATGTCATTGGCGGGCTACAACTTGCACATGTAGCTTCTCATGAGGGAATTGTAGCTGTTGAGCATATTGCAGGTGAAAATCCTTCCCCGATGGATTATTCACTCGTATCAAAATGTGTTTACAGTAATCCCGAGGTTGCAAGTGTTGGATTTACTGAAGCAGAAGCAAAAGAGAAAGGCTTTACTGTTAAAGTAGGTAAATTTCCATTTAGAGCAATCGGAAAAGCACTTGTTTTTGGGGAATCTGATGGGTTTGTGAAATTGGTTGTTGATGAACTAACAGATGATTTATTAGGAGTTCATATGATTGGTCCACACGTAACAGATATGATATCAGAGGCTGGTCTAGCGAGAGTACTAGATGCAACACCTTGGGAGGTTGCTCGCACAATTCACCCACACCCAACCTTATCTGAAGCAATTGGAGAGGCAGCTTTAGCTGTTGATGGAAAGGCAATTCACGCATAAATTATTCACACAACTAATATTTTTTAATATGGCAGGCTTGTCCATATAGTTAATTAGGATTTTTTAGGGAGGTATTTTCATGACCGAAAATCGTCATCAAGCATTGGGTTTAAGTGATGATGCAGTTCTTGAAATGTATGAAACCATGCTGTTAGCTAGAAAAATAGATGAAAGAATGTGGTTGTTAAACCGCGCTGGAAAAATTCCATTTGTTATTTCCTGCCAAGGGCAAGAAGCGGCCCAAGTAGGTGCAGCCTATGCACTTGACCGTGAAAAGGATTACGTATTGCCATATTACCGCGACATGGGAGTGGTTCTGACATTCGGAATGACAGCTAAGGAATTAATGTTATCTGGATTTGCGAAGGCAGAAGACCCGAATTCGGGTGGACGTCAAATGCCTGGTCACTTTGGACAAAAGAAAAATCGAATTGTAACGGGTTCATCTCCTGTAACAACTCAGGTTCCACATGCCGTCGGTGTTGCGCTAGGGGGAAGAATGGAAGGCAAGGATTTAGTTACATTTGTGACATTTGGAGAAGGTTCTTCAAATCAGGGGGACTTCCATGAAGGGGCGAACTTCGCAGCGGTTCATAAGCTTCCAGTCATCTTCATGTGTGAGAACAATAAATACGCTATTTCAGTCCCTTATGAAAAGCAAGTAGCTTGCGAAAAAATTTCTGACCGTGCCATTGGGTATGGAATGCCAGGTGTAACGGTGGATGGAAATGACCCACTAGAAGTATACAAAGCAGTTAAAGAAGCAGCGGATAGAGGGCGTCGAGGTGAAGGTCCGACCTTAGTTGAAACTGTCTCATATCGTTTAACTGCACACTCTTCGGATGATGATGATCGTGCATATCGTGAACAGGAAGAAGTGGCAGAAGCGAAAAAGAATGATCCAATCCTTTCTTTTGCAAATTATTTAAAGGAAATAAGAGTTTTAGATGAGGAGAAAGAAAAGGAAATTGGAGAACGTGTTGCAGGACTAGTTAATGAAGCGACCGATTATGCAGAAAATGCACCATATGCAGAGCCGGAATATGCTCTTAAACATGTTTACGCGGAACAGTAAGGGGGAAAAAGAATGCCTGTAATTTCATATATTGATGCCGTAACAATGGCAATTCGAGAAGAAATGGAACGAGATCCTAAGGTTTTTATCTTGGGTGAGGATGTAGGGAAAAAAGGCGGAGTATTTAAGGCGACAAATGGACTTTATGAACAATTTGGCGAGCAACGCGTAATTGACACCCCTTTAGCTGAGTCAGCTATTGCAGGTGTCGGTATAGGTGCAGCCATGTATGGAATGAGACCTATTGCAGAAATGCAGTTTGCAGATTTTATTATGCCTGCAGTCAATCAAATTATCTCTGAAGCGGCTAAAATTCGATACCGTTCAAACAATGATTGGAATTGCCCAATCACAATTAGAGCTCCTTATGGTGGAGGTGTACATGGGGCACTTTACCACTCACAATCTGTTGAAGCGGTTTTTGCCAACCAACCAGGATTAAAAATTGTGATGCCTTCTACCCCTTATGATGTAAAAGGCTTGCTAAAGGCGGCAATACGTGATGAAGATCCAGTGTTATTTTTTGAACATAAGCGTGCTTATCGCTTAATCAAAGGTGAAGTACCTGAAGATGATTATGTATTACCAATTGGTAAAGCAGATGTGAAGCGTGAGGGAGAGGATATCACGGTTATTACGTACGGCTTATGTGTTCACTTTGCTTTACAGGCTGCAGAGCGCCTCGCGAAAGATGGCATTCAGGCACATATCCTTGATTTACGTACTGTATATCCGCTGGATAAAGAAGCAATCATTGAAGCAACTTCAAAAACGGGTAAAGTGCTATTGGTAACGGAAGACAATAAAGAAGGAAGCATTATGGGTGAAGTTGCTGCCATTATTGCTGAAAACTGCTTGTTTGATTTAGATGCCCCAATTAAGCGACTTGCCGGCCCGGATGTACCTGCGATGCCATATGCACCAACGATGGAAAAATACTTTATGGTCAATCCAGATAAAGTAGAAAAGGCAATGAGAGAGCTTGCAGAATTCTAATTTGCTACTATACAGAGGAG
The DNA here is from genome assembly GCF_031324165.1 of Ferdinandcohnia sp. QZ13. NCBI lineage: Bacteria > Bacillati > Bacillota > Bacilli > Caryophanales > Bacillaceae > Ferdinandcohnia > Ferdinandcohnia sp. QZ13. The sequence continues at coordinate 294,840 of NZ_JAVIVW010000015.1, read as the reverse complement.
GTTTTATGAGTGGCAACTGAAAAAATAACAATGCCCCAGCTTGGTGAGAGTGTGACAGAGGGGACGATTAGTAAATGGCTTGTAGCAGTTGGGGATACCGTAAACAAATATGATCCTTTAGCTGAAGTAATGACAGATAAAGTAAATGCAGAAGTACCTTCCTCTTTTTCAGGAACTATTACAGAGCTTATTGCGGAAGAAGGAGAAACACTAGCAGTAGGTGAGGTGATTTGTACCATTGAAACTGTTGGTGCTGGAACTGAACAAACGGCACCTCAACCAACTGTAAAAGAAGAAACTCTTGAAAAGGCTGTAAATGTGTCTGCTGAGCCAAGTGATACGACCAAAAAATTACGATATTCACCTGCTGTTCTAAAGCTTTCACAGGAACATAATATTGATCTTGAGCAGGTACAAGGGACGGGTGCAGGTGGAAGAATTACCCGTAAGGACCTGCAAAAATTAATCGAGTCTGGACAAATTCCAACTGCAGGTCAGAAAGTTGGAAAAGTGACAACTCAAGCTACGGTTCAGCAAGTGACAAGTGAACAATCTACAAAACCAACACCTGCACCAACGGTACCTGTAACAGCTGGCGATGTTGAAATTCCTGTAACAGGTGTTCGAAAGGCAATTGCATCAAACATGCTTCGTAGCAAGCATGAGATTCCTCATGCTTGGACAATGGTTGAAGTCGATGCAACAAAAATGGTTCAATATAGAAATTCAATTAAAAATGATTTTAAACAAAAGGAAGGCTTCAATCTAACGTTTTTTGCCTTCTTCGTAAAAGCAGTTGCTCAAGCGCTTAAGGAGTTCCCACAAATTAATTCAATGTGGGCGGGAGACAAAATTATTCAGAAGAAAGATATTAATATTTCAATTGCGGTTGCTACAGAGGATGCTCTCTTTGTTCCAGTGATTAAGAATGCGGATGAGAAATCAATTAAGGGCATTGCAAGAGAAATTACTGAACTTGCTGCTAAAGTACGAGCTGGAAAACTATCAGCAGATGATATGCAGGGTGGTACATTCACAGTAAATAATACAGGTTCATTTGGTTCTGTCCAGTCGATGGGGATAATCAATTATCCGCAGGCAGCGATTTTACAGGTGGAATCCATCGTGCAACGACCAGTTATTATCGATGGCATGATTGCGGTTCGTCACATGGTGAACCTTTGTATGTCACTTGACCATCGTGTGTTGGATGGCCTTGTTTGCGGACGCTTCCTTGCACGAGTAAAGGAAATAATCGAGAATACTTCAAAAGAAAATACATCTATTTACTAAAGACATTGCCATGCAGTGTCTTTTTTTATGCGGAGAAAATCTTAATCCGCATAATATATTTTTTGACTGGCGAGTATGGTGAAAGGGAACTATCTTTACATGCTGGCATAATAATTGAAGGCAGCATGTCGCGCAAGGCTTTTCAAGAGGTACCAACTAACTCGGAACTTCAAGAAGTATGCCCCGCAAGACCAATCAAGTGGTACACGCTTCCGCGAAATAGGAAGGAGTATGCCCCTCAAAACCAATGTAACGGTACAAACTAGGACAAAAATCGAAGAAGCATGCCCCAAGACCTTTTTTAATCTTCCATCTATTCATTGCGACAACCCAATATATATACTAAAATTAAATTATAGTTGAAAACGATTTCGAAAGAGGGGAAAGCCTTGTGACGAAACAATCGAAAGAATTCCAGAATATTACCTTCCCGACCATAGATTACGAGACATGGAAACAGGAAGCTGAAAAATCATTAAAAGGAAAACCCATTGAAAAATTACATAAACAAACCTATGAAAAAATTACACTGAAACCTATTTATACGAAGAAGGATGTTCAGAAAATACCGTTTCTAAACGATATGCCTGGTGAAGGCTCAAGAGTGCGTGGCTCAAAACCTACAGGTTACCTAAATCAGCCGTGGCATGTTAGTCAGGAAATGGACTTAAAAACACCTGAGGAGTTTAACCCTGTAATAAGGGAAGCCCTTCAAAACGGTCAAACGATGATTCATTTTACCTTGCAACCGAAAAATGGCTCGCATAAAGGGCTTGCATTACATACAGAAAAAGATATTGAGAAGGCATTCAACGGTATTTCACTGACTAATACGCCTCTCCTAATTGATGCTCAAACTGACTTGTTAGTATTTTTATCACTTCTCCAATCACACGTAAAAACAGATTCTTTAACTGGAACAATCGGTATGGATCCACTTGGAATATTAGTGGAAACGGGGCAGTTGTCTATGAAACCAAAAGCTGCCTATGACCAATTAGCAGAATCCGTAGAATGGGTGATGGATAATCAACCAAATTTAAGAACGATTCTTGTAAAAGGCGAACCATACCATAATGGTGGTGCAAACGCAGTTCAAGAACTTGCTTTTACAATGGGTACTGCTATTGAATATATGAGCGAATTACTAGAGAGAGGGCTTACTGTTGATCAAATTGCCCCACGAATGACATTTTCTTTTTCCATTGGTTCCAATGTGTTTATGGAAATTGCCAAATTAAGAGCTTCCAAAATTCTTTGGAAGACAATCATTGAAGCATATGGAGGAAATGAAGATTCTTGTAAATTGTATATCCATGCCAGAACATCTGCATTTACGAAAACGATCTATGATCCCTATGTTAATATGCTACGCTCGACAATTGAAGCATTTTCTGCAATTGTAGGCGGAATTGATAGCCTCCATGTTTCAGCGTTTGATGAACCAATCAAAACCCCAAATACTTTTTCAAGAAGGATTGCAAGAAATACACAATCAATACTTCGCGAGGAATCCTTCCTAAATAAGGTGATTGATCCCGCGGGCGGTTCTTGGTATGTGGAAACATTGACAAATGAACTGGCAGAAAAAGCATGGGAGTTGTTAAACGAAATTGAATCAGAGGGTGGAATGCTTGAAGCGTTGAAAGCAGGAACGGTTCAAGAAAGGATCTCATTAGTTTTACAAGAAAGACAAAAAAATGTGAACAATCGAAAAGAAAAAATAGTCGGTACAAATATGTATGCAAATATCCAGGAAAAGCCCATCGCATACACCAAAACAAAATCAATATATGAAAGTAATGAAGCGGTTATATCCATCAACCGTATATCACCGGTAAGAATTTCAGAAAGCTTTGAGCAGCTTCGACAAGCATCTGAGCAGTATCTTGAAACTTCTGGCGAGCGACCTAAAGTCGGTTTAATTAATTTAGGTTCTATACCAGAACATAAACCAAGAGCTGATTTTATTACAGGATTTTTTGAAGCGGGTGGCTTCCAGGTCATAAAAAACGATGGATACTTAACAGCAAGAGATGCGATTGAAGGCGCCAAAACAATGAATCTAACAACCTATATTATTTGCGGGAAAGATGACTCTTACAAGGAAATGGCCACTGATATATGCAATGATTTTAAAAAATCGAACCCAGATGTTCGCCTGTTTATCGCGGGGAAACTAGAAAATGAAGAATTCTATCGAAACGTAGGAATAAACGACTTTATCCATATTGGTACAAATTGTTTTGCGTTTTTACATCAATTACAACAAGAAATGGGGGTGCGCTAATTTGGCTAAAAGGCTGGATCTTTCCAATATAAAGTTAAAAATATCTGATACATCACCTTCTCCTGAAAAATGGCGTAAAAAAGTAGAAGAAGAGATTAATCAATCTATTGATGATTTGCTATTTGAAACGAACGAACAAATTGCTGTAAAACCCGTATATACAAAGGAAGACATGGATGGGATGACTCATCTAGATTATATGCCTGGTATTCCCCCGTTTTTACGTGGTCCATATCCAACGATGTATGTAAACCGAGCCTGGACCGTTCGACAATATGCTGGTTTTTCCACAGCTGAGGAAAGTAATGCTTTCTATCGCCGCAACCTTGCGATGGGGCAAAAGGGTCTTTCTGTGGCGTTTGACTTAGCTACACACCGTGGCTATGATTCAGACCACCCCCGTGTTGTTGGCGATGTCGGGAAAGCTGGGGTTGCGATTGATTCAATCCTAGATATGAAGACATTATTTGATGGTATTCCGCTTGATCAAATGAGTGTGTCGATGACGATGAATGGCGCTGTACTTCCGGTTTTGGCGTTTTATATTGTAACGGCAGAGGAGCAGGGTGTCCCTCCCGAAAAACTGTCAGGAACGATTCAAAATGATATTTTAAAAGAGTACATGGTGAGAAATACTTATATTTACCCACCAGACACCTCAATGCGAATTATTTCGGATATTTTCGAATACACGTCAAAAAATATGCCAAAATTCAATAGCATTAGTATTTCTGGGTATCATATGCAGGAAGCCGGTGCACCAGCTGATCTTGAACTAGCCTATACGTTAGCAGATGGGTTGGAATATGTTCGAACAGGAATTGCGAAAGGGATTGATATTGATTCCTTTGCCCCTCGATTATCCTTTTTCTGGGCAATCGGTATGAACTATTTTATGGAGGTAGCGAAGCTGAGGGCAGCTCGACTTATTTGGGCACAAATGATGAAAGCCTTCAATCCTAAGAATCCAAAATCACTTGCGTTAAGGACACATTCACAGACTTCAGGTTGGAGCTTGACTGAGCAGGATCCATTCAATAATGTGACAAGAACATGTATTGAAGCTTTAGCAGCAGTATCAGGTCATACACAATCCTTACATACGAATGCACTCGATGAAGCAATTGCTCTTCCGACTGATTTTTCTGCTCGAATCGCTAGAAATACTCAGCTGTATTTACAGGATGAAACGGGTATTTGTCATGTAATTGATCCATGGGGTGGCTCATATTATGTAGAGACTTTAACTCATAGGCTAATGGAGCGGGCTTGGAAGCATATCGAGGAAATTGAGGAACTTGGTGGAATGACCAAAGCGATTGAAACTGGCCTTCCGAAAATGCGAATTGAAGAAGCAGCGGCGAGACGTCAGGCAAAAATTGATTCCGGCAAAGAAACAATTATAGGTGTCAATAAATATCGATTACAAAAAGAAGATCCAATCGATATTTTAGACATTGACAATACAGCTGTTCGACTCAAACAAATTGAAAGACTCAGTGAATTAAAGGCTTCACGTGATGACGGAAAAGTGGAAGAGGCGTTGGCTGCCATTACGAATGCAGTTGAAACAGGTGAGGGAAATCTGTTGGAACTATCGGTTCAAGCGGCAAGAGCTCGTGCAACGCTAGGAGAGATTTCAAATGCGATTGAAAAAGCTTCCACACGTCATAAAGCTGTCATTCGTTCAATTAGTGGAATTTATAGCTCTGAATATTCAAATGAGGAAGAAATCATGAGTGTGAAGAAGATGACAGATGAGTTTTTGGAAAATGAGGGAAGACGCCCAAGGATCTTGATTGCGAAAATGGGGCAGGATGGCCATGACCGTGGAGCAAAGGTCATTGCTACTGCTTTTGCGGACCTTGGCTTTGATGTTGATATTGGACCATTATTTCAAACACCAGAAGAAACTGCTCTTCAAGCGGTAGAAAATGATGTTCATGTCGTTGGAATGAGTTCACTCGCGGCAGGTCATAAAACATTACTTCCGCAGTTAATTGAAGAACTGAGGAAATTAGGGCGAGAAGATATACTTGTAATTGTTGGTGGAGTTATCCCCGCTCAAGATTATGATTACTTAAAAGAGCATGGAGCTGCAGCTATTTTTGGACCTGGAACAGTAATTCCAGTGGCTGCACAAAAAGTAATCGAAGAAATTTATCTGCGTCTTGGATATGAGGAAGAAGGCAATGACTGATAATAAAAAGAAACCTGAATGGGTTCCCGAAAATGCCTCTGATGGTTTTACAACTGAAATTGTGAAGGGGATAGAGCAAAATAACTCTTCTGGAAGTGCACGTAAATTTGTTAAGAAGAAAGGACGAACAACTGAAGAGTATGTACAGGGTATACGAAATGGTGATCGTACAATTCTCGCCCAAGCCATTACTCTTGTTGAAAGCAACGCAAAACGTCATGAAGACCAGGCACAGGCTGTAATCAATGAAATTCTTCCATACACCGGAAACTCGATACGGATAGGCATCACTGGAGTCCCGGGTGCTGGTAAAAGTACATTTATAGAGAGTTTTGGTTCTTATTTATGTGAACAAGGACATCGCGTTGCAGTTTTAGCTGTAGACCCGAGTAGTAGTGTAACAGGTGGCAGTATACTTGGTGATAAAACTAGAATGGAGACTCTTACCAGGAATAAAAATGCTTTTATACGTCCATCACCTTCAGGAGGAACCCTTGGTGGGGTCAATCGTAAAACGAGGGAAACCATTTTACTTTGTGAAGCCGCGGGGTTTGATGTGATTCTTGTTGAAACGATTGGTGTTGGTCAAAGTGAAGTTGTGGTACGTAGTATGGTGGATTTTTTCCTGCTTCTTGTTTTAACTGGTGCAGGTGACGAATTACAAGGCATGAAAAAAGGAGTAATGGAGCTTGCGGATACCATATTGATCAATAAAGCGGACGGTGAAAATCGACAGAGAGCAAAAATTGCTCGCGCTGAATATAATCGGATTCTCCACTATCTTCAGCCTGCAACGAAAGGTTGGTCTACGAAAGCCTATACAGCTTCCGCACTTTATCATGAAGGTATGGAAGAAATGTGGAAAATCATCCTGCGATTTCTTAAGACTACGAAAGAATCTGGCGCATTTGCAGAACGAAGGGACTCTCAAACAAAGGATTGGATTCATGCAATGATAAAGGATTATCTTGAAACAAGCTTTTTTACCCATCCTTCCATTAAAACGAAGCTTCCAGTCCTTGAAAATAAAGTTATACAGGGAGATTTAAATGTTACAACCGCTGTAAAGGAGTTAATTGAACTATTTGAAGCATAAAAAAAGAAGGAGTGCATTCGCTCTCCTTCCATCTAGGGAGTTTAGGGGTATGATCTAGATGTATTAATAGAATACCCGATTATATATTTTTTAAACGTTCATTTAAGTTCCTAAGATTTGAAAAAACATGATGTAAATTGATATGATAAAAATAGCAAGATATTTTTCTTAAAGGAGTGCACAAAAATGGAAATAGATTTCAATCTGTTTATGAATGATATAGTACAAACAGCTAGAAAAGAAATTACAGAGGCTGGCTATCAAGAGTTAAAAACACCTGAAGAGGTCGATGAAGCATTAAATCGTAAGGGTACAACTTTAGTGATGGTTAATTCTGTTTGTGGTTGCGCAGGTGGAATTGCAAGGCCAGCTGCAGCACATTCAATCCATTATGATAAGCGACCAAACCAATTAGTAACAGTATTTGCAGGGCAAGATAAAGCGGCAACAGAAAAAGCAAGATCATATTTTGAAGGATATCCGCCATCATCTCCATCATTTGCATTATTAAAAGATGGGAAAATCGTTAAAATGATTGAACGACATGAAATTGAAGGACATGAGCCAATGGATGTCATCACTAAATTACAGGAATCCTTTGAAGAATATTGTGAAGAAGTATAAGAGGCCTTTTAGGCTTCTTTTTTTAATTATAAATTATGCATAATGTGATGAATGTTTTATCACTTTTTCACTTTAATTGTTTATATCAGTAGAGTATTAAAAGAAGATTGTGCCAAAATAAACACTAAATTTTCCCTCTAAAATACCTTGTAAGCAGAATAAACTGTAACCATTGCGCAAATGATAGAATTATTAATCAATTATTATTTTTAAAAAACATATTGTATATTTATGCAGATGTGTTAAAATACATTCTATCGAATAATTATAAATAACCACATAGGGGGAAAACATAATGAAAAAGTTTTTACTAGCATCATTGATTGCTATTTTATCAATTGTATTACTAGCAGCTTGTGGGACAAGCGATGATAATGCAACAGGATCTGATAAAGGTACTGATACAAAGAAAGTATTAACAATGGGAACATCTGCTGACTTCCCACCATTTGAAACAATTGATGAAAAAACTGGTGAATATATTGGGTTTGATATTGAGTTAGGGAAGAAAATTGCAGAGAAACTTGGATATGAGCTTAAAATTGAAAACATGGACTTTGGTGGTCTTATTAGCGCATTACAAGCAGAACGTATTGATTTTATTATTTCAGGTATGTCAGCAACTGCTGAACGTAAAGAAAGTGTAGATTTTTCAACAGAATATCATAAATCTGGGGAAATGTTTGTTACATTAAAAGATTCTGATGTTAAATCATTAGAGGATTTAGACGGTAAAACAGTTGGGGTTCAATTAGGTTCCATTCAAGAAGAAGGAGCTAAAAAGATTAAAGAAGAAACACTTAAAAGTTTGGAAATCTCAGCTTTAAATAAGGCTCCAGAATTAATTCAAGAGCTAAAAGCAGGAAGAATTGATGCAGTTTATTTAGATAAGACAGTTGCTATAGGATTCATTGAAGAACTTGATTTAACAGGTTTTGATGATCCTACAGAAGCTTCACCAGGTATGGCGATTGCATTTGCAAAAGGCAGTGAGCTGACTGAGGAATTTAATAAGGTTTTAGAGGAAATGAAGGAAAATGGCGAGTTAAAAGCAATAGAACAAGAATGGATCGAAAAATAAAAAAATTTATTCAGCAAAGGTCCTTCCACTTTAAGTGGGGAATGAAAATTATCATCTATACTTTGGTTGTGAGCATCCATGGGCTGAATAAAGTTTAGCCTCCGGCGGATGCCACAGATTTTCAAAGGAAGGTTTTCGAGCATGCTCGAAAAAATCTGGGCGCAAATACGTCGAGACGTATTTGAATAAATGTAGAAATGAGGTGTAAGGCATGGGTTTGGATATTGATTTTTCCCGAATCGTGCCTTCAATTCCGTTTATACTAGAAGGAATCGGCCTTACGGTATCCTTTGCACTAGTATCGGCAATTTTAGGTTTAATTCTCGGGACAATTTTAGCGGTTTTTAAAATTAGTAAGGTTTCATTTTTAAAGTGGTTTGCGGATATTTATACATCTATATTCAGAGGAACACCACTTATTCTCCAATTGGTTTTAATCTATTTTGCAGTTCCACAGCTTTTTCACTATGATATTGATAAATTTGTTGCTGGGGTTTTAGCATTTGGACTAAACTCAGGTGCGTATATTTCAGAAATCATTAGAGCGGGTATACAAGCTGTTGATAAAGGCCAACAAGAAGCGGCGGAAGCACTTGGAATTTCATACCGTCCAATGATGTTGGATATTATCCTGCCACAGGCAGTAAAAAATATTTTACCTGCACTTTTAAATGAATTTATAACCCTAACAAAGGAATCTGCAATTGTAAGTACAATTGGTTTATTGGATATTATGAGACGTGCTCAAGTGGTCGGATCGAACACGTTCCGCTATTTTGAACCATTATTAATTGCTGGACTAGTTTATTGGATTATTGTTACAATCCTCACATTCCTAGGCGGAAGACTTGAGAGGAGGTTGCGTCGTAGTGAGTAATGATCATATTAAAGTAGAAGGTCTTCATAAATCTTTTGGCAAGCTTGATGTGTTAAAAGGGATTACGACCACCTTTAAACAAGGTGAGGTTGTTGCCATTATTGGTCCTTCTGGTTCTGGAAAATCTACATTTTTAAGATGTTTAAATCTACTTGAAAGACCAACTCAAGGACAGATTTGGGTTGGGGAAGATGAAGTCACAAATGCGAAGACGAATATTACAAAGGTCCGTCAGCATATCGGAATGGTGTTTCAACATTTTTATCTATTTCCGCATAAGACGGTTCTTCAAAATCTTACTTACGCACCAATGAAGGTAAAAGGGATTTCAAAAAGTGAAGCGGAAAACAAAGCCAGGGAGCTATTAAAGCAAGTTGGTTTATCAGAAAAAGAAAATGAATATCCAAATCGCCTTTCTGGAGGACAAAAGCAGAGGGTTGCGATCGCAAGGGCTTTAGCAATGGAACCAGAAATCATGCTTTTTGATGAGCCTACTTCCGCACTTGATCCTGAGATGGTAAAAGAAGTTCTTAATGTTATGAAGGGCTTAGCTAATACAGGAATGACGATGCTTATTGTAACTCATGAAATGGGCTTTGCACGTGAAGTGGCAGACAAAGTACTTTTCATGGATGATGGGCTTATAGTTGAACAAACAACACCTGATGAATTTTTCACAAATCCAAAAAGCCAACGTGCGCAAGATTTCTTAGAAAAGGTTCTATAAAAGAAAAGGAATGATCAACGTGATCATTCCTTTTTTCGTGATTTAGTCATATTAAGATTTGTATAGGTGTTTTATTTTTCCTTTTGATAACAATATAATAAAACCCATTATGGATTTTTAGGAGCCGATTTATGTTTAAAATAGGTTATCGCACTTTAAAAACAGCAATAGGCACAACGATTTCTATATCAATCGCAAAACTAATAGGACTTGATAGTTTTGCGTCTGCTGGAATTTTAACGATTTTATGTATTAAAGTAACAAGGAAAAAATCGCTGGAAAGTTCGTGGGAGCGATTTATTGCGTGTGTGGTTGGAATCCTATTTTCGTTTGTATTCTTTGAGGGAATAGGCTATCATCCATTAACAATTGGGGTGTTACTCCTATTTTTTATTCCTACTGTAGTTGCCGTAAAAGCGAAAGATGGGATTGTAACAAGTACCGTTATTATTTTACATATATTTTCAGCCGGAAAGGTAACACTTGATTTGATTATAAATGAATTGGGTTTAATTGTGATTGGGATTGGAATTGCATTACTCGTAAATCTATATATGCCGAGTGTTGACAAGCAACTTAGGGTATACCAACAAGAAATTGAAGCCCTTTTTGGAAATATATTAAACGAGATGGTTCACTATCTTCGAACAGGTGAGAGTATTTGGGATGGACGAGAGATAACAGCCGTTGAAGATTTATTAAAGAAAGCGAAAAGAATTGCATATAGGGATGTTGAAAATAACTTAATGCGCGATGAAAACTTATATTATACGTATTTTGAAATGAGAGAAAAGCAATTCGAAATTCTACAGAGGATGTTACCTACTATTACTTCGATTACCCAGTCGGTTGAACAGAGGGAAATGGTTGCCGATTTTATTATGGAGGTGAGCCAGTCCATTCATCCTGGTAACACGGCAAGTATATTTTTGAAGAAACTAGAAGCAATGCGTAAAGTGTTTAGAGAAATGCCATTGCCACAAACTCGGGAGGAGTTTGAGACAAGAGCTGCCCTTCTTCAATTTATTAAAGAAATGGAAGAATATTTAATCATAAAAAGATTATTCAAAGGGTTGCCAACCTAATTTTCAAAGCAAAAGGTGACCATTTAGGGTCACCTTTTTAGACTGTTAACAAACCTCGTAACACTGTAAATGTTGGACTTAAAACCACATACCTACACCAGCTAACAGAGTAGTAATTACCATTACTGCAATCATTAAATAAACCACAATTTTTTGAGTTTTACGGGACATGTCACATACTCCCTTCTGCTTACATATTTACTCATATTTTACCGCGAAAATGACAGTTGGACAACCATTAAGTCCTCTTCGTTAAAACTGAAAATACACAATTTTTGATGAGTTCGTGTTAAAATAGATTTATATATTCATGAAGCGCTTACAATGTTGAGCGAGCGCTCGCTTGAGGAGTGAAAGCATGATTGAAAAGATTGACCATATTGGGATCGCTGTCTCATCGATTGAAAATACTCTTCCATTCTACACAAACGTTCTAAACCTTAAGTTAGAAGGAATCGAAACAGTAGAATCAGAGAAAGTAAGAGTTGCCTTCATCAAAATTGGAGAATCAAAACTCGAGTTATTGGAGCCACTTTCATCAGAAAGCCCGATTGCTAAATTTATTGAAAAACGCGGCGAAGGAATACACCATATCGCTTTAGGGGTTTCATCCATCGAAGAGAGGATCAAAGAAATAAAAGAACACGGCATTCGAATGCTTGCAGATGAGCCTAAGAAGGGCGCAGGTGGTGCAAAGATTGCCTTCATGCATCCAAAATCTACGGGGAGTATTTTATATGAGCTTTGTGAGAAACCAAGTAAGGGGGAAAATAATTAATGGTAGATATTTATGAGAAAATAAACGAACTATATGATCGTCGTCGTGAGGTAGAGCTAGGCGGTGGTGATGAGAAGATTGATAAACAGCATGAAAAAGGAAAATTAACAGCTAGAGAGCGTATTGACCTATTACTTGATAAAGGAACCTTTGTCGAGTTAAATCCATTTATTGAACATCGTAGTACGGACTTTGGCTTAGCCGATAAAAAGGGACCTGGCGATGGCGTTGTTACTGGATATGGAAAAATCAACGGTAGACCGGTTTATTTATTTTCACAAGATTTTACTGTTTTTGGTGGAGCGCTTGGTGAAATGCATGCGAAAAAAATCGCGAATGTCATGGACTTAGCAGTAAAAAATGGTGCGCCCTTTATTGGCTTAAATGATTCAGGTGGGGCAAGAATTCAAGAGGGGGTTGTCTCCCTCGATGGATACGGTCATATTTTTTACCGAAATGCGATTTATTCAGGGGTCATTCCGCAAATCTCTGTGATTATGGGACCTTGTGCTGGTGGTGCTGTGTATTCTCCAGCGATTACCGACTTTGTTTTTATGGTGGAAAAGACATCTCAAATGTTTATTACAGGACCGAAAGTCATTGAAACCGTTACTGGTGAAAAAATAAGCTCAGAGGATTTAGGTGGGGCAAGCGTACATAATTCAATTAGTGGAAACGCGCATTTTTCAGGAGAAACTGAAGAGGAAGTTCTACAACAGGTAAGAGCTTTAGTGAGCTATCTACCTCAAAATAATGAGGAAAAACCGCCAATTCTCCCCGAAAAAGAAGAGATTGATTATCGACCTGATTTAACTGATATTATTCCTTTTGATGCAGTCCGACCATATGATGTTCGCAAAGTCATTGAACAAGTGGTGGATGAGAAATCATTCATGGAAGTTCATAAAGATTTTGCGAAAAATATCGTGGTTGGTTTTGCAAGAATAAAAGGGGAAGTTGTCGGCTTAGTATGTAACCAGCCGAAATTTATGGCCGGTGGGCTTGATATCGATTCATCTGATAAAGCCTCAAGGTTCATTCGTTTTTGTGACTCCTTTAATATCCCACTAATTACGTTCGAGGATGTGACAGGCTTTTTTCCAGGGGTAAAACAGGAACATGGAGGAATTATCCGACATGGAGCCAAAATTTTATATGCGTACTCTGAAGCAACAGTACCAAAGCTAACTGTCATTCTAAGAAAAGCATATGGTGGAGCATATGTCGCCTTAAATAGTAAATCAATTGGGGCTGATTTAGTTTTTGCATGGCCAAATGCAGAAATTGCGGTAATGGGTCCACAAGGTGCAGCCAATATTATTTTTGCTCGAGAGATTAATGAAAGTGATGATCCGGAAAAAACACGAGCTCAAAAAATTGAAGAATATCGTGAAAAATTTGCCAACCCATATGTTGCAGCCAGCCAAGGCATGGTTGATGATGTCATTGATCCGCGCGAAACGCGAATTAAAATTGTTCAAGCATTAGAAATGCTGCGGAATAAAAAGGAATCTCGTCCTAATAAAAAACATGGAAATATTCCATTATAATAATTAGAATTTATTTTTTTACTATAGTATGATAGGCTAATTTCATTAACCTATTCATCTTGGAGGTACATACTATGATTAATCAGGATAGACTTGTCAATGAATTTTTAGAGTTAGTACAAGTAGACTCAGAAACTAAATTCGAAACAGAAATTGCCAAGGTTTTAAAAGAAAAATTCACAGCATTGGGTGTACATGTTGTTGAGGATGACACAACTGGTCAAACCGGACATGGTGCAGGAAATTTAATTTGTACCCTTGAAGGAACTAAAAATGATGTGGATACCATTTATTTTACATCACATATGGATACTGTTGTCCCTGGTAAGGGCATTAAGCCTTCTATCAAGGATGGTTATATAGTCTCAGACGGAACAACTATTTTAGGTGCAGATGATAAAGCAGGCTTAGCTGCAATGTTTGAAGCGATTCGAGTTCTGAAGGAAAATCAAATTCCACATGGTAAAATAGAATTTATTATTACAGCTGGAGAAGAATCAGGGCTTATGGGTGCTAAAGCGTTGGACCGCTCCATGATCACAGCAAAATATGGCTATGCGCTTGATAGTGATGGCAAGGTTGGAAATATTATTGTAGCTGCACCAACACAAGCGAAGGTGAAAGCAACAATTATTGGCAAAACAGCACATGCCGGTGTTGCCCCTGAAAAAGGTGTTTCAGCGATTACAATGGCTGCAAAAGCAATTTCAAGAATGCCTTTAGGTCGAATTGATGAAGAAACAACTGCAAATATCGGCCGTTTTGAAGGTGGAACACAAACCAATATCGTTTGCGATCATGTTGAAATTTTGGCTGAAGCTCGTTCATTAATTACAGAAAAAATGGAAATCCAAGTTCAAAAAATGAAAGAAGCCTTCGAATCTGTAGCTGCTGAAATGGGTGGCAGAGCAGAGGTTGAGACTACAGTCATGTATCCGGGCTTTAAATTTGCAGATGGAGATCATGTTGTTGAGGTTGCAAAACGAGCAGTTGCACGAATTGGACGTCAAAGTGAACTACAGCAAAGCGGTGGAGGCAGTGATGCGAACGTCATCGCAGGACATGGCATTCCAACGGTAAATCTAGCAGTTGGTTATGAAGAAATTCACACGACAAATGAAAAAATGCCAATCGAAGAACTAGTTAAAACTGCTGAATTAATTGTTGCAATTGTAGAAGAGGTTGCAAAATAAATTGATTCTATATTGCGAAATTCCGATTTGTAGAGGAGTTTCGCTTTTTTTATTTCTTTTCCAGAACGGGTAAAGTATGATAGAAAGAGAATATAGATTGTTGTTACTACGGTAGAGGTGAAAGTAATGATGGATGACCAAAAAGTTGTTGTTTTTTCAGCAGGTGATGAGGAATATGGTGTCCCTGTTTTAAACGTGATTTCCATAGAAAGAGCACAGGCGCTTAATGCTATACCACAAATGCCAAACTATATGCTAGGCGTGCTAACCATACGAGATGAACTTGTTCCAATTGTGGATACGGGAATTATTTTATTTAATAAATCAATAAATCATACGGATAAAACAAAAATCATCGTTGCCAAAACGGATACACTATCTGTTGGTTTACTTGTTGATGATGCCAAAGAAATAATTGATATCCCACAAAATCAAGTGAAACCATTGAATGTAACTTACCAACTTTCCTCTTATATTACTGGAGTTGCGACATTAGAGGGTAGATTGGTAACATTACTAGACCCTCACAAACTATTTTATGGTTTAGAAGGATTCAATCGAATAGAGGATCATATTCACAGCCACCATTAGAATAGGTGGCTTTTTCTATGATAAACTAGAGATAGTGGATGATTAGGGAAGTGCATAACATGAAAGAAATGTATCCGAAAAACGGAAAGGTAATCCTACATGTGGATATGAACAGCTTCTATGCATCGGTTGAAATGGCATACGACCCTTCCTTACAGGGTAAACCTTTAGCTATAGCTGGGAATGTAGAGGAGCGTAAAGGCATTATTATCACCTGTAGTTACGAGGCACGTGCCTTTGGTGTGAAAACGACGATGCCCTTATGGGAAGCGAAACGAAAATGTCCAAATCTCATTGTCCGAAAACCAAATTTTGAACGTTACCGGAGAGCGTCACTAGCGATGTTTGATATTCTACGTTCATATACAGACTTAGTTGAACCTGTTTCAATCGATGAGGGTTATCTTGATATTACGGACTGCTTTGAAAAAGGGTCTCCTCTTGAAATTGCGACATCTATTCAAAATACGGTACAAAAGACACTGCTTCTTCCTTGTAGTATTGGAATTGCGCCGAATAAATTTCTAGCAAAGATGGCATCCGATATGAAAAAGCCGTTGGGAATTACAGTTTTACGCAAACGAGATGTTCCTAAGGTCCTTTGGCCAATGCCCGTCGGTGATATGCATGGAGTGGGATCAAGGACCGCGGAGAAGTTATCGACGATTCATATTCATACAATTGGTGATCTTGCGAAAGGGAATGATATTCAATTAAAGCAATTGTTAGGTATTAATGGGGAGAGATTAAAACAAAGGGCAAATGGAATGGATAATCGCCCAGTTGACCCCGATGCCATTTCGGAGTTTAAAAGTATCGGAAATTCAACAACATTACCATATGACTCAACAGATGAAGAGGAGCTTCTCGGTGTCATTAAAAGACTTTCAAATTCGGTAGGGGGACGGATTAGGCGAAAGGACATGTTAACAAATAATGTCCAGTTGATGATTCGCTATTCAGATCGAAAGACAGTAACAAGAAGCAGGAAACTTGAGAATCCAATTGATCAAGATATTGAAATTTTTCAGGCTGCCAAGCGCCTTTGGAAAAAACATTGGAACGGGGAACCGATTCGATTGCTAGGTGTCACTGCACAGGAATTAGTTGAGAAACATGAGGCATTTAAACAGCTTGATTTGTTTTCCTATGAAAAAGAAGCAAAAAAAGAACCTTTATTAAAAGTAATTGATAAATTGAAAGGCAAGTATGGAAATGATATTCTGTCAAAAGGAATCAAGCTTCCAAAAGATAAAAATCCTCGAAATAATGAACATGGAACCAGCTTCGAAAAGGATTTTTTAAGTGATTAGGTGATGCAACCTATTTCCTACATTTTATATAAAGGGTAGATATTATGGAAATGAGAAGTATCGTTTAATCTTTTTTTTTATAACAAAATACATACTGCATACTTCAAGGGTTTAACAAGTTTTAAAGGAGATAATAAAACTAAATAATATAGAATATAAAGAGCAGGTATAGCAACCTAGCTCTTTTCTTCCGTTTTGTTTTAAAAAGAGGATTTGGTAGATTTTTGTAGAATTATAGATAAATTGTACTGTGGCATAAAGGTGGTGTAATTTAAATGCCTGATAGAAGAAACCTAACTCCTCATGAGAATGCAATTTTACTTGCAGAGGTTGAAAATATGTGTCCATTCTGCACAAAACCACTTATGTATGAGAAAAAAGGTAGGAATTATAAGTTGTGGGAAGGTGCTCATATTTATCCTCTTAATCCTATAAAGGATGAGATTGAATTATTAAAGGATGAAGAGCGATTGCATGATGATGTAAATAACATAAGAAATTTTATAGCTTTATGTGGTGATTGTCACAAAAAGTTTGATAATCCAAGAACAATTGAGGAATATAGATTGTTATTAAACATCAAGAAAAACATATTGTCAAAGAGTGAAACAAGAGCAAAGTATGTTGATTATCAAATTGAATCAGAAATAAAAGAAGTTATAAAAATGCTTGTAGAGGAGTTTAATGAATCTGAACTTAAACCATTAGAGATGAAAGCCTTAAAGTTGGATGAGAAAGCAAATGAAACACTAACAAGAATTACAAAGATGAGGATAAGAAATGAAATAACTGAATACTATTACTATATAAAAGAGCAATTTGCTCAATTAGATAGTTCATATCCTAGGTCATTTAATGCAATTGCCTCACAAGTAAGTGCATTTTATAACAGTCTAAGTAGAATTGAGTCATCACAAGAAGTGATTTATGGGCAACTTACTGAGTGGCTCTCTAAAAAAACTGGTAACAGCAACCTAGGTGCATGTGGCATTATTATTTCTTTTTTTGTTCAAAACTGTGAGGTGTTTTCATGATAGTGCCTAACAAGGTAATTAGTTTAAGTGAGTCAATTATAGGGAAAATGCCAATTATCCTTAAATGTTTATCAAAGGAAGAAATGACAGTAAAAGAATTATTCTTTACTACACAAAATGATTTTGATGAAATAGATGAATTTATTTATGCACTTGATGTTTTATTTCTACTTGAAGCAATTAAAGTAGATATTGATAAAGGAGTAGTTACATATGTTAACAAGGATTAAGAGTGCAATATTTTCTGAGGAGACTATAGAGTTTCATGTGGGGTTAAATGTAGTATTAGGTGATAATAATGGCTCTAACTCTATTGGTAAATCTACATTACTTATGATTTTGGATTTTATCTTTGGAGGTAATACATATACCTCATATAATAGTGATGTTATAACAAACTTAGGGCATCATAATTTTGGATCAACTTTTATATTCAACAACAATGAATTCCATTATGTAAGAGGTACAGAAAAACCGGATGTAGTTTATAGGAGTAACAAAAACTATGAAAATCTAGAACAAATCACAATTAATGATTTTACAAAGGAACTAAAGTTACTCTATGGAATAGAATCAGACCAATTAACTTTTAGGGCAGCTGTAAGTAACTTTCTCTAGAGTTTGGGGAAAGGAAAACTATAATGTTAAGAAACCTCTACATAGTTTTCCACAAGAGAATTTTAGTCAAACTGTAACAAGCTTAATTCAACTTTTTGATAAATATGGTGCAATTGAAATTCATGATAAAGAGCTAAAAAAATTAGAAGAGCAAAAAAAAGTACTAAATAGTGCCGGGAAACATAAATTGATTCCAAAAATTACTAAGAAGGAATTTAGCAAAAATGAAAAAGAAATTGAATCTCTACTTAAAGAAATAGAAAGATTAGGAAAAAATGTATATAGCCCATCAGGTGATATTAAAGAAATTGTATCTGAAGAAATGATTAACCTTAGAAAAGAGAAGAAAAAACTTATAGATGAGAGAGAATATTATATCTCTAGGTTAAATAGGACAACTAGAACTATAAAAAGAACAACAACTGCTGAGTTTGAATCTCTCCTAGAATTTTTCCCAGATGTAAATCTAGAAAAATTGCAGAATATAGAATCATTCCACCAGGGCATCACTTCCATTCTTACTGAAGAGCTGGAGAATGCAAAAAAAGAGTTAGCAAACAAAATAGATGAGATAGAGAAAAAAATCAATATAATTATCACAAAGCAAGAGCAGTTATTAAACCCTGATGAAGAACTTAATTTATTTATTGATAGCTTAATTGAATTGTCATCAAGGTTAAAGAACCTCCAATTAGAAAATCAGTATTACAAAAAGTTGTCAGGAATAAAAGGGGATATTAAAACCAAGAAAGATGAACTTGAAGTGTTGAAAGAAAAAATAGTTCAAGAAATTAACAAAGCCATTAATACAAAATTAAGAGAGATTAATGACTTTATTCATGAGGACAAAAGGACTGCACCTGAATTAAATTTAACTTACAGTAAATATGATTATGAGTTTTTTGATAATACAGGTACTGGGAAAGCCTATACCAACTTATTAATATTTGACTTGGCAATTTTATCCCTAACTAAACTACCTTTTATCATGCATGACTCTTTCTTATTCAAGAATATTGAAAAAGAAGCTGTCGAACAAATTATAAAATTTTACAACTCTATGTCTAAACAAGTGTTTATTGCAATTGACATTATTGATATGTATAACAAGACAACCCAAAAGACTTTAAAGGATAAGAAAGTGCTCCAATTATCTAAAGACAAGTTATTAACTACTTTAGATTGGAGAGATAGCAGTAAGAAATAGATTGAGTAAGAGGAGCTATAAAACCACTTAGCTCCTTTTTGCTTTTTGGGGATAATGTTTATTTTTTGAGCTTGTAGCTTTCTCTTAGTTAAACAAAAATATAGGGGTACTGGGGAATGAGGTAAAGATAATGAATAAAGATTCTTTTGCTAAATGGTAAAATTTATACAAATATAAAACCTTACTCCATTGGTAGATATTCTAAAGCTATTGGTAAAATACCAACAAAATTAGATACAAGCATTTATTGATTCAATTCTTAAAGTTCCTGAGTTTAAACAGAAGAATGAAAAAGTACACAGAATGTATAGTGTAGCTCTTAATTATTTTAAAATATATTGAGTATTACTATGAATCTGAGTTACAAACTGACCTATTTAAAGAGGAGCAGGAGTTCGAAAAACACCTTACTGATAATCCTAAGTCAAAAGACCAACATAATCACCGGTCAGTAAATAATAGGAAAGTATGGATCAGAAATCCTAAGTATGCAAGTGAGGCTTTGGCTTATGCAGATTATTTATTGGAGTTTGACAATAAACATCAGCATTTTATTTCTAAATTTAATGGAGAGAATTATGTAGAGGCTCATTACTTAATACCAATGCAATATCAGGAGCAGTATGATAATATTCTAGACATCCATGCTAATATAGTTTCACTCTGCTTAGTCTGTCATAAGCAAATCCATTATGGATAGTTTTAGGATAAGAAAGAAATATTAGATAAGCTATTAAAAACAGCAGAATAATAAGACTAAAAGCTGAAGGAATTGATATCAATATCAATTCCTACAGCTTTATCAGGATTAATTTAATCTAATGTTGTGGAGCAAATAGAAAAGATATAAGAAAAAAGGTGAGAGTATTTGGAAAAGAGAGGAAAGGTCAAAAGTAAAAAAGAAAGCAGTAGTAAGAATCATAATGAAAATGTATCAAGTAAAAAGGGGAAATTTGTAACAAATGGAAGTGAATCATATAAAAAAGGTGATGAAACCTTAGAATATAGTCAGCAGGAAAAACATGAGTATCTTAAAGATACAGCATTCATTCTTGCAATTATTACTAGTGTATCTTACTTAATATCTTTAGCATACCAAAAGGGTAAAAATACTTTTTATGGTATTGAGGGCTTAACAAATATTGATTTAAATATTAATAGTCTAACAGGTTCATTATTTGATATTACATCTTTATTATTAATAATTGTCTTAGTATTTGCTGTAGGAAAAATTATATATTTTTTAGCGAGAGTGGGATACAAGAAGTTTTATAAAGATTATGATAATGAGGTAATTGAGAGTTTTCTTGTAATGGTATCAAATTTAGTCTTGATATCATTTATAGTTTGCTGGCTTCCATTTATTATTCTAGGTACAGGAGATAACCTTACAAATATAATGGGAAATTACAGAATGTTTTTTTCTATCCTGTTATGCATTTTACTGATTTCTACTTTACTATGCTTCATTTTCAAAAATCATATTGAAAAAATATTAAAGCCTATTGTGGCTATTGGAAAAGAAAATCTATTAACAGGTCTTTGGAGCAGAAGTAGGTTGAACACAAGAGTTATTTTAGGATTGGCTATGTTATATTTATTAGCAATTATCTTTTTTAATTATGGATACACCCAAGCAGAAAATGAAGAAGAATATGTTATTTTTAATTATAACAATAAAGATTATCTTTTACTTGAAAAGGAGAAAAGCCAGCTTATTGTTGCTCCAATTGAGAAAGAAAAAGACAATATTATTATGAGAAAGGATAATATAAATACTGTAGAGTTAAAATCAGATGGTGTACAATTCTTTAACTTTAAAACCATACAGATCAAAAATGGACTTACTGTTGAACCAAATGAAAGAAAGAAAAAATTAGATAAAGTGAATGAAATTCTTAATAAAATTAGATAATTAACATCCTGACCTTAGGTTAAATCCAGAGGTCCTTTTTATTGTATATATTGTTGAGCCACTACCTTGCATCGTTTCCTCCCCCTGTCCCCCCTTCTTAGTCTGACTTGACAATTAAACAAATATATCATTATGGATTACTGCTATTTGCTAAATTATATAAGTGATGATTACACAAAATGATAGGTTTAAATGTTATCTATGACTAGGAGAAAGAGGAAAGCAAAATCTTAATGCTGTGAATTTGAGAGGGGAGCACACGCAACCTTTGTGGTTGACTTAGCTACTGCAATGGCCTTTAACACGCACGAAAGAATGCTGTTGATTGTAGAAAACAATGGAGCTATTGCGAACTTTGATGATGATGCAATGGTGGAAGTTCCATGTATTGTTGGAAGTGATGGTCCGGAGCCATTAAGTCAAGGTAAGATCCCTGAATTCCAAAGAGCGTTAATGTACCAACAGGTGACTGTCGAAAAATTAGTCGTGCAAGCCTATATTGAGTGCAGTTATCAAAAATTATGGCAGGCTTTAACACTTTCAAAAACAGTTCCTAGTGCAAAAGTAGCAAACGAAATTTAGACGATTTAATTGAAGCTAATAAAGAGTACTGGCCTGAGCTAAATTAATAAATGGTAAAGAGAAAGGCGAAAAAAGCATTTGATGCTTCTTTCGCCTTTTTATATTGTATAAGTCTTTGTTATTTAATCCTCAACTGGCCACCAGTGGAATCCGTCCTCGGCCAATAATTCATCGGCTGCTTTTGGACCGCTAGAACCAGAAGGGTAATTAGGAAACTCCGTTGCAATTTGATTTTCCCATACCTTTGAAATGGAGTCTACGTAACGCCAAGAAAGGGCAACTTCATCCCAGTGAGCAAAGTTTGTTGTATCACCCATCATACAGTCAAAAATAAGCTTTTCGTAAGCCTCTGGTGTATTGATGCCGTCGATGCAGTTATTACAATAATCAAGCTTAACTGGCAATGTCATTGTATTTTGTCCCGGTCTTTTCGCATTTAAATAGAGCGTGATGCCTTCATCTGGTTGAATGTTAATGACAAGAAGGTTAGGGTTTTGACGATCATTTTCCTCTTTATAATATAAATCCATCGGTATGTCCTTAAACTGAACCACAATTTTTGTGGACTTTTCCTTCATTCTCTTCCCTGTACGGATATAGAATGGTACGCCTGCCCATCTGAAATTATCAATTAACAGCTTGCCGGCTACAAATGTGGCAGTATTCGAGTTTGGATCTACTTTTTCCTCCTGGCGATAACCAGGTACATTTTTTCCATTGATAGTGCCCGCATCATATTGCCCTCTAACAAAGTACTTTTTAACATCTTCCTCTTCCAATGGTCGAAGGGCGCGTAATACCTTTATTTTTTCACTACGAATTTCGTCTGTATTTAATTTTATCGGTGGTTCCATGGCTAACAGAGCTACCATTTGAAGCATATGGTTTTGAACCATATCACGAAGTGCCCCTGATTTTTCATAATAGCCGCCACGGTCTTCTACACCAAGGACCTCACTTGAAGTAACCTGGATATTGGATATGTAACGATTGTTCCAAAGTGGTTCGAAAATGGCATTTGCAAAACGGATGACTTCAATGTTTTGAACCATTTCCTTACCTAAATAATGGTCAATTCGGTAGATTTCGTCCTCTGAAAAGGCATGACGCAGCTGTTCATTTAGTTGTTTTGCAGAAGGTAAATTATGTCCAAATGGTTTTTCGATGACAAGTCTTGTATAACCTTCTGTTGAGGTTAACCCTTCTGTTTTCAAATTGACCGCAATTGTACCGAAAAACTCTGGAGCCATTGCGAGGTAGAAGATTCTATTTCCACCTGTGTTGTAAGTTGAATCTAATTCCTCTGCAATTACTTTTAATTCCCTATAAGAAGCAGTATCATTCACATTAAATGGATGGTAGTAAAAATGCTTTGAGAATTTTTCTATATCATTTCGTTGCTCCTCAAACTGTCCGGCAACTGAATTTCTTACGTTTTCTTGGAACTCTTCATTTTTTAATGGACGTCTTGCTACACCGATAACTGCAAAATCCTCAGAAAGTTTTCCTTTTGTATAAAGGTTATATATAGAAGGATAGAGCTTTCGGTTTGCCAAATCACCCGTTGCTCCAAATATAATCACGATTGATTTTGGTGCTGTATTTGTCATAATAATCCCCCAATTTTTTCACGCATTAGTTATCTATTTAATTTATACTTTTTTGTTTAGTAAATCAACTAATTCAAATTATTTTTTTGTTTTCACTTTAAGTATGCCTTAACAAGGAATGGATATGCGATAGAACGACTTAAAGGGCATATATGGAGAAGAAAAGGCAGAATATGATATAGTAAGTAATGGGACAACAGTGGAAAACGTAATAAATTTATCGATTAATTGGAGGATTTCTCAAGTGGAAGTCGTATTTTTAGGAACGGGTGCAGGGGTGCCTGCAAAAGAGCGGAATGTCACTTCAATTGCTTTACAATTGCTTGATGAGCGGAGGGCCACCTGGTTGTTTGATTGTGGGGAGGCAACGCAGCATCAAATTTTATATACATCCATAAAGCCAGGGAAAGTAGAAAAGGTTTTTATTACCCATTTACATGGTGACCATATCTTTGGATTGCCTGGATTTTTAGGAAGTCGCTCCTTTCAGGGAGGAGAGTCTTTATTAACCGTCTATGGTCCACAAGGGATAAAAGCATTTATTGACACTTCATTAACAGTAAGTACGACTCATATTCGATATCCGCTAAAAGTGGTTGAAATCGAAGAAGGAGTGGTTTTTGAAGATGATCAATTTTGTGTGATTGCAAAAGAGCTAGATCATGGGATTCAATCCTATGGATATCGTATCGTTGAAAAAGACCTACCTGGAACATTGTTAGTTGACAAGCTATCCAAAGAAGGGATTAAACCTGGTCCCATCTATCAAAAAATTAAAGAAGGTCAAACGGTCGTTCTCGAGGATGGGCGTATGATAAATGGGGATGAATATATTGGTCCGCCTAAAAAGGGACGTATTGTAACCATTTTAGGCGATACTCGTTATGTTCAAGAAAGTATTGAACTAGCAAAAAATGCGGATCTCCTTATTCATGAAGCAACTTTTAGCTCGAATGAAGCGGAGTTAGCTCATGATTATTTTCACTCGACGACTACTCAGGCAGCAGAGGTTGCTAGACAGGCTGGAGTTAAAAACTTGATATTGACACATATTAGTTCACGATATCAAGGAGAGGACAGTCAGAAACTCCTTGAGGAAGCGCAGCAGGTGTTTCAACATACATATATATCTAAGGATTTTTTTAGGTTTGATATTAAGTCAAGCCACACCGATTAAGCCGACTACGAGGAGGATACATAATCATGAATTCAGTTATCGAAACCATTATGAATCACCGTTCGATTCGTAAATTTGAAGAAAAATTATTAACAGACGAACAAATCCGCACGATTGTTGAATGTGCCCAAGCAGCCTCAACCTCTAGCTTTATTCAGGCTTATTCCATTATCGGAGTTAAGGATCCAAATAAAAAGCAAAGGCTTGCTGAAATTGTTGGTAATCAAGCCTATGTTGCGGAAAATGGACATTTCTTCGTGTTTTGTGGAGATCTTTATCGCCACCAAGTTATCAGCGAAATAGAGGAAAAGGACTTATCGACCTCTTTGGAGAGTACAGAAAAGTTCATGGTTGCGACAATTGATGCTGCTTTAGCTGCACAGAATGCTGTACTCGCAGCAGAATCAATGGGGTTAGGTGCTTGCTATATTGGCGGCTTACGTAATAATTTAAACGAGGTTTGTGATATTTTAAATATCCCTAGATTTGTGATTCCGCTTTTTGGAATTGCTGTTGGCTTTCCGGCACAAATGCCTGTTAAAAAGCCACGACTTCCATTCGAGCATATTTATCATGAAGAGGAGTACCAGCAAGACAAAGCTATATATAAACAAGAGTTAGCAACCTACAATCAAACAATTTCAGATTATTATACACAACGTACAAAAGGGAAGCGCTCAGATACATGGACCGGTCAGATGGCAAATATGCTTGAAAATCCGAAACGAATGTATATGAAGGACTTTGTAAAAAAACAAGGATTTAATCAACAGTAATCCCTAGAAAAATTGAAAGGAGCGGAACCGTGGATATCAAAATCAATCATAAAATGATCAAAGAAATGTGTGGGACCGTCTCCTTCAAAAGAGGGGACGCTTTTTATCGAACGAATAAAGTAACATTTACGGAATACGGATTTGATCAATGCAAAGCCACCGTAAAAGGTACAGAAGACTTCCATGTTAGCATTGAAAAAGACACAAATGGAAAGCTAAAAGCCACATGCACTTGTCCATCACTTGCGAATTTCGATAAGGATTGTCAGCATATTGCAGCAGTTTTAATTGCGATTCATGAACAGCAAAGTCAGGAACCATTCGAATTTTCAGTGATCACGACATCAAAAACTGAAAACCTAACAAGCGATTTCATGACGCTTTTTTTAGATCGACCAACGCGTTCGAGTGGTCACCAGCTTCATTTTGAAAAAAGAGAAGTCCTAGATGCTCGCTTCATATTTCATCCTGTGAAAGTTGCGAATGAAATTTTATTTGGCGTGGAGATTGAAATCGAACAGATAAAAATACATGACATTCGTAACTTTCTAAAGGATCTAAAACAGGGGAAGCAAAGTGAAATATCATCTAATTTTATATATGACTCTAATCTTCATTGCTTTTTACATGAAGCGGATATCCTGCTTCACCAATTAGTGAAAGTAACCGAGGATGAAAAAATTTTTCTAGACATGATCTCTGGACATTCAAATTATAAAGGGAGTCCTAGAACATTGTTAATTCCTCCATCATCGTGGAAAGGGCTCATTCCTTTATTTTCAAAATGTCCTTTCATTTTTCTGGAATACAATGATCATTCCTATGAAGGGCTTCAATTTGTTCAGGAGCCACCTCCACTTCATTTTTCATTTGAGGAAGGGGAAGAGAATGACTATCTGTTAAGAATTCAGGGGTTCAATCGAATGAGTATTTTAAAACCCTACCACACCGTCCTTAGTGATGGACTTCTTTATCAAATCGAAGAAGAGGATTGTGACCGATTATTGGAGCTTAAACAAATGCTCGCGAGTCCTGGTTCAAACCATATTCCCATTCAAAAGGAGCAAGCGCCATTTTTTCTTAAGAAAATTGTCCCAAGCCTGAAAAAAATTGGTGTTGTTCATATGTCTCAAGCCATATCCAAAGAGATGATGAAAACACCACTTGTTGCTAAGCTGTATTTGGACCGGCTGAGACATAAGTTGCTTGCAGGTCTTGAATTTCACTATGAAAATATCATCATCCAACCATTAGAGAATCGTGATTTGCCAACTGGTCCCATGATCATCAGAGATGTGGAAAAAGAGGATCAAATTCTACAAATTATGGATGAGAGTGGTCTTTCAAAAACTGAAGGCGGATATTATATGCATAATGAGGAACTTGAATATGAGTTTTTATATCATATCATTCCAAGACTCCAGCCACTTTGCCAAATTTATGCGACAACAGCTATACGGAATCGCATCATTCCTAAAAATGAACATCCGAAAATAAGGGTGAAGATAAAAAAAGAACGCACAAATTGGCTTGAATTCAAATTTGAGATGAAGGGCATTGCTGACCAGGAAATTCGTGAAATTCTAGCTGCCCTTGAGGAAAAACGAAAGTATTATCGTTTGAAAAATGGTTCACTACTCTCACTTGAAACGAGAGAAATGGAAGAGATACAGCGCTTTTTACATGCTATTCCGGTCCAGGACGATGATTTTGAATCAACCTTAAATATGCCGATGATTGATGTTTTACCCCTATTAGGCTCAATTGATGACAGTGATATTTTTACGGCAGAGAAATCATTCCGCCAATTTCTTGACTCTATCCGACATCCAAATGATTTATCTATCGAGGTTCCGAAGCATTTAGAGTCCATTTTACGAGATTATCAGAAGGTGGGCTACAAATGGATGAAGACGTTGGCTAGTTATGGATTTGGCGGTGTTCTAGCCGATGATATGGGACTAGGGAAAACCGTGCAGAGCATTGCTTTTATGGTTTCGGAAGTTGCTACTATCCGAGAAAAGAAGCAGCCCGTACTCATTGTTTGCCCTTCCTCTTTAACCTATAATTGGCTACATGAGTTATTGAAATTTGCTCCTGAACTTCAAGCGGTTGTGATTGATGGGAATAAGGCAGAACGAAAAGAGTTGCAAAAAGAGAAAGAAGGTATGGATGTTCTTATCACGTCCTATCCGTTATTACGACGTGATATTAAATGGTATGAATCTCAAAGTTTTCATACCGTATTTTTCGATGAGGCTCAAGCTTTTAAAAACCCAGTGACCCAAACAGCGAGGGCAGTCAAACGGATAAAAGCAGATCATCGTTTTGGATTAACCGGGACCCCGATTGAAAATTCAATCGAGGAACTCTGGTCCATTTACCATGTTGTCTTTCCACAACTGTTTAAGGGCTTAAAGGAATATAGTCATTTGACTAGAAAGGACATCTCAAGAAGGGTTCGACCCTTTTTGCTGCGCCGTGTAAAAGAAGATGTTCTTGCAGAGTTACCTGAAAAGATTGAAATCATGGAAACATCAGAGCTACTACCTGAACAAAAAAAGCTTTATGCTGCCTATTTAGCAAAGCTACGACACGATACATTAAAGCATCTTGATAAGAATACGATTCGAAAAAATCGAATTCGAATTCTTGCAGGGTTAACCCGCTTGAGGCAAATCTGCTGCCACCCGGCTTTGTTCGTGGATGGCTACAAGGGAAGTTCTGCAAAGTTTGAGCAACTTCTTCAAATCCTTGAGGAATCCAAATTGTCTGGAAGGAGAGTTTTAATTTTCTCTCAGTTTACGAAAATGCTTGAGTTGATTGGAAGGGAACTTACGAATCGGGGCTTTACCTTCTTTTACTTAGACGGACAAACACCTACGGATGAACGTGTGGAATTATGCCAACGTTATAATGCGGGGGAGCGGGAATTATTTTTAATCTCGTTAAAAGCAGGCGGAACAGGTCTGAACCTGACGGGTGCTGATACGGTTATTTTATATGACCTTTGGTGGAATCCAGCTGTAGAAGAACAAGCTGCAGACCGCGCCCATCGGATTGGTCAGAAAAAGGTTGTCCAAGTAATTAAACTATTTGCTCGCGGCACCATTGAAGAGAAAATGAATGAGTTACAAGAAAAGAAGCGAGATCTAATTTCAGACCTTATTGAATCTGAGGAAAAAACAACACTAACGGAAGAGGATATTCGAGAGCTTCTAATGATTTAAACAAGGCACTTTCCATGTAGGAGAGTGCCTTTTATCATACCTAAGAAATTTATAGCCAACCGCGATCATATTGTTTCGGGCTTTCAATGGATACCCCTAATTCTTTTGCAGCAGTTCTTGGCCAGTAAGGATCACGTAATAATTCACGTGCAATAAATATTAAATCCGCCCGATTGTTTTTTAAAATTTCTTCAGCTTGAACAGCTTTTGTGATTAAACCTACTGCACCGGTAGGGATATTCGCATCATTGCGAATTTTATCTGAAAAAACGACTTGATATCCAGGATATACGTCAATTTTAGCCGGTGCTACGCCACCTGAGCTAACGTCGATTAGGTCAACACCTTGGTCTTTCATGCGTTTTGCATAGTCTACATAATCGTCAGGAGTTAAGCCGTCGTTTGTATAATCATTTGCTGATATACGAACAATTAATGGACCATCCCATACTTCCTTAATTGCCTCGATTACCTCTTGAAGGAAACGGTAGCGGTTTTCGCTGTTTCCACCATATTCATCCTCACGTTTATTTGAAAGTGGAGATAAAAACTCATTAATTAAATAGCCGTGTGCCCCATGAATTTCGATGATATCAAAGCCAGACTCTTTTGCACGTCTTGCTCCATCCTTGAATGCTTCGACTGTTTTTTTAATTTCATTAATTGTTAATTCTTTTGGAGTTTTATATCTTTCATTAAATGCAATTGCAGATGGGGCAACAATATCTCCTTCAACAGTTGCTTTTCGACCTGCATGAGCAATTTGGATAGCTGTTTTGGCGCCCTGAGCTTTGATCATTTCAACAAGTTTTTTGAAGCCAGGTATATGCTTATCGCTCCATATTCCTAAATCCAGTGGGGAGATTCTTCCTTGTGGTGTAACAGCAGTTGCCTCCACCATGATGAGTCCAACCTGACCGACAGCTCGGCTTACATAATGGGTATAATGCCAATCCTGAAGCATTCCATCCTCATTATGACTGGAATACATACACATCGGTGACATCACAATTCTATTTTTCAAGGTGACATTTTTAATTGTATATGGTGAGAATAATGCTGTTTCCATAAAATCACAGCCTCCTATGTAGTTTGTTACGTTAAATAGTATATCAAGTTATAACTTGAAGTTCATCGATTCTGCATATCAAATAAAGAAGCATCGACCTTACATTGTCGATGCTTCTGTTTATTTATAGGGAATTTCCGCTAATTTCTTTCCTGTTTCTGTACTAATGAGTGCCACTTTCGAAGGCACATATTTTTGAATTTGTTTATCAAAAACATATCGTGTTTCAAAATACGCAATTACATCATAATGGGCAATACCTGAAACAGCTCGAATTGCCACGATTTCCTGAGGCTTCATTTTTGTTAATTTATCAAAACGATAGCTGGAAACCGGGTCAACCCATGTTTCGATCGCTTCAAGTCGTTTTTTTAATTCTTCCTTGTCAGGAAAATCTCGGTAGCGATCCTCTGATAACGGAATAACTGCTTCTAAGTCAGTCTGTTTATCAATAAATTCAACTTGATAATCTCCCATGTATTTCATCGAAAAACGCTTTTTCGCTTCGTCAAACCAGCCTGACGTATTAGGGTCTTTGAAAATTTCCTCAACTTTTTCACCTGTATAGCTCAGAACCGTTAACCCGGTGATCCCTCCACTCCCTACAGAATGAAAATAGAGGAGTATATCCTGTTTTCCGTTTTGAAGGACATCAGCAAACTTCATGTCTGCCAATTGGTATAAATCTTGTTTATTATGATAGGTACCTAATTGTTCACCATTGATTTTTAAAGACCACTCATTCGCGAGATTGTATTGATTTTTTCTCGCATATAACTCGATAATATCCTTATTACCATCTCCGTCTAAATCAATATATTCCTTTTGGACAATTGTAAAGGGACCATACTCAACATCGGTTTGCTGGGCAAGAGTCACACTGTGAAAGCCGATGAGAAGGCCTAGTAATACTAAAAATCGTACCAGTTTCACAAAATCACCTCTTTGGTAGGATAACCAAAAATTGAGAGGGATATAGGTGAGACTTCTTATTTTGTATAAAAGTTCTCCGTGTAATATGGATGAGATTCCGTATTAAAGGCAACCCCAACCCCTAAATACGTATATTCCTTTTTTAAAATATTTTCCCTATGTCCCATGGAATTCATTAAACCTTCATGGGCGAAAATACTGCTGAACTGTCCATACGCGAGATTTTCTCCAGCAATCGTAAATAATATTTCATCCTCAAGCATACGATCAAAAGGAGATTGACCTTGTAAATTTGTATGACTGAAATAGTTATTTTCCGCCATGTCTAAACTGTGCTTTCGCGCTGTTTCCTTCACGTGTTCATCCCAAGTTAGTACCCCTAATCCGTAATTTACTCTCGATGCATTTGTAAGATCAAATAATTGATATTCAAAGCCTTCTTTTAATTGTTCACTGGCATTTGTATAAAAATCTTCTCTATTTTGTTCGAGTGCTTCTGAAACGATTTGAATTGAAGTCACCGTATTATTTTCATGTTTATCATAAAAGAGGGTGACATAAGTGTTATCGATATGGAAGACGTCATAGTCCCGATCTTGTTGAAATTCATAATAGACAAATCCTTTTTGGATTCGAGTCATAGGTTCACCAAGTAGATTGAGAGCATCTTGTTTTGGTGTTCCACGCTTGATTCCTTTCGTTGATGAAATAAGGTCTTGATTTGTGTATAATCCGATAACCTTAGCACCAGAGTCATAAGCGACCATCATAAAATTATGGTAGTTTTCATGATACGTATACCAGTTCGTTCCATATTCATTTAATGATGTCCGTTGCGCGGGACCAAGCTTCTTTTCTACACTTTGTTTACTCTCTCCTAGCTCAATGTTGTGTATCGAAAAAGCCTGTTCACTAGGAACATGTAACTCTGGTTTTTCAATTTCATTCTCACCAATAATTGAATTTTCCGGTGCTTTTTCCTCCAATGTTTGCAGTAACGTAGCGATATAATCTATTCCATCATTTAATTTTGTTTTAATCGATGCGATTTCCTCAGATTCAGAAACTCGGTCGAACTCAGACGTAATAGTATCGAAAACTGATTGATTATCAGATTTTACAGCGAGTTTATCAAGTACCGTCCAAGCCGCATATAAGAAAAATAAAAAGGATAAAAATAATAGGATTCTCCTCATAACTAACCTCCAATCCCTAAATCCATTCTATCCAAATTTCTTTGAAATGATAAGGTATTTAACTTTATTCAGCAGAAGCCCTTAACTTCTGCTGAATAAAGTTAAGCCTCCGGCGGATGCCACGATTTTTTTAGGGGGAATTTTGCGAGCTAGGTTCAAAGACTAAGTTCGCCACTTTCTGTGGCAACGTCTTTGTGACCCACCTCGTGTGGGCCTAAAAAAATCAGGCGCAAATACGCCAAGGCGCATTTGATATACAAAAAAGCGAAAAAGGGGAGGAATCCCCTTAGACGGAAGTTGTTGTTTTACCAATCCATATGAAATATAGCAAAATGGAAATGAGAACAGAGAATGCAGAGGCAATGTAGATTGAATGGTACCCTAATAAGTGAGAAAGTTGACCGAATGTAATTGCACCGATTCCAACTCCTAAATCAAACGATGAAAAAAAGGTTGCATTTGCCATTCCTTTGCGGTGTGCAGGTGCTGTCTGAACAGCCCATGCTTGGAGGGCTGGTTGCAAGGCACCAAAACCAAGTCCATAAAGAAATGCGGCAATATACAGGACAAGACTACTAGGTAACCAAGCTAATAGAATCATAGCTATAACAATTAAAAAAGCACCAGGTGCAAAAATAGCTCGATGACCTTTTAAATCATAAAGGCGACCAGCAAAGGTGCGAGAAATCATTAAAGCAACTGCAAATATAAGAAAATACCACTCAATCCCGGGTATTTCCTTTTGTAAAGTATAGATAGGTAAAAAGGCAGTAATTCCTCCAAATGTAACAGTTATAAAGAATAATAGAATTGAAGGTGGAAGGGCTGTTTTTTCATAAAAGTCCCATTTTCTGGGGTTTTCTTTTACCGGCTCGATTTTTTTGTAGTGGATTCTAGATGAAAGAATGAGTGCTACTAATCCAAGAATGGCACAAATGGAAAAGAGTTTTGTAAAGGATATTGTACCAGCAAGTGTAAGACCTAAAGACGGACCAAACGCAAGGGCAATATTGCCGAATAGACCGAAATAGCCCATTCCTTCTCCACGTCTATTGGCAGGGATTAAATCTGTGGCGATTGTTCCTGAGGCTGTTGTTGAAAAGCCCCACCCAATTCCTTGAATGATTCGAAACAGGAATAAAAAGAATAAGCTTGAGATGATTCCATAGGAACCAACAGATAATACGAAGATGGAAAGCCCAAGTAGATAAACAAAACGACGCCCTCTTTTTTCTAATTGATGACCGGCAAACGGTCTGATTAAAAGTGCGGAAAAGGTAAAAAATCCAACGACTAATCCAATCAGTTGGTCATTGCCTCCGAGCTGTTCTACAAAAAGTGGAATGGTTGGTAGTGTCATTTGAAAGCCAAGAAAAATAAAAAAGTTTGAGATGCAAATAAGGGTAAAATCGCGGGTCCAGATTTTCTCTTTCGTCAAACTTAATTGTGGTGATGTTTCTTTTATAAGCGGTGCACTCATAGAATCTCCCCATATTGTATTATTTCGATTTTTTAAATAATTTTATCAAAAAAGTCAGTAAAATCCTACCCCTCATGCACTATTTTCTCGGATTCGGCAGAATTCCACTGACATATGAAAAATTTTGATTTAATTTTCTTGTGAAACGGATTGTAGCATAGCTTCTCCAAGCTCAGCGGAGCGAATAGTCGCACGTTTAATACATGCCACCATAGCTTGCTGGTAATTACATTGCTCTAACACTTTTATTCCTGCTTCTGTTGTACCGCCTGGACTTGTTACTTCTTTTCGTAATGTAGCGGGTTGTTTTGATGAATGTTTTAGCATTTCCGCTGCACCAATTATGGTTTGAAGAATTAATTCTTTGGCAATTCCTTTTTCGAGTCCGATATCATCAGCTGCTTTTTCCATTGCTTCAACTAAATAATATACATAGGCTGGACCACTTCCTGACAGGCCTGTGACGGCATGAAGATCCTTTTCTGCTACTGTTGTTACAATTCCAATTGTTTGAAACAATTGGCGCGCTATTAGAAGGTGGTTTTCGTTTGCGTGCATTCCTGCGGACAGGGCAGTGGCCGATTTTCCGATAGTAGCAGATGTGTTTGGCATTGCACGTACGACTGCCACCTCTTTGTTGAGTAAGTCCTTTATGGTTGTTGTTGCTACTCCTGCTAGTACAGAGATGATAAGTTGTTTTTCACTGACATAATCTTTTATGGCTAATATAGCTTCCGCAACATCCTTTGGTTTTATCGCAAGAATGATGATTCCAGCATTTTCAATCGATTCTTTTTGGTTTTGACTAATAGTTACTCCATAGGTTTTGTTTAGCTCTGCTAATCGTGTATGGTTAGAGCGATTCATTACAGAAATTTGTTTCGGCAAGATGAGCTCCTTTTGTAGCATCCCAGAAATCATTGCCTCAGCCATTGAGCCAGCTCCAACAAACACAATATTTTGATTCATTTCCATAACGATCCCTCCGTTAAATTAAAAGGCTGTTTTCGCAAACTTTATTATTTTTGGCACAATTGATTTTCGCTGCAGGTCACGAAGCCGTTGCCACAGGACGTGGCGCTTTTAGGCTTCGTTCTACTGTTCGCTCCTGTGGGGTCTCAAGTCTCACGCTTTTCCCGCAGGACTTTGAATTTCTTCCTTGAAATCACCCACGTACGAAGAAAATGCGAATGCATTTTCGAGGAGTCGCCACCTTTCGCCTTCAATCAATGTTTTTATTTTTGTCAAATAGCAACAATCTTTTAGAAAAGATCCAATTAAAAAGTAAAAAGACCTATTCCATCCTTGATAAAGGACGGAATAGGTCTGTTATCCGCGGTACCACCTTATTTAACATTTGAAAAATGAACTTTCAATGTTCCACTTGAACCCGTATCGTGGGAAACGGTTAGGTTTTCCTAACAGCTCATAGGTAGGTTCAATCAAGAAGCGGGCGATGAGATCTTTCAGCCGGTGGATCTCACTCTCTTTCACCATTACAGGATTTACTAGTCCTAATCATTGCCTTTGCGAATTTTATATTATTGGTCATTATGCACTGATTTCAGCGGGATGTCAAGGGTTCAAAAGTAAAAAAAGAGCCCAATTTATTTTACATATCAGAGATATTATTTGAATATAATGACAAAATGAGAATGAAAAGGTAAACTAATATTGGATAAATGTAACAAAATGATATGGATATCGTACAAAGGAGATTTTTATGAATAAACTTACGACCACGAAGGATGTTTTTAAAATTACCTTGCCCACACCTTTTGCTGTCGGGGATGTGAATGTATATGTTGTTAAAGGAGACGCACTAACATTAATTGATGCGGGTGCAAAAACAGAGGAAGCGTGGCAATCCTTTAAGGAGCAGCTTGCTCAGTTAGGTTATTCACCATCTGATATTGAACAAATTGTAATCACCCATCATCACCCAGACCATGTTGGGCTTCTTGACTTTTTTAGTAAGGATGTCCCTATCATTGGTCATCCTAAAAATCAGCCATGGATTAGCCAGGATAAGCAATTCTTTGCACATAATGAGCCGTTTTATAAAGAGCTTTTTACTCAATTAGGCCTTAATCCATCATTTACAGCTTTAATCGATATGGATGAAGAATTTGAATATTCTTGCCGTAGAACGTTAACTTCAACAATTGGAGAAGGAGATACAATTGAAGGATTATCTGGCTTTAAGGTATTAGAGACGCCTGGGCATGCACAAAGTCACATTGTTCTTTATCGGGAAGAGGATGGAATGCTTATTGCAGGAGATACCCTTTTAGCTAAAATTTCACCAAACCCATTGCTTGAACCACCGCAATTTGGTGAAACAGCTAGACCAAGACCATTAATTCAATATAATAATTCTTTAAGAAAACTACTAACGCTAGATATGTCAAAGGTCGTAACAGGGCATGGAGACGATATTACGAATGCTCATCACTTAATTCAAGAAAGATTCCTCTCACAAAAAGAACGAGCCTATCATGTGCTGAAAATGATCAAGGAAAAGCCGATGACAGCATTTGAAGTATGTACCAGGTTATTCCCGAAAGTTTACTTAAGGCAGCCTCTTTTTACAATTTCTGAAACAGTTGGACAGCTTGACTTCCTTGAGGAATTAGGGGAAATTAAGATAGAAGTAGTGAACGGACAACATATATATCACTCAAATTAACAAATTTCTGAGGTGAAAAAGGTCGTATGAATTCAAGACTTAAAGGAAAAACAATTGTCATTACGGGTGCTTCGAGCGGGATTGGTGAAAAAATTGCCTATCTCGTTGCAGAGCAGGGGGCTACTCCCGTTCTATTGGCCCGTAGTTATGACCAGTTGGAAAAAATAGCACAGAACATTCAAGAAAAATACAAGATAGATTGTTTATTTTATAAGTTAGATGTGCGTGATGCCGAAAATGTCAAAGAAGTATTTGAGAACATCCTACATCATGTAAAAACGGTTGATGTCCTTGTGAATAACGCGGGGTTTGGTGTGTTTGCCAATGTTGTCGATGCAAAAATAGAGCAAATGAAGGCAATGTTCGAAGTGAATGTTTTCGGGCTTATTTCCTGTACAAAAATGGTATTGCCGACAATGATTGAGCAAAACTCAGGTCATATTATTAATATTGCTTCACAGGCTGGCAAAATTGCGACTCCAAAATCAAGTGTCTATTCTGCTTCAAAGCATGCGGTTCTCGGTTTTACAAATAGTTTACGGATGGAGCTATCGAGTACAAATATTCATGTAACAGCCGTAAATCCAGGACCCATTCGAACTCGTTTTTTCGATATTGCAGATGAGTCTGGAACCTATGCGAAGAATGTAAATCGTTTTATGCTGGATCCCGATGTAGTTGCGTCTAAAATTGTAAGTGCCATGTTAACTCCAAAACGCGAAATTAACCTGCCGGGTTGGATGAATGCAGGTAGTGTTTTTTATACCCTTTTTCCTCGTCTTGTTGAAAAAGTGGGTGGGAAGGCGTTTTTTAAGAAATAACTTTCAATCATACTCCTTTTTATTAAGGGGTATTTTTTTGCGTTTAAACATATAAAATTAACTGAATCTTATAAGTTTCATTACTTGACGAATGATTTAGATAATGAGTAAATTACATTAAACACATTGAATTACTGTGTATTAAATAGAAGGTACATGAGGGAGAGAATGACGTGTCACAAAATAATCAGACATTAAGCCTAAAATTACCACTGAAGCAAACATTACTTCAACCAATAAGCCTGAAGAAATAAAAGGGGATGGCTCGTTTAATCGTCAAACAAATCGCTTTACAACTCCTTTTGGAAACCAGCCAGATGAGCTACCCGTTAAGTCCGGCCGCTACCGTTTACTTTGGTCGGCCGCATGTCCATGGGCACACCGTTCTGTGATCGTTCGCAAAGTGCTTGGTTTA
Source organism: Ferdinandcohnia sp. QZ13 (assembly GCF_031324165.1). NCBI lineage: Bacteria > Bacillati > Bacillota > Bacilli > Caryophanales > Bacillaceae > Ferdinandcohnia > Ferdinandcohnia sp. QZ13. The sequence goes on along the minus strand of NZ_JAVIVW010000015.1, from coordinate 257,390 downwards.
GAAAAAGCAATTAGCTTAGGAACAGTAAGTCCACTTAGACCTCGAATTGAGCATGTAGATTGGGAATTTTCTTTGGATGAAAATGGAGTGGATCCTGTTCTTAATGTTCAGTATGTGGGTGAGGTCTATAAGAATGCGGACCCTGATTATACAGGTAGACCTACTGTACCAGTCATGGTTGATCTTGAAACCAAAAAAGCGATTAACAATGATTATGTTAAGCTTACCAACTATTTTGAAACCGTTTGGGCTCCTTTTCATAAGGAAAATGCTCCTGATTTATATCCGAGTAGCTTGCGCGAAGAAATTGATGCATTAAATGACGTCATTTTTCATGATGTAAACAATGGCGTATATAAATGTGGATTCGCTCGTTCTCAGGAGGCCTATGAACAAGCCTATGATCAATTATTTGCTAGGTTAGATGAATTAGAAGAGCGTTTGTCCAAGCATCGTTTCTTATTTGGAGATTTTATTACGGATTCTGATGTCCGCCTATTTACGACATTGGCACGCTTTGATGCTGCTTATTACTCCGCTTTTCGGACAAATCGAAATTTGATCCGTGAGTTTAACAATTTATGGGGGTATGCCCGTGACTTATACCAGACTCCTGGTTTTGGTGAAACGACTGATTTTGATGCGATTAAGCGACATTATCATCTATCGATCACCATTGATCCTGCAAAAGGAGAAGTGAATATTCTTCCTAAAGGACCAGATGAATCTGTATGGCTCTCCGAACATAACCGTGAGCAGTTAAGTGGAAAAAAAGAAAAATTCTTGATCAAAGGGTAGGTGAAATCAGTAATGAAAATTCGTGATGCAAAACAGGATGAATTGGAGTTTATTCGTGAGCAACGAGTTGCTGCTTATCTTGAGCATTCAAGGGTAATTCCAGCTGCTCATTGGCAAGCTCTTAAGCAGGCCATTTCATCTGAGGCTGATCGCCTCCATGGTTCTGAGCTTATTGTCTGTGAGCTTGATGGAAAAATTATAGGAAGTGTAGTCTTGTTTCCCGCTAATACAGACGCATATGAAGGTCAGTTAGAAGAACTCGAATACCCTGAAATACGAATGCTAGCTGTAAGTCCTGAGGCACGTGGAAAGGGTGTCGCTTCTGCATTAATTACCGAGTGCATACAGCGTTCGCAAGCAAAGAATCATCAATTTCTTGGATTACATACTGGTGAATTCATGATACAGGCAATTAAGCTTTATACAAAACACGGATTTGAACGTTTGCCTCACTATGATTTTGAGCCAGCCAATGATGGGATTATTGTTAAAGCTTTTCGCTTATCTATTTAATACTAAAAAACCAATTCGCTATCTAAGCGTTTTGGTTTTTTTGTTTACGAGGTACTCCATTAGGCAGTTAAGTATTCATTCACAACGTCATTTATGATGTCCTGTGGTTCTGCTTTAAATTTCCATTGAAATCGAACGTATATTCTCCTATTATTAGGAATAGAATACGAACATATATTCTTTTTGGAGATGATGTTAGATGGTGGATTACAGTCAGTTTCCCGTTCAAAAGATTTTATGTGTGGATATAAAAAGCTTTTATGCGAGCTGTGCTGCAGTATTATTAGGCCTTGATCCACTTGAGTGCTATTTAGCGGTTGTTGGAGATACAGAGCGCCAAGGAAGTGTTGTGCTCGCAGCTTCGCCAAAGCTAAAACAGGAATTTGGGATAAAAACGGGGTCAAGACTCTTTGAGATCCCAAAGGATCCACGAATTCAAATTGTAAACCCGAAAATGGCAACCTATTTACGAATTTCAACGGAAATTACGAGACTTTTTAACCGGTATGTACCAAAAGATGCAATCCATGTATATAGCGTCGATGAAAGCTTTATTAAGATTGATGGAACTGAAAAATTATGGGGAGATGCGACAACAATCGCTCGTAAAATCAGGAAAGAAATTAAAGCTGAATATGGGCTAACCTGTGCCATTGGGATTGGTCCCAATATGCTGATGGCAAAGCTATGCCTAGATTTAGATGCAAAGAAAAAGGGAATCGCGGAATGGACCTATGATGATATCCCCGAAAAACTATGGTCTGTATCGCCACTACGAGAAATGTGGGGAATTGGAAGAAGGGTAGAGCGAACCTTAAATGGGATGGGAATTACAACCGTTGGTCAGCTTGCTCAATATCCACTCGAACTACTTGAGAAAAAATTTGGAGTGATGGGAAATCAGCTTTATTACCATGCCTGGGGGATCGATTTATCGGAAATTGGTGCCCCTATTATGCAGGGGCAAGTAAGCTTTGGGAAAAGCCAAATCCTTTTGCGTGATTACCCTGACCCACAAGAAGTAAAACATGTCATTCTTGAAATGTGTGAAGAGGTAGCAAGGCGCGCACGTCGACATAAAAAGGCAGGAAGAACGATTAGCCTCGGAATTCATTATAGCCAAGATGAGTTTGGGGGAGGATTTTACCGTTCAAAAACGATTGAAACTCCGACAAATATTACGATGGAAATGTATCGCGTCTGTCTTGAATTATTTGAGAAATTCTATGCGAAAAAGACAGTTCGTAAAATATCAATTGCACTTTCTAATATTGAGGATGACACACAAATGCAGTTGGATTTGTTTTATCTTAATCGAGTCAAGCAGCATAAGCTTGGGTATGTAATGGACGGCATCCGTGGTAAATACGGTTCAGATGCAATCCTACGTGCCGTTTCCTATACAAATGCCGGAACATCAAGACATCGCAGTAAACTCGTTGGCGGACACAAGGCAGAGTAGAGCGTCTCAATGGGTTAGGTGCTGGAGATAGACGTAAGAAAGAAGGTAATAAGGATGATACGGGACCGCGGAACGATAAAATGGACAGCAATGATGCTGCCAGAACATGTGAAATTGCTTAGAGATTGGGCAGAAGAAGATACGTATGAGCCAAAACCAGAACTAGATGAACAACAAATCGAAGAGATGAACAGTGTTCTTTGTCAGGCGATGGAGGAAGGGAGAGAGCTGGTTATCACGCATTATGAAGCCAAACATCACAAACTCCTTCTTGGTACTATTCACCATTACGATTACTTACAAAATAGACTGCATATCATTGATAAATTTGGGGAAGTCCACTACATCCCTACAAATAGATTAGTCGATTTACGCTTTTCAGACTAATTTTAGAAGGATTTTTAGACAAAGGATAGAAGTTAATATGGTAAAAGAAAAGAATGGAGTAAAAATAATGTTTGTATACCAAATTGACAAGGAACTGTCCTTGAAATTAACAGAAGTAAACGATGCCGAGCGAATTTTTAAATTAACAGATCAGTCAAGAGGGTATTTACGAGAATGGCTGCCATGGCTTGATATGACAACAAAGGTAGAGGATACAAAAGCATATATCGAATCCTGCAGGAAAAGCTATGCAGAAAATAAAGGGATGCATACCGTTATCGTCTATAAAAATGAAATCGTTGGGGTAGTAGGTTTCAACGAAATCGACTGGACCAATAAAATAGTCTATATCGGCTACTGGCTTGGACAGCAATATCAAGGAAACGGAATCATGACAAGGGTAGCGAAGGCATTAACTGATTATGCTTTCAACCATTTAAAACTAAATCGAGTGGAAATCCGTGCAGCGGTCGAAAATCATAAGAGCAGATCGATACCTGAAAGATTAGGCTTTGTGAATGAAGGCGAGATTCGGCAATCCGAATGGCTCTACGATCACTATGTTGACCATATTATATATGGCATGCTAGCAAAGGATTGGAATCCAGAAAATTAAGAAAGGAGCCAATGAGGCTCCTTTTACGTAATTTTTTACAGGATATCCAGATATAAATTACATTCCCAGACTGTCTTGAAAACGATTTTCAGGCGAAGCAAGCAACGCGGTATGCTAACGTTTGTCAACAGTCTGCTTTACGTATCTTTACCCAAATGAAAAAAACGGTACGTCATAATAAGTCCAATAAAAAACAAGCAAAGGGCGAAATAAGCGGGAAGAAGATGAATAAAGGTCGTATACCCGATTGCAAAATGAATCCAAATTCCTACAAAAAAGGCTGGTAGTCCACCTATTAGCAAAGTCCACCAAACCCATTTATTCCCCTGCTGAAATCCCCAGAGAGAAATAGTTAGCACCAAAAATCCAACACTCAGAAGGGCACTTCCAAAGCCCGCGCGGTCATGAGCAATGACCGAAATCAATTTATCATTAAATAAATCCAACTTTTCAGGCGGCATACAAATATAGAGAATATCTGTTGCAACAAACACATTCGTAATCCCAATTAATGAAATCACAATGCCGCCTAACACAAATGAAAATCCAAGGATGATAAAAGCTAGTTGTCCAAATAAACTATGTTTCCAAACCGGGTGATTACGAGTGTTAAGCGATGTTGGCGTCCCTTTCATATGTCTCGTTTTAATAAAACCAGTTAAATAGATTGGGAGTAAAATGAGCCAAAAAAGAAGGTGAAGCCAATCGAAATATCCGTATCCAATGAATAAGAATATTCCTAAAAAACCAAGGATGGCTGCAAGATCAATCGTCTGCTTGGTCCAGAGAATCTGTTTTCGAACTCCGAAACGAGCCAATGCCATATAGACGATACCGCCAGAAATCATTGTCCCAGCAAGTGTCATCCGATCATGGGCCATAAAATAGAGAATCCGTTCATTAAACAGAAGGATTTCTTCTCTTTGCATTCCAAGAAATTGTTCATCATAAGGAAGAATAATAGTCGTCAAGCTGAACAGAGCGGCAATTAATCCACCAATAACGATGGACAAACCAAATAGCCAATACCATATCCATGCTGGATGAAGCGGTGGATGTGGTTGAAGTTGGTGTAAAAGGGCTTCGCTAGTTCTTTTTGTAAGACCTGGTCCAGAAAAAACATATCCTTCTGAAAGCAGCACAAGGTCAGCCCCTGCATCAAGAAGTGCAAGAGCATTGGCGGGTTCATAAATACCACCGACTGTAATGATGGGAAGCGTAAACCCACTTTTTCTTAAATAATGAATAGAATCTAGTAGTTTCCTTAAATAATTATCCTTTGCCATATCCAAAGGTTCATCAATGACGATACCAGAACAAGTAGACTGAATCCGCTCAAGTGAAAGATTCTTGATCTCATATACTGGAACAGCAAGATAAACAGGACGGTTTGTAGTCCACTGAAGATTCGGAGTAGAAGTTACAAATGCCGTAACATATGGATCTAATTTCGTAATCAAATCCTGTTGTTCTTCACTCATTCCAGCCAATCTTGCCCAGACAGGCTGTATTGGCTTCCACTTTTTAAGCTTTTGAACCGTTTTCTCAACTCCGATTGATTCATAGTTTGAAGAAAAGTCGATTTGCTGTTTTTGCCAATCTACAATTGGAAGTGATGGGTCTTTTGTCGGCACTTTCGTTACTGGACCAATTTCAATAAAACCAAATCCAAGATTAGAAAAAGCGTTTGAACCAGTTAAAAGGGGATCCACTTTTCCAGAAAGCCCAATGGGATTTGGATAGATTACGCTATGAATTTCTGTTTTTATAAGTTCAGAAGATTCCTCTCTACCAAGAAAATGAATGAAATGCTTTCCTCCTGGAATGGAGGCAACCAGATTCATTCCCCGGTGGATAAATTCCCGGGATTGATAGGGAGACAGACGGGATAAGATAGGTTTAAAGAGTCCATGATATGACCAATCAGGCATGTTTTGTCCTCCATGAAAGGCTTTTACCCGTATTGTAACATAAAGTGAAACTTCAATCAGTGGGGGTATCATTCCCCACTGATTGTTAGTTGAGGCCCACATGATGTGGGTCACAAAGACGTTGCCACAGGACGTGGCGTTCTTAGTCTTTGATCCTTTAATCGGGCTTTTACGGGCAGTTAACTCTTGCTTATACTTCTGTGATTATTAAAGTTTTAAGGTGGGGGTTATACTGCCCGTTAATGCGGGATAATTGGCGATCCGGATAACGAAAAAACCGAATGCATAGTGCATTCGGTGCAATAAGGATTATTCTTTTGGAGCTCGTACGACTGATTCAAAGTGACCTTTATGAGAACCGTCGCAAAATGGTTTATTATTGGATCTACCACATCTGCATAATGAGAAGGTTTGTTTTGTTGGAAACGTATTTCCTTCCGCATCGATCAAATCAACATCACCTGAAATCCTTAATGAACCATTATCATTTACTTTGATGGTAACCTTCGACATCTCCGAAATCCCCCCTTAAAGTAATCATATTACTATTGATAATAAACCAGCATTTACCAAATTTCAAATTGCTTGGTAAAGTGTAGAGCCATTGTAATGATATGTAGAAGAAGACAAGATATGTTAGAATAGACGTAATATGAAAGAAAAAGGAGAACAAAAATGAACGTTACATTTTCAGAACGGGCAATTGAAAAACTGAATACACAAATTAAAAATAAAGACAAAAAATTAAAACTAAAATATGAAACAGAAGGCTGCGGCTGTGTGATGAGTGGGGTTACGGCCTTGTGGCTAGTAGACTCTGAAGACGATGATGACCTAGTCTTTGAAACAAATTATCAACCATTATTAGTAGAAAAATCTAAAATGGTATTCTTAGATGAAAATATGACAATCGATTTTCTTGAACAGGCAAATTGCTATATGTTAAAGAGCCCAAATGAGATTTTAAATCCGCGTTTACGGCTAGTAGAAGTGAGTGATGTACATGAGTTCCAATCTTAAAACAATCCGAAATATTGCAGAAGATAAAACATGGGTTTCCTTTTTACATGATAACCATCCATATAGCCTCTTACACTGGTCAATTGCAGGGGTAAACTATGATCAAAAGGATGTTTGGTTGCTTCAGGATGAGGTGACTTTTGAGGTTCAGGAGTTTGAAACAATTGAACTCGCATTAGCCTGGATCGATAAGAATTTAACAGACATTACAGATGTACTTGGGTAAGGGACTGAATTCAATCAGTCCCTTACATATTTCTCAAAAAAATCGTCAATTACTTTTTCATACGCTTCCTTGTTATCAGCGAAGGAATAGGCATGTTTGCCTTTTTCCGCGATCAGCATCTGCTTTGGTCCTTCCTTCATTTTATAAAGCTCCATTGTCATTTCAGGTAAAATATAATCATCCTTCGCACTATGAATAAATAAAACTGGATTTTTGATATTTTGAATCACGGAAACAGGAGAAACATCTTTGATGCTATATCCATCGCGAAGCTTTAAAAATACGTTGGCAAAAGGAAGAACAAGTGGGGCGGGAACTTTGTAATCAACCTTTAATAAATATTTCAGTTGAGCTTCAAAATCGGAAAACGGGCAGTCCACAATATAAAAATTTGCTCCGTCTTCAATCATTCCGGCATATAGTAAAGTCGTTACTGCCCCCATAGATTCCCCGTGAATACCAATCGTACTGTCATCTCCAAATTTTTCTTTTACCCAGGAAACAACCGATTCAAGATCGAATTTTTCATAATGCCCATAGCTTGTTGTCTTTCCCCCGGTTTCTCCATGTCGACGATGATCATACAAAAGGACATTCCAATCACGTTCCAAGAAAAGCTTCATGTATTTAATGGAATTTAGTTTATTTTGAGTCACGCCATGGGAAATGATAATAACTCGTTTTTTATCCGTTCCTTTTACAAGCCAGCCTTTAATCATGTATCCAAATCTAGATTGAATGGATACATCCTCTTTTTTCAGAGACTCAACCTCATCTAAAGTAAGGCGCCCTTCCTGTGTTTCTCGTTCAAGAATCTCATCATCGGTTTTCTTCTTCATAAACATAACAATGTTTGTAAAAATCATTCCAATTGTGGTCATATAGCCGATTAGAATTCCAAGCAATATTAATATCTTTTTCATTCTTTTCATGAAAAAACGCTCCTTCTAAAAATCCGATTGGATATGTTAGCTTCTTTTATTATATCTTTTTTTAAACGATTCTCCATAATTTTCCTACGCCTTAGGTCTTAGGTAAAGATATATCTCCGGCTCATTATCCCACTTTCCATAAGCCGATATGATTAATTTATACAAAAATACTAAATTTTACCTATTAGGAGAAAGAGGAGATGAACAGTGAATTTATTGAAATTTATTGTCCAACGGAAAATCTTAATTACTTTAATGATTTTCCTAGTAACCGTATTAGGGGGCTATTCTTTATTAAAAGTAGACAAAGAGCTCATGCCCCCTGTAAAACTAGACGGAGCGTTTGTTGAGATTTACGCAGGAGAAATGGCAGCAATTGAAGTTGAAAGAACGATCACCACCCCCATTGAACAACAAATTTTAGCAATAGATGGTGTTGAGGGTGTTGAGTCTACTACCAATATCGGAAGAACCATGTTGAATCTTACATTTGAGTCAGGGCGAGGAGAAGAGATTTTTAAAGAAGTCGAGTCTGTCATTGCATCCGCCAAATCGGAGTATCCGAATATCACCGATATTGCATCAGGTCAGTATGGAGGAAGTCAAAGTTACGAATTTTTTATGGATGTATCTGGTGGCAACATGGAAGAGATGTCTGCTTTTTCAAAAGAGATTTTAGAGCCGAGATTAGAAGCTCTGCCTGAGGTAAGAGATGTCTTACTAACAGGGAGCAAGGAGCAAGAGGTTTCCATTAAAATAGACCGTGAAAAATTGCTAAAACATAATCTTGAGGTTTCCCAAGTGGTTGCAGCAATTCAACAGTCTGAAGGTGAAGCAACCTTAGGAGAATTACAAAATGAGAAGGGTTCACCTTCTTTGAGATGGAGTTCAAAGATAGATAGTATTAATGATATTGAAAATATTTCACTCCTAACGCAAAATGGATCGATTTTATTAAAGGATGTTGCAACTATTACAATCCAGCCTATAGAGAATAACTCATATGTATGGAAAAACGGTTCGCAGGACTTTATTCTCGTACAAATTGGGCGCGTATCGAATGTCACGCAAATTGAGATGGCAAAAGCAATACGTGCGGAAGTGAAAAAAATTCAAAGTGAAGGTCTTGTAAAGAACTTTGAATTAAACGAGGTTGTTGCCCAAGCAGATTATGTCAGTGAGTCAATCGACGGGGTTAAAGACAATATATTAATTGGTGGAATCATTGCGATTGTCATTTTATTACTGTTTTTACGTAATATTAGAGCTACCTTTATTATTGGTTTGTCGATTCCATCTTCCGTTCTTTTAACTTTTACAGCCATGTGGTTATTTGATTATAGCTTTAATATGTTAACCTTACTTGGACTTGGCCTGGGAATAGGAATGATGGTGGATTCCTCTATTGTCATCCTAGAAGCTATATATAAAAAGAAGGAACTTGGTTTTGGTAGGTTCGAATCTGTTATCGAAGGGACTAAGGAAGTAGCTTCGGCAGTCATTGCATCTATGCTAACAACCATCGTTGTGTTCCTACCAATTGGCTTAATAGGTGGCGAGATGGGTGAATTTGTCATAATGCTTTCCGCTGTTGTGGCAATAACCTTAATAAGTTCCGTTATCATATCTTTCACATTAATTCCTTCTCTGTCAGAAGTATTTTTAAAGCTAAGAAAACCATCTAAATTGAAAAAAGACTCGATTTTTATGAAAGGCTATCGCAATGTAGTTGCTTGGGTAATTAAAAAGAAAAGAAATAGCTTGGCCATAATAACATTGTTTCTTTTGATGTTAGTTGGTTCCTTATTTCTTGTATCGAAAATACCGATGACCATCATGCCTGATATGCTAAATCGCTATGCAGAACTTGGCGTAGACTTAGAACCAGGATTATCTGTGGAAGAAAAGCAGAATGTAGTGAATGAAATAAACCAGAGACTACAAAAAGTAAACGATGTTGAAACAAATTATGTCATGGATAATGGAAGTATGCTTTACATTATTATTAATATGACCAAGGGCGATCAAATTACGGTAGAACAAAAGGAAGTAAATGAAAAAATACTAGATACTTTGCGAAAGATGCAGGAAGATCAACCCGTCTTGGGTGTTCAAAGTGCAATGGCAGGCGGGGGAGGGTTTCCTGTCAAAGTAAATATTAAAGGAGATAGTTTTGAACAGCTCCAAATGATTTCAAACAAATTTGCAGATGAGCTTCAGAATGTAGATGGGATTTCAGCAATCACAAATTCAGTTGAAAGATCCTCTGATGAGCAAATCGTTGTTTTAAAAGAAAAAGAAATGGAAGAAGAGGGCTTATTGCCTTCACAAGTTAAACAATTTATTGAAACTTCCTTTATTCAAATGTCGGTCGGTACGATGCAGTATGATAATGAAACAATACCTTTACAACTAAGTTGGACGAAAATACCTGATACAAAAACGGATTTACTTGATATGAAAATACCTGTTAATGGTGTTGAAGTGCCACTTTCTACTTTTATTGAACTTGAAACTGTTCAAACACCAAATGAAATCATTCATTCTGATGGAGAAAGACTTGTGACGATTTCCGCTGATATAAAGGATCGTGATCTGGGTGCGGTAAATCGAGATATTCAGAAAATGATTGATGAATTTGAGATGCCAACAGGGTATACTCTTTCAGCAGGTGGGGATTTAGAGCAGCAACAGGAGCTAATGACGGATATGATATTTGTTTTTGCGATTTCAATCTTCCTTGTTTATTTGGTTATGGCTGTTCAATTTAACCATTTTGGGCATCCGCTGCTTGTAATGTCCGTTATTCCGATTACAATCATTGGGGTTATTTTAGGATTGTTTATTACACAGATGGAATTAAATCTCATGTCGGGAATGGGTATTATCATGCTTGTAGGAATTGTTTTAAACAATGCAATATTGCTCATAGACAGAACAAACCAGCTTCGAAAGGAAGGATTTACGATTGAGGAAGCGCTTGTCGGAGCAGGGAATGATCGGATTCGCCCAATATTTATGACGACTTTAACAACAGTTGGCGGTATGCTCCCGCTTGCGCTTGAATCTGGAGCCTCCGGGAATTATCAGGCGCCGATGGCAACTGTCATCATTTCAGGGTTGTCGTTTGCAACGCTCATTACATTACTGTTAATTCCTGCTGTCTATCGATTGTTTTCATTCTCTCGGATACCCGCAACTCGTAGAGAAAGAAATAAATTAAAAGCAAGAGCAACGACAAAAGTAGAAACAGCACCGAAAATCTAAAAAAATCCCCTGGTGTAGGTCACAGTTGACTTTACCAGGGGATTTTTTTCATTGCTCTGAATTTTGACGGTTTGTAGGGTGAATGGCTTTTTCCATTTCTTCAGCAGCCATCGTGTTGTTTGTCGTATCAGCATTCGGTTTTCCTTTTTGAGCACGACCTTTGTCTCGTTTTGCCAATGGTAACAACTCCATTTCCTAAAGAGGATATTTATAAATTCATGGATAGGATGTGGAGTTTTTCAGCGAAATATTCTTATTTTGCTTTTGTAAGCCGGTAAAATTTACTTTCAATCGGCCTTGTCAGATGGGGATTTATTACATCAACAGCCTCGACAAGCTTTGAAAGGTTAATCCCTGTGGAAATCCCCATTTCTTCAAGCATATACACAACATCTTCAGTAGCAACATTACCAGTCGCACCTGGTGCAAACGGGCAACCACCTAAACCACCAGCAGAGGTATCAAAACGGTCTATTCCGGATTGAATAGCAGCCAACACATTTGCAAGCGCCATGCCGCGGGTGTCATGAAAATGAGCTGTTAACAAGGTGTTTGGTAGCTCTTTTTTTAACATTGAAAAAAGGGAGAAGACCTCTTTTGGATTTGCTCTTCCAATTGTATCGGCGACACTTAATTCATCTACCCCATATTGTACAAAAGTTGAGCATAGCTTTAATACAGCTTCTTCATCTACTTTTCCTTCGAACGGACAGTAAAAAGAAGTAGAAATACATGCACGCACAAAATATCCCTTTTCCTTTAGTTCCTGAATAAGAGGTTTTAATTCCTCTAAACTTTCAGCCGTCGTTTTATTGATGTTTTTTTTGTTAAAGCTATCACTGGCCCCAACAAAAACAGCAATCGCTTTGCAATTTGTTTCATACAGTCTTTCAATTCCTTTGCGATTCGGTGCTAATACAATGTTTCGAGTGTCATCTAAACAGGCTGCGATAACTTCTTCTGCATCCTTCATCTGTGGAACCCATTTTGGCGAAACAAATGAGGTAAGCTCCATTTCTTGAAGGCCCGCCATTTTTAATTTTTTAATAAAATTAATCTTCGCCACTGTTGGGATTATTCTTTTTTCATTTTGCAGCCCATCCCTTGGTCCGACTTCAATAATTGTGACTTGCTTAGGTAATTGCATGGACAACCCTCCAGCAAAACATAGTCTTATCTCTTATTCTAGTGGAGCTCTTTTCTAAAAATCAAGAATAATAGAAATTTAGACAAAATAAGAGGTATTTCGAAAAAAGCATCGAAATATATATGATAATGATTACATAAAGTCCGTACGTAAAGGAGATGTTGAAATGAGTAATGATGTAGTGGTTGTAAGCGCTGTCAGAACAGCGATTGGTAGTTTTGGAGGAAGTTTGCAGTCTGTTTCAGCTCCAGAACTAGGTGCTGTCGTTATTAAAGCAGCTATTGAAAAAGCAGGGGTGGACATGGAGCTTGTAGATGAAGTGATTATGGGCAATGTTTTGCAGGCGGGTGTAGGCCAAAATCCAGCAAGGCAGGCAGCCATAAAAGCAGGTTTGCTACAGGAAACTCCAGCGATGACAATAAATAAGGTATGTGGCTCAGGATTAAAAGCCGTACACTTGGCAACGCAGGCAATCATAGCTGGTGATGCAGACGTAATTGTGGCTGGTGGAATGGAAAATATGAGTCAGGCTCCTTATCTTTTAAAGGGTGCCCGAAATGGATTTAAAATGGGCGACCAAAAGATGGTTGATAGCATGATTTCCGATGGGTTATGGTGTGCATTTAATGACTATCATATGGGGATTACAGCCGAAAATTTATGCGATAAATATGAGATTACGAGGGAAGAACAGGATCGTTTTTCAGCTCGTAGCCAGGAGAGAGCAATAGCCGCAATTGAAGCAGGTAAATTTAAGGAAGAGATTGTGCCAGTTGTGATTCCACAACGTAAAAAAGAAAGCATAGTCTTTGATACAGATGAATACCCAAAAGCAGGTACAACAGTTGAGAAGCTTGGAAGCCTGCGTCCAGCATTCAAGAAAGATGGCTCTGTTACAGCAGGTAACGCCTCTGGAATAAATGATGGAGCTGCTGCATTTGTCATTATGAGTAAAAAGAAAGCTGATGAGCTTGGCATTAAGGGCTTAGTTACCATAAAAGCGAATGGAAATGCTGGGATTGACCCTAGTATTATGGGGATTGGTCCGGTCGCAGCTGTCCAAAAGGCAATGAAAAAATGCGGTTTAAGTATTAGTGATATGAATTTAATTGAGGCAAATGAGGCATTTGCTGCTCAGTCTATTGCAGTAGATCGAGAGCTTCGTTTTAACCATGATATTTTAAATGTGAATGGTGGTGCAATTGCCTTAGGTCATCCAATAGGCGCAAGTGGAGCAAGAATTCTAGTTACACTTATTCATGAGCTAAAACGTCGTAATGATCGTTATGGATTAGCGACTTTATGTATTGGCGGCGGCCAAGGTGTAGCGACTATTGTTGAAAATATTGAATAGTGGGGTGTGCAAATGAAACCAATATATTCCTCTTTTCAGGAAGCGGTTAAGGAAATCAAAGACGGTTCCACGATTATGGTGGGTGGATTTGGTTTATGTGGTATCCCGGAAAATTTAATTTTCGCATTGGCCGAGTCTGGGGTAAAGGATCTGACAGTTATTTCAAACAACTGTGGTGTTGACGATTGGGGACTTGGTTTACTTTTGAAGAACAAACAAATTTCGAAAATGATCGGTTCATATGTTGGGGAAAACAAGGAATTTGAACGACAAGCATTGTCAGGTGAACTTGAGGTTGAGCTTGTTCCCCAAGGTTCATTGGCGGAAAAAATTAGAGCAGGTGGAGCGGGGATTCCAGCATTTTACACACCTGCAGGAGTTGGAACCCCAATTTCTGAAGGAAAAGAAACCCGTGTATTTAATGGGAAGGAATATGTGTTAGAAGAGGCATTTGTGGCTGACTTTAGTCTAGTTCGCGCTGAAAAGGCTGATAAAATGGGGAATTTAATCTATAACAAGACGGCCCGTAATTTTAACCCGATGATTGCTGCTGCAGGAAAGGTCACGATTGCAGAGGTTGAACAACTCTATGAAATTGGCGAACTTGACCCAAATTTGATTCATACACCGAGTATCTATGTCCAAGGATTAATTGTAGGTGAACAAAAGAAGCGAATTGAACGATTGACATTATCTAAGTAAGAGGGGAGAAGGCGATGACAAATACGCGTGAAAAGATTGCAAAAAGGGCTGAAAAGGAAATTGAGAATGGCTTTTATGTGAATCTTGGAATTGGAATGCCAACCCTTGTTGCCAATTATATATCTTCTAATAAACAAGTTGTTCTCCAATCCGAGAATGGGTTGCTTGGAATTGGTCCATATCCAACTGAAGAAAATGTTGACCCAGATTTAATCAACGCCGGGAAAGAGACGGTCACAGCGATTCCGGGAGCAGCATATTTTGACAGTGCGGAATCATTCGCGATGATTCGCGGTGGACATATCAATATTGCGATTCTTGGTGCAATGGAAGTTTCAGAGCAGGGTGACCTTGCAAATTGGATGATTCCAGGAAAAATGATAAAAGGAATGGGTGGGGCAATGGACCTCGTTCATGGTGCCAGGAAGATCATTGTAATTATGGATCATGTCAATAAAAAAGGAGAGCCGAAAATCTTAACAAAATGTACCCTGCCTTTAACCGGAAAGGGAGTCGTAAATCGAATCATTACCGATCGTGCTGTAATTGATGTAACTGAAAACGGATTAAAATTAGTAGAGGTGGCAAAAGGATTTACGGTAGAGGATATACTAACTTCTACAGAGCCAAATCTACTCATTGATAATGACGTCGTACTTGATGCATACTAAAGGGACTTCGGCGAATAACCCACCAAGCGGTTATTCGCTTTTTTTGCTATAATAGTAGTCAAATGGTTGATGTATGGAGGGAATACTATGGCTAAGAAGAAGCAAAAGCCATCTGTTAAAAAGCAAAAAGATGAGAAATTAAGCCTTGGCGACTTACTAAATGACGATATTGTTTCAAAGTTAAAAAATACACAACAACAGTTAAAAGAAGAAGCCCAGAAAAAACAAGAAGAAGAGCTTGAAAGACAAAGAGAGGAAAGAAGACAACGAGAAAAAAACAAATCATTTGAAGAGCTATTCAACGAGAGTAACCTTAAATGGTCAGATTTCAAATAATGTAAAAAACCCCACAGGTTCTGTGGGGTTTCAGAGTGTAGACAAAGTTAGTACTGACTTTGTCTACACGTTTTTTTACAGGATATCTAGATGTAAATTACTCTCCCCAGACTGTCTTGAAAACGCTTGTCAGACAAGGCGCGCAGCCGATCGAAGACGCGAATAGAAGTTGTCCTTCATGAGCGGACGAGAGAGGCAAGCAACGAAGTATACGAGCGTTTGTCAACAGTCTGAAAAATCTATTTGATTTGAACAATTTTAGTGGGGCAATTTAAATACGGTTCTTAATTTTGATTTACCGTTTTTAAATCGATAATACGGTTTTTAATTCAAAAACACTGTTTATAAACTGTATTTACTGTTTTTAATTACGTAACTGGTTGGGCGTGATCATCTATGTTGCACGTATACAGAAGCTTTCGTGAGTTCTCTAATTTTCTGTACCTGTTCATCTGTTAAAGGTTTCGTATTTGCAGCTTCCACATTTTTTTCAATTTGACGGGTTGAACTTGCCCCGGCTACGACAGAAGCAACAACATCCTCATATAAGCAATATTGTAGTGCGATTTCCGTTAAAGGTCTATTCCCTGCCACTTCTGATTTTAAGGTAGAAATCACAGACTCAAGCTCCTCAAAAGAATAATCAAGGTATCCATTTTGTTTTATAATTTGACTTGCATCCTCAACTGGTCGATTGGTGAGTAAGCCTTTAGCGACGGGTCCACGTGCAACAACGCTGACTTCATTTTCTTTTAAAAAGGAGAGCATCTGTTCCTCAGGGCGTCGGTCGAGAATACTGTATTGCATCATCACGCTTACGACGGAAGATTTCTTCACAAATTCCCGGATCACATTTGGACGGATAGAAGAGATTCCATAATAGCGAATGACACCTTCCTCCTTTAACTCCTCGAATGCTTCAATCGTTTCATCGATATGATCTTCAATGGTCCCACCATGGAGTTGGTATAGATCTATATAATCGGTTTGCAGACGTCTCAGACTGTCCTTAACAGTGGACTTTATGTATTTTTTAGATGGGTCCCAGGACCATCCTTCCTTACCTATTTCAAAACGGTTTCCAACTTTAGTAGCTAAAATAATATCTTGTCTTTTTGATTTAAGAGCTTTACCGACGAATTCTTCATTTAGTCCTTGATCATATAAATCTGCCGTATCTAAATAATTGATTCCCAAATCTATTGCAGCATCAATGATTTGTAAGGCTTCTTTTTCTTCCGTACCAATTGACATACAGCCTAGTCCTAGTTTACTTACATATAAGTCAGAAGCCCCGATCCTTCTTTTGTCCATAGCAATCCCCTCCATATTTCTCATTCTTCTAACATCTAGATATCATTTTATCTTTTTGATGTCCGAATCACAAATAATTTGAAGGGGCATCAAGCCAGCTTATTTTTTCTCCTTTTCCACTCTTCCTTGATTAATCCACTCTTGGACAGTTTGATAGGAACGACTATATTCCTTCAGTTTTGCGCGAATTTCCCATGCCTTGCCGACTAACGCTACCCGATTTTCACCAATCACAATTTTCATCGCAAACCTCCTTGGGGGTTATAAAAAGTGAAAAGAACTATGCTAAAATGTATGAAGTATATATATTTAGTAGAACAAGGAGCTGGCTATAATGGATCATTTGCGAGAAAAGACAATTAGTAGGGACGTTCTTTTTGAAGGAAAGGTTATCGATTTACATATAGAAGAGGTAGAGTTACCAAATGGAAATACGAGTAGACGAGAACTTATCAAACATCCTGGAGCTGTTGCTATACTAGCTATAACTGATGACCGTAAGCTCGTAATGGTTCAACAATATCGAAAAGCATTAGAGAAGGTCATTGTTGAGATTCCAGCTGGAAAGCTAGAAAAAGGAGAAGCCCCAGACGTAACCGCAAAACGAGAGTTAGAAGAAGAAACGGGTTATGGTTGTGAAACATTGACGCCGCTTATTTCCTTTTATACTTCTCCAGGCTTTGCAGATGAATTGGTGCATCTTTTTATTGCGAAAGGTTTAAAAAAGATGGAGAACCCAGCAGGCTTGGATGAAGATGAATTTGTCGATGTGCTTGAGGTTACATTAGAGGAAGCTGTTGGTTTGATAAAAGAAAAGAAAATATATGATGCGAAGACGGCTTATGCGGTCCAGTATTTACAATTACAACAAGCATTAGGAGAATAGGCCAAGATGAACAATTACTATGTTGACCTCCATATCCATATCGGAAGAACGAATTCGGGTAAACCAGTAAAAATTACAGGTGCCAAGTCACTTACTATTGGAAACATCCTGCAGGAATCCACTGAAATTAAAGGGATGGACATGATTGGTGTTATAGATTGTCATGTTCCGGAAGTCATCGGGGAGCTTGAAACCTTAATTGAAATGGGAGAAGTGTATCCCTATGAAGAAGGTGGATTACGTTTTAAGAATGTGACACTCCTTTTAGGGAGTGAGCTTGAAATCTATGATGAAAATTGTAAAGGACCGATACATGTCCTAGCTTTTATGCCGACGATTGAAAAAATGAAGCTATTTTCCGCATGGCTATCCGAACGAATGAAAAATATAACATTGAGCTCACAAAGAATTTATGTGGGCGGAAGAGAACTGCAACGAAAGGTTAAAGAGTTATCCGGTATTTTTATTCCTGCCCATGTCTTCACTCCTTACAAAAGTATGTACGGTCGGGGTGTAAAACAATCGTTAACAGAAGTGTTTGATGAGGATTTAATTGATGCAATTGAACTTGGATTGAGCTCGAATACAAATATGGCAGACCAAATAAAAGAATTGCATTCTTTCACGTTTGTGTCTAATTCAGACGCACATTCCCTTCCAAAAATTGCGAGGGAATATCAAATTATAAAAATGAAAGAGCCCACTTTTGAAGAACTCAGACTTGCACTTCATCAAAAAGCTGGCAGGGAAGTTGTTGCAAACTACGGGTTAGATCCTCTATTAGGAAAATATCATAAAACAACCTGTGAGAAATGTTTAACAATTATTGAAGATGTGATGGCAGAGGCTTGTCCTGGCTGTGGGCATACAGGATTTGTAAAAGGTGTTTTTGACCGACTTCAGCAGTTAAAAGACACGGATATACCAAATTCAAATCGGCCTCCATATGTGCACCAAGTTCCACTTGAGTTTATTCCCGGATTAGGGCCAAAAACCTTACAAAAACTGAGGGACTATTTTAAAACAGAAATGGCAATTCTACATGAAATACCTGAAGAGGAATTAAGACGTGTGGTGAAAGGTTCAATCGTCGATATCATCATACAAGCACGACAAGGAAAACTCCGCCTTAAATCAGGTGGTGGCGGTAAATATGGAAAAGTAGACTCCGAATAAAAGGGGTCTTTTTCTATTTAATGAGAGTGGCGAATCACTAGAAATAGTTTTGGACAAGTTGTCATAGAAATCTATTTTCCCTCATAGAATCTACTAGAAGATTGATAGGAGGAACGATAGATGAGAAAGCAACAACCATATAAAACAATTGTCGTTAACCATTTTCGTGAACATTCATCCATATATTTATTTATTTCCGTACTATTCCTAATGGGTGTCATCTTTGGAGCAATTGTCGTAAACAGCTTAAACCCTAGTCAAAAAGAAGACCTCTTTTTCTATTTAAGTCGATTTTTTGGAGAGGTATCTGAAGGAACTTATGCCAATTCGACCGATATGTTCAAACAGAGCATTCTTCATAACATAAAATATGTCGGACTCATGTGGATTCTAGGAATCTCCATTATCGGGCTGCCGATTATCTTAATTCTGTTATTCCTAAAAGGGGTTGTTGTCGGATTTACGGTTGGCTTTCTCGTCAATCAAATGGGCTGGAGCGGGTTTCTCTTATCATTTGTTTCCGTACTTCCACAAAATCTATTAATCATTCCAACATTTATTATCGTCGGTACAGTCGCTGTCGCATTCTCACTAAAAATGATCCGCCAGCAATTTATGAAACGAATGAACGAACCTGTTTTACAACTATTGACTCGATATTCGCTATTGATGATTGGTGTAAGTTTCGTCATTTTAATGGCTTCAGCTATAGAGGCATTCGCTTCTCCTGTTCTAATGAAAGAAATAATTGATGTGGTTAACAAATAAGAATCGTTATTAATTAATAATGGTTACTTCTTATTATTTATAATTATTTTATTTGGACAGTGCCCCTTCTTCTGATATAATAATGAGGTAATGGCGAGGGAGGGAAAGTTTTACATGGAAAATCGGATCGATCGTATAAAAAAACAGTTGCATTCATCAAGTTATAAGCTTACACCACAGCGTGAGGCGACCGTTCGGGTACTGCTTGAACATGAAGAGGACCATTTAAGTGCCGAAGATGTCTACCTCCTTGTAAAAGAAAAGTCGCCTGAAATCGGCTTAGCAACTGTTTATCGAACACTTGAATTACTTACCGAATTAAAAATTGTTGATAAAATAAATTTCGGAGATGGTGTATCCAGGTATGACCTTCGCCAAGAAGGTGCTGCACATTTTCATCATCATCTTGTATGTATCGAATGTGGGGCAGTCGACGAAATTCAAGAAGATTTACTTGAGGATGTTGAAGAAATCGTTGAAAAGAATTGGAATTTTATTATTAAAGACCATCGTTTAACTTTCCATGGTATTTGTCATCGTTGTCATGATAAAGTAGCAAAAGAAGAAACAGATCTTCTTAAATAAACGACCCTTTTCCTTTCGAGAAAAGGGTTTTTTTGATTTTCATAAATTAATAGGGAAATCAAATGCTTCTGGCTTTATCTAATGTAGTATTGTGTGATAAAGGGAAAGAAATATAAAAAAATGGGATAAGCGTGTATAAAACCATGTAAATTTGGCATATCTTCTAATAACAATGGAATTGGAGGATTACTAGATGGGACAATGGTTTCGCGTTGTATTTGATACATTAAAGGTGTTTGTATTGTTTACTGGATGCACAATTCTTTTTTATTATGGTATTATATGGGTTAATGAGGAATATCAAAATTACCACAAATATGATGAACCAGAAGGGTCCTCAGTAAAGGCTACTTCGATGATTGAAGAAAAGGAGAATGGCCTGTTAGACCGATTAGTGTTTTTTTACCGAAATGGGGAGTAGAGTCTAGTGGAAGATCAAGTGAAGGATTATTTGCATTACCTAGTTGTCGAAAGAAGACTAGCTACCAATACAGTAAAGTCCTATGAACGGGATCTTAAAAAATATTATCAATATGTAACCAAGGTTGAAAATATCTCATCCTTTAATGATGTAAATCGCTTACAAGTCATTCATTTTTTGAAGCACTTAAAGGAACAAGGAAATTCATCCCGAACCTTGGCAAGACATATAGCATCAATCCGTTCTTTTCATAAGTTTTTGTTTCGTGAAAAAGTAACTGACCATGATCCTACAGAACAGATTGAGACACCGCAGGCAGAGCGTACACTTCCGAAAGTATTAAATATTTCTGAAGTAGAGGCCTTATTAGATGCACCAAAATTGGACAATCCGTTTGGTATACGTGATAAAGCAATGCTTGAGCTTTTATATGCGACAGGGCTTCGTGTAAGTGAGCTCATTAACTTAAATTTAGCTGATATTCACTTATCAATGGGGTTTATTCGATGCCTTGGAAAAGGAAATAAGGAACGTATTGTTCCACTTGGTAGTGTTGCGACGAAGGCATTGCAGGCATATTTAGAAAATGGTCGTGGTCAACTAGTGAAGCAAAAAAAAACGGACGCCTTTTTTGTGAATCATCATGGGAATCGTATGACAAGACAAGGATTCTGGAAAAATTTGAAGAAAATCGCAAATGATGCCCGTATTGAAAAGGAATTAACCCCACATACGCTTCGTCATTCATTTGCGACACACCTTTTAGAAAATGGAGCTGACCTTCGAGCCGTGCAGGAAATGCTTGGTCACGCAGACATTTCAACGACACAAATTTATACACATGTCACAAAAACACGCCTGAAGGATGTATATAGAAACTATCATCCTCGCGCCTAATAATGATTAATAGATTGCTAGACAATACGTCTGGCTTTTTTCGTCAAAAAATGTTAACAATTTTTGCTAATACTCTTGTGAATTTACTTGAAAAGAATAAACCACACCCTTATACTCAAAGATGTCAGACTTCTGACCATCAAACATATGTGAAAAATTGAGTAAGTTGCAACTAGAAGGGGAAAATACTTCATAGAATACTTTGGGAGGGAAATACATGTCTACTTATACATACAAACGGATCTTCTTAATTGTTATGGATTCTGTTGGAATCGGAGAAGCACCAGATGCTAAAAAATTTGGTGATGAGGGTTCAGATACATTAGGACATATTGCGGAAGAAATGAATGGTCTACATATGCAGAATATGGCAAAGCTAGGTTTGAGCAATATTCGAGAAATAAAAGGAATTCCTGTTCAAGAACAGCCACTAGCATACTACACGAAAATGCAAGAGGCCTCTAATGGAAAAGACACGATGACAGGACATTGGGAAATCATGGGCTTACACATTGAAACGCCTTTTCAAGTTTTTCCGGATGGATTTCCAAAGGAATTATTAGATGAACTTGAAAGACGGACTGGACGAGGAGTTTTAGGGAATAAGCCAGCATCCGGAACCGCCATTATTGATGAACTTGGCGAAGAACATATGAAAACAGGAAAATTGATCATCTATACATCTGCCGATTCTGTTTTGCAAATCGCAGCACATGAAGAAATTGTACCATTAGATGAGCAATATAAAATTTGTGAAATTGCACGTGAGTTAACCCTCGATGAAAAGTATATGGTTGGACGTGTTATAGCCCGTCCATTTGTTGGGGAACCTGGCAATTTTACAAGAACACCAAACAGGCATGACTATGCTTTAAAACCATTTGAACCTACTGTTATGAATGAATTGAGTGATCAAGGTTTTGATGTTATCGCAATTGGAAAAATTTCAGATATTTATGATGGAGAAGGCGTTACACAAGCATTGCGTACAAAATCAAATATGGATGGTATGGATAAGTTAGTACAAACCCTAAATATGGATTTTACAGGCTTAAGCTTTTTAAATCTAGTTGATTTTGATGCATTATTTGGACATCGCCGCGATCCAAAAGGGTACGGAAATGCTCTAGAGGAGTATGACGCACGTTTACCTGAAGTATTTGAAAAACTAACCGATGATGATTTATTAATCATTACAGCGGATCACGGTAATGACCCAGTACATACTGGAACCGATCATACAAGAGAATATGTTCCGTTATTGGTATATAACAAAAAAATGAATGGTGGTAAGGAATTACCATTACGAACAACATTTGCAGACATTGGAGCAACAGTCGCGGATAATTTTAATGTAACATTACCTAAACATGGAAAGAGTTTTCTTTCAGAGATTAATGGGGGAATATAGGAATGGATAAATCAATTATAGAAAGAGCTTCACAATTCTTAAAGGAAAAAAGCCCGAGTGCCCCTGAAATTGGTTTGATTTTAGGTTCAGGTTTAGGCGTGTTGGCTGATGAAATTGAAAATCCAATCAAAGTCCCATATGACCAAATTCCAGAGTTTCCTGTATCAACGGTGGAAGGTCATGCCGGACAACTTGTATTTGGTACATTACAAGGAAAATCAGTTGTTGCCATGCAAGGACGATTTCATTTTTATGAGGGATATACCCTTGATAAGGTTACGTTCCCTGTTCGTGTGATGAAAGAACTTGGTGTAACGAGTTTAATTGTTACAAACGCAGCGGGTGGAGTGAACGAATCATTCCAACCAGGGGATTTAATGATTATTACCGATCATATTAATTTTGGGCAAAACCCATTGATTGGTCCAAATGATTCAAAGGTCGGAGCAAGATTTCCGGATATGTCAGAAGCGTATACAAAAGAACTTCGTACACTTGCAAGGGACGTAGCAAATGAACTGAATATGAACATTCAAGAAGGGGTATATGTTGGAATGACAGGACCTTCTTACGAAACACCAGCGGAAATTAAAATACTACGAACATTAGGTGGGGATGCAGTGGGAATGTCTACTGTTCCTGAAGTGATTATCGCTCGTCATGCGAATTTAAAGGTACTTGGCATTTCCTGTATCTCAAATATGGCAGCAGGTATTTTAGATCAGCCTCTTACCCATGATGAAGTAATTGAAACAACAGAAAAAGTAAAAACTGACTTTTTATCTCTTGTTAAACAAATTGTGAAGAAAATGTAAATCACAAGAAAAAGGTGAAAAATAATGAGAATGGTTGACTTAATTGAAAAAAAACGTGATGGAATGGAATTAACGTCAGAGGAAATTTCATTTGTGGTAGATGGTTATACGAAAGGTGAAATTCCTGACTATCAAATGAGTGCTTTTACGATGGCAGTCTTTTTTACTGGAATGACAAAACAAGAACAAGCTGATTTCACAATGGCAATGGTTCAATCTGGCGATACAATAGACCTCTCAGGGATTGAAGGAGTCAAAGTAGACAAACATAGTACAGGTGGTGTTGGTGATACAACTACATTAGTACTTGCTCCATTAGTTGCATCTGTTGGGGTGCCGGTAGCAAAAATGTCAGGACGTGGTCTTGGTCATACAGGTGGAACGATTGATAAGCTCGAATCTGTTTCTGGTTTCCATGTTGAAATTAATAATGAAGACTTTATTCGTCTCGTCAATCAAAATAAGGTTGCTGTCATAGGGCAAAGTGGGAACCTAACACCTGCAGATAAAAAGCTTTATGCTTTGCGGGATGTAACGGCGACTGTAAACAGCATCCCATTAATCGCTAGTTCAATTATGAGTAAGAAAATTGCGGCAGGAGCAGATGCGATTGTCTTAGATGTAAAAACTGGCGCAGGTGCTTTTATGAAGGATTTAAATGATGCAAAAGAATTGGCTAAAACAATGGTTGATATTGGGAATAATGTGGGCAGAAATACGATGGCCATCATTTCAGATATGAGTCAGCCGCTTGGGTTTGCGATTGGTAATGCGCTTGAGGTAAAAGAGGCGATTGACACGTTAAGAGGAGAAGGTCCTGCTGACCTGCAAGAGCTTTGTCTCGTTTTAGGAAGCCAAATGGTCGTACTAGGAAAAAAAGCGAATTCTATTGAAGAAGCAAGAAGTCTGCTTGAGGAATCCATCAAAAATGGAAAAGCATTAGAAACCTTTAAAACATTCTTATCATCACAAGGTGGAGATGCTTCTGTCGTAGATTCACCTGAAATGCTTCCAAAAGCAAAATATCAATTTGAGTTTGAAGCAGAGTCTGATGGATATGTCTCAGGGATTATTGCCGATTCCATCGGCACTGCGGCTATGCTTCTAGGTGCAGGAAGAGCAACAAAGGAATCATCGATTGATTTGGCGGTTGGGCTTGTTCTTAGGAAAAAAATAGGTGATAAGGTTTTAAAAGGAGATAGCCTTGTCACGATTCATAGTAATTTTGAAGATATTGCTGAAATCAAAAAGAAATTATCTGAAAGTATATCGATTTCATCAAATCCAGTAAAACCACCTACATTAATCATTGATAAAATATCGTAAATCACAATCCGAGGATGAATATTCCTCGGATTTTTTTATGTCCTTTTTATCTCAAAGGACCTTTTTTAAATGTATATTTTTTTATTTGTTGGAAAAAATGGGAAAGTATAAAGAATGGAGGGTTTGGGATGAAACGCGTATTTATTAGTCTGTTACTATTAACAATTATGATTTTTACTATTAGCCCTTTCGCTTCTGCACAGGAATCGTCTGTTGATTTAGCGAATAATGCAAAATCTGCAATTTTAATTGAACGTGATACAGGGAAGATCCTTTACGAAAAAAATAGTGATGAAAAGCTTCCCCCAGCAAGCATGACGAAAATCATGACCATGCTGTTGATCATGGAAGCCCTTGATAAAGGTAGTATCACCTATTCTGAAAAAGTGAGAACAAGTGAGCATGCCGCATCAATGGGCGGATCACAAATATTCCTTGAGCCTGGCGAAGAAATGACAGTCGAGGAAATGTTAAAAGGGATTGCAATTGGTTCGGGTAATGATGCTTCAGTTGCCATGGCAGAAAAGATAGCAGGTTCAGAAGAAGCTTTCGTTGAAATGATGAATAATAAGGTGAAGGAATTAGGTCTTAAAAATACATTATTTCAAAATCCAACAGGCCTTCCTGCTGATAATCATTACAGTTCTGCCCATGACATGGCAATCATGTCAAAGGAATTACTGAAATATGAAGAAGTCACTAAATTCACTGGTAAATATGAGGATTATTTACGTCAGGATTCCGAAAATAAATTTTGGCTTGTAAATACCAATCGCCTTGTACGATTTTATCCAGGTGTAGATGGATTAAAGACGGGCTTTACAACAGAGGCAAAATATTGTTTAACAGCGACTGCTGAAAAAGAGGATATGCGATTAATATCTGTTATTTTTGGAGCCCCAACACCGAAGGAACGCAATGCACAAGTAACAAAAATGCTCGACTTTGGTTTTAGTCAGTATAAGACACATCCTTTATATGAGCGTAATCAGCAAGTTGCTGAAGCGAAAATAAGTAAAGGAAGTGAAAAGAAAATTAAACTTGTTACATCTGAACCTATTTCACTTTTAACGAGAAAAGGTGAAAAAATTGATGATGTACAAAAAGAAGTGGTTGTTGCTGAAAAGCTAAAAGCTCCGATAAAAAAAGGTGACAAAATTGGAAAACTCGTGATTAAGAAAGATGGAAAGGTTTTAAGTGAAAGCCCCCTTGTCGCAGAGAAAGATATCGATGCTGCGAGTTGGTGGAAATTATTTAAACGGACTATGGGAACGTTTAATAAAACCCCTTAAATCTTTAAGTTTGACCTAGTTCATGATGTCTAGCTCCAGCGCCTAGCCCCTCGAGGTCACAATCCAATCTGTCCAGAAGGTCAAAGTAGAACCTTCTAGCCAGCTCGTCTTGTGCTTGTCGGACTTGCACAGGACAAGGAATGCTTCGAAAGCATTATCCTCGCACGAAGAAAATGCATAGCATTTTCGAGGAAGTGCTGACATCGACGTTTGCCACAGGATGTGGCAGTAGTTAGTCGATGTTCAGGCGCTTGCGCTTTTCTTGTTTTTTTGCCGAATGAACACTAGTTTTGTCATCAAGAAGGATTCTTTCATGTGAATATCGAAAAGACTCTCTATACGATTTAAAGGAGGCATTGTAAAGTGAGTCTTGGAATTGAACTTGAGGTAAAACACAATGTGTTATGTATTCGGCTTACTGGTGAGCTAGACCATCATACAGCTGATGAATTGCGATTAAAGGTAACAGATACGATTGAAAGCAATCAAATTAATCACATCTTATTAAATCTTGAAAAGCTGACATTTATGGATAGCTCAGGATTAGGTGTTATTTTAGGAAGATACAAGCAAATCAAAAATCTAGGTGGAGAAATGGTTGTTTGTTCTATTTCCCCACAGGTCGAACGTTTATTTGAAATGTCCGGTCTTTTCAAAATCATTCGGTTAGAGCGTGATGAGTCTTTTGCGCTTCAGTCATTGGGGGTGGCGTAATGAAAAACGAAATGCACCTTCAATTTTCAGCCCTTAGCCAAAATGAGTCATTCGCACGAGTTGCAGTAGCAGCGTTTATCACACAACTCGATCCAACATTAGACGAACTAACTGAAATTAAGACAGTTGTTTCAGAGGCCGTAACAAACTCAATTATTCATGGATATGAAAGTGATCCAAGCGGGATTGTTTACATTTCATGCAAAATTGAAGACAGTACAGTCTATATCACTATAAGAGATGAAGGAATTGGAATTAACAATCTCGAGGAAGCTAGGCAGCCATTGTTTACAACAAAACCAGAGCTTGAGCGATCAGGTATGGGATTTACAATTATGGAAAATTTCATGGATGAGTTTGAAGTGGAAACAGGTTCATGCGTAGGTACAACATTACGGCTAACAAAGCATTTATCAAAGAGTAAAGCGTTATGCAATTAAGGAGACTTGCCAATGGATGTGGAGGTCAAGAACAACAATAGTGAAACGTATTTAAAGGACAACGAGGTTAAGAATTTAATCAAACTCAGCCAAGAAGGACGACAAGAAGCACGTGATTTAATTGTTCAGAAGAACATGAGATTAGTTTGGTCTGTTGTACAACGATTTTTAAATCGAGGCTATGAACCAGATGATTTGTTTCAAATAGGCTGCATTGGATTATTGAAGTCTGTCGATAAATTTGATTTATCCTATGATGTTAAATTTTCAACCTACGCGGTACCAATGATAATTGGTGAAATCCAGCGTTTTATTAGAGACGACGGAACAGTGAAGGTGAGTCGTTCATTAAAGGAGACCGGAAATAAAATCCGGAAAGCTAAGGATGAACTGTCAAAGCAGTTCGGTAGAGTTCCAACAATTGCAGAGATTGCGGAATACTTAGAAATCACTCCTGAAGATGTTGTTTTAGCCCAAGAGGCAAGTCGAGCACCTTCATCTATTCACGAAACCGTATATGAAAATGATGGTGATCCGATTACATTGCTTGATCAAATAGCGGATAATAATGAAACAAAGTGGTTTGATAAAATAGCGCTAAAGGAAGCGATTCGCGAGTTGGATGAACGTGAGAGATTAATCGTTTTCCTGCGCTATTATAAGGATCAAACCCAATCCGAAGTTGCGACAAGGTTGGGGATATCGCAAGTACAAGTGTCGAGACTTGAGAAAAAAATATTACAACAAATGAAAGACCGAATGGACGTATGATCCATTCGGTCTTTTTCGTTTACCGTGGTAATTATTGGTGTTTGCACTCCAGTCGCATTAGATAAATGAGATTTAACATACTACTTATATAAGGAAAACAATGTGTGGGGTGTGAAAGTGATGGAAAAATCAATTTATGTTCGAATGCGCCATCGCGTACTGGTACAACCCAATGCAACAATTACTATTGGTGAAATCATACAAATAAGTGCTGAGGACAGCATCGCACAAGCTATTCAAAAGATCATCATACATCAAGTAAGCAAAAAAGATAAAAATATTATTGTCATTGATGTCATGAAGGTGATTGAACAAATTAGAAGGCGATTTCCTCATGTTGACATTCAAACGGTTGGACCCGCACAAACCATCATTGAGGTAGCTATCAAGAAAAAACGGTTTGCACCTGCACTCTTTGTAGCTGTTTGGTTTCTATTATTCACAGGAGCTGCCCTTACAATGATGAATTTCCATGAAGATGTGTCAATGAGAGAGGTTCATCTGCGAATCTATACCATGATAACTGGTGACGTAGTTCCTAAACCATTGTTATTTCAAATTCCATATTCATTGGGTTTAGGTCTAGGGATGATTTTATTCTTCAATCACTTTTTCCGGAAACGTCTCAACGAAGAACCAAGTCCACTTGAAGTTGAAATGTTTAATTACCAGCAGGATTTAGATAATTATTTAATTTTAAACGAGAACAAAGAAAGTATGAAACACATTGATGACAATTAAAGTCCTTTTAATTATGTTTATAGGATTGGGAAGTGGGCTTGCTGTTGGAGGCGGTTTTGTAGCTTTTTTAGCAGTCTTAGGTATTATTCCACGGTTAACACAATTAACAAAAACAATGAAATTCATTCGTTATTATGAGTGGGGGGTTGTATTAGGTGCAGTATTTGGTGGTTGGTTTACTCTAAACGATCATATCTTTAATCTTTGGGAGGTTTTAGTACTTCCCGTTGGATTAGCAAGTGGGATATTCGTCGGTATGTTGGCAGCTGCCCTCACAGAGGTACTAAATGTTTTTCCAATATTAGCTAAACGCATTGGAATCGATAATAAAATCATTATTCTAGTTATGGCGATTGTTTTTGGAAAAATCGCCGGGTCTTTATTTCAATGGATGTACTATGTGAAATGATTTTATTAAGGATAATTTTACAACGCAGGGAGTGAACATTGAGTGGCTACTAAGAAAAAGATAAAAGACGATTATAAAAATAGCATCAAAAAGTACCAACCTAAACCTAAGTATTTTATTAATTGCATAAAGGCATTTTTGGTTGGGGGGTTTATCTGCTGTATTGGACAAGGGATACAAAATTTCTATATGACAGTATTTGATTTTACGGAAAAAGATGTAGGAAATCCGACTGTCGCAACTCTTATCCTAATATCCTCCTTATTAACCGGGTTTGGTTTATATGACAAGCTTGGACAATTTGCTGGTGCAGGATCCGCGGTTCCTGTTACAGGATTTGCAAATTCGATGACTAGTGCCGCAATGGAATATAAAAGCGAAGGTGTCGTATTAGGAATTGCCACGAATATGTTTAAGCTCGCAGGCAGTGTTATTGTGTTTGGAGCAGTTTCTGCGTATATTGTTGGGATTATTCGTTATTTCTTTAATCTCACAATATCATGATTGCAAGGAGTGAATGACATGAGGCTAGTTGGAAAACAAACATGGGTATTTGAAAATCAAATCTTTTTAAATTCAACGGGAACAGCGGTAGGACCAAAAGAAAGTTTAGGTCCTTTAGGTTCAAGTTTTGATATAAAGTATGATGATTTGCATTGTGGCGAAGATTCTTGGGAATCTGCCGAAAGAAGGCTTATGGTGGATTCGATTGATTCTTGTCTACAAAAAGTGAACTTGTCAAATGATGATATTGATTTCTTTTTAGCTGGAGACTTATTAAATCAAAATGTTACGACAAACTATGCTGCTAGACATCATCAAATCCCACTTATCTGTATGTTCGGGGCTTGTTCAACTTCTATGGAGACTCTTGCTGTTGGTTCAGCGCTTGTTGATGCTGGATTTGCAAACAGAATCTTAGCATCGACGAGTAGCCATAACGCGACGGCTGAAAGACAATTCCGATATCCAACCGAATATGGAGGACAAAAGCCGGATACAGCAACCTTTACAGCAACAGGTGGTGGTACTGCTCTTGTGAGTAAAGAGAAGGGACCGATTAGGATTACTTCAGCGACAATAGGTAAAGTAGTTGACTTAGGAATAACAAATCCTTTTGACCTCGGTTCTGCAATGGCACCGGCAGCTGCTGATACCATCACAAGACATTTTCAGGATTTAAATATTAATCAAGATGAATATGACCTGATTGCGACTGGTGACCTCTCAGGTGTTGGAAGTCCAATTCTAAAGGAAATGGTAAAGGAAGAAGGCTATGATCTGGGCAATAAACATAATGATTGTGGACTGATGCTTTATCATTCAGACCAAGAGGTATTTGCTGGTGGGAGTGGATGTGCTTGTTCAGCAATTGTTACGTATGGTCATATTGTAAAAGAATTAATCAGTGGCAATTTAAACAAGGTGTTTATTGTTGCAACAGGTGCACTTCTTAGCCCGACAATGATACAGCAAAAGGAAACCATCCCTACAATCGCACATGGTGTGGTGTTGGAACGTGTTCAAGGTGGTGAGTAGGTAATGGAATATTTATATGCATTCTTAGTTGGTGGAGCAATATGTGTGGTTGGACAGCTTTTACTGGATTTTGCGAAATTAACACCCGCTCATGTGATGAGTGTTTTTGTCGTAGTAGGTAGTATTTTGGATGGATTTGATCTGTACGACAATTTAATCCGATTTGCAGGTGCTGGAGCAACAGTACCAATTACAAGCTTTGGTCACTCCCTTTTACACGGTGCGATGGAAAGTGCAGAAGACCATGGATTTATCGGTATTGCAATGGGGATCTTTGAATTAACTTCAGCTGGTATATCCTCAGCTATATTGTTCTCCTTCTTAGTTGCACTGATTTTCAGAGCGAAAGGATAAAATATATGGATGAAGCTAGAAGAAAAGTGATTCTAGTAACAGATGGCGATGAATATGCAAAGAAGACATTGGAATACATCGCGAAAGAAGTAGGAGGACGATGTATTTCCAAATCACAAGGAAACCCAACTACTTTAACAGGAAAAGAAATGGTGGAGTACGTTTTAGAGACCCCTTACGACCCTGTATTTGTCATGTTCGATGATAGTGGATTGTTGGGCGAAGGAATGGGTGAACACGCATTAAAGTATGTCGCAAATCATCCAAAAATTGAAGTGTTAGGTGTTATTGCTGTGGCTTCGAAGACCCATCAAACTGAATGGACAAAAGTTGACATAAGTATTGACAGAGACGGTAATCTTACGGAATACGGGGTCGATAAAAGTGGGCTTCCTGAATATGACGTTGGTCGAATAAACGGAGATACGGTGTATTGTTTAGATTCACTAGATGTTCCAATAATTGTAGGAATAGGAGATATTGGAAAAATGGCACGTAAAGATGATATTAAAATTGGTGCCCCCATTACAAGAAAAGCAGTGGATCTAATACTCGAAAGGAGTGGTTATGATCGGAAAGGAACAAACTTCAACAAAGACTCCAATTTCTCCTGACATAGTTAAAAATGATAAATATTTCGAATCACGCATAGGTTTAGGAACTTCAAATTTTGATGTCGGTGTGAGAAGATTTAAGATTTTAAATAAGGAAGTCCATCTATATTATTTAAATGGTCTGTGCGACACGGCATTTATTATTCAAATTTTAGAGGAATTAGTAAATATCAATGATAATGAAAAGAATTCTTACCAGGCCTTTCAAATCATTGAGAATCGACTTGTCCATCAGCAAGTAAGTACTATCAAGAATTTAGACGAGGCCGTTGATACGATCCTTTCAGGACTTATCCTCTTTCTAGTTGAGGGGGAGGATTCGGGGCTAGCAGTTGATGTACGTAGTTATCCAGGAAGAACACCCCAAGAGCCTGATACTGAAAAAGTTATTCGGGGTGCTCGAGATGGATATGTAGAAAATATTATCGTGAATTGCGCATTAACCAGAAGAAGAATACGTGATGAAAGGCTCCGTAACGAAATTATGCAGGTCGGTGAGAGATCAAAGACAGATATTTGTGTCTCTTATATTCAGGATGTAGCTGACCCTGACTTGGTGAGGATCATTAAAAAGGAACTCAGTAAGATTAATGTAGATGGCTTAACGATGGCGGATAAGACAATTGAGGAATTTATCGTTCATCAAGGTTTTAATCCTTATCCATTGGTTCGGTATACAGAGCGTCCTGATGTTGCAGCAACTCACTTACTTGAGGGTCATGTTGTCATAATGGTGGATACCTCGCCAAGTGTCATTATCACTCCTACAACAATGTTCCATCATGTGCAGCATGCTGAAGAATATCGCCAAGCTCCTGCAGTTGGTACATTACTACGGTGGACAAGGTTTATTGGGATAATAGCTTCTATTTTTCTTTTACCCCTTTGGTTTTTATTAGTTTTAGAACCTGAAATGATTCCAAAGGCAATTGATTATATTGGACCAAATGAAAAGTCAAATATCCCAATTGTTGTCCAAATTTTCCTTGCGGATATGGGAATTGAGTTTTTAAGGATGGCGGCCATACATACGCCAACACCATTATCAACTGCGATGGGCTTAATTGCTGCAGCATTAATTGGTCAAATTGCAATTGATGTTGGATTGTTTGGACCAGAGGTAATCCTTTATGTAGCAATTGCAGCGGTCGGTACATTTGCAACACCGAGCTATGAATTAAGTGCTGCTAATAAGATAGCAAGATTATTTTTATTAGTCTTAGTGGCTATATTTAAGGTGCCAGGATTTGTTATTGGTTGCACCATCTATTTCTTGTTCTTGGTAAATATCAGGTCCCTAAATACTCCATATTTGTGGCCGTTTTTACCATTTAATGCAAAAGCGTTATTACAAATTGTGATTCGGACTTCCGTACCAGGAGCAAAGTTAAGACCGAGTATCGTACACCCTCAAAAACCTTTCAAACAATAGTTGCACCATATAAAACGTTGTGTTAATCTATGTTCCATAGCACAGCGTTAAAGATATAATGACAGCTGATGACTATAAGTGATTAGCTGTCATTTTTCTTTGAAAAAAGGCGGGAATGCACATAATACTATTTTATCATAATGAGTACTCTATGAAGGAATGAGGGGAAATCAATGTTTTTGCATGGAACTAGTAAAGTAAATGAAAAAAACCACTTAGAAATTGGTGGGGTAGATACTGTAGAATTAGCAGAACAATATGGTACACCTTTATATGTGTATGATGTTGCACTTATCAGAGAACGTGCTAGAAGCTTTCGTGAAACATTTAAGCGTTTAAATATTCCTGCACAGGTTGCATACGCGAGCAAAGCCTTTTCAACGATTGCAATGGTACAGTTGGCTCATGAGGAAGGGCTGTCTTTAGATGTCGTTTCAGGCGGGGAACTCTTTACTGCCCTACAAGCAGGTTTTCCAGTAGAACGAATTCACTTCCATGGTAATAATAAAAGCTATGAAGAATTAGACATGGCTGTTAAAAATAACGTTGGGTGTATTGTGGTTGATAATTTTTATGAACTATCGTTGTTAGAGCAGGTTTGTAATGAAAATAAAACAACAATGAAGATTTTATTAAGGGTAACACCTGGTGTTGAAGCACATACTCATGATTATATTACAACTGGGCAAGATGACTCTAAATTTGGCTTTGGACTCGAAAATGGACAGGCAGACGCAGCCGTCGAGCAGGCACTTCATTCAGAATACTTAGAGTTATTAGGAATTCATTCTCATATTGGCTCTCAAATTTTTGAAACAACTGGATTTTTAGTGGCTGCTGGAAAAATGTTCGGAAAACTTAAAGACTGGAAGGATCGTTTCGGATTTGCACCTAAAGTATTAAATCTTGGCGGTGGCTTCGGGATTCGCTATACGGAAGAAGACAAGCCACTTCCAGTGTCAAACTATGTAGAAGCGATTATCGGTGAAGTTAAGAAGCATGCGGATGATCTTTCAATCGAGATTCCTGAAATATGGATTGAGCCAGGTCGTTCAATTGTAGGTGACGCTGGAACAACGATTTATTCTGTTGGTTCACGAAAAGAAGTACCTAATATCCGTCAATATATCGCAATTGATGGGGGCATGACAGATAATATTAGACCAGCCTTATATCAAGCAAAATATGAAGCGGTATTAGCAAATCGTGTAGAGGATCCTGTTGAGGAGACCGTTTCTATTGCGGGGAAATGCTGTGAATCTGGTGATATGCTAATCTGGGACTTGCCATTACCAAAAGCAGACTCAGATGATATGTTAGCTGTTTTCTGTACAGGTGCATATGGATATGCTATGGCGAATAATTATAACCGTATCCCAAGACCTGCAGTTGTATTTGTAGAGAATGGTGAGGCGCAGCTTGTTGTTCAACGTGAAAGTTATGAAGATTTAGTTAGATTAGATATTCCGCTAAAATCTAAGTTAGTAGAATAAATTAAATCGTAAAAACCCACGAATATTCGTGGGTTTTTATTGTAATCTTCTTTATTTAAAAAGATTTTTAATGGCATCAATTAGGCTAACAAAAAATTCTTTAAGTTTATCTAAAAAGCCTTGCCCTTCTTCAGATTCTAAAAAGTTTGTTAGCTTCTCCTTAGCTAAATTTAGTTGTTCACCAACTTGATTCCAGTCAATATTAAGATCCATTAGCTTTTTAAAAAGGTCCATTAGTCGATCGATGTCGGCATCTGTTAATGTAATACCTAAGTCATTCGCAGCATTTACAATAATGGTCCGCAGTTCCTCGTCGTTTTTCGGTGCGTTTTTCGCTATTTCATCCTTAATTTTTGCCATTAATGCCGCGGCATCTTCTGCACCAATTTTTTCACTTAATTTTGTGGTTTCAACCATTTCTTCATTGGCAATCTGCTTAACATCCTCAGGGATAACTTGATCTGAAGATATCTCGTAAGCTTTAATAATCCCTGTTAAGGCGGCTGTTCCAGAAACATCAAAAGGTCCTGTTACATAGATTTTTGCATCTTTCACACCAGCTGTAATTAATGCATTTGCGTACATTTCCTCTGTAATTAAAGTAATATGTTTTGAAATGGTTACATCCAGCCCAGAACCCTTTTCCCCAATTGTAATCGAAGCTGAGGATAATGCTTTGTTTCCGATTCTAGCTTTTGGTATATAGTTTCCAAGGTACTGATGTTCTTCCGCATTTGTAACAACGACAATCTGTGGATTCTCTGGTGCATTCATTTCTTTTAGAATTGCGTCTTTTTGCGTCTCGGTTAGGTCTTGACCAAGTGTAAGAATCACATCTCCAGGTGTTGCGTCTGCGAAGCTAAGTGATGGAAAAATGAGTGAAAACAAAAGTAAAAAAGAGAGTATACGTTTATATCTCAAACTAATTTCCTCCTTTGATTTTTAAAACAAGGTGATTCATCGTACATATTATACATTATTCTTTCCCTAAAATATCTTTCTGACGGTGATAAATGAAAAACGCCTCCTCTTGAGATTGGATTATTCCAACCATTTATAGTAAAATGAACTCGTTCAATACATATGGACGAAAGAAATTAAGCGGAGGTTTCAAATGAAAAAAGCTAGCATTGAGTTTGAAAATGGAGAAAAAATTGTTATTGAGTTATATCCAAATGAAGCACCAGGAACTGTAGCGAATTTTGAAAAGCTTGCAAATGAAGGATTTTATAATGGCTTAACATTCCACCGTGTTATTCCTGGATTTGTTGCACAAGGTGGCTGCCCTCGTGGTAATGGAACAGGCGGTCCAGGGTATACAATTAAATGTGAAACAGAAGGTAACCCACATAAACATGTACCTGGAGCATTGTCTATGGCACACGCTGGAAAAGATACTGGTGGAAGCCAATTCTTCATTGTACATGAGTCACAGCCGCATTTAGACGGTGTGCACACTGTTTTCGGTCAAGTGATTGAAGGTTTAGAGTCTGTATACCGTATTAAACAAGGCGATGTAATGAAAGAAGTTAAAGTTTGGGAAGAGTAAGAAATGAGGCACAACAGGTCATTCTTGTTGTGTCTTTTTGTTTGTCCTATAATGAGTCTTGAGGTGACATTAAATGGGTAAAGGAAGATGGACAGTATTATTTGTATTGCTATTCATTGCAATTGCTTGGGGAGTTATTTTCTGGTTGTTTATCGCGTAGTTTCCTATGTGTACTAAAATACATAATTTGCATCGTAAAGCATTAAATTCGACAAACTAAGAGTACTTTATGTTATACTGATTTACATCGCTAAAAGAATAAAATATGTTCCTTCGGGGTTAGGTGAAATTCCTTACCGACGGTGATGAACAATTGTTCTAAGCCCGTGACCCATTTTATTATCAGCATTCTAATGTTGATAGGCTATATGCCATGAGATTTCATTTAAAATGGTGGACTTTGGTGAGAATCCAAGGCCGACAGTTAAAGTCTGGATGGGAGAAGGATGTTAGTACGGTATGTGAAAAAAATTGTCCATTATACCTTTATTTGTGATGGGCAAAAATACATATTCTGTTGCTTGAATAACATCGACCAGGACCCCGGATTGTTTTCCGAGGTCTTTTTTTGTTTCGGAAATAAAGTAAGAACCCTCGTAATTTGTACATGATAAATAGAAAGGAGTGTAGATGGGTGAGAGATCAAGATTATATGAATTTAGCGATAAATGTTGCAAAAGCTGGTGTTGGTCAAACTACACCAAATCCTGTTGTAGGAGCAGTTGTTGTGAACGAAGGCAGAGTGGTTGGCATTGGTGCACATTTAAAAGCAGGTGAACCCCATGCGGAAGTCCATGCAATAACGATGGCTGGTGAGAAAGCCCAAAATGCAACGGTGTATGTAACATTGGAGCCTTGTAGTCACCATGGTAAAACTCCACCATGTGCTGATCTTTTAGTAAATAGCAATGTGAAAAGGGTAGTCATTGCAACGACTGATCCAAATCCACTCGTTGCTGGAAAAGGCATCGCTAAATTGAAAGCAGCGGGAATTGAAGTAGAAGTCGGGGTATGTAAGGAACAAGCAGATGCATTAAACGCCGTTTTTTATCATTTTTTAGATAAAAAACTTCCTTATGTAACCTTGAAATCTGCCATCACATTAGATGGAAAAATAGCAACAGTTACTGGTGAAAGTAAATGGATAACCGGTGAGGACGCTAGAAATGATGTCCATCTGTATAGAAGTATTCATGATTCAATTCTTGTTGGTGTTAATACAGTGCTTGTGGATAATCCAAGTTTAACAACAAGGCTTCCGAATGGAACAGGCAAAAATCCAATTCGAATCATCTTAGATTCAACCTTAAGAACACCCCTAGATTCGCAAGTTGTCAATGACGGTAAGGCAGAGACATGGATTATTGTTTCTAACCAAGTCAATGAAGAGCAAATGAATGAATTCTCCGATAAAAAGGGCGTTCGAATCATTCAATTGCAGGAGTCCAAAATTTTAGTTAACTCTATGCTTGCACGTCTAGCTGATGAAGGGATATCTTCCATTTTTGTTGAAGGTGGAGCAGAAGTGAATGGCAGCTTTTTAAAGGAAAAGGCAATTAACCAAGTCATTGTCTACCTTGCACCCAAATTAGTAGGTGGAAAACTAGCTCCAACTTCTATTGGTGGTACTGGAATTGAATCTATTGATGATGCATTACAATTAACCATTAAATCCGTGGAACAGCTCGGAGAAGATATTAAAATCGTAGCAGAACCGAGATAGAGGTGAAAAAATGTTTACAGGGATTGTAGAAGAAATCGGGAAAGTCAAAGCGATAAATGGTTCACAGGATTCCATTGAAATGGTGATCCAAGCTAAAAAGATTCTCGAGGATGTAAACTTAGGCGATAGTATTTCTGTCAATGGAGTTTGTTTAACTGTAACCGAATTTACTTCAAATGGTTTCACCGTTGATGTGATGCCAGAAACGGTGAAATCAACTTCTTTACGAGATTTAGAGCGAAATCATGCTGTCAATCTAGAAAGAGCAATGACTGCAGGTGGACGTTTTGGAGGGCATATCGTTTCAGGTCATGTCGATGGTACCGGAAAGATCGTTCGAAAAGAACCAAAAGGTAATGCCGTGTACTATGAAATTGAAATACCTGAAGAGCTTGTTGAGTTTATGATATATAAAGGATCGGTTGCAGTAGACGGAACGAGTTTAACGATTTTCGGCCTTACAGAAAATACATTTACTCTCTCTTTGATCCCACATACATTATCAGAAACGATTTTACGTAATAAAGGTGTAGGAGACATTGTTAACATTGAGTGTGACATGCTCGGGAAGTACGTGAGCCAGTTCATGAAACGATCTTTTAATAATGAAAAAATAACGAAATCAAAGATTACCGCAAGCTTTTTAGAAGAACATGGATTTAAATAAAAAAGGGGGGACGACAATGTTTGATCAAATTGAAGATGCTCTTGCCGACCTAAAACAAGGAAAAGTAATCATTGTGTGTGACGATGAAGATCGTGAAAATGAAGGAGATTTTATAGCAATTGCTGAAAAAGCAACCCCAGATATCATTAATTTTATGATCACGCATGGCCGTGGACTCGTATGTACGCCTATTTCAAAGTCGTTAGCTGAAAAATTAGATCTTGATCCAATGGTTTTGCATAATACAGACCCACATGGCACTGCCTTTACAGTGAGTATTGATCATAAAACGACAACAACAGGGATAAGTGCTATCGAACGATCAACAACAATAATGGAGCTGCTTAACCCACAATCAAAAGCGTCAGATTTCAAAAGACCTGGTCATGTCTTTCCTTTAATTGCGAAGGAGGGGGGGGTTCTCCGCAGGGCAGGTCATACAGAAGCTGCCGTTGACTTAGCGCTCCTTTGTGGATCAGAACCTGCTGGGGTGATCTGTGAAATTGTGAAAGAGGACGGAACCATGGCAAGGGTTCATGATTTGCGAAAAATTGCAGATGAATTCAACCTAAAAATGATTACGATTGAGGAATTAATTCGTTACCGGAATCAAAAGGAAAAGCTTGTAAAAAGAGAAGTTGAAGTTTCGTTACCAACTGAATATGGAGATTTCACAGCAATTGGATACTCAAGTCTTATTGATGGAAAAGAACATGTTGCACTAGTTAAAGGTGAAATTAAAGAAACAGAACCAATGCTGGTGAGGGTACATTCAGCATGTTTAACTGGAGATGTATTCGGATCAAAGCAATGCGAATGCGGATCACAGCTTCATGCGGCATTACAACAAATAAAGCAAGCGGAGTCAGGTGTACTCTTATATATGCGTCAAGAAGGTAAGGATGATGGTTTAATAAACAAAATGCGTACCTATAAACGTAAAGTAGACGGGCAAGAAACAGCCGAAAAAAATGAAAATCCTGGAGTTTTACCTGAATTAAGGGATTATGGAATAGGTGCTCAAATCCTCAGGGATTTAGGGATTAAAAAAATGAAGCTTTTAACGAATAACCCAAGAAAAATCACTGGACTTGAGGGATATGGATTAGAAGTTGTCGATCGAATTCCATTTGAATTGGAAGAAAAAAACAGAAATAAAAATGTAGGCCATATACTACATTTTTAAAAAAATGAACAATAACTGATAACATAGGAGGCAAATGATGAATAAAATTTATGAAGGACATTTAGTTGGAACAGGTTTAAGAGTGGGGATTGTAGTTGCGCGTTTTAATGAATTCATCACAGCAAAATTATTAAGCGGCTCACTCGATGCACTCAAGAGACATGGAGTTGCAGATGAGGATGTTGAAATTGCTTGGGTTCCAGGTGCCTTTGAAATCCCTTTAATAGCTAAAAAGATGGCTGAATCAAGTAAATATGATGCTGTAATTGCGTTAGGTACTGTCATTAGAGGCTCTACTTCCCACTATGATTTTGTTTGTAACGAGGTAGCAAAAGGATTGGCCGCAACTGCATTAGCGACTGGAAAACCAGTCATGTTTGGTGTTTTAACAACTGATACAATTGAACAAGCAATCGAAAGAGCGGGAACCAAAGCAGGAAATAAAGGATGGGATTCTGCTGTATCTGCAATTGAAATGGCGAATTTAGCACGTTCATTTGAATAATTCACGAAAATTTGTATGGGTTTGGAAAGTTTTGGATATAATTTAAATTTAAGGGTATTCCAAAAAGACTATGGAAAAATAACCGGGATAATGGTACTCTTAATAAATGTATTATGGTTAGTCCAAAAGTAGTAATGGATATACTATTTGGAAAGTTTTTCGATAATGAGGGATTTATATGTTAATTCGTTATAAAAAGAATTATGAGAAAATCGCAATGGGGCTTCTTTCATTTATGCCGACCGAAAAGGACCTAAAGAACCTGCAAGCAACAATGAAGCAATATGAAGAAGATGATACACAGCAGCTATTCTTATGGAAAGAAGAAGATATTGTAGGAATTATCGGAACAACAATCCATGACGGGAATCTTGTAGAA
Source organism: Ferdinandcohnia sp. QZ13 (assembly GCF_031324165.1). Classification (NCBI taxonomy): domain Bacteria; kingdom Bacillati; phylum Bacillota; class Bacilli; order Caryophanales; family Bacillaceae; genus Ferdinandcohnia; species Ferdinandcohnia sp. QZ13. The sequence continues at coordinate 216,621 of NZ_JAVIVW010000015.1, read as the reverse complement.
ATTCAACATATCTGCGTGAATCCATCCCATCGCTATCAAGGGATTGGAAAAAAGATGGTAAAGGCGCTAAAAGAGCATTTTCCGGATCGTGAGTTACGACCAAATGAACATACTGCAGCATTTTTTGAGAAATGTGATTTTTCAGAGGATGACAAATGTGAAGAGGGACAGTCATAAGACTGTCCTTTTTAATTTCTGTTTCGATTTTTCTGCTTTAAAAGGAATTGTTTTTCCCGTTCGGTAATGATCTCGCTTCTGTCTCGTAATCTGTGTTTATGGATTAGTTCCTTATTTGAAAGATCACTTTCTTTCCCCCATGTTTTTCCTGATTTAGTAGCCTGGTATTTACAAGTTGCTAGGAGATTTTTATCGGTTAAAGGTAAGTTTATACTTTCATAGGGAGTGCCGTTTTCAATCTCATAAAATTTCTTCACTAAAAGTTCAATTAGTTCATCAGCTTGAAATCCCAACTTTACCAACTCGGATTTCTGTTCTTTACAAATGTTTAGTGCACTCTTCATCATTTTGAGGGCACCTGCTCTATTCCCACGGCGATAGTGATAAAATGACACGGCAATTTGAATTAAACCTACCCAATATTTCTTTCTTTCAGGAACAGGATCTTCTTTCCAATGTTCTTCCAAAATCTCATGGCATTCAAAATAGTCCCGTTCACAGTGAAAATGAATTAAATATTCAATAAATGCTTGTGGATACAAGGTAATCACACATCCTTTTAACACTATGTAAGTGTAGTTTAACATATTCACTGTATCCATTACATGGAAAAAATAAAGTGTTCAGCAAAATGCTGAACACTTTATCGTCATTTTCAGTGATTAATTAAAACCAAGCTGCACCAACGATAACTAAAAGAATAAACAATACTACGATTAAGGCAAATCCGCCTCCAAAAAAGTATCCACCACTCATTTAAAATACCTCCTTAAGTTTCTTGGTTACACAGTTATAGTATGACTTTTATGATTACTTGTGTGGGCGGGTGTCCTTATCCACGCTCATTTTTCAAAAAAATTTGGTGCAAATATCCAAAATCCAGATATGGCTTGAATGGTTATTATGTTCTATACTAATACTTGTGTTAAAATATAATAGGTTGTTCAAAAAGTCCGGTAAAAATGACACATCGAATTTCTACGTTGGTTTGCTTCTCCGTTCCTCACGTATTAACTGCATACGCTCCGGTACTCAAAGCTGCACCGCCTTGAACTTCTTGGTCCTTTTTATCCTCCTTTTTGAACTTGAATTATAAGAATATGAATATGTCAAGAAGGGTATTTTTGGTGAGATGAGCGTGGATTTACATTACAGCGTAAAAATTGACTCTTTTGAAGGTCCATTAGACCTTCTTTTACATTTAATCAATCGATTAGAAATTGATATTTACGATATACCAGTTGCGGAAATTACAGAACAATACTTAATGTATATACATGCAATGAAAGTATTACAATTAGATATTGCAAGTGAATACCTTGTTATGGCCGCGACGCTATTAGCAATAAAAAGTAAAATGTTGCTTCCAAAACAAGAAGAAGAGCTTATCGATGGTGACTCAGAGTTTGATTATGAAGAGGATCCGCGTGAAGACCTGATGAACCGACTGATTGAATATCGTAAATATAAAAATGCTGCAGAAGATCTGAAGCATCTAGAAGAAGAGCGTTCCCAACTGTTCACAAAGCCTCCAAGTGATTTAAGTGAATTCACGAAGGATGTCTCCAACAATTATTCATTAGATGTCAATCTCTATGACATGCTGGGAGCTTTTCAAAAGCTTATGCGTCGTAAAAAATTGCAGAAGCCTTTATCAACAAGAATTACAAGACAAGAAATACCCATCGAAAAAAGGATGGAAGAAATTATTAATGAATTAAAGGGCTACCGTGGAAAAAAGAAATTCACAGAGCTTTTTCCATATCATGATAAAAACCATATTGTTGTGACATTCCTTGCACTTCTTGAATTAATGAAGAAAAATGCTGTATTTATTGAACAGCAGAACAATTTTTCAGAAATTTATATATCGAGTATGGAAAGGGATTTTAGTAATGAAATTAGCTGATTGGAAAGCCATTGTCGAAGGGTTGCTGTTTGCAGCCGGAGACGAAGGGTTGACATTAAAACAAATGGCAATGGTTTTAGAAATAAGTGAGAGCACTGTTTTGGACATTGTAGGAGAATTAAAGAACGATTATAGTAAAACTGGTCGGGGCATAAATCTAGTTGAGGTTGCTGGTACTTATCAACTAACGACAAAAAAAGAACATGCCGGTTATTTGAAAAAACTAGTAGAATCACCCACTTCGACCTCATTATCACAGGCTGCATTAGAGACACTTGCGATTATTGCTTATCGTCAGCCAATTACTCGTGCAGAAATCGAAGAAATTCGTGGGGTGAAGACGGAAAGACCGATTCATACCTTAATGGCAAAAGTTTTGATTAAAGAGGTCGGGCGTGTTGAAGGTACAGGAAGAGCTATTTTATATGGCACAACAAAAGATTTCTTAGAGTATTTTGGATTAAAGACATTGGAAGAATTGCCTCCACTTCCTGAAAAAGTAGATGAACAGTTCGTTCAGGAGGAGGCAGACCTCTTCTTTGATAGATTTCAAGAAACGATAGAAGATTCAAATTAGTTCACCTGCACTATGCTATATATGGTAATATGTAGATAATCTATTTGGAAAATCGTGGCGAGTGGGGTGGAAATGTGTTAATTAAACAATGTAGTGGATTTGAACTTGAAAAAACGTTAAAAAATACGTTTGAGGACTTTTTTAACCAATCTGAAGTAACATATGTGGTAGATGGAGAGGAAAGGACTTTACAGATACTTTATTTGCGTTATTTCGAAGAACAATTTACATCATTTACTCCTTTTACCGAAGACCCAGTTTATAAAATTGATACAAATGATGTTTATTTCAAAGATCTTGTAGCTCTAGTATGCTTGCTTAAGAATCCTGAGTATCGTCATCGTAAACGTGTATATTTAAATGAGCAAAACCAATTTGAAGAACATTTTAAGGGGCTTCATTTTGATAGACTAAAAGAAATATTTACACATCTCCATCACAAAAATGGCTATGAATTAAAATCACCAATAGAATTTATTCAACAAACATAACAATCGAACCCCAATTGAAGAATTTACGCAATTGGGGTTCTCTTTTATTCTTGAACACGAGGCTTTGTCGGGTCACAATTAGGTGGATTGGTCTCTTTTGTGGCTTGCGCTAATTTGATTAAATAATAGCATTCTTCCCTTGCCATATGGTCGGCCATGAGGGGAGTAAGGACCCCTAAAATTTCTTTATTTAATTCCATTTCTTCCAATTCTTCCAAGAAGCCTTTAAAGATTTTCATTTCGATTTCTACATCATTATTAAATCGGGAAAGTGCAGGGAATTCATATTGACTTGTACGTAAAAAACCAACCATTTCAACGGCTTTTAGGTAAAACTCTTCCCATTCCTTTACGAATTTCTCGCTCTTTTGAATTAATTCTTTTTCAACTCTGTCTAGGTTCGATACAATTCCACCTGCATGTCCGGCGGCATCTAAAAGCCAAATAAGGTGGTGATGAAGTGCATGTGTATATGGTACATTTTTACCTTCTACTAAAAAGCTAGATACACGTAACCATTCCTCTAATTCATTGACCATATGATTAATAAAAGAAGGAGAAAGACTGATTTTTACTTTCCCGACTAACTGATTTTTAATAATATCCAATTTTAACTTGCGAAGTTGTTCTGCGGCAGTTCTTCCCTCTTGGATAATGGTAGTCATTTGATTTGGTTGTAATGGTTCTCTTGTTGAATGCAATAAACGATCAAATACGGTGATAAATTGTTGTGATTTTGTAATTCTTTCTTTTTCACTCGGTGCCAAAGAATCGTGTATAAATCGACTATGGTCACCTAGAACCTGCATCCAAAACTGAATTTCAAATAAGGCTTCCTCCTGAAATGAACGATTCACCTTTTCATACCTCCCAATATATATCCATACGTAACAATACAAACGGTTTTCCAATTCAAATAAAAATGGGCATTCGCCAAGTTTTCTACAGTATCTGTATGTAGAAAAGGAATGATGGGTGAATCATCCGTTTTAATTCTTTATGTGTAAGTCACGAAACTGGGGTAAACGCATACGATATTGACGATTAAAAACGAGGGAGGATTAGGATGGGAAGCCCTGAAAAGTATGTGGAAGATGTGAAAAGATGGTTTTTGGAATTGAAAAGTCAATTTGAAAATGAACGGAATGAAAACCTTCAATTGGAACTATTAAAGTTTTCAAATTTCCTTGATGCAGTTGGAAAGGGAACGCCAACTAATGTACTAGAATTGAAGGCTGAGGTAGAGAACCTTTATCGTACTAGTTTACGATTTGCAGAACAAGCTGATGAGGAATTACAAGAGACAAGACGAGTGGGAATTGGCCAGCATAAATTGCCACCGCTCCCATATGAATATGATGCATTAGAGCCTTATATCTCAAGGGAAATCATGATACTCCATCATGATAAGCATCATAAGAGCTATGTGGACGGGTTAAACAAGGCTGAGAAAATGATGGAAAAGGCTCGTGACACTGGTGATTATGACTTACTGAAGCATTGGGAAAGAGAAGCTGCATTTCATGGTTCAGGTCATTATTTGCATACGATTTTTTGGAATGTGATGAAGCCAAAGGGTGGAGGAATGCCAGGTCGCGAATTACTACGCCAGATTAATAGGGATTTTGGCAGCTTTGAAGTCTTTAAGAGACATTTCAGTGAAGCTGCGAATAAGGTGGAAGGCGTAGGTTGGGCTATATTAGTATGGTCACCAAGGGCTGGTCACTTAGAAATCCTACAGGCGGAACGTCATCAATTTATGACCCAATGGGATACTATTCCATTACTTGTTCTAGATGTTTGGGAACATGCCTATTATCTTCAGTATAAAAATGTTCGTGCAGACTATGTGAAAAATTGGTGGAATATCATAAATTGGGATGAAGTTGAACACCGATTTAATGAAGCATCTAAACTTCAATGGAAGGAATATTAACTACTTTTTTAGGTACTGACCTGGCCTTGGTCAGTTTTTTTGTGGATTATAAAATTTAAAAGGTATCGTTAAGGATAACGTTTAATGGGTGTATCCGAGTCCAAATTCAGTTCCTAGCCCCTCGAAGGCATAAGGCAATCTGTCAAGAAGGATAAAATACATCCTTTTTGCCGGCTTTTCCTATGCTTGTCGGACTTGCACAGGAGGTGAACTGGCAAACCGGGTTATCACCCTTTCATATGGATAAATTTAGGAAAATGCGAACCTGCAAACTGTGTTATTATCCCCGCATATGGATAAAATCAGGAAAAGGTGAACCCGCAAACCGGGTTATCACCCTTTCATATGGATAAAATTAGGAAAAAGCAAACACGCAAAATAAGGTATCTACCCCGCATGTGGATAAAATTAGGGAAATGCGAACCTGCAAACTATGTTATCATCCCCGCATTGGATAAAATTAGGGAAACAGTGCTGACATCGACTTTGCCACAGGACGTGGCAAGTTAGTCGATGTTCCTCTCACAAGGCGCTTACGCTTTTGTTCTGTTGGTGAAAAGTGTTCTTTTCCGATCAAAAATTTGATGTCTAGCTCCAGGAGCGATCGGCTCTCTGGTCTAAGCCGATCGCTTCAGAAGGTAAAAGGCACCTTCTGTTAGCGCTCGTCTTATGCTTGTCGCCTAAGGCTGCGCGCTTAGCGATTTTCAATGTTTGTACATATTTTATTCATATAGGTGGACATGTTCTGCATACACTTTTACAAAACGGCAAAAGGGACGGGGATCGAATGACATTATTCCACAAAAGATTTATTTCACTTATCATCATTGTTATGATTCTCATAGGCTTCCTTCCTCAAAAAGCGAGTGCACTTACTGTTAGCGCAAAAGGTGCGATCTTAATAGAGCAAGAGTCTGGTAGAATTTTGTTTGAAAAAAACGCCCATCAACGAATGAGAATTGCTAGTATAACAAAAATCATGACGGCCATTATCGCCATTGAATCAGGAAAACTGAATGAAATGGTAAAAGTAAGTAATAAAGCAGTGCGTACAGAAGGTTCTTCTTTATACCTGAAACCAAACGAGCAAATAAAGCTTGAAGATTTGGTCTATGGACTAATGTTACGTTCAGGTAATGATTCTGCAGTAGCTATTGCTGAACATGTAGGTGGTAGTGTAGAAGGCTTTGTTTTTATGATGAATCAAAAGGCAGCAGAAATAGGTATGCAAAATACAGAATTTGCAAACCCCCATGGATTGGATGATCATGAAAATCATTTTTCATCGGCGTATGATATGGCGATTTTAACAAGATATGCGATGATGAATGAAAAATATAGGGAGATTGCCGGTACAAAAGTACACCGCGCACCGAATCCGACTGAAAAGTGGGATCGTGTTTGGAGAAATAAAAATAAGCTTTTAACAAAGCTTTATCCATATAGCACAGGTGGAAAAACAGGGTATACAAAGCGTGCAAAACGTACCTTAGTTTCAACAGCTTCAAAGGATGGAATTGATTTAATTGCTGTCACAATTAATGCTTCTGATGACTGGAATGATCATATGAATATGTTTAACCGAGCATTTGAAAGGTATGATTTAGTTAAGGTTGTAGAGGAAGGTTATCTGCAAACAGACAGCAGTTTTTATAAAGGTAAAGTGTTTGTCGATCATGATTTTATGTATCCCTTGACCTCAGAAGAGAAAAAAGAGATTAAGATTGATGTTGAATTGCTTGAACCTGAAAATCGGGAATGGCGGAAACCAGAAAATGTCCCTGATATAGTGGGTACACTTACTGTTAATCTTGGTGACAAGACAATAGAGGAAATGCCTATCTATTTTGATAATGGCAATGTAGACAGACCAAAGGTAACATTTTGGGAAACACTGAAAAGTATTTTTTTAGTAATTTTAGGGGTTAAATGACGATGGTAAATATTATATGGGTAGCTATGACAATTATCGGGATTATCTTTGCAAGCGTAAACGGAACGATGGACGAGGTAAATGAAGCAATTTTTAAGGGAGCTTCAGAAGCAGTCACTATTTGTATAGGCTTAATAAGTGTGCTTGTTTTCTGGTTAGGACTGATGAGAATTGCACAAGAGGCAGGCTTATTAGAAAAACTGTCCAAATTATTTCGACCTCTTGTTAGGCGCTTGTTTCCTGAGGTGCCAGTCGACCATCCGGCAATGGGGTATATGCTTTCAAACATGATTGCGAATATGTTTGGACTTGGCAATGCTGCTACACCAATGGGAATTAAAGCGATGGAGCAACTAAAAGTGCTTAATGGCGGGAAAACCTCCGCAAGTCGCTCAATGGTTACTTTTCTAGCAATTAATACAGCAAGTGTAACGCTTGTTCCTACTACAGTCATTGCAATTAGGATGACCTATGAATCTACAAACCCAACAGATATAGTAGGTCCAACTCTTATCGTAACCTTAATTTCAGCAATTGGTGCGGTATTAATTGACCGTTATTTTTATCATCGAAGAGTGAAGAAGGGTGGCGTTGAAAAATGAACATCATTAACACCATTTCACTCTGGCTAATCCCAGTAATTATTGGATTTATACTCTTGTATGGAACTGCAAAACGAATTCCAACTTATGAAACATTTGTAGAAGGTGGTAAGGAAGGAATAAAAATTGCCTTTTCAATTATGCCATTTTTAATAGGAATGTTAGTTTCGATTTCAATTTTCAGGGCATCCGGTGCAATGGATTTCTTCATTAATCTCATTAGACCAGGATTGGAATTCGTTGGTTTCCCGGCAGAAATTGCTCCGTTGGCTTTAATAAGGACGCTGTCTGGAACAGCTGCCTTAGGCATGACTACAGATTTAATTGCCACATATGGACCTGACTCCTTTATTGGTAGACTTGCATCCATCATGCAAGGAAGCACTGACACTACCCTTTATGTTCTGACCGTCTATTTCGGAGCAGTCGGAATTAAAAAAATGGGTGATGCCCTGAAGGTCGGTCTATTAGCGGATTTATTAGGGATAATCGTTAGTGTCGTTGTAGTTACTTTCATATTTGGATCATAAAACACGCAATTATCGCGTGTTTTTCTTTTTTGAGTTTTTTAGGAAACTTCTCGAATGGACATACTAAAGAATGTTTTTATCTTGTACAAATACTGAGAAACAAGTAAGATGTTTAAGGGGTGAGCATAGATGGAACGTCTACAAAAAGTAATTGCACATGCAGGTGTAGCTTCAAGGAGAAAAGCCGAGGAGCTCATAGTTGCAGGCCAAGTTAAGGTAAATGGAAAAGTTGTGAAGGAGCTAGGGATTAAGGTTAGCTCAAATGATAAAATTGAGGTAAGCGGCATTCCATTAGAAAGGGAAGAGCCTGTTTATTTTTTATTTTATAAACCACGTTCAGTGATTTCGAGTGTGAGCGATGATAAAGGGAGAAAGGTTGTAACGGACTTCTTTCCAGAAATTAGAGAACGTATTTATCCGGTTGGAAGACTAGATTACGACACATCTGGATTGCTGTTGTTAACGAATGATGGTGAGTTTGCAAATCTCCTCATGCATCCAAAATATGAGATTGAGAAGGTATACGTGGCAAAGATTAAGGGTATTCCACCTAAGGAAAAACTACGTCAATTAGAAAGAGGCATTAAGCTAGAGGATGGAATGACTGCCCCTGCTAGAGTTAAGCTTATTTCAATGGATAAGCGTAAACAAACGTCTATTATCGAGATTAGCATTCATGAGGGAAGAAATCGACAGGTGAAAAGAATGTTTGAAGCGATTGGACATCAAGTAATGAAGTTAAAAAGAGAAAGATTTGGCTTTTTAACTCTTCAAGGTCTACATACTGGTGAGTTCAGAGAATTGCTTCCACACGAGGTTAAGCAATTGAGAGCTTTAGCAAGCACGAAGGATAATCGGTTGTAGATTTTAAAGCTTACCAATAATGATTCTCAATTGTCACATAACCTTCAAAATGTTTGCAATGTCATAATATTAGAAAGTGCTATAATGGCAAAGAAAGTACATATTTCATCTTATACAAAGGGAGATCTTAAATGGATAAGAAAAAGCGACGATTAGTTATTCGTACGATCATATTGTTACTTCTCGCCGCTGCGCTCGTCTATACATTGTATATCAATTTCTTTACGAGTAAGGATAAGGTTGCAGTTGGGGATATGGCGCCAGATTTTGTCGTTACAGACTTGAATGGGAACGAACACCATTTGTCAGAGTATAGAGGAGAAAAAGGTGTGTTTTTAAACTTCTGGGGAACATGGTGTGAGCCATGTCAAAGGGAATTCCCATATATTGATACTTATTATCAGGAATATAAGGATCAAGGAGTTGAGGTAATCGCCATCAATGTTGGTGAACCTAAATTCAGTGTTAATAACTTTATCAAAAAATACGATTTATCATTTCCTGTTGCGATCGATAAGGGAAACCAGTTGCTAAATGCCTATGGAATTGACCCATTGCCAACAACTTTGTTGATTGATAAGGACGGAAAAGTTGTTAAGATAATTACTGGTGAGATGACTAGCAAAATGGTACGAGATTATATGGAGCAAATAAAGCCATAGGGAGTTATTTTTTATGGAAAATGTTAAATGTGAATGTGGGCATGTGAACCCACATGGGACAATTTTTTGTGAGGCTTGTGGAAAACCTGTTCAAAGTGAAGAAATAAACCAGGATGATAAAGAGAAAAAGAAACTACTTGATATGAGGTATGAAGGTAGCGCAAGACGCTCTCAAACCTATAATAAAACGATTGTTGATAAAATTTGGAATTTCTTTTCTTCGGTGAAAGTAGGAATTTGGATCATCGTTGTGCTTTTAATTGCTTCAGCACTTGGGACGATTTATCCTCAGGAATTATACATACCGCCAACCATGACGCCGGCTGAGTTCTATGAACAAGAATATGGAATAACCGGAAGATTATATTATCAATTAGGTTTCCATAACCTTTATGGATCATGGTGGTATATGATTCTGATCGCAATGCTCGGTATTTCCTTAATTATTTGTAGTATCGACCGTGTAGTGCCTCTATATAAAGCATTGAAAAAGCAAGGTGTTACACGCCATGAAAGTTTCTTGAAAAGACAGCGTGTATACGGTAAAAACACGGTTGAGAATATAGATCAGGACTTTGAAACTGTTAAGCAAAAATTAAAAAAGAAACATTATTCTGTCCGTGAAGAAAATGGAAACATCTTAGCAGAAAAGGGTCGTTTCTCAAGATGGGGTCCATATGTTAACCATTGTGGACTGATTATCTTTCTAATTGGTGCGATGCTTCGCTTTGTACCTGGAATGTATGTAGATGAGGTACTTTGGATTCGCGAAGGTGAAACCGCAAGTGTTCCAGGAACACATGGAAAATATTATTTAGAGAGCGAACGTTTTATTGTAGAAGTTTACGAGAAAGGTAAAGAAAAAGAAGTTTTTGACGATGCGATTGAGCTTGCCGGGAATGGAATGGTAGTTAAGAATTATCAAACAGATGTTACGTTATATGAACGTACAGATGAGATCATCCCGGGAGTTGAACCAGAATTAAAAAAAGTTAAATCTCATGAAATTCGCGTGAATGAGCCATTAAAACATGATCATTATGCATTCTATCAAGTTGATTATAAACTAAACGAATTTAGTACAATGTCTTTTGAGATGATTGACAAAGGGACGAATGAAGATTTTGGAACAATCACGATTAATTTGAGAGACCCACAGGAAAAATATGATTTAGGAAATGGGTATTCAATTGAGCTTGCAAGCTACTTTCCTGATTTTTATTTTAATGATAAAGGCGAACCTGCTACTAAAACAAAGATTCCTAATAACCCGGCATTTGTATTTAAAATGTATGCTCCAGATAAACCTGACGGAGAAATTAGCTTTGTTGCAATTCAGCAAAATATAGAACCTATGGGCGATAATAAATACAAGATGGCTTTTGCTGGAATTGAAATGAAGAATGTTTCTGGCTTAACCGTTAGAAGAGATTTTACACTATGGATCCTAGCAGTTGGAGGAGCAATCTTTATGATCGGAGTTATTCAGGGTTCATACTGGCATCATCGTAGAATCTGGATTCAACGGAAAAATAACGAGGTTATCGTTGCAGGACATACAAATAAAAACTGGTTTGGCTTGAAGAATGAGATACGTTATTTTCTAGCAGACACTGGAATTTCGGAACCTATAGATCAAGTTGATGCGAAAAATAAGGAAAATAAGGAGGGGTAAAAATGGCAGAATTAAGTTCAAATCTTCTATTTGCCGCTTTTATTCTCTATCTTGTAGCAACCTTTGTCTTTGGTGGCGCAATTAGAGACAAGAAAAGCACAAATGGGTATAACCGCTGGTCTCAGTTCGGAATTATTATCACCATTATTGGATTTGCTGCACAAGTAGGCTATTTTTTTACTCGGTGGATTGCAGCAGGACATGCGCCTGTAAGTAATTTATTTGAATTTATTACGTTTTTTGGAATGATGTTAGTTCTTGCATTCATCATCATTTACTTTATATATAAAACAAGCATATTAGGTCTTTTTACTCTACCAATTGCATTATTAGTAATTGCATATGGCAGTATGTTTACAAGGGAAATCTCTCCTTTAATTCCTGCTTTGCAAAGTCATTGGCTTCAAATTCATGTTACGACAGCTGCGTTAGGTCAAGCTATTCTTTCCATTAGCTTCGTAGCAGGAATCCTTTATCTTTTAAAGGTTGTTGATCAAACTGTAAAAAGTAAGAAAACATTTTGGCTGGAATTTATTATGTATGTACTTGTTGTTGTTGTAGGCTTCGTGGCAATTACAACTGCTTTTGGAACAATGAAATATGAATCCGTTTTTTCATGGGTAGATAAAGAAGGCGTAAATGCCGAGATGGTGTATAAGTTACCTGCATTGGTCGTACCTAATGAAGGCGAATTATTAACAGACGGAAAGTTTTCAAGTGGTATTGAATTACCTGCATTATTAAGTGCTAGAAAAGTAAACACTCTTCTTTGGTCAATTATTTCAGGTTCGATTCTATACGGATTAATCCGTTTAATTTTACGTAAACGAATTGGTGCGGCATTACAACCATTAACTAGAAAATTAAATTTAGATTTAGTTGATGAAATTGGGTACCGATCAGTTGCAATCGGATTTCCAATTTTTACTCTAGGAGCGTTAATCTTTGCAATGATTTGGGCACAAATTGCCTGGACGCGTTTCTGGGGCTGGGATCCAAAAGAAGTATGGGCACTTATCACATGGCTCTTTTATGCAGCATTCTTACACTTAAGACTTTCAAAAGGCTGGCATGGTGAAAAATCTGCTTGGCTTGCGGTCGTTGGATTCTTCATTATTATGTTTAATACGATTTTTGTAAACCTAGTTATTGCTGGTTTACATTCATACGCATAACAAATAAAAAGTCTTCATCATCAGATGAAGGCTTTTTACGTATAAAGCCTCTGTTTTGTGTCAGAATTTCGACTTTTCGACAGCTTTTGAAGACTAGTGTGATATATGTTATAGCAAATTATGAAAATTTTATGTACGATAGAGATGTATAGAAATATTCTTTCTGAAAGAAAATGGAGGAATAACAAAATGGAAAAAGAAGCAAAAATTTTAATAGTCGATGATGAAGAGAGAATTCGTCGTTTACTTAAAATGTATTTAGAGAGAGAAAATTATGTAATAGAGGAAGCAGACAATGGAGATGTTGCCTTAGAAAAGGCATTAAAAAACGAATATGACCTAATTTTATTAGATCTCATGATGCCAGGAAAAGACGGTATTGAAGTATGTCGGGAGTTGCGAGAAAAGAAATCAACTCCAATCATTATGCTAACTGCAAAAGGTGAAGAAGTGAACCGCGTTCAAGGATTTGAAGTTGGAACAGATGATTATATCGTAAAACCTTTTAGTCCGAGAGAGGTTGTTTTACGTGTGAAAGCTTTATTAAGAAGAGCTTCTCTTACAACCTACCTAGAAACCGAAACAACCGCCAAGGATGTAATCGTATTCCCACATCTAACAATTGATAATGACGCACATCGTGTCACTGCAGACGGAAAAGAGGTAGGGTTAACACCTAAGGAATATGAACTATTATGTTTCCTAGCAAAATCACCTGACAAGGTATTTGACCGTGAGCAGCTATTAAAGGAAGTATGGCACTACGAATTTTTTGGTGACTTACGTACGGTAGATACTCATGTTAAGCGTTTGCGTGAAAAATTAAATAAAGTGTCTCAGGATGCTGCAAAAATGATTGTCACTGTATGGGGTGTTGGTTATAAATTTGAGGTTGGCCAGGAATGAAATTTTGGCGAAGTGTTGTAGGAAAACTATGGGCAACCATTCTTTTATTGTTTTCCTTTGTACTATTTGTTTTAACCGTGTTATTCATGGAGTACTTTGAAAATTATCATATTCAAGAAGCAGAACGAAATTTAACCCAACTAGCAGCAAATATCGCAGTTATAATGGAACAGCATGAGGATAAAGATATTGCCCGAACCCTTGCATGGGAGCTTGTGAATGACGAAACAAAGGTCATAATTGTAGCAGATAAAAACACCTATTGGGTCTCACCCGATCGGAAGTCACTCGCAAATATTCCTGTTAGCCTATTAATAGAGGATCCGGATCTTAAACTCGTTATTTCAAAGGATCAAAACAAGAGTAAAAAGCTTATTCTTCCAGAAACAGATAATATAAATAATCAAAACCGAGAGTTATTTGTCGTCGGGGCCCCACTCCATATCGAAAATGATCAGAAGGGTGCGGTGTTTCTTTATCAATCATTAGATGTTGTGCAGCAGACAACCCAACATACAACCCAATTTATTATTTTAGCAGCGGGAATAGGAATTGTTCTTACGACGGTTTTTGCGTTTTTCTTATTGACTCGAATAACAGCACCGTTACGTAAAATGAGGGAGGCAGCTACTGAAGTTGCAAAAGGAAAATTCGATACGAAGGTTCCTATTCTTACTCATGACGAAATTGGTGCTTTAGGATTGGCGCTTAACCAAATGGGAAGGCAATTAAAATACAATATGAATGCTCTTAATCAAGAAAAGGAGCAGCTTGCAAGTATATTAAATAGTATGGCAGATGGTGTCATTACGTTAAATCGGGATGGAACGATTTTAATTACAAATCCACCTGCTGAACGCTTCCTTCAGGCTTGGTACTATCAACAAGGTATGTATCAGGATGTTGGTGAGGAGCTTCCGCCAGAAGTTAAAGATCTTTTTCAACGTGCGGTTTCTTTCGAAAAGGAACAATTTATTGAAATAAGCCTTCAAGGCAGAACCTGGGTTATTTTGATGAGTCCACTCTATAATCAAACATATATTAGGGGGGCCGTTGCGGTACTTCGTGATATGACAGAAGAAAGACGATTGGATAAACTTCGCGAGGACTTTATCGCAAATGTTTCACACGAATTAAGAACACCGATCGCTATGCTACAGGGTTATAGTGAAGCGATTATGGATGATATTGCAAGCTCTGAAGAAGAGAGGAAAGAAATCACCAAGGTTATCTACGATGAGTCACTACGTATGGGCCGACTTGTTAACGAACTATTGGACATTGCGAGGATGCAATCAGGTCATATTACCTTGAATAAAGAAAATGTTGATTTTGATTCCTTTATCAATCGAGTGATTCGAAAATTCCAAGGCTTAGCTAAGGATAATTTTATTACTTTAACTGCAACAAAAGAAGAAGATATCGGTGAAATTTACATGGACCCTGATCGGATTGAGCAGGTATTTACAAATTTAATTGATAACGCGATAAGACATACCGATGAAAATGGTAGGGTCGAGGTACATGTAACAGGACAAGAAACATCCATTAAAGTGGATATCAGGGATACAGGGTCTGGAATTCCTGAAGAAGATCTACCGTTTGTATTTGAACGTTTTTATAAGGCGGATAAAGCGAGAACAAGAGGAAAATCAGGGACAGGTTTAGGACTTGCAATCGTAAAAAATATTATCGGTGCTCACAATGGAAATATTTCTGTCCATAGTAAGCTTGGGGAAGGAACAACTTTTACATTCATTATTCCTCGAAAAAGTGAGTAATATGAAAGATTGTGACGAAGATTCTTGTTCCATAAGAAACATTTTCCTTGTAATCGAAATATCCTTTTAGTAATATAAAGAAGTTAATAAAATTTAATAAGAAATCAGAATTATAGGTGTCTGAGGATGATGTTATCATTCTTAAATATTGATTAAAATGGCGGATGAAAAGGACCACGCCGGCTAAAAACGCCACGTCCTGTGGCGTCGCCGGCATTAGCACATCCTGTGCGTCGAAAGTTCGAGGCGGTGAAGCTTTGAGTACCGGAGCGTATGTAGTTAATACGTGAGGAACGGAAAAGCTAGCCAATGAAGAAATTCGATGTGTCATTTTAACCGGATTTTTTAACATCAACTCAAAGACTTAAAAGGGAATCTGGTGTGAATCCAGAACTGCCCCCGCAACTGTAAAAGTGGACGAAATGAGAAGAACCACTGTATGAATGGATGGCTGTCAAATGCTGTTCATCATATGGGAAGGGCTCAGAGTAGAAAGAAGCTAAAGTCAGTAGACCTGCCTAATTCGATCGTATTTAATTCTTCGGGGTGTGGGAATTAACAATAAAGCTTTATGCTTTTTTGTATTTTTCCATATAATTAACAAAGCTCACCCGTTGTGGTGGGCTTTTTCTTTTGGTATTTCGTGCTTAGCACATATATAAACTATCTAACACAAAGGGGAGCTAGAAAATGAAAAAATTATTATTTGCA
This sequence comes from Ferdinandcohnia sp. QZ13, assembly GCF_031324165.1. Lineage (NCBI taxonomy): Bacteria > Bacillati > Bacillota > Bacilli > Caryophanales > Bacillaceae > Ferdinandcohnia > Ferdinandcohnia sp. QZ13. The sequence goes on along the minus strand of NZ_JAVIVW010000015.1, from coordinate 200,692 downwards.
TTACTATCATTGGGATTATTATTTGGATGTAGCAATGAACAATTCACGAACGATTCTACAAACAATAACAATGCATCAGAAACAGTTAATAAAGAAGAAAAAGCTGAAATCGTAACTGTCGTGATCTCGAAAAACAACGGAGAAGAAATCATCGAAGAAAAAGAACTTGAAATTGAGGAAGGAAAAGAAACGACTTTAATGGAAATAATGCTAGAAAACTTTGAAATCGAAGCTGATGAAGCTGGTTTTATTAGTAGCATTAGTGGAGTTGCAGCAAATAATGAAGAGAAAACCTATTGGCATATTTCCGTAAATGGTGAGGATGCAATGGTAGGAGCAAAAGATATCGAAGTAGAGCCAGAAGATAAGTTTGAATTCGATTTACAAACATGGGAATAATGAATTTATCTGTTAAAAACCTAACGTTCCTATCAATGTTAATCGCATTATCGGTTGTTGGGCGAATTATGTTTACATTCCTCCCAAATGTTCAGCCAACGACTGCTATTATTATCATAGCAAGCTTGTTTTTAGGACCAATTTATGGAGTAATTGTAGCTGTATTAAGCTCGGTATTATCCAACCTTGTGATGGGGATGGGCTTATGGACAGTTGGGCAAATCTTTGCATGGGGGATCATTGGTTTAATAAGTGGAGCATTACGTAAATATCGCGACAGAATACCGGTTGTGGTCCTAGTTATTTATGCAGTGTTTTGTGGTTTCCTCTTTGGACTTGTAATTTCAATTCCACTTTATTTGTTCTCCGGTAAGTTTTTTGCTTATTACATAGCCGGACTACCATTTGACATGAGTCATGCAATCGGGAACGGAGTGTTTTTTCTTATCCTGTACCCCATTTTAAGACTATTATTCTTGAAAAATGTAACAATCGCAAAGTAAGGAAGAATATTTCCAAAATATTCTTCCTTTTTTTATGAAAACATACTATATTGGGAGTGTAACTTTTTTAAATAACATTCGACTAATGAAATGAACGGGAGGATTTGCAAAATGGATTCCTTATTTGAGGAACTATATGAAAAGTATCATCACGATGTCTTCTCCTTCTTATTTTATATGGTAAAAAATCGTGAACTGGCTGAAGATCTCGTTCAGGAAGTTTATATAAGAGTTTTAAAATCATATGATAGATTCGAAGGAAAAAGTAGTGAAAAGACATGGCTATTTTCAATTGCAAGACATGTTGCGATTGATTCATTTCGAAAACAAAAAGGCTGGAAACAAAGAATTATGGATTCCTTTGATTGGAGCCGCCAAGAGGTAAAAGATTTTGCTCCACTTCCAGAAGAAATAGCCTTACAAAATGAGCAAGTACAGATGATGTACCGGTGTTTAGAACGCTGTACGACTGATCAACGTATGGTCTTAATTTTACGTTATATTCAATCTCTTTCGATTGCTGAGACCGCTGAAGCTCTAGGATGGACAGAAAGTAAGGTAAAAACAACCCAACATAGAGCACTTAAGGTTTTAAAGACATATATGGAAGAATCTGGTATAAAGGAGGGTGTAGATGATGAAAAAATCAGAGTGGAACGATGAACAACTAGAGCAGATGCTATCGCAAATGCCAAGAATCAAAGACAATCGAAAACCACAAGAAATTTATCAAAATATAACCCTTAAAATGAATAAGCAAAAGAAAAAGGTTTGGATGGTTCCTACTATTGCATCTGTGGCAGCAGCGCTTCTGTTATTCATCTTAGCTCCTTCTTTCATAGATAATATGAATAGTTCAAGCTCCGACTCTGCTGAAATGGCGCGAGAAAAAAGCAGTATTGCGATGGAGAATAAAGAAGAAACTTCAAATGATGAATCATTCAGCACTTTACAAGAAGCTGACGAGCCAAAAGCAGATGATGAGGTGGAGATTTTTTCTTCAGAGGAACAACCTATCCAGAACTATGCAGTAAATAGTGTAGGAGAAAATCAAGTACTATTAACATATGGGGTATATTTAGGTGGTGTCATGTTTCCTACCATCGTATCAATTATTGTTGAATCAGATGGCCAGGATGTTGTAGAACAATGGCAAAAGAACATTCCACAGGTAAATGAATTTATTCGTCAAAATGCGGGATGGGGCATTGATGAGATACCAGAGTCCTATTTTACGGATTTTTCAGAAGTTGAAACGAAGGATTCTGCAAAAGCCGTAAGGGTAGATGTGAATAACGCAGTTCATACAGAGTCATTCTCATCTGCTCAAAGAGTAGAGTTTGTACATGCAATTAATTCTTTCCGCTATCTGTTAGAAGATTTTCAGCATGTTGAACTTTTTCAAAATAATCAACAAGGGATGATGATTGGGGAGACCGGTACTACAGAAAATAATATCGATCTCGAAAAAGATACGAAAAAAGCCTATCTATATTACATGAATGAAGAATCCGGTAAAAAGCTTCTAGCTCTAACTTATGAAGACTTCAAGACAGTTAAGCAGGCGCTGGAAGCTATGAAAAACGATAAAGATCAAGGCGATTATAAACTTTATCCAACCATCATATCCGAAATAAAGGATATTAATGAAGATGGCTCTAATTTAGAGGTTCATTTCAGTGACGATGCAGTTTTAGAAAACACAGATAATTATATTTTAATGTTAGATGCAATCATGCTAACGGCAAAGGAATTTAACTTTGATAAGGTTACATTTTACGGAAATATCGATCAAATTGGAAATGTACGCTTCGGCAAACCGACACCGGTACCATTAGCACCAAATCCATTACCAATACAATAAAGAGGCACATAGTTGTCTCTTTTTTTTGTGCGTCAATTAAATGCGCCTTGGCGTATTTGCACTCAGATTTTTAGACCTAGACAAGGTTGGTCATAGCATTATCCGACTGATTGCTAAAAAGTTTCCTTTGAAAATTGCATGTCTACGCCGGATGCTTTAACATTATTCAGCCTTTAGTTGAAAATCAGTTTATTGGCTAACTCTAGTTGTAGTCATCCCCGCCACTAGTACTTTTACTGAATAAAGTTAAAATATACATGCATTTATTTACATAATTTAAGAAATTTTTTCAAATAATGAAAGGGTGTTAATCTTCATAGCACGAATTGTTCATTTTTTTTGAGGAGGATCATCATGCTTTTTTTTGTTAGACGGATTGTTATTTTTGCAGTAATGGTAATTTGTGTAGGTTTTAGCTATTTAAACATTCAAAATGCCAGTGCACAGGAATTACCAGCAGAAACAACAGAGGAGTGGGCATGGCCAGTCACAGGAAGAGTCACGGATACATTTGGCACAAGACAAGGGAATCATAAAGGTTTAGATATCGCTGCTCCAATTGGAGAACATATATATGCGGTAGAAGAAGGAATCGTTACCATTTCAAGTTTCAAGGGTTCGTATGGACATGTCATTTTCATACAACATCCTAATGGTTATGAAACGGTCTATGCGCATCTAAGTAAACGTAGTGTAAAAGAAGGAGAACGAGTTGCAAAGGGCCAAATAATTGGGCAAATAGGGAGTACAGGGAATTCAACTGGACCACACTTACATTTCGAAGTACACAACGGGGAATGGAATCCTTCGAGAAATAATGCCATTGATCCTTTTTATGTATTGACTGATGAGCAGATTCCGGTTCCTGCGATTATGCAAAAAGAGGGGATTGAGGTTTCAAAAGAGCTTGAAACCTACACTGTCAAGGAGGGAGAATCTCTTTCCGTCATTGCAAATAAAGTGGGATTATCTGTCGAAGAAATTAAAGCTTTAAATCAGTTAACAGGCGACATAATTTTTCCAAATCAAGTCTTAACTTTATTCAGTGGGGATATAATCCCCGACTGAATAAAGTTAGAGCCTCCGGCGGATGCCACGATTTTTTAAAGGAAATTTTTCGAGCTTGCTCGAAAAAAATCGGGCGCAAATACGCTTATGGCGTATTTGATTTATAGAAAAAACCTAAATAATTTTTTGCATTTTTCATTCCCATCAGAAGTCAGTTCATGTATAATGATAAAAACTTCGATGGGGGATTCTTATGCGCACTGATTATCACAATCATTTAGAGCTAGGTACACTTGAATTAGACTATTTAATGAAGTTTATTGATGAAGCTAAGCTTAAGAAGATTGATCATTTTGGGATTTCAGAGCATGCTTATCATTTTTATCAGACAAAAGATATCCTTAGTAATCCTTGGGTAGATGCAAGGAGATATTACGATATGAAGGATTATGTTGATTTATTTAAGCTTGCCTGGAAAAATGAAATTGATGTAAAAATGTCAATCGAAATGGATTATACACCTGGAAAGCACAACGAGATGAAAAAATTCATTTCTTCCTATGACTTTGATTATGTAATTGGATCGATTCACTGGGTTGGAGATTTTGGAATTGACCTTGCAGAGTTCCGTGATGAATGGGATAAACGAGATTTACATGATACATATACAAAATACTATGATCAGGTAATTACATTAGCACAATCAAACTTATTTGATATTATCGGTCATATTGATCTTGTCAAAATATTTAAGTATATTCCGGAGGATGAAGAATTCCTCTTGTATCAATTTGATCGGGCGACAACTGCTTTAGCAAATTCCAAAACATGTGTTGAAATTAGTACAGCAGGATTACGAAAGCCGATTGGCAAGCTTTATCCTGATCCAAGGCTACTTCAAATGTGTTTTGACAAAAATATTCCAATTGTCTTGTCATCAGACGCACATCGTCCACAAGATGTGGGTGCCGATTTTGAGCAGGCAATTGATTTAGCAAAAAGTGTTGGCTATAAAACATTGATGACATTTGAAAAAGGTGAACGTAAAGAAGTTCCACTAGGATAATCAAATAAAACAGGCTACCTTAGCCTGTTTTATTTATTAAAAAGGCTCTTTTCTAAAAGATTGTTGTTATTAGCCTAAAGTTTATTGGTGGAACTAGGGTGATTTCCGCTTCTGGCACTCGCTTTCCGCGGGCGATCCGCAAGCCTCCTCGCTCGTGCCTCACTGCGGGGTCTCGCTTGGCTCGCTATTCCCGCAGGACGTCGACTTTGCTTCCTTGAAACTACACCGCACGAAGAAAATGCCTGCATTTTCGAGGATCTCGCGCCATACGCTCCAATCACTAGAGGGAGCACTTATGTGTCTAAAAATACTTATTAATGGCTATATCAAAAACAACAAAATTTGCGAAAACAGCCATTAAAAAAGAACCCTTTTTCGGAAAAGGGTTCTTTAGAGATTGAATAGGACTATTCAAATTTTAGCGGATCACCATCAAATGGCTCGTCTGCAACTTTAATGGAATCAGTTGGACAGCCCTCGAATGCATCGATCATATCTTCTTCTAATATTTCTGGAATTTCAACAATTCCTTGGTTATCATCAAGTGTTACAAATGCAATACCGTCATCATCGTAATCGTAGATGTCTGGTGCAGCCGCACCACATGCACCACAAGCGATACAAGTTTCTTTGTCAACAATGGTATACTTTGCCATGTGTACTTAACCTCCCGAAATCATTACATGTATAAACATATATTTATATTAGTTCCCAATCCTACTTCCTCATAAGATGGAAACAGCTTCCTCATATCTCATTGTAAAGCTGTTCACAAAACTTTTCAATAAAAATATAATGTGAGATTGCTTATCGGAAAAGGGTTTTTCCCTGGCTGACAAGCATATACATATTTCCACAGGAAAACATCCCACTTTTCGTTATTATTTGATAAAATAAAGGTAACATTCATTCGACAATTTTCCATGTATTTCGATTGTGAGGGAAAGACCATGAACCTAACCTATCGTTCAATATTGATATTAACATGCATCGATAAACTGAACGGAGAACGTACCGTTTATGGAGTTTATCATTTATTGAATGGTAAAAAATCCTCTCAAACGATTGGGGATGCGAATCTATTTAATCTCACATCATTATTTGGAATTCTTAAACCCTTAGATAGAGAACTATTTGATAAAGAGATAAAATTGCTACACCAACTTTCCTTGATTGAAGAAATAAAAACACCAAAAAACAATAAATTTATCGTGACTGATACTGGATATTCCCTTTTAAATAGTAATCATAAAAAGAAACCAATTCCTAAACATTTAAATGGTTGGAATTACAATGATCAATCTCTAGTGCTTTGGCGGAGACTTTCGCTTCTAACACAGGTTTTGTCGAATCTCATTAATGGGAACAAACAATACACACCCATTCAACAGGATGAAGCAGTCTTTGAATGGGTTAAAGAATTTTTAATGAAAAACGGACATAACCGGTATGTACTGGCTGAATGCCTATATAAAGAAGTTTTGCTTTCCCTTGAAAAAGTTACAGAACTTGAAGCAACCATTTTCGTGATGAGGTTAACAAGTTCGACCAGAATCGGCAATACAATTGAGCAAATTAGCTCTTTATTAAATGAGGATGAGACATGGTGCCAACTTCTTTTTCTACATACGCTGCATACGATTGTTAAACAACTTGAAATAAATGGTGAGCAGTTTCCAATCCTTGTTTCAATGACTCAGACAAACCATGACAACAATGTGTTATTCACTGCTTCAACGAATACAACTTATCAGATGCTAATGCAGGGAAAGACAATTGACGAAATTGCACTTGTTCGAAATTTGAAACGGAATACAATTGAAGACCATGTTGTAGAAGTCACACACCAAAAACCTGACTTTTCAATTGATCCATTCGTGCCCTCTGAACATCAACAAATGATTGTATCAGCATTTAAGATGTTGAAAACCAAACAATTAAGACCTATTAAGGCAAAACTTTCAGATGACATATCTTATTTTGAAATTAGACTGGTCCTTGCAAGACATGGTGACATTACATGAATCTTAAAAAAATTTTAAAAGAAAAATTTAATCATACTTCCTTCCGAATAGGGCAACAGGAAATCATCGAGGATATACTTAGTGGCCAAGATGTCATTGCACTTTTACCCACAGGAGGAGGGAAATCCCTTTGCTATCAGTTGCCCGCGCAAATTCTTAATGGGAGTGTTCTGATTATTTCACCACTTGTCGCATTAATGGAAGACCAGGTGCTTCAATTAAAAAAAATGGGAGAGAAAAGGGTAATTGCTCTGAATAGTTTCCTATCATACGAAAAAAAACGAAAAATTATGCCCAGCCTTCACAAATATAAATATATCTTTGCATCACCTGAAATACTCCAATCGAAATTTTTGATTAATCGATTAAAAGGAATTCATTTTTCGTTATTTGTTGTGGATGAGGCCCATTGTATTTCGCAATGGGGACATGATTTTCGCCCTGACTATTCAAGGTTAGGTTCGATTCGTGAATTTCTAGGGTCTCCACCATGCCTTGCATTAACAGCAACGGCAACAAAAGAAGTTTTTGAAGATATCAAAGGAACTTTAAAATTAACAAATCCGAAAATGCATATACACTCCATAGATCGACCCAATATTGCAATCGCAGTAAAAAAGGTTAATTCCATTGAAGATAAAAAGGAAGAGCTTTTAAAATATGTAAAAGAGTTACAAGGTCCAGGAATTATCTATTTTTCAAGTCGTGTCTTGGCTGAAAATACTGCCCAATTTCTAAAGGATCAAGGTTTTGAACGAGTTGCTTTTTATCACGGTGGAATGGAGCAGGAAAAAAGAATGCTGATCCAGGAGCAATTTATTCATAACCAATTATCCATTATTTGCTGTACAAATGCATTTGGGATGGGTGTAAATAAGCCCGATATTCGATTTGTCATTCATTTTCATTATCCTTCACAGATGGAGTCTTATTTACAAGAAATAGGACGTGCAGGGCGGGATGGAAAACCAAGTGCGGCCATACTACTTTTTCATGAAATGGATCACGAAATTCCAGAAGTCTTAATAAAATATGAACTTCCGACAAAAGAACAAACACAATTGGTCGTTGAATATATTAATCAGGAAATTAAAGATAAGGGCAAATTTTTATATACAAAAACGGTTGAAGAATATTTTCTAACCGTCTTTAGTGTATCAGAAGTCCAATGGCGATTTATTCAATATTATTTGTCCTTGGACGAGATTGTACAAACACAAGTTGAAATGAAAACTTCCATCAATATCGTCGGAGAAGCTGCAAGAAAACGATATGTATATAAGTTTAATAAACTAAAGATGATGGAGAACTGGATAAAGTCACAAAGATGTCGTCGGGAAGAAATTTTAGCTTATTTCGATGAACAGATTGAAAAAAAGCCATCATCATGCTGTGATCGATGTGAAATAGATTGGGATATGTATAAACGTAAATGTAATGAGGGAAATGAGTGGAAGCCACCTTCTTGGAGACAAGAATTACATCGAATTTTCCATAGAAATGGGTGAAAAAATATGGGTAGGCGCCAAGCTGATATTATCAAACATTTACCGGATAAAGAAATTGTTTTTCACCTTTATTTAACCCAAGGAATTTTATTAGTTGTTTCCTTAGTCCTTGGTTTTTTCTTCTTTGACAATTGGTCATTATTTACAAAGCTGTGGAATTGGAAGGATTGGAATATTCTTTTCATTGGTTCTGCTTTTGCATTGGTTGTTGTCATTGTTGATTTATTGCTAATGAAGTGGCTGCCAGAAGCAATGTATGATGATGGTGGGATAAATGAACGTATTTTCCAAAAAAGAAGCATCCCCCATATTTTTATCCTGTGTTTATTGATTTCATTTTCGGAAGAAATTTTATTTAGAGGTGTCATCCAAACTCATTTTGGACTTTTCATTGCTAGTTTAATTTTTGCAGTATTACACGTTCGTTATTTATATAAATGGGTTTTGTTGACATCGGTTGTCCTTTTAAGCTTCTTATTAGGGTATATTTACGAGCTTTATCAAAATCTTTGGATTACGGTGTATGCTCATTTTTGGATTGATTTTATTTTTGCAGTAAAGATTAGGGCCGATTATTTGCGTAGACTTTAAAATGAGGAGGTATCGTCTTGAAGCAGGCTGAAGGAGAAAAGGAATCAAATGATTTAAAGACAAGTACTTCGACACTACCACCTCGAAGTGAATTTCATAAAACGAAGAAAAAGAAAACAAAAGTGAAGATTAAATATCCAATTATTCGTTTGTTAGCTCTTTTGTTTGTATTACTTCCCGTTGCAATCCTTAGCTATAAGTTTAATTCGAATCCAGACCAACTTGAATCAACGCCAGTAAAAAGGAGCACAAATTTTGAAAGTATCAGCTATGAAGACGAAGATGAGACTGAACAAGCTCCTGAAGCAGAAGAGATTAGAGAAGAATCTGAAAATGTTGAACATGAGTCGACAGTAGAAAAAGAGGAACCAAAACAGCCGGAAGTTGAAAAACAAGTGGAAGTACCAACTAATGAAGAACCAAATCAAAACGCCGTCGAAATCACAGATCCACCAACAGCTGAAGAAACAAAAGTAATACAACCTGTTCAACAGCAGGAAAAACCGAAGGACCGCTATGATGTGAAGTATCATACTGTAAAAGCGGATGAAACACTTTATCGAATTTCCATGCATTATTACAATAGCCGCTCTGGTGAAGAATTAATCAAAAGATGGAATAATCTAAATGGTGATACTGTCGTCGAAGGACAAGTTTTGCGAATTCCAATTAAACTAAATTAGTTTTAAAATCTTATATGACGCGAGGTTTCTCGCGTTATTTTTATGATTAGACATATACGAGGGTACAAGCTCATATTTATATGAACAGAAAATTGGGGTTAAATGAATATACAGACGAAGTGAAAAAGCAAATGCTTCAGCATTCTGTTGAGTAAAAGAGAAAATTTGAAAAGTTAAAGGTGAGAGCGTATTATATGAAGCTTGTTGCTCTTTTTCTATTATCATTTTTCTTAGTATACGTATATAAAACAATTGTTCTTCCTTATAGCCATTCGACCGAGCTGATGATTTCTGTTTTCCTTGATGGCTCCATTTACTTCATGTTTGCCTTCATCATAGGGGGTCTATATGGAGGTATTCGTTATGTAGATAAGAAGAAAGATGAAGCAGAAGATATGCCATCTGATGTGAAGTTGTAGATATGAGTAAGGATTTATGGAAGGAATCAGCTCAAGGGGTGAGCGCCAATGGTTTTTGAAATGATGAAGAAGGAATTTGACTTAAATTTATATCATGAAAGTAAATAGCTGAATTTCGCATCCAGCTATTTACGACATTTAAAAGTATTTCTTTTTATCACGTTCTTCTTTAAGTATTTCTACTGCTTCTTTAAATCGTTGGGCATGGATAATTTCCCGCTCCCTTAAAAAGCGTAAGCTATCATTTAAATCGGGATCATCACTCATATTGATGATCCATTGATAAGTAGCTCTTGCTTTCTCTTCCGCAGCGATATCCTCATATAAATCAGCAATAGGGTCACCTTTTGCCTGGATATATGTTGCAGTAAATGGTACACCTGCCGCATTGTGGTAAAATAATGCTTTATCATGATCGACATAGTGTTGATCTAGGCCTGCAGCTTTTAATTGATCTGGGGTTGCGTCTTTTGTCAGTTTATATACCATAGTTGCAATCATTTCTAAATGTGCAAATTCTTCTGTTCCAATATCATTTAACAATCCAATAACCTTTCCGGGGATTGTATAACGTTGATTTAAATAACGTAATGCAGCGGCTAATTCACCGTCAGCTCCACCATATTGTTCAATTAGTAACTTCGCTAACATTGGGTTACACGTACTCACTTTGACTGGATATTGCAGCTTCTTCTCATAAATCCACATTAATGTATATTCCTCCCCCTGCAAAATAACTATTTTTTATTAAACCTGCCACGGCCACGGTTCGTCATCCCAATTCCAAGGGTAGCTGGAATAGCTATACCGACCATATTGAGTTAAGGGACCAAATCTTTCTTCATACTGTTTCGCGACTTTCCTTCGTTGCTGGGAAACTGTGTTGAATTGTTGAATCGCCTGATAATCATTAGGATGGGTATCAAGATACAAAGTGAGCTCCACAAGGACAAAATCCAAAGCTTGCAAATCCTCTAATAACGCATAATATTCTGGGGGCATCTGTTTTTGATTCATTCGCTCTTAGCCTCCCTATTTGGTTCATATGGGCCGAAATACGGATCGTAAAAGAGTTTCCAAAGTGTCCCTGTGTATAATGCTTCCTTTGGTGTGAATTGAGGTAAATTTGCTGGCTGAAAAGGTATATAAAGATTTGGTGGGGTAACGTATGTTTTAGGTGTGATTGGTTTACAAGGGTCGAATGGGCTTACATAGGGGTAATAGGCCTTCCTTGTTGTAAACATGAAGCAACCTCCTTGATGTCAAAATACAAAACGATGTCATTCTACTGTATGGTTTATGGAGTAAAAAAATGACAGGGAACACGTTTTTTCTGAAGGGTTGGAAATATGTTTTAATATGGATGCTGAGAATGGTTTAAGGTTAGCCTTTTCCATAATTTATGGTATCATATCCTTATATTAGATGCGTGATCGAGATAGATAGGGCGTGAACTATGATATATTTTTTGGGGATTATAATTGTAGGAATGTTGCTCCTTCTATTCATGTGGCAGGAAGCAAGACTTGAGCGTGTTGTAACAAAGACACTAACATTTTCGGATTTTCCCAAAAGCTTTAAAAAATTAACCATTTTCTTCATTTCAGATATTCATAGAAGAGAGGTATCTGAGAAAATAATTAATGAAGTAAAAGGAAAAGCAGACATTGTGATAATTGGAGGGGATTTAACAGAAAAGGGTGTTCCCTTTGAACGTGTCAAGAAAAACCTTCAATTAATTAATACCGTTGGACCAACCTATTTTGTATGGGGCAATAATGATTACGAAGTGGATTATCATGAACTTGATTCTTTACTTTTAAGTATGGGTATTAAAATTTTAGATAACACCGCGATGTTTTTTGAAACAGAGGACGGCGAGAAGCTTGCTCTGCTTGGGATCGATGATTTGAAGGTAGGGAGAAGCAGGCTAGATCTTGCTCTTTTAGATGCAGGGGATGAGGCGGATTTTAAAATTTTGATTAGCCATAATCCAGAAATAAAAAATGTTCTTATACCAGACAACAAGATTAATCTCTTATTATCGGGTCATACACATGGTGGACAAATTCGGTTTTGGAAGTTTGGGCTATATCCTAAAGGCGGTGTTGAGTATAAAAACGGAATGACCATATTTATCAGTAACGGTTACGGTACATCTGGCATACCGTTAAGGTTTGGTGCACCGCCTGAAACACATTTAATTACTCTTCAATCATCTGATAGCTAATTCATTGCAAAAAATGTCCCAACAATGCTAATTCCAAGAACATAATTCATTTTCCTTCATAAAATAATGTAACGGTTGCTGTAGGTGTGATGGTGAGGGAGGGTTTTCAATGCGTCTTGAGCGCTTAACTTATAATAAAATCAAGATTTTTCTAACATTTGATGATCTGGTTGATCGTGGCCTCACTAAGGATGATCTTTTGTCGGATTCGCTTAAGGTCCATCAATTATTTCGTGATATGATTGAGGAAGCAAGTGTCGAACTAGGCTTTGAGGCAGATGGCCCCATTGCTGTAGAAGTTTACTCTTTGCAAGCACAAGGTATGGTTATCATTGTTACGAATTCAGTAGGGGACCTTGAAGATGAAGAATTTATGGATGAAGATTATATTGAAATGCAGGTTACTCTTGATGAAAGTAAAGATATATTTTATGAGTTTCGTACGTTTGAAGATGTCATACAGCTTTCAACCAGATTAAATAGTTTATCCATAGATGGTGGCAAGTTATATTCATATGAAGACTATTTTTATTTATTACTGGAAGATAATTTGTCTTTTCAAACAGAAAATATCATTGCCATTTTAGCCGAATTTGGAACTCCTGCAACACTAACAAAATATAGAGTTCATGAATATGGGAAAATCCTTTTTAAAGAAAATGCAATGAAAGAGATTTACAATTATTTTATAAAAAAGTAGGAGGGACCTCTAATAAGAATTAGGGGTTTTTCTCTACGCAATAGAATTCTAAATGTAGATTCTAACAGCATTTTTATTTTAATAAATTAAATGAAGATTCTTCATTTTTCATCTTGCATAAACATATGGAAGGTGTATACTAGTGACTGGAAAGGTGGACAATAATACTATCTGGAAAATAGATGTTATTTTTCTGTCTTTGTTTTATACAAATGTGAAATCATATTTTAATAACCAAAAAACCGAAAAACTCGGCATTTCCAGCTTCTTGTTTACACCTTTAAGGAAGAGGAATCGAACTGTGAAAAATCTTGGGAGGTTTACAAATGGTAGCCGAAAACAATAAGGACATTTCAAAACAGAATAACGAAGAGAAAATGGATGTCCTAAAATCTACACAAACAGTCATACATAAAGCATTAGAAAAATTAGGGTACCCTGAGGAAGTATACGAACTTTTAAAAGAACCAATCCGAATGATGACCGTTAAAATTCCAGTACGAATGGACGATGGTTCTGTCAAAATCTTTACAGGCTATCGGGCTCAGCATAACGATGCGGTAGGTCCAACAAAAGGTGGGATTCGCTTTCACCCAAATGTAACTGAAAAGGAAGTTAAAGCGCTTTCGATTTGGATGAGCTTAAAATGCGGCATCGTCGATTTACCATACGGTGGAGGAAAAGGTGGAATCATTTGTGACCCTAGAGATATGTCATTCCGTGAACTTGAGCGACTTAGTCGTGGCTATGTTCGTGCAATTAGTCAAATCGTAGGACCTACAAAGGATATCCCGGCACCAGATGTATTTACAAATTCTCAAATTATGGCATGGATGATGGATGAATATAGTCGAATTGACGAATTTAACTCACCTGGATTCATCACTGGAAAACCCCTAGTATTAGGCGGTTCCCATGGCCGTGAATCTGCAACTGCGAAGGGTGTAACCATTTGTATTCGCGAAGCAGCAAAGAAACGTGGCATTAATCTAGAAGGTGCTCGTGTAGTTGTACAAGGATTTGGAAATGCAGGTAGCTTTTTATCAAAATTCATGCATGATGCAGGTGCTAAGGTAATCGGTATTTCTGACGCATATGGCGGCTTATACGACCCAAATGGTTTGGATATTGATTACTTATTAGATCGTCGTGATAGCTTTGGAACAGTTACAAAGTTATTTAACGATACCATTACTAACAAGGAGCTATTGGAGCTTGATTGTGATATTCTTGTTCCGGCAGCTATCGAAAACCAAATTACAGAAGAAAATGCCCATAATATTCGTGCAAGTATTGTAGTGGAAGCTGCAAACGGTCCTACAACACTTGAAGCAACACAAATCTTAACCGAAAGAGGAATCCTGCTTGTACCAGACGTTTTAGCAAGTGCAGGTGGTGTGACAGTGTCCTATTTCGAATGGGTTCAAAATAACCAAGGCTATTACTGGTCAGAGGAAGAAGTAGAGGAAAAACTCGAAAAAGTGATGGTCAAATCATTTGAAAACATTTATTCAACAGCACAAAATAGACGTGTTGACATGAGACTAGCAGCCTACATGGTTGGTGTAAGAAAAATGGCAGAAGCGTCTCGCTTTAGAGGTTGGATTTAATTCTTAAGAAACATTTCATTTGCAAGAATAACGGAAATCTCCTATCATTTTTATGGTAGGGGATTTTTATATTGGGGTACATCCTCGTAGTCTTGAATTATTTAACAATATCTCTTATAAGAAATTAGGAAAAGATAAATCAAAAAACGTCAAATATAAAAAAGAAGGCGTATTGAATATAGTAGGAGTGACAAACATGCAATTGGAAGAAGTCGTTATTATTGGGGGAGGACCCTGTGGCTTAGCAGCAGCTATTGCACTGCAGAATGTCGGAATCAAACCATTGGTAATTGAAAAAGGAAATATTGTAAATGCCATTTACCATTACCCAACCCACCAAACATTTTTTAGTACAAGCGAAAAATTAGAGATCGGAAATGTTCCATTTATTATTGAGGGGAGAAAGCCAAAAAGAAACCAAGCTTTGGCTTATTATCGCGAAGTAGCAAAACGTGAAAAAATTAGAGTGCATGCATTTGAAAAAGTAACGGGTGTCACCAAACTAGACGATGGGCATTTTAAAATAACAAGTTCTAAAGGTGAGTATCAAGCAAAATATGTAATCGTTGCGACTGGTTACTATGATAATCCAAACTTTATGAATGTTCCAGGCGAAGATCTTCCTAAGGTTTTCCATTATTTTAAAGAACCACATCCATATTTCGATAAAGATGTTGTTGTAATTGGCGGGAAGAACTCAAGTATTGATGCTGCTTTAGAGCTGGTAAATGCTGACGCGAGGGTTACTGTTTTATATCGTGGATCTGAGTACTCCTCAAGCATTAAGCCATGGATCTTACCTGAGTTTGAATCATTGGTCCGTAATGGGATTATTACGATGGAATTTAATGCCGATGTAATCGAGATAACTGAAGATGCCGTGATCTATCAGGTTGGGAACGAAAAAAGGGGGATTAAAAATGATTACGTATTTGCCATGACAGGCTATCATCCAGAACATAGTTTTTTACAGAAAATGAATGTTCAGATTGAGAAGGAAACAGGTAGACCATTATTTAACCCTGACACGATGGAAACGAATGTTGAGGGGATTTTTATCTCTGGTGTCATTGCAGCGGGGAATAATGCGAATGAAATTTTCATTGAAAATGGGCGCTTTCACGGAGACTTAATTGCAAAAGCGATCATAGATAAAAAATAGGGTGACTCTAAGTCGCCCTATTTGTATTGTACAGATAGCTTTCTCCAATAGCTCCTGTTCCTTGGAGTGCAGGCGCTCGACTCCTGAGGGAATAGCATGAGCTTTGAGACCCCGCAGGGAGTATGCTTTTTGCTCACGAGGAGGCTCAAGCCATGCCCGCGGAAAGCGTCCACCTCCTAGAAAATGCATTCGCATTTTTTTCGTGCGGTGCAAATTCAAGAAAGAATTTGCAAAATGCAGCGGAAATCAATTGTGTCAAAAACAACAAAGTTTGTGAAAACAGCCTAAATTTTTTAATTCATTTATGACAAAAAAATAATTTGGAAAACACTTGACTACAGTTAAGAAAGCGAGTACTGAATCAGAAAACACCCTATGTTTTAAAAGTAAAAATCTTTAAGAAATGTGCCTTTATTTATAAAACATTTCCTGTATTTCATCATGATCAATTGTGATTTCTAATGTGACCAACAGTTTAAGTCTTGCTTTTTGTCCATTAAGACCATTTGAAAAAATAACGCCAAGCTCTTTTAATCGACGTCCACCGCCTTCGTAATTATACACGTCCTGTACATATCCGTTAAAACAACGGGACACTAATACAACAGGTATACCACTGTCCATAAGTTCCTTAAGCTCAGGTACCATCGTTGGTGGCAAGTTGCCTTGTCCAAGCGCTTCGATCACTAATCCATCCGGATGTATGGTCCGAATTGCCCGAAGGACCTGACCATCCATCCCTGCATAAGCCTTCAAGAGAACAACATTTTTTGTTATTTCCTCAATGTCATATGTTTCCCTAATCGTAGGCATGTGGTGGAAAGTGATTTCTCGTTTGCTCACAATTCCTAATGGCCCGTATTGCGGACTCTGGAAGGTCGCGATATTACTAGTGTGGGTTTTTGTTACGTTTTTAGCTGTATGAATTTCATCATTTAATACAACTAAAACTCCCATTCCAACGGCACTGTCGGAAGCTGCAACACGAACAGCGGAAATTAAATTATATGGACCATCTGCTCCAAGCTCATTGCTCGACCTCATCGCTCCTGTCACGACGATGGGAATATCGGATTGGACGGTTAGGTCTAAAAAATATGCCGTTTCTTCAAGTGTGTCCGTTCCATGGGTAATGACAACACCTTCAATTTCATCTTCTATAATACTCGTTTCAATCTTTTTCTTTAGCAAAAGCATTTCTTTTTCCGTGATATGTGGAGATGGCAATTGAAATAATTCTTCCACTTTAACATCCGCAATTGCGCTTAAAGCATCAGTGTGAAGTAAAAGTGGATTTTGTTGATTTTGTTGGACAGCACCAGTTTCTTTGTCCTCCATCATTGCAATCGTTCCACCTGTATGTATAATGAGTATTTTTTTCATCTGAATCGCCTCATTTCAATATAGAAAAATGTTCCATTTAAGGATAGTTCATATTTTCATTTACCACATTACATGTTACGATAAAAGTGTTTGTTACTCAACTCAAACATAATTTACATTCGGGGAGAAGAGGTTTCTTTATGGTGGCGGTCATAACCGCAGGGCTAGCACCTGGACTTGCGTTATTAAGTTATTTTTATTTAAAAGATAAATATGAGGCCGAACCAATTGCAATGGTGTTTCGAGTATTCATTTTTGGTGCATTGTTGGTATTTCCAATCATGTTTATTCAATATGTGTTGGAGGTTGAAGAGGTATTTAGGAATAATCTTTTACAAGCCTTCTTATCTGTAGGGTTATTAGAAGAATTTTTCAAATGGTTTATCCTTTTTTATACCGTTTACCAACATTTTGAATTTGATGAAGAATATGATGGAATCGTGTATGGCGCATCCTTGTCGTTAGGATTTGCAACGCTGGAAAACATTCTCTATTTATTTGCAAATGGACTCCAGTTTGCAGTTGGCCGTGCTCTTTTACCGGTATCTAGTCACGCGTTATTTGGTGTGATTATGGGGTTTTACTTAGGTAAAGCAAAATTTTCCCCTAACGAACAGAAAAAATGGATTCTCATTTCCTTCTTATTCCCGTTTTTATTACATGGTTTTTATGATTACATCCTACTTTCAATGAAGAAATGGATCTATATCATGGTCCCATTCATGTTATTTTTATGGTGGTTTGGATTACATAAAGTAAAAATTGCAAAACCTTAACCTGTCAATTGTGGCAGGTTATTTTTATTGGATTCATTTTGAAAAGTATTGAATCTTAGTTGAAATACTTCTGAATAAAATACTAATCTCTACAGAAAATACTTGTAAGTATATATAGAAAATGGTTAGGGAGGTAATTAACATGAGCTGTAAAAAGTATTTGATGTTCCCCATCGTCCTTATCATGTTTGTTGGTGTGTTCATCGGAGGAACTACTAATAATGTTCAAGCTTTTTCTGATCAGATTATTCAACGTGGTGCAACAGGTGACGATGTTATTGAGCTGCAATCAAGATTACAATATAACGGCTACTACCATGGTGCGATTGATGGGGTTTACGGATGGGGCACATATTGGGCAGTCCGGAATTTCCAGAAGGCATTCGGCCTTGAAGAGGTAGACGGCTTAGTCGGTGACAAAACAAAAGCAATGATTAACCGCTTTACTAAGTATAATAAGCAATTTGTATACGACAATTTGCGCAAAGGGAATCGTTTTACCCACTATGGGGGTGTTCCTTGGAGTATTCAATCGGCTCCTTCTGAAAAAAATATCCAAAAAGCAAAAACTACGGCAGAGGCAAGACGTGCAGAAATAGAAAAACAATTTACGGTAGAGCAAAAGAAGCCACAGGCTGGACAGGGAGGTGCCCAGCAACAACAACCAAAGGCACCTACACCAAAGCAACAGCAGCCGCAAGCTCAGCGACAGAACCCTCAAGGGCAGCAAGGTCAAACCAAGCAACCACAAAAACCTCAAGCACAACCTAAGCCGCAGGCTAAACAGCAACCAAAAGCAAAGGTTGAACAACAAGGAGAGGCTAGATCATTAGGACCAACAGCTGTAAATATGCCGGGGGGGTTTTCGCAAAATGATATTCAACTTCTTGCAAATGCGGTATATGGAGAGGCACGTGGTGAGCCATATATTGGGCAAGTAGCAATTGCTGCCGTTATTTTAAATCGTCTTGATAGTCCAACATTTCCAGATACAGTCTCTGGTGTCATTTTTGAACCACTTGCATTTACGGCGGTTGCGGACGGGCAAATTTGGTTGACGCCAAATGAACAGGCAAAAAAAGCCGTTATTGATGCGATAAATGGCTGGGACCCAACAGGTGGGGCAACTTATTATTTTAATCCGGCAACTGCAACAAGTAAATGGATTTGGGGCAGACCACAAATTAAGAGAATTGGCAAGCACATATTCTGTAGATAGAATGGAAGGTGAGGCAAATTGTTAAGAGGAATATTAATTACTGTACTTACGATTGGTATCATAGGAACAGGTTATTGGGGCTATAAAGAGCACCAAGAGAAAAATGCCATTCTAATACAGGCGGAAAATAACTATCAACGAGCATTTCACAATTTAACGTATCATATTGACCTTTTACACGATAAAATCGGAACAACACTAGCCATGAATTCAAGAAATTCACTTTCTCCTGCACTTGCCGATGTGTGGAGAATTACATCTGAGGCGCATTCAGATGTAGGACAATTGCCATTGGCTTTAATGCCTTTTAACAAAACAGAAGAGTTTCTAAGTAATATCGGGGATTTTAGCTATCGAACGGCAGTTCGTGATTTATCTAAAGAACCATTGTCAGAGGAAGAATATAAAACACTTCAGCAGTTATATAAAAATGCAGAGGATATCCAAAAGGAACTCCGAACGGTCCAACATCTTGCAATGGAGAATAATCTCCGTTGGATGGATGTTGAATTAGCACTTGCTTCGGGTGAAAAGCAGGCTGATAACACGATTATCGATGGCTTAAAAACTGTTGAAAAAAATGTTGCTGCCTATTCTGAGAGTGATTTTGGAGTCACCCTTACAACTACAAAAAAAGATGGTGGAGAATTTCCAAATTTAGAGGGTCCGCAAATTAACGAGGAACAAGCGAAAGAAATGGCAAAAAAGTTTCTCGGGTTAAAAGGTAATATTGACATAAAAGTCACTGAGAATGGCGAAGGTTCACCAAATGGTTTTTATAGTCTAGAGATAAATGACCCTAAATCAAAAGTAAATACATTCATGGATATAACAAAAAAAGGTGGAATCCCGATTTGGGTCATTCGTAACCGTGAAGTTGCTAAAAGCTCAATCAGCCTTAATGATGCATATAATCGGGCACAAAAATTCCTAAAAGATAATAAATTTGAAAATCTAGAGCTCTTTGAAAGTGCACAATACGATAATATTGGTGTATTCAATTTCGTTTCTTCAGTTGATGGAATACGAGTCTATTCAGATTCGATTAAAATGAAAGTAGCACTTGATGATGGAAACATTATTGGATTTACGGCAAGAGATTATTTAATGGCTGGTAAAATTAATGCACCAAGTAAACCTAAAATCTCAAAAGAGGAAGCAAGGAAAGAAATTAACCCAAACCTTCAAATCATGGAGGATCGTCTAGCCATTATTACAAACGAACTTGATCAAGATGTCCTCTGTTATGAATTTTTAGGAACAATTGATAATGATACGTATCGAATCTTTATCAATGCCGAGAATGGATTTGAAGAAAAAGTTGAAAAGCTTAAAAATGCTGAACCAGTCTATAAGGGAATGAACAAATCATAATGAAACAAAAGGAAAGCTAGTTTTTGCTTTCCTTTTTTCTGTTCCCACTTCGAAAGATAAAGCTTGTCGTCCATATGTGGGTGTCTTGCGCTTTTCTTGTTATTCATGGTTTAATAAGAATACAGAAGAATTTACAGAATGTTTTAGAAAGAGTGAACGATTGTGTTGAAAATTGGGGATTTGATTTACCTTGAACCCACCATTAATCCGAATGGTGAAAAATATCGGTGTAGGGTAGTTGAAAAAATGGAAAATAGGATTTACATCGACTATCCAGTTAACAACAGTACTGGGAAAACGGTTTTTTTATTAAATGGGACACAGCTAAAGGCTTTTATTGCAGCTGACAGTACTTCAGCATATTTTTTTGACACGACCGTGTTAGGAAGGGTCAAACAAAATATTGCAATGATTGTTCTTTCCTATCCAGGTGAAGACAGTATGTATAAGATTCAGCGACGTGAATATGTACGTGTTGAAACGTCAGTAGATGTTGCTGTACATAGTTTAAACGGGGAATTTCAGCCATTTGTCTCCATTACCCGTGATATTAGTGCGGGAGGTGCGGCTATCATTTTACCGTCTTCAAAAACAATTATACCGGGGCTAGATATCCTTACACATTTTGTTCTTCCATCTCTTTCTGAGGAATATCATTATGTGACTCTTAGAAGTAATGTGATCCGAATTGTGGATGGTAAAAATGGAGAAAGAAATAGGGCTTCTATTAAATTTGTGGATATAAGTGAATCAGATCGCCAGCTATTAATTAAATTCTGCTTTGAAAGACAATTATTATTGAAGAAAAAAGGGATCCATTCAAGTGAAATTATGAAATAGGATAAACTAATAGAATAAAATTCTCTAAATTTTTGCATACTAGTATAAAACTCTCTTATAGGGTAGGTATGCAAAATGAAAAATTTCGAACGGATATTAATAAAGCTAGCTATTATTCAATTTGTATTTTTACTTCTAGCACAGGCTATCATATTATATACCCCATTAACCCCATATATCACGAGAATGATTGAATATGAGGGTGTTGACAAATCAGACACGACCAAAACCATTGAAACATTACTAAATAACAATTAAAATGAATTGCAGGGATTCCCTGCAATTTTTCGTAGGTAGGAATACTGTTCAAATGAATCAATATAATATAGTTTAGATAGACAAGCTTACTTGTTTATTACTATTTTTAATTCCTACCGATTGTTACATACAGGAGGCATACATAGTTTATGGACAAAAAGATTTCAATAGCAATTGACGGACCTGCGGCTGCAGGAAAGAGTACAGTCGCAAAAATTATCGCAAAGGATCTATCTTATATTTATGTTGATACAGGTGCGATGTATCGTGCATTAACATACAAAGCTTTACAATCAAATTTAGATTTAGAAAATGAAGACCAGCTTCTTAAGGCATTACAAAATGCAAATTTAGAGTTAAGACCAAGTGATAACGGCCAGCTTGTTTTTATCGATGGCAAAGATGTAACTGAAAAAATTCGGGAGCATGATGTGACAAATTCGGTATCGATTGTTTCTAGGCATCGCAAGGTCCGCGAAGACATGGTCAAGCGTCAGCAAGGATTTGCTGAGCATGGTGGAGTTGTAATGGATGGTAGGGACATTGGCACTCATGTCCTTCCAAATGCAGAAGTGAAAATATTTCTACTTGCTTCCGTAGAAGAAAGAGCTGTACGCCGCCACGAAGAAAACCTTTCAAAAGGGTATCAGTCCGATTTAGAGCAATTAAAATCTGAAATTGCTGCTCGGGATAAATTAGATTCTGAACGTGAGGTTGCCCCATTGCGAAAAGCGGAAGATGCAATTGAAATTGACACAACATCATTAAGCATTGAAGAGGTTGTAGCAAAAATTATGGATGTTGTAAAGGAAAGGATTTGACTGGCATGAACCTTTATCCCTTTGCACGAGGTTTAGTTGGAGTTATCATAAAACCTCTTTACCGCATTGAAGTTCTGGGCAAGGAGAACATTCCTAAGGAAGGCGGTGTCTTGATTTGTTCAAATCATATTGATAATCTTGACCCACCTGTTGTTGGAGTTACGTCACCTAGACCCATTTATTTTATGGCAAAAGCAGAATTGTTTAAGGTTCCTATCTTAGGTCAGATATTACCGAAAATAAATGCTTTCCCTGTTAAGCGTGGAATGAGTGATCGTGAAGCACTTCGGACAGCATTAAAGGTATTAAAGGATGGGAAAGTATTAGGGATTTTTCCAGAGGGTACAAGAAGTAAGGATGGAACTCTAGGAAAAGGGTTATCAGGTGTTGGCTTCTTTGCATTAAGATCGGAATGTACTGTCGTTCCTTGTGCGATTATAGGTCCTTATAAATTGTTTGGTAAATTAAGGGTTGTGTACGGAAAGCCTGTTCAAATGGAAACATTCCGTGAAGAGAAGACTTCTGCAGAGATTGTAACCAACAAAATTATGGATTCCATAAGAGAAATAATGGAAAAATATAAATAGATTAAGAGTTTATACTTGACAAATAACTCTATTTATTAGAAGTTAATTAAAAGAATATTTTTAACTTTATCTTATACATAAAGAGTTTTTCTGTTGGACATTAAGGAGGTAATTGGAATGGCAGAGGATATGAATCAAGTCGAGTACAAAGAGTTACAGGTTGGTGATGTAATCACTGGCAAGGTAACAAAGGTAGAGGAGAAACAAGTATTTGTTTCAGTTGAGAACAGTAAGCTAGACGGCATTATCCCAATTAGTGAGCTGTCCAGCCTGCATGTTGAAAAAGCAAGTGATGTTGTATCAGAAGGAGAAGAACTAGAGCTTGCCGTTACTAAAGTAGAAGAAGAAGCTTTAATTTTATCTAAAAAAGCAGTTCTCGCTTCTAAAGCGTGGGATGAATTAGAGCAAAAATTCAATTCTGGTGAAGTATTTGAAGCAGTTGTAAAAGATGTTGTTAAAGGTGGACTGGTTGTTGACCTTGGTGTAAGAGGATTTATTCCAGCATCTTTAGTCGAGAATTATTATGTTGAAGATTTCTCTGACTATAAAGACAAATTGTTAACAGTAAAGGTTGTAGAACTTGACCGTGAGAAAAACAGAGTCATCTTATCTCACCGAGCTGTTGTGGAAGAAGAACAAAAAAATAAGAAGCAACAGGTTCTAGATTCATTACAGGTCGGAGCTGTACTTGAAGGTACTGTTCAACGATTAACGGATTTTGGAGCGTTCGTTGACATCGGTGGTATTGATGGATTAGTCCATATTTCTCAGCTTTCACACGAGCATGTGTCAAAACCGTCTGATGTTGTTGAAGAAGGACAGGTAATTAAAGTCAAAGTTTTATCTGTTGACCGTGATAATGAAAGAATTTCTTTGTCTGTTAAAGAAACATTACCTGGTCCGTGGGAAAACATCACCGAGAAGTTATCAGTTGGTGATGTAGTCGAAGGAACAGTGAAAAGACTTGTTTCATTCGGCGCATTTGTTGAGGTATTGCCTGGCGTAGAAGGCCTTGTACATATTTCACAAATTTCTTCTAAGCATATTGGTACCCCTCATGAAGTATTAAAAGAGGGCCAAGCAGTACAGGTGAAGGTTCTTGAACTAAATGAGTCAGAAAAACGTATTTCTCTAAGCATGAAAGAACTTGAAGAAAATGTTGAAGAAGACTATAGCAAATACCAACAACAAGAGGAAACAACAGGTTTTCAGCTTGGAGAAGTAATTGGCGATCAATTAAATAAATTAAAATAATCAATAAAAGAAGAAGCTCTCACCCGAATGGGTGAGAGCTTTTTATTTTGGATTCATACGATTCATTTCTCTTGCTTCTTCAGGTGTATCTAATCTTGTTGCACCTTTATGATCAAGAGATTGGTCTCGGTCAGACTCGACTACTCGTGCTTTTTTCAGCTTGCTTTCCTGTCTATCTCTACCCATCTTAATTTCCTCCTTTTTCATCCCTACATAAGTTTACATGTATAGGGAAATTTATGTAGGGATAATCCTTCATGTAAATTCAAATGAAGTTTCACTTTATTGTGTCTTAAAAGGATTTTTGGTATGCAAATGGGTTAAAATTCATAATTTCGAGCCATAATGGAAATAGTAGGAGGTGGAGAAATGGAAGGTGCAGTATTTTATTGGATTTGTTGGATGGCTTGGGTTTGCAGTACTTTTTTTATGAAGAAAAACAGGGAGAGGCTACTTTTATCCATTCTGTTTTTAGTAACAATCATTTTATCACCTTATTACATTGGACTAGGTGGTATTAAAATCAATTGCAGTATTTTTCTTATATTCTTTTTTTGTATGAAAGAAATCTCGAAAAGACCAAAAAAACAAGTGCTTTATATGCTCATCTGTATTCTTACCATCTCTCTAGCCTATTGTAGTTTTTTAATGTTTGAGTTGTATGACCCTGTGTGGCTTCTTTTTAATCGTAATTTGATGCTTGGAGCAGCCTTAATATATGTAACCTTAATGTTATTGAAGGATTTTCGGTTACGACTAGCAGGGGTTTTGATTGGGTCCATACAGGGTGATATTCTTTATGGGATTATCGTGAATAATGTCAATTTTTCATATGAGATTGGTTCATTTGTCTTTTTAGATGTCATTTCAATTTGTTTTTGTTTTATTTTTGTTTGGTCATCTTTAGAAATACTGTTACGTCATGTTGATGTAATGGTCCAAAAAAACACGAAGGAGAAACACGGCTAGCATGAATGAATATACATACCCGATATTGTTCGGGGTCATCTTTGGTGTTGCAGTTCGATTGTATATGTTAAGGACAGATTATCGTCAATATCCAACTTATTTACACGGAAAAATCATCCATATTGCGTTAGGTTTTATAGCGGCAGGATTAGGAACGGTGGCTGTTCCTTCGATTATGGAAGAAGATTTCACTGCGATTACGTTTTTAACGATTGCGGCCTCACAATTTCGTGATGTCCGTAATATGGAGCGCAATACACTTACAGAACTGGATTCCTATGAACTTG
The DNA here is from genome assembly GCF_031324165.1 of Ferdinandcohnia sp. QZ13. NCBI lineage: Bacteria > Bacillati > Bacillota > Bacilli > Caryophanales > Bacillaceae > Ferdinandcohnia > Ferdinandcohnia sp. QZ13. Next base: position 175,157 of record NZ_JAVIVW010000015.1, on the reverse strand, counting down.
TTCCGAGGGGAAAGACATATATTGAGGGAATTGCGGTTGCGTTTGAAAGTCGTAATTATTTAGTCATTTTCACTTCTTTATTTTCCACATTCGCTTATCTAGCTATTAAATGGTGGGCTGGAATCGTGGTAGGGATAATTTGCCTTCTGATCTGTAAAAAGCTAATGGCTGGTAGTAAACTAAAGGATATTGTTGACGTTGAATATGTAGAGCCACATTTTAAAGATGCTGGCTTATATGTGGATAATATTTATATTATGAATATTGGACTTCCAGCAAGGCAGCAAGAGATTTTAAATTATGGGATGGGGTTTATCTTAAAACCAAAAACGTTTGATGCAAGAGCTACAATTGCAAATTTAGGGCAAAGGCAAGCCATTTTACATGATGTTTCTACTGCTTTGGGGATTTTTAGAGATTCAGGAACCCCTGCTCTTACTCCATTAGCAAAAAGAGATTTAAACGACGGGCGTGTTGGAATTTTCGTATTGCCCCAGGATAAAAATATAGATAGAGCGATCGAGGTAATCAGTAATGTGCCAACTTTAGAAAATGCAATTCGAATGCCGACAGAGAGGGAAAGAAAGGAGAAGGGAATGCCAACTAAATGAATATCGAAAAATTTATTTTAGCCGCGATCACAATGGAGCCATCAAAGGTGAATGTTTCAGGAGGTACACCCGTATTTTCTTGTTCTTCAAAGGAAGAACTTGACTCAGTTGCTGCAAGTTTAGAGGCAATCTTAGATGGAATTGCTCATGAAATCAGCAAGAATGTGTACATAATCGTAAAACACTAAACATTTGATTGTTGTGAGTATGTATTTTTGATAGAATAAAAAAAGTATGACCCTTCTGATGTAGAAGGGTTTGTTTTATAAATATGGTTGGTTTTCGACATTTTTGATTTGATATATGAGAAAGAGATCGTTTAGAAGGGAAGAACGCATGTGGTAAAACCAGTTGTGGCAATTGTTGGTCGACCAAACGTTGGGAAATCAACAATTTTTAATCGAATAGTAGGAGAAAGAGTTTCAATTGTAGAAGATATACCAGGAGTAACCAGGGATCGAATCTATAGTTCGGGCGAGTGGCTTAATCAAGAATTCAATATTATTGATACTGGTGGAATTGATATTGGCGACGAGCCGTTTCTTGCTCAAATTAGGCACCAAGCTGAAATTGCGATTGATGAAGCAGATGTCATTATTTTTATGACAAGTGGTCGTGAGGGAGTGACAAGTGCAGACGAAGAGGTCGCGAAAATATTATATCGCTCTAAAACACCTGTTGTTTTAGCTGTCAATAAAGTGGACAACCCTGAGATGCGTGCAGATATTTACGACTTTTATGCACTAGGGTTCGGTGAACCAATCCCTATTTCAGGCTCCCATGGGATTGGACTAGGTGACTTACTGGACGAAGTTGTCAAACATTTTCCAGAGGGTGGAAATGGGGAATATGATGAGGAAATCATTAAATTTTCTTTAATTGGACGCCCGAATGTAGGAAAGTCATCACTTGTTAATTCTTTATTAGGTGAGGAAAGAGTAATTGTAAGTGATATCGCTGGTACAACAAGAGACGCGATTGATACAAAATACATAGTGGATGGAAAAGAATACGTTATTATTGATACAGCTGGAATGAGAAAAAAAGGTAAGGTCTATGAAAGCACTGAAAAGTATAGTGTGCTAAGGGCTTTAAAGGCAATCGAACGCTCTGACGTCGTCCTTGTTGTGTTAAACGCAGAAGAAGGGATAATCGAACAGGATAAAAAAATTGCTGGTTATGCCCATGAAGCAGGTAGAGCGGTTGTCATTGTAGTTAATAAATGGGATGCAGTTGAGAAAGACGAGAAAACAATGAAGGAATTCGAAGAGAAAATCCGGGACCATTTTCAATTCCTTGATTATGCTCCAATTGTGTTCTTATCGGCGAAAACAAAACGCCGCATTCATACCTTAATTCCAATGATTGATATGGCGAGTGAAAATCATACGATGCGCGTTCAAACAAATGTCTTAAATGATGTCATCATGGATGCTGTCGCGATGAATCCAACACCTACTGATAAAGGGAATCGTCTGCGGATTTATTATGTTACACAAGTTGCGGTTAAGCCGCCAACATTTGTTGTCTTTGTAAATGAACCGGAGTTAATGCATTTTTCATATGAACGTTTCTTAGAAAATCGGATTAGGGATGCTTTTGGATTCGAAGGTACACCTATAAAGCTCATCGCAAGAGCTAGAAAATAGGAAGGGGATGATGTAATGGAGAAAGTAACGGTTGTTGGAGCAGGTAGCTGGGGAACGGCACTTGCACTTGTTCTTGCTGACAATGACCATGAGGTACGGATCTGGTCTCATCGACAAGAACAAGTTGATGAAATCAATACGAAACATACGAATTCTAAATATGTCCCATCAATTGAGTTACCAGAAATGATCATGGGATATGCGGATATAGACAAGGCATTGGAGGCCGTAGAAACAATTGTTCTTGCTGTTCCAACAAAAGCAATTCGGGAAGTACTTCAAAAGATAAGTCAGGTCACCTCTACACCATTAACTATCATTCATGTGAGTAAAGGGATTGAACCAGACACATTAAAGCGGATCTCTGAAATGATTGAGGAAGAAATGCCTTCAAATCTTTTAAAAGATGTTGTTGTTCTTTCTGGACCAAGCCATGCTGAAGAAGTGGTGCTTCGCCATCCAACAACTGTAACGGTTTCATCTAAAAATATGAAATCTGCTGAATATGTTCAAGACTTATTCATTAATCAGCATTTCCGAGTTTACACAAACCCTGATATTGTTGGTGTTGAAATTGGTGGGGCGTTAAAAAATATTATAGCCTTAGCTGCTGGAATCACAGATGGTCTTGGGTATGGAGATAATGCAAAAGCTGCACTTATTACGCGTGGCTTGGCTGAGATTGCACGTTTAGGCAGTAAAATGGGTGCAAATCCATTAACATTTGCGGGATTAACTGGTATCGGTGATTTAATTGTAACGTGTACAAGTGTGCATTCACGCAACTGGCGTGCGGGAAATCTACTTGGTAAAGGGCAAAGCCTAGAAGAAGTCCTTGAAAATATGGGAATGGTTGTCGAGGGTGTTAGAACGACAAAGGCAGCGTATCAGTTAGCTAAAAAAATGGATGTGTCCATGCCTATCACATTTGCGCTATATGACGTTCTTTTCAATAATCAATCACCAAAAGATGCGGTTGATCAACTAATGGCCAGAGGAAAAACAAATGAAATGGCTGACCTCTTTGACTATCTAGATAATGGAACTTTGTAAAAAATGCTTACACAAACCCTCTTTTCATGCATATGATGGAAAGGAGAAAAAAATAGCGGGATTTCCTAAACATTTCGCGCAGCAAAAAAATTTCTAGTGAGTAAAAAGTTTGCACTTTTCTTGCGGAAAATAGGCATCAGACGATACATTTGTTGCTGTTTTCGCATAAAATGCAACGTAGTATACTGTGGGTCTGAGCGACTGGGTAAAAGGGAATATTTAGTTCTACGCTTGCTGAAGTAAAGGCGCCCCTCTTTACTTCAGTTTTTTTGATTTTACAATTAACAATATAGACTTAGTTTAAAGGTTCGTATTATGATATAATATTTGACGGAATGTTAGAGTTGGACAAGGGAGTGAAAAAGGTGACACCAGGATTACTAAAAATGTGGATATCATTTGCAGGAATGGCATTTATGGCGATTGCTGTTATATCTATTTATCTTAGTCGATATAAACTTAAGGGCTTCCTAAAAGGAATAGTAGCCACGATTGCATATCTTTTTATGATTCTAGCAGGAATTATTATTTTCTTTGTTGTGTTTAGCGGACCAGTTAGTGAATAGAGTTACAAACATAAGGATGGTATAAATATGAAAGTTTCATTACAACTGTTGGTTATTGTTTTTTCATTATCATTACTTACTGGGTGTCTTTATCCAAAAGAAAAGCTTGCTCAAAATCAAATTCCTTACGAGGACCAAATTGCAGCTGTCCAGCGGGCGGTTGACCAATTTAAAGAGGATTCAGGGGGGCTTTTGCCAATAAAAAATAGAGATATGGAGACTCCCATTTATCAAAAATATCCAATCGATTTTACCCGGATTTCCCCAAAATACATAGCTGAACCCCCTGGTAATGCGTATGAAACGGGCGGAGTTTATTTATATGTTTTAGTAAATGTAGAAACAAACCCAACGGTTAAACTTCTTGATGTTCGAATTTCAGAAGAAATAAGTGAGCTAAATTTGCGAGTGCAAATGTATCGTTCATCAAATGGTTATGCGCCATTTAAGGAACAGCTTCAAACAAATGTATTTACATTGGATTATAGCAAGCTAGGCTTGAAAGAAGAGCCATATGTTGTGAGTCCATTCACAGGAAAAAACTTGCCACTATTGATTACGAGCACGAATGAGATTGTTGTAGACTATCGTATGGATTTATTTGAGTATTTAACAAAGTATGAACATACATATCAAACAGGTGATGATATTCGGGATCTTTTAGTCGATAACTCGATGTTTGTCCCGACCAATTCCTTGCCGTATACGATAAACGACGAAAATGAACCAATTTTTTTAGATAATTAAGTCATGAACCCTTCTTTTAGACATAAACTCTAAAAGAAGGGTTTTCTTTTGTTCAAAAAGTGTAAAAAAAATAGCTTGCTAGGGTGTTTATAAGACTGTCTTTTTGAACTCAAATTTGCTGCTACATATTGTGGGGGGAATTTTTTTCTAGAAATAGTCATATTTAATTAGGACAACGTCATACAAATATAATGTCCTAGAATATGTAGTAAACGGATAAAATTATCCCAAGAACTGTAAAATCGGGAGGGATCACACTTGGAAAAGGTAGATATTTTCAAAGATATCGCTGAGCGCACCGGTGGCGATATATATTTAGGAGTCGTTGGTGCAGTAAGAACAGGTAAATCTACTTTTATAAAGAAGTTCATGGAATTAGTAGTCTTACCGAATATCGGTAGTGAAGCTGATAAGGCTCGCGCACAGGATGAATTGCCACAAAGTGCAGCTGGAAGAACAATCATGACAACTGAACCAAAGTTTGTTCCAAATCAAGCTGTTTCTGTCCATGTTGAAGAAGGGCTTAATGTGAACATTCGCCTTGTGGATTGTGTGGGGTACACAGTTCCAGGTGCAAAGGGATATGAGGATGAAAATGGTCCTCGTATGATTAATACACCTTGGTATGAGGAGCCAATCCCATTCCATGAAGCAGCCGAGATTGGCACGAGAAAAGTTATTCAGGAGCACTCCACAATCGGTGTTGTTGTAACAACAGATGGTTCAATTGGAGAAATTCCTAGAAGAGATTATATTGAAGCAGAAGAGCGTGTCATTGCTGAACTAAAAGAGGTTGGGAAACCATTTATAATGGTGATTAATACAGTCCATCCTCATCACCCTGAAACAGATGCTCTTCGTCAGGAGTTAAATGAAAAATATGATATTCCTGTTTTAGCGATGAGTGTTGAAAGCATGCGTGAAGCTGATGTGTTCAATGTTCTACGTGAAGCACTTTATGAGTTCCCGGTATTAGAGGTAAATGTTAATCTTCCAAGCTGGGTAATGGTTTTACGTGAAGATCATTGGTTAAGAGAAAGCTATCAGGATGCTGTCAAGGACACTGTCCAAGATATCAAACGTTTACGCGATGTTGACCGTGTAGTTGGACAATTTAGTGAGTATGACTTTATTGACCAAGCAAGCTTAGCTGGTATCGAAATGGGGCAGGGTGTAGCTGAAATTGATTTATATGCTCCAGATGATTTATATGACCAAATTCTTAAGGAAGTTGTGGGAGTTGAGATTCGCGGAAAAGATCATCTTTTACAGCTCATGCAAGACTTTGCTCATGCAAAAGCAGAGTACGATCAAGTGGCAGATGCATTAAAAATGGTGAAGCAAACAGGATATGGAATTGCTGCACCTGCGCTATCTGATATGAGCTTAGATGAGCCAGAAATCATCCGACAAGGTTCAAGATTTGGAGTTCGCTTAAAGGCTGTTGCACCGTCTATCCACATGATTAAGGTCGATGTTGAATCTGAATTTGCGCCAATTATTGGTACAGAAAAACAAAGTGAAGAATTGGTCCGTTACTTAATGCAAGACTTTGAGGATGATCCACTATCCATCTGGAATTCAGATATCTTCGGTAGATCATTAAGCTCAATTGTACGCGAGGGTATCCAGGCGAAATTATCATTAATGCCTGAAAATGCACGCTACAAGTTAAAAGAAACACTTGAAAGAATCATTAACGAAGGTTCCGGCGGATTAATTGCCATCATATTATAGGATTTAGGCTCCTTACTAGGGAGTCTTTTTTTTGTGTGAATTTGCATAAGACCAAGACATAATTTGCTTAGTAAATACGAATATGATACGCTTTTTACAGAAAAATATAGGTTTTTTGGTGAAATATACATAAAAAGGTAAAATTTCTGTTGAAATATATTGAATTATGTCTAATTATCGTTTATTATAAGGCATGTTAGCATCAAGCCAACGTAAGTACATACTTGATGACATAAAGCTTTAAGAACAATGTAAGATCATTCATATGATTTAAAATCTTCATTTGGGAGGAGGTGAATGTCATGAACAAAACAGAATTAGTTAACGCTGTAGCTGAGAGTGCTGAGCTTTCTAAGAAGGATGCTACAAAGGCTGTTGATGCAGTTTTTGATTCTATCCTTGAAGCTCTTAAAGGTGGAGACAAAGTTCAGTTAATCGGATTTGGTAACTTTGAGGTACGTGAGCGTGCAGCTCGTAAAGGTCGTAACCCTCAAACTGGTGAAGAAATCGAAATCGCTGCAAGCAAGGTTCCTGCATTTAAACCAGGAAAGGCGCTTAAAGATGCAGTAAAATAATTTTACATAGAAACTATGTGAAAGATACAAAAAGAGTCGTCTTGCGACTCTTTTTTGTTTTATAACCATAAATATGCTAGAATCAATGAACTGATAGTATGTGATATGAGGAGGGGTTGGCAAATGACTTCTGTAGATTATAAAAAGATAGAGCAAGCCGTTACGATGATTTTAGAAGCGATTGGGGAAGATCCACAGAGAGAAGGGCTAGTTGATACACCAAAACGTGTTGCTAAAATGTATGCTGAAGTTTTCTCAGGCTTAAAAGATGATCCGAAAGAATACTTTCAAACAGTTTTTGGAGAAGAACATGAAGAATTGGTACTTGTAAAAGACATCCCGTTTTTTTCGATGTGTGAGCACCATCTTGTTCCATTTTATGGTCATGCTCATGTTGCCTACATACCTAAAGGAGGTAAAGTAACAGGCTTAAGCAAACTTGCACGAGCTGTTGAAGCTGTAGCTAAAAGACCTCAATTACAAGAGAGAATCACTTCAACCATCGCTGATTCTATTGTTGAAACACTTCAACCTCACGGAGTAATGGTTGTAATTGAAGCAGAGCATATGTGTATGACAATGCGTGGTGTCAAAAAGCCTGGGGCAAAAACCGTGACTTCTGCTGTTCGAGGAATATTACAAAAGGATTCAGCCGCTCGTAGTGAGGTATTATCATTAATTAATAATTGACATCCGTAAAAAAGTACGAGATAGTAAAAAAGATATCGATTTCACTCATCTTCCAAGCAAGTGTTGGATGAGATGAAATGTTTCTTTTATTGTGAGTGTTCAAAAATTCAACGTATTTCATTTAGTCAATTTTTGAGCATCCCCTTACATAGCATTCATAGGAGTGAAGAAGGATGAGCAATAATACAAACTCAGAATTTATTGTAATCAAAGCAGTCGAAGATGGAGTGAATGTAATCGGATTAACAAGAGGATCTGACACACGCTTTCATCATTCGGAGAAATTAGATAAAGGTGAAGTCATGATTGCACAATTTACTGAACATACCTCAGCAATCAAAGTACGAGGGCACGCAATCATTCAAACTAGTCACGGAGAAACTGAATCAGATTCTAAAAAATAAGCAGGTAAATCCTGCTTTTTCTTTTGGAATAAATAAAACTAAGAGAAAATCTAAGTGATGTATGTTATAATTAACGTTGTTTTATAAAGACTAACGATAAAGAACTTGAACATAGATAAATGGTTATTTAAATTGGGGAAACAAGGGTGATTGATTTGCATGACATCAAGGAAATAGTTGCTGATCTTAAGGAGCGTATTGAGAACAAAACAAGACATTCATACCTTCAAAGATATATGGAAACACCTAGTATAGATGAGGATAAACTATTATTGTTATACTCCATATGTGAGGATTTGCTTCTTCCAAAAGAGCAATTAACAAATTATATAGTAACCACTATGCTTGTTCAGCAAGCGTTAGATACCCATGAAACAGTCCCCAATCGACTAACCTATTCAGATGAACGTATGCGCGGTCAACAGTTGGCCGTCTTGGCAGGAGATTATTTTAGTGGATTGTATTATTATCTTCTTGCTCAAGCTACCGATATCGCCTTCATTCGAATACTCGCAGAAGGTATTAAAGACGTAAATGAGGCTAAAATTTATTATTATCAAATGGATCATGAGCAAATAGACAAGCTTTTTTCATGTGTGACAGCGGTCGAATCAGCTGTCTTCGGGAAAATCGTGAAAAGCTTTCAAATAAATAAATGGGAACAACTCGTTCAAAATTTTTTATTGTTAAAAAGACTTCTACTTGAGAGAGACCTCTATATAGAGAGTGGAAATTCGATTCTTTTTAAGACTCTAAAAAAAATAGTCTCGAGGGGAAAACCAGATCAAAAATCAGAAGTTATGTTTGAATATAACAAGCACCTTTCTCTTGTAAGTAAAAAGCTAGAACAATCCTTAGAGATCAACCCTAGAATAAACAAAATGTTACGAAATCGAATAAATGAAGTACTTCTTAAAGGTACAACACTATCATTGAAAAGAAGCGTGGAAGAAGGGTAATTATGGAGCAATCTAAAGAACAACGTGTACATCATGTGTTTGAAAAAATATATAAAAACTATGATCAAATGAATTCTGTTATCAGCTTCCAACAACATATAGCATGGCGTAAGGATACAATGAAGCGAATGGATGTCCAAGAGGGCTCATCTGCACTTGACCTTTGCTGTGGCACTGCTGATTGGACCATTGCCCTCGCTGAGAAGGTTGGTCCTAAGGGCAAAGTAATCGGTCTTGATTTTAGTAAAAACATGCTTAAAATAGGTCAAGAAAAAGTAGACAAGTTAAAGTTAAATCAGGTGGAATTAATACATGGTAATGCGATGGATCTCCCGTTCGAGGACAATTCCTTTGATTATGTAACAATTGGCTTTGGTCTGCGGAATGTTCCTGATTACATGACTGTCTTAAAAGAAATGCAAAGGGTAGTTAAGCCTGGGGGAAAAGTTGTGTGCTTAGAAACTTCACAGCCAACAATGATTGGTTTTAGACAGTTATACTTTTTCTATTTTCGGTTTATCATGCCGGTTTTTGGGAAGCTTTTTGCAAAAAGCTTTAAGGAATATTCATGGCTTCAGGAATCTGCACGTGATTTTCCAGGTATGAAGGAACTCACAAAAATGTTTCAGGAAGCAGGCTTGACCGACATTGAAGTGAAACCTTACACTTTAGGTGTAGCTGCAATGCATTTAGGTTATAAAAGAAATGGATGAACGCGTCATATTTTTTAGACTAAGGTGAAACTGATGAAATTATCTTTGATGTATTCGTATTTGAATACAGATTTAGCAATTATTGAAAAAGAACTAGAGGCGTCCATCAAAGGGAAGCATCCGGTTCTTCAACAGGCTGGGTTGCATTTATTACAATCTGGTGGCAAACGACTACGCCCTGTTTTTGTCCTTTTAGGAGGAAAATTTGGGGATTACAATATTGATGTAATTAAAAATGTTGCCGTAACACTTGAACTGATTCATACGGCATCGCTTGTGCATGATGATGTGATTGATGACGCGGATCTTCGACGAGGCAAGCCTACCATTAAGGCAAAATGGGACAATAAGATAGCGATGTATGCGGGAGATTATATTCTAGGGAGTTCATTAGAAATTATTACAAAGCTTCCCAATCCCTTATTACATAAACTGCTTGCACACACCATTGTTGAGGTTTGTTTAGGTGAAATCGAACAAATCAAAGATAAATATCGTTTTGATCAAAATTTACGCTGCTATTTACGTAGAATAAAGCGAAAGACGGCTCTATTAATTGCGAGCAGTTGTCAATTAGGGGCGGTAGCTGCAGATGTCCCTGCAGAGGTTCATCAAAAACTGTTTTTATATGGTTATTATGTAGGAATGGCCTTCCAAATCACAGACGATATTTTAGACTTTACGGGTACCGATGAACAATTGGGCAAACCTGCTGGTAGCGATTTAATGCAAGGCAATATTACGTTGCCAGTTTTATATGCGATGAAAAACGAAAGCCTTAAACAACAAATTGTTCAAGTGTCTGAACGTACAACAGCTGCTGAGATTAAACCTTTAATTCATGCTATTAAACAATCAGATGCAATAAAGCAAGCAGAGGCTTTAAGTAATAGATATTTAGAAAAAGCATACAAAATCTTGGGGGAATTACCTCCTTGTCGTGCCAGAAATACGCTTTTTAATGTCGCAAAATATATTGGAAAAAGAAAATTTTAGGAATAACATTGATAACCAATCAAAATAGTGTTACTATTTTGATTGGTCGCTAAAAAAAGACTATTTTACATAATTGTGGTGGGGTGGAGATCTTATGGAAAAAACATTTTTAATGGTTAAGCCGGATGGCGTACAGCGTCAATTAATTGGTGAAATTGTATCACGGTTTGAAAGAAAGGGCTTTCAATTAGTAGGAGCTAAATTGATGGCGGTTTCAGAAGAGCTTGCGAGTGAACATTACGCTGAGCACAAAGAGCGACCGTTCTTTGGAGAACTAGTAGAATTCATTACATCTGGACCAGTTTTTGCAATGGTTTGGCAAGGTGAAAATGTAATTGCAACTGCTCGTCATATGATGGGTGCTACAAATCCTAAGGATGCAGCTCCAGGTACTATCCGTGGTGATTTTGGATTAACAGTTGGAAAGAACGTTATTCATGGTTCTGATTCAACAGCAAGTGCCGAGCGTGAAATTTCATTATTCTTCAAAGAGGAAGAATTAGTAGCATACGATAAGCTAATTAATAACTGGATTTATTAATCTAACCAAACCAGCTCTATTCGGAGCTGGTTTTTCTAAAGAAACATTCACCCCTATGATGATTTTTTCGAGGAGAAACTATGGACAAGAATTATACGTTATTTGCCGAGCAGGTAAAAAGAAAAACAGGTATTGATTTACTTTTATATAAAGAAGCTCAAATGGTTAGAAGACTGACTTCGTTGTATGAAAAACGAGGTTTTTCAAGCTTTCAGGAATACTTTAAAGGAATTGATAAAGACAAAGAGTTGTTACACGAGTTTTTAGATCGAATGACGATTAATGTATCAGAGTTTTATCGGAATGCGAAACGGTGGGAAGTATTAGAAACAAAGATTCTTCCAAAACTACTTCAACAGAATCGGAAGCTTAAAGTGTGGAGTGCAGCCTGTTCAGCTGGTGAAGAGCCCTATACTCTTGCAATGATTCTTTCAAAATTTTTACCTTTACATCAAATATCTATTTTAGCTACGGATATAGACGAAAATATTCTTGCAAGAGCAAGGATGGGAGTATATCCAGAACGCTCGCTTCAAGAGGTTCCTCCTGACATGAAGAGACGCTATTTCACTCAAGATGGCACTTTTTATAACGTCCATTCCGACTTAAAAAAGGCAGTAAATTTTAAAAAGCATAATCTTTTATCTGATTCCTTTGAAACGAATTTCGACTTAATCGTGTGTAGAAATGTATTAATTTATTTTACCGAAGAGGCTAAAGATATGCTCTATAATAAATTTAGTGCAGCTCTTAAAAGGGATGGTATTCTATTTGTTGGAAGCACCGAACAAATTTTCAATCCAGCATCGTATGGCTTAGAGACAGAAGATACGTTCTTTTATAGAAAAAATTAAAACGTCAGAAAAATGACAAATCTATTATTGTTTGTTAATATAAAGGAATCGAATTTGCCATTTGGTAAATTCGATTCCTTTATATTTGTAGATGCATAATCATAGAAATTTTTGAAAAAATCTATCCTGTTATACAAAGATTATGATATATTGATACATAATCGCTTTAAATTACGAAAGTGAAATTTATTTTTACTTTAACATACAAGGGGGTAACATAAATGAGATATTTAACAGCTGGAGAATCACATGGGCCGCAGCTTACAACAATCATTGAAGGTGTACCTGCAGGTCTTGAACTAACTACTGAGGATATTAATACTGAGCTTGCTAGACGCCAAAAAGGGCATGGTCGAGGTAGAAGAATGCAAATTGAAAAAGACCAAGCACAAATTGTTAGTGGGGTAAGACACGGTAAAACATTAGGTTCACCTATTGCATTAGTCGTTGAGAACAATGACTGGAAGCACTGGACAAAAATTATGGGCATTGAACCAATAACCGATGAGGAATCTGAAGAGATCAAACGTAAAATTACACGTCCACGTCCGGGGCATGCAGATCTTAATGGAGCCTTGAAATATGGCCATCGTGATATGCGAAATGTTCTTGAAAGATCCTCTGCACGTGAAACAACAGTGCGTGTTGCCGCTGGCGCTGTAGCTAAAAAATTCTTAGCTACATTAGGAATCAAAGTAGCTGGACATGTACTTGAAATTGGCGGTGTACGAGCTAAGAATACAACATATGCGAGCATTGAAGAATTAAAAACAAAATCAGAAGAATCACCAGTAAGATGTCTTGATGAAGAAGCAGGCGTGCAAATGATGAACGCCATTGATGAAGCAAAGAAAAATGGTGACTCGATTGGTGGAATTGTAGAAGTCATCGTTGAAGGCGTACCTGCAGGTGTGGGAAGCTATGTTCATTATGATAGAAAGCTTGATTCTAAGATTGCAGCTGCAATGGTAAGTATTAATGCCTTTAAAGGCGTTGAATTTGGAATCGGTTTTGATGCAGCAAGAATCCCAGGAAGTCAAGTACATGATGAAATTATTTGGGATAAAGAAAGTGGTTATCAGAGAAGAACAAATAATTTAGGCGGCTTCGAAGGTGGTATGACAAATGGTATGCCGATCGTTGTAAGAGGTGTCATGAAGCCGATTCCAACTTTATATAAGCCACTAAAAAGTGTAGATATTGAGACAAAGGAAGTTTTTGAAGCAAGTATTGAAAGATCCGATAGCTGTGCAGTTCCTGCAGCTTCCGTTGTTGCTGAAGCAGTCGTAGCTTGGGAAGTTGCAAATGCAATTGTTGAACAATTTGGACAAGATCGAATCGATTTAATTCAAGAAAATGTAACGAAAATGCGTGAGTATTCGAGGGAATTTTAATGGACAAATTGACCATTGCTACAAAATCGAAAACGTATCCGATGTACATTGGGACTGAAATAATAGATCAACTTCCCAAGTTGATACAGGATACATGTAAACAGGTTTCGAAGATACTTGTTATAAGTGATGAGTCTGTTGCGGAACTATATTTGGATAAAGTGCTTAACATCCTTAAGCAACAATACGACGAGCCATTATCATTTGTAATTCCTGCTGGAGAGAATGCAAAATCCTTCGACGTATATTATCAATGCCAGACCTTTGCACTTGAAAAAGGATTGGATCGTACTTCTGTGATCCTTGCTTTAGGTGGAGGTGTAGTTGGGGACTTAGCTGGCTTTGTTGCAGCAACTTTTATGCGCGGCATTCCGTTTATCCAAATTCCAACAACATTACTTGCTCATGATAGTGCGGTTGGAGGTAAGGTTGCAATTAATCATGAACTTGGAAAGAACATGATAGGCGCATTTCATCAACCGAATGCGGTTCTTTACGATATTGAATTGATGAAGACATTACCTAGGGTAGAGCTTCGCTCAGGTTTTGCAGAGGTTATTAAACATGGACTCATTTGGGACCGGGAATTTTACCGGTGGCTTACGGAGGAAATACAATCTCTTGAGGACCTAAAAGGTGAAAAGCTCCAATATGCTGTATTAAAGGGTGTAGCTGTAAAAGCTAGAGTTGTTTCCGAGGATGAACAAGAAAAAGGACTCCGTGCCATTTTGAACTTTGGTCACACGCTAGGGCATGCAATTGAAGCAGAGTCAGGCTATGGTAGGATTACCCATGGAGACGGAGTTGCAATTGGGATGATTTTTGCATTAAAGGTGAGCGAAAAAATCTTTCATACCAATCTATCGTCCGAAAAGATTAGGGAATGGTTTCGTTTATTTGAATTCCCTACAGCCATTCCTGAAGGGTTAGACCGAGTAAAACTACTTGAGCGTATGAAACATGATAAAAAAGCTACCTCTGGAAAAGTGAAGATGGTCTTGTTAAAAAATATTGGCGAAACCGCCATTGAGGATATAGGTGATGAACAACTACTTCAATTCTTGAAGGAGTTTCATTAAGTAGGTAGCAAGACGCAAAAGGAGGGGCAGAGTTGATAAGGGGAATACGTGGTGCTACAACAATTGAAAATAATAATAAACAAGATATTTTAGCTGCAACTGAAAAACTTTTACGTGACATGATTTCTGAAAACAAGATTGATGCAGAAGATGTTGCGCAAATAGTATTTTCAGTAACAGATGATATTGATGCGGCTTTTCCTGCAGCCGCTGCAAGACAAATTGATGGTTGGTCATTTGTTCCGGTAATGAGCATGAGAGAGATTCCGGTTCCGGGATCGATTCCAATGTGCATTCGTGTCATGATGACAGTGAATACAACCGCAAAACAACAAGAAATCCAGCATATTTACCAAGGTGGAGCTGTAGTGCTTCGACCAGATCTTACAACTGTCAAAGAAAATAATTAAAAGCAATGCATTGACAAATAGGGAATGCATACGATAAGATAATTAAAACATTTAGTACATTTAGTATAGTTAGAGTTTAGTGAGTTTTCAGTTAAGAATTTAGAGTTGAGTTTAGGGTAGACGAGAATGAGAGAGTTTAGCTGAGGTTAGCAGAGTTTACAATGTTTACTTCTACCCAAAGATACGAACGTGTCTTTGGGTTGTTTATTTTTATCGTTTTTTATAAAAAGCGATCCCAAATTTTATATACCTCCTAAACCTCATTCTCCATATTACATGGAGGAGTGAGCCTATTGAATACGTATAATTTTTCCTCGTTTGAGTCCGATGCTAAGCTATATCGGACAATTCCAATCGTCAAACGTTTCTTAGTTGATACGTTGACACCCATTCAAATTTTTCAAAACTTAAAGAACGAAGCATCCTTTCTTCTTGAAAGTAAGGACCATGAATCTGATTGGTCGCGATATTCATTTATCGGCTTAAAACCATTTCTGTTCATGAATGAAAAGAACGGTCATTATTATGTAAAAAACGAAAATCAACAGAGTTTGGTAAAAAAACACACAATGAAGGATGCCTTTAACTGGATCAAGGATTATCTCGTCATAAAGCCGCTTGATATCGAAATTCCCTTTTATGGAGGGGCAGTTGGTTATATTGGCTATGATGCAATCTCAACCTTTGAAAAAGTTGAAGAACACTCAAACAATGATTTAAATATGGAACGCTACCAATTTTTCTTTTGTGAAACGATTTTGGCGTTAGATCACCATTCGCGTGAATTGATTGTCGTTCATTTTATTCGATTGAATGGTGGCGAAGATAAACGGATTCAAAAAGCCGTTTTTGAACATGCCAATTCAAAAATCAATATGTATTTATCGCGAATTATTCAAAACAAAGAGCAAAGCGAAATGTTACTGCTCCCAAAACTACATGAAATACCGAATGTGACTGATATCAAAACCAACTTTGAAAAACAAGATTTTCTAGATGCGGTTAACAAAATAAAAGACTATATCACCGCTGGAGATATTTTTCAGGCTGTTTTATCACAGCGTTTTGAGATTCCGGTTTCAGTAAGCGGATTCCAGCTCTATCGTGTTTTACGGATGGTAAATCCATCACCTTATTTATTTTATATCAAAATCAATGACATAGAGATTGTTGGGAGTTCTCCTGAACGCTTAATTAAAATTCATAATAAGCATCTTGAAATTCACCCGATTGCAGGGACCAGACGGAGAGGGAAGACGAAAGAAGAGGATGAAGCACTTGCAACAGAATTGCTTCAGGATGAAAAAGAGAAGGCAGAGCATTATATGCTAGTTGATTTAGCAAGAAATGATATCGGCAGGGTGTCTACATTTGGTTCGGTTGAAACGCCTGTACTTATGGAGGTTGGTCGATTCTCACATGTTATGCACATTATCTCAAAGGTAACAGGTGTGTTAGATGAGAAAATTGACCCACTGGATGCATTACTTGCTGCCTTTCCAGCTGGAACTGTATCTGGAGCACCCAAGATTAGGGCGATGCAAATTCTTTCAGAACTAGAACCAACCGCACGAAACTTGTACGCCGGTGCCATTGCTTATATTGGATTTGATGGAAATATTGATTCATGTATTACAATTCGAACAGCGATCATTAAAGATGGTGTAGCATATGTCCAGGCAGGAGCGGGAATCGTCGCAGATTCGGTACCTGAACACGAATGGATGGAAACGGTTAATAAAGCGAGTGCATTGATTCAAACCATTCAACTAGCTCAAGAGGCTTTTGAGAAGGAGGATATTCATGTTTAAACAACTTTTAAATAAATGTATCAACGGAGAGGTTTTAACGGAAGAAGAAAGCTATCAAGTGATGGATGTAATCATGTCCGGAAAAGCAACAGCTAGTCAAATTGCGAGCTTGCTTTCGATTCTCCGTTTTCGTGGTGAAACGGTTGATGAGATTACAGGCTTTGCTAGAGCAATGAGAGAGCATATGATGCAGCTTGATTATGAAAGTGATCAAGTGATTGATACATGTGGAACAGGCGGGGACGGTGCTTCTACCTTTAATATTTCAACAGCATCAGCAATTGTTGTATCTTCCTTAGGAATAAAGGTTGCAAAGCATGGAAATCGAGCAGTCTCATCTAAAAGTGGTAGTGCCGATGTTTTAGAGTATTTAGGTGTTGAAATACAATCAACTGGAAAAGAGGCAAAAGAGGCATTAAGCAATCGAAATATGAGCTTCTTGTTTGCACCTATATACCATGCTGCAATGAAGCATGCGGTTACACCTAGACAGGAAATCGGATTTCGTACCATTTTTAATCTATTAGGACCGATGGCTAACCCGGCTAGATGTAAAAAACAGGTACTGGGTGTTTATTCAACAGATTATGCTGAAAAAATGGCAAATGCCCTTGGAAAGCTCGGTTCTGAGCACGTTTTATTCGTCTCAGGTCGTGATGGACTAGATGAATGCAGCATTACAACTGAAACAGATGTTGTGGAATTAAAAGATGGAGAGATTACAAGATTTGTCCTGTCCCCTGAAGATGTTGACCTTCCACGTGGAAACATGGAAGATATTCAAGTTTCTTCTGTTGTTGAAAGTGCAAACCTATTACGGGATGTCTTATATAGTAAGGCTAATCAAAGTGCTACGAATATTGTTTTATTAAATGCAGGAGCAGCGATTTATGTTTCTGGAAGAGTAAATAGTATTCGTGAAGGTGTAGAGTTGGCAAGAGAAGCCATTGTAACTGGAATTGCGAGAAATCAATTTGAGCAACTAAGAAGTCGTGAGGTGGAGTACTATGCTAAATAAAATACTTGAACAAAAGAAAGTTGAAGTGGAAAACATCAACTACCCTGAAATAGATTGTGAGGTTGAAAGAAAGTCATTAAACTCCGCACTTTCTAACCCAAATCGTTCACTTGGGATTATTGCCGAGGTGAAAAAGGCATCACCTTCAAAGGGGATCATACGGGAAGATTTTCATCCAGTCGCGATTGCTATGGAATACGAGGAAGCTAGAGCGGATGCGATTTCTGTGTTAACCGATGAGCGATTTTTTCAAGGTTCGATTAATTATTTAATGGACATTAAGAAAAAAGTAAACATCCCCGTGTTACGTAAAGACTTTATTGTTGATGCAAAGCAAATCAAACAAAGTGAAAAAATGGGGGCCGATGTTATTTTGTTGATTGGAGAAGCACTCGCTCCTAATCAATTACATGAGTATTATTGTGAAGCTTATGAAAGGGGATTAGAGTGTTTAGTTGAAGTCCATTCACGAGAAACTTTGGAACGGGTTTGCAGCATTTTTACCCCGGAAATTCTAGGTGTTAATAATCGGAATTTAAAAATATTTGAAACTTCGATTACCCATACAGAAGAAATCGTGAATGATGCTCCTTCAGACAGTTTAGTCGTTAGTGAAAGTGGAATTCATACTCCACAGGATCTTAAAGACATTATTCGATATGGAGCAAAGGCTGCTTTAATTGGAGAAGCATTTATGAGAGCATCATCCCCTGGAATCGGGATTAAACAAATGTTTGGTGAGGTTCCCTATGCAACAACCTCTCATTAAATATTGCGGGAATAAATCGTTTGAAGATGTACAGGTTGTTGCGAAAAGCAATGCTCATTACATCGGATTTATTTTTGCGAAAAGTAAACGCAAAGTAAAGTCTGCGGATGTCAGTGTATGGTTGGGCAAGTTGGATTTACGGGATAAAAAAACGGTAGGGGTCTTTGTCAATGCAGAACTAAAAGAAATCATAGATGTATTGGCAAAAGTCTCATTATCCGTTATTCAATGCCATGGAACGGAGTCAGTTGATTTTATTAAACAAGTTAAAAACAAAACGGGTTTACACGTATGGAAGGTCATTCATCATGATGAGCTAGGTATTCAGAGGATGAAGGAGTTTGCCGGTGTTGCTGATGGATATGTTGTTGATACAAAGGTTGCAAATATGTGGGGGGGATCTGGGGTTTCGTTTGATTGGAAGTCCATCCCTGTTTATCAGCAGGAAGCAAGAGAACAGGGAGTTCCCTGTCTCATAGCGGGTGGAATTGATTCTACTAATATCGAAGAACTACTTAGCTATGAGATTGATGGATTTGATATCTCAAGTGGAATTGAATGTGAAGGTAAAAAAGATGACACGATCATACAAACAATAGAGAAATGGGTGGATACATGTGTTGAACGTACCTAATAAAAATGGAAGATACGGTGATTTTGGGGGGAAATTTGTACCTGAAACATTGATGATGCCATTGGAAGAAATAGAAAAGGCATTGGAAGAAGCCTATAAGGATAAGGAATTTCATAATGAATATATTCGTATTTTAAAAGAATACTCAGGACGTCCAACAGCACTTACATTTGCTGACAATTTAACAAGAGAACTGGGTGGGGCTAAGATCTATCTAAAGCGTGAGGACTTAAATCATACCGGAGCACACAAAATTAACAATGCCATTGGTCAAGCTCTCCTTGCCAAAAGAATGGGAAAGAAAAAGATTATTGCTGAGACGGGTGCTGGTCAGCACGGTGTAGCCGCTGCGACAGTTGCTGCAAAGTTTGGGTTGGAATGTAAGGTCTTCATGGGTGTGGAGGACATTGAAAGACAAAAACTTAATGTATTCCGAATGAGACTTTTAGGTGCTGAAGTAATTCCTGCTACTAGTGGTAACCAAACATTGAAAGATGCAACAAATGAAGCCATTCGATATTGGGTCCAGCATTGTGAGGATCACTATTATATGATTGGATCGGTAGTTGGTCCTCATCCATATCCAAAAATGGTCCGTGATTTCCAACGGATCATTGGTGATGAAGCAAGAGAACAATTCCTAAAACGTGAAAACAAGTTGCCAACTGCAGTAGTTGCATGCGTTGGTGGTGGAAGTAATGCAATGGGAATGTTCTACCCGTTTTTAGAAGATGATGTACGCTTAGTAGGTGCTGAGGCTGCTGGTAAAGGTGTGGATACTTCCCTACATGCAGCTACAATTACAAAAGGTACAAAGGGCATTATTCACGGCTCACTTACACTTCTTCTTCAAGATGAGCACGGTCAAATTACAGAACCATATTCGATCTCTGCTGGACTTGATTATCCAGGAGTAGGACCTGAACATGCGTTTCTTGCCAGTAGTGGACGAGTTAAATATGAAAGTGTAACAGATAAGGAAGCACTTGATGCCTTACAAATGCTAACTCGTGTTGAAGGGATTATTCCGGCAATTGAATCTGCGCACGCAATTGCAAAAGCTATTCAAATGGCGAAAGAAATGTCACCTGAAGAATCGATTCTCATTTGTTTGTCAGGTCGTGGTGACAAAGATGTCCATTCCCTTATGACATACCTAGAAGAAGGAGGAGCTACAAATGAACACAACCTTTACGAACCGATTGTCCAAGGCTGAAAAATTATTTATTCCATTTATCGTTGCAGGTGATCCACATCCAGATGTGACGATTGAAATTGCACTTTCCTTGCAAGAGGCAGGTGCTTCTATCCTTGAACTAGGAATTCCATATTCAGATCCATTAGCAGATGGACCTGTCATTCAAAGAGCATCTGCTCGGGCTTTAAAAAATGGAGTTACATTGGAAAATTCGATGAATCTTGTCTCGAAAATGAGAAAAAAAGGACTAAAAATTCCTGTAATTATCTTTACCTATTACAATCCTGTGCTACAATTAGGAGAAGAAAACTTTTTCGCTTTAGCGCGACAAAATGGTATAGACGGATTGCTAGTACCAGACCTTCCTTTTGAAGAAAGTGAAGACCTCAGAAGAAGGTGTGAGGAAGAGGGATTGAAGTTTATTTCTCTTGTAGCTCCAACTTCTTCCAGCCGCATTGAAAAAATCGCCACACATGCACAAGGATTCCTATACTGCGTATCATCTTTAGGTGTTACAGGTGTTCGAAATTCCTTGAACAATGAGGTATACTCATTTTTAAAAGAGGTTAAACGATATAGCGATATCCCAGTGGCAGTTGGGTTTGGTATCTCGAGTTCTTCCCAAGTAGAAGCACTTAAGGACCATTGCGATGGGGTAATCATGGGAAGTGCCCTTATCCGAAAAATTGAAGAGCATCTACCTGAATTAGTCAATGAGGAAACAAGAGCTGCCGCCTTATACCATTTCAAGAATTTTATTAAAGATGTTTTGCAACCTATCAACTTTTTTCAGCAGAAGTCCTAAATACTCTGAAAAAAGTTTAAGCCTCCGGCGGATGCCACGATTTTTTAAAGGGAATTTTTTCGAACTTGCTCGAAAAATCGGAAGCAAATACGCCAAGGCGCATTTGATTAAGATAAGAGGTGTAGCTTGAAATGAATATCAAAGAACAATTATTGGATTTAAAACCATATCAACCAGGTAAACCGATTGAGGAAGTCAAGCGGGAATATGGTTTAGAAAAGATTGTGAAACTAGCTTCAAATGAAAATCCATATGGATGCTCAGACAATGCAAAAGAGGCAGTAAAAAATAGCTTAGATTCATTTGCAATTTACCCTGATGGCTATGCTACTGAGTTAAGAGAAAAGCTTGCAAAACATTTAGATGTGGAAGGCACACAGCTTCTCTTCGGTAATGGATCAGACGATGTCATTCATATTATCGCAGCAGCATTACTTGCACCTGGGAAAAATACTGTAATGGCGCATCCATCATTTTCTCAGTATAAGCATAATGCAATTATAGAAGGAGCTGAGGTTCGTGAGGTTGAGCTAATTGATGGCCATCACGATCTTGATGGAATGCTCGCGCAAATCGATGAAAATACGGAAATTGTGTGGGTGTGTTCACCAAATAACCCTACAGGAGTATATGTTAACTCAGAAAAATTGCATGCCTTTTTAAAACAAGTTCCTAGTCATGTTCTCGTAATTATGGATGAAGCTTATTATGAGTTTGCAGTAGATGAACAGGATTATCCGGATACAGTTTCCTTGTTGAATGACTATCCAAATCTTCTTATTTTAAGAACGTTCTCGAAGGCATACGGTCTTGGTGGACTGCGTGTTGGTTATGCAATCGGAAATCGTGATTTTATTAACAAAATTGAACCTGTACGTCAGCCTTTTAACTCCAATCGTGTTGGTCAATTAGCAGCTGCAGCTGCATTGGATGATCAAGACTTCATTACAGCCTACGTTGAAAAAAATAAAAAAGGTCTGCAACAGTTCTATACATTCTGTAAGGAAAATAATTTAGCTTATTACCCATCGTTCGGAAATTTCATTTTGATTAATTTTGAACAACCAGGGGATGATGTATTTCACTATTTATTGGAACGGGGCTTTATTGTTCGTTCAGGAAATGCATTAGGCTTTCCAACTAGCGTTCGAATAACAGTTGGCACAGAAGAACAAAATAGTGAACTCATTGCATTACTTACAGAAATGCTTAAAAATCAAAAGAACTAAGACTATGGGGGTTGAGCATAACCCCCATTATGTGTTTCTTATACGGTGGTGACGACAAGATGAATAAAAATGTTTTAGTCATTGGACTTGGATTAATTGGGGGATCAATTGCACTTGCGATAAAAAAGGAACACCCTGACATTAAAATATACGGTTTTGACACTAATACCGAAATACCGTTGCTAGCAAAAACGTTAAAAGTGATTGATGAAGTGGTTCTGAAGTTAGAGGATGTAATACATATATGTGATTTTATTTTTATAGCAGTTCCCGTAAAGCAAACAATAGATATGATTCATGAACTTAGCTCATATCCACTAAAAAAAGATGTCATTGTGACAGATGTGGGAAGTACAAAACAACAAATTGTTCAAATTGCAGATTCCACTTTTGAAAATCTTGGTGTCAGCTTTGTTGGTGGCCATCCGATGGCAGGCTCCCATAAAAGCGGGGTTGTTGCTGCAAAGGAGCATTTATTTGAAAATGCTTTTTATATTTTTACCCCTCATAATGAGAAACCATCAAGTAAATTTGCTGTTGAGCAGTTAAAAGTTTTATTAAACGGAACAAAAGCTAATTTTGTGATTATGACACCAGAAGAGCATGACCGTGTTGCTGGGGTTATTAGTCACTTTCCGCATATAGTTGCAGCAAGTCTTGTCCATCAAGCGCAAAAATATGATAAGGAAAATGATCTTGTTCGTCCATTAGCAGCGGGAGGTTTTCGAGATATTACTAGAATTGCATCTAGCAATCCATCAATGTGGCGTGATATATTAATACAAAATCAAAGTGTTTTGCTAGATCTGTTTGAAAAATGGATTGATGAGATGGAGAAAATCCGAAATTTCGTGGCAAATGGTAAAGCTGATTATATTTATGATTATTTTATGGATGCCAAAAATTTTCGTGATGGACTTCCTACACGTACAAAAGGTGCGATCCCTTCCTTTTATGATTTATATGTTGATATTCCGGACTATCCAGGTATCGTTTCTGAAATTACGGGACTTCTTGCGCAGGAAAGGATAAGCATTACAAATATTAGAATTATCGAGACGAGAGAGGAAATCTATGGAGTGCTAAGAATTAGCTTCCAAAGTGATGAGGATCGTCAGAAGGCTAAAATATGTATTGAAAGCAAGACTAGTTACGATACATATAATGGTTAATGGAAAATGTTTTCTAGGGGTGGTATTTTGGATTTACTAAAACTACGTACAAATATTACTGGTTTAAATGGTTCAATTGATATTCCCGGTGATAAGTCAATTTCCCATCGTTCAATTATGCTTGGAGCCATTGCACAAGGTAGAACCGTTGTGGATAACTTTTTACTAGGGGATGACTGTCTAAGTACGATTAGCTGCTTTGAAAAATTAGGTGTAAAGATTACACTGGATCATAATCATGTTGAGATAGAAGGAGCAGGTTTCGATGGGCTACGTGAGCCAGTTGAGGTTCTGGATACTGGTAACTCAGGAACGACGACTAGATTAATGGTTGGTCTTCTTTCCGGTGTGCCGATTCATACCTGCATGATCGGTGATGAGTCGATTGCCAAAAGACCAATGAAACGTGTGACTGACCCACTCCGTCAAATGGGGGCTAAAATAGACGGTAGAGAAGACGGCAATTTTACACCGTTAGCGATTCGTGGTGGTTCCATAGAGGGGATAGACTTTACTTCTCCTGTAGCAAGCGCACAAGTAAAATCCTCAATTCTTTTAGCAGGTTTGAACGCTGTAGGGACAACATCTGTAACGGAGCCTCATAAATCGAGAGACCATACCGAACGCATGCTACGTGCTTTCGGATGTGAGGTTGAAGAAGATGGCCTTACTGTAAAATTAAAAGGTGGTCAAAAGCTAACAGGGACAAATATTGAAGTACCTGGAGATATTTCCTCTGCCGCTTTTTTCCTAGTTGCAGGAGCAATTGTACCAAACAGTCGAATTACGTTAAAAAATGTAGGAATGAATCCAACGCGAACAGGAATTATTGATGTTTTAGTTAAAATGGGAGCTCGTCTTGAGATTGGTAACGAGAGAATCGAGAATAATGAACCAATTGCTGACTTAACCATTCAGACTTCAGAGTTAACAGGGATTGAAATCGGTGGAGACATTATTCCTCGTTTGATTGACGAAATTCCAGTTATCGCTCTTTTAGCTAGCCAAGCGCAAGGAAAAACGGTTATCAAAGATGCAGCGGAATTAAAAGTGAAAGAAACAAATCGTATTGATACGGTTGTCGGAGAGCTTTCTAAACTAGGTGCGGTGATTGAACCTACTGACGATGGAATGATTATTTATGGTGATAAAAAACAATTGACTGGTGGCGAGGTACACAGTCATGGTGATCACAGAATTGGGATGATGCTGGCTATTGCCGCATGTATTGCAAATAATGAAGTATCTCTATCTGATTCAGAATCCATCTCTGTATCATACCCAAGTTTTTTTGAACATCTAAATGGATTAATTGTAGAAAACTAATGCATAGTGGCCCATGGAATTAATATTCCATGGTTTTTTACATATTTGTAGGAATAAATAACATACATCCTCCGGCTTTCGCATAGCTTGTCTTAAGAAGATTAGTATGCCTAAATGCGAAAGGAGAGGTTTGATGCCATATATATTAGAAAAAGCGAATGTTCTTAAGAATAATAAGGTCATCACATGTTCAATTCTTATAAAAAATCACCGCGTTGATTATATGAAAGAAAACCTCAAAAGACTTTCTTATATGAAAACGAACTTATCACAATATTTATTAACACCTGGCCATGTCATGATAAACTACTCCTTTACAAAAGAATATTCATTTCAATCATTTAAGAAAGAAATGACGGAAAACTATTTGCGAAAAGGTTGTACAACCTTACTTGTGATAAGTGATGTAAAGAATGAGCATGAAATAGCACAATCACTTAATAGCACAAAACACTTTTTATTAAATAGCCCTATTGACTATTATTTAGGTATCCGTATTCCTCTCGAAAGCCTTACGCCATCATTCCTGGTTGCATGTAGACGAAAAAAAATTCCGGTTATCATCGTCACGATTAATAAAGTGGAAGATTTATTCAACGTACCTTGGGGCTGGATTAGGGAATCCTATCATTCTTATCGAATTCCAATTATCCCGGATTGGAAGATGAAGGAGAAGACTGTTTTTAATAGTAATCGAAAGGAACTAATTTGGAAAGAGATCACCGACGATAATCGAATCCCTACCATCCCTCTCTGTCCAACCGCGGATGTACCCCTGTCCATAGACTTTCTAAAAAAGAGTGGGATTTACCCCGATAAAGGCGATATTCGCGTTGGCGGGGAACTGGATTACAATTTGTATGAACATGATTCTATAAGCTATTCAGTTGATGAAAAGCCAACTCTCGATTATCATAATCTTATACCAACTATCACCATGCACAAGGGGAATTTTACAAAAGTAGGTACTAAGGTATACTTTCGTTCCGGATTTGGTAATGAATGTAAGGTGAAAAAACCTGGGTATTTTGTATCTTCCTATGATCATGAAGTATTGGTGAATGAGAGATAGATATGAGGAGTTAATCATTTATGCATAAATTAGATAACGCCATTCAGCTAGTTGAAGATGGAAATGTAGAAGAAGGACTTAAGGTCTTGAAACAACTTAGAGAGTACTCAAATGATGATGAGAAATACACAATTGCTGAACATTACTTTAAGTGGGGCTTTGTCGAGGATGCGAAAGAAATCGTTGAAGAATTGATGTCACGATATCCTGACGAAGGCGAATTATTTGTTTTTTTAGCAGAAATTCTGATTGACCTTGACATGGAAGAGAAAGCAATTGACATTTTAGAGCAAATTGCAGAGGATGACCCCGTATACTTAGAATCCCTTGTTTTACAAGCGGATTTATTTCAAATGCAGGGGTTATTTGAGGTTAGTGAACAAAAGCTTCTGTTAGCAAAGGAAAAGTCCGATGATGAAACAATCATTGACTTTGCTTTAGCTGAATTGTATTCAAGTCATGGCGAATACAACAAAAGTATTCCTTACTATGAGAAAGTTCTACAGAATGGTGACGAAATAGCTGGTGTAAATGTTAACGCTCGAATTGCTGAGAGTTATAGTACAACAGGAAAATTTGAAGAAGCACTACCATATTATGAGGATGCCATCAAGAAACAAGAAGATAGCAATACATTGTTTGGATTTGGTGTTACCGCGTATCAAGCGAAATATTATAAAAAAGCCATTGAAATACTTGAACGACTAAAGGAGCTCGACCCGGACTATTCCTCTCTTTATTTATACCTGGCAAAGGCATATGAAGAAGAAGCTAACTTTACGGAAAGCTTCAAGGTCTTATTAGAAGGACTTGAAGTGGAATCTTTAAATAAAGAGCTTACTTTCTACGCTGGTAAAATATCTATGTTGCTAGGTGATAAGGAAAATACTGAAAAGTACCTTCGTGCAGCTGTGGGAATTGACCCAGGTTATGTGGAAGCAACCTTACAGCTTTCAAAGTTTTTATTGCGTGAGGAAAGATTTGAGGATGTCGTGGAATGCCTAGAATCTGTCATGAGCTATGGTGAGTATGATGAACAATTTGAGTGGGATCTCGGTTTTGCAAAAAATAAATTAGAACAATATTCGGATGCATTAAACCATTACCGTCATGCATATACTTCTTTTAAAGAAACTCCAGAGTTTTTAGAAGAGTTTGGATATTTCTTATTGGAGGACGGAAAAAGACAAGAGGCAGTCGAAGTATTTAAGGAACTCTTAAAGCTGGATCCAATGAAATATGAAATCGAGGCATTAATTTCTGAACTTGAGTAAGGTAAAGTTTTCGTGGTTAAGAAGTGAGTGATAAAAATGAGGTTGAAAAGGACCAAGAAGTTCGAGGCGGCGCAGTTTTGAGTTGCGGAACGTATGTAGTGAATACGTGAGCAACGGAGAAACAAGCCAACGAAGAAATTCAAAGTGTCATTTTTAACCGACTTTTTAACATCCTTGAGAAGGAATTTTTAATGTGATTGTTGAAGTATATCAGTATATTATCATTAGTACTACTCAATACTAGCAGAGGAGGGAAGCGTGCGATGACTACCCCTGTATCTGTCAACGAGAAAAAAGACTTCATACGCTGGTTTCTAAATAATTATCAGCTAAAACGAAGAGAGTGTGTTTGGATTCTAAACTATTTAATGAGTCATGACCAACTCATGAAAAATGTCCACTTTGTTGAGCAGGCTCAATACTGCCCTCGAGGTATTATTATGTCGACGCATTGTGTTGATGATGTACCATTCCGTTTTTATAAGGAAAATGTCATGACAACGGATGCTGAAAAATCATTTCATGATATTCGCCTTAACAGGGAAGAAGAAATTTATATTCAACTTAATTTCAGATCCTCCTTCCATTCTCCAAATTATGTGGCTGTGCTTGAAGAGAATCCATATATGCCAAAGCATCTTCAGGTGAATGAGCAAGATAAAGAACTCGCGAAAAAATTTCTTGAGCAGTCCATCCATATGTTTCAGAAAGAGCATTTGTTAAAGCGAATTGATGAGGCGCTTGACAGACAGGATGAAACAGAGTTTAAAAGGCTGACTGAAAAGCTTAAACAATTATAAAACAGAAAAGCATACATTAGAAGGGGCTGACAACGTGTCAGTCTTTTTTATTTATCCTAAATATGGTATGGTAGTTTGGGAGTTTGGCTAAAAATCGTAAAAAAGAAATGAAAATGATTTTTGTACAGCAAATGGGAAAGGGAGCAGACAAAATGAAATGGATAACGAAGGATATGGATGTTTATTTACAAGCAAAAGAATATGTTGATACAGCAGTGATTCCATTGATACCAGTTTCTCTAGAAGGAAATTTAAAAAATACGGTTTCCATGGGTGAGTTCATTACCATTCTTTCAAATGAAGTGGAGCGACAATTTAAAGGAAGAATTATACTGTTTCCGGCCTTTACGTATTCAAATGGTGAAGTGCTTGATATAGCGAAAAACCGTTTAAATCAGTGGACAAGTGATTTGATTAGCGGTGGTATGAAGCATACCATATTTATTACTTCTGATAGTAGCTGGAAGCAAGTAGAAGCAGATTTAAATGGCTCACTTATTTGGCTGCCAACTTTACCACTTGAATATGTCGAAGAAAAATACAAGCAAACCATGCTTCAGGATCAAATGAAACAGCTTGTTACACTATTTACAAACATCTGGCAAAGGTAATCGTCAACGTTATGGGACTATAACAATAAAAAATTCCTGACTTTTCCTAAGAAAGTCACATAGTTGCCATTGTTTCGGCAAATCCTATTATTGACCTGTACCAAATATTGATATATCATGAGAATGTCCTAGTTTTTAATGTGTACAATTATGTCCGGAGTGGACTTAGCTTAGCATAGAGGGGGGAAAACAATGAGCGAGAATAAACAACGGGTTTCAAGACGTCAATTTCTAAACTATACTCTAACAGGTGTAGGTGGTTTCATGGCAGCTGGGATGTTAATGCCTATGGTCCGCTTTGCAATTGACCCATTACTTCAACCAGAAGCTGAACACGACATGGTACAAGTAGTGAGTGTTGATAAGATTACGAAAGAACCTCAAAAATTTGATTTTAAAATTAATCAAGTTGATGGATGGTATGAATCAGAAGTTCCAAATTCAGCGTGGGTTTATAAAAATGATAAAGGCGACATCATCGCATTATCACCAGTATGTAAACACCTTGGCTGTGCTGTTTCTTGGGCTGAGGATCCAGCTAACCCGGATCGTTTCTTCTGTCCTTGTCACTATGGATTATATGAGAAGGATGGCATGAACGTACCTGGTACACCACCAATGGGTCCATTAGATGTATATGATAGTCAAGTAAAAGATGGTTATTTATATTTAGGAAAAACAAAACCAAACCCTGTAGGAGGAGCGTAATCAATGTTAAATAAGATTTTTGATTGGGTTGACGAACGACTTGATATTACTCCTCTCTGGGCAGATATTGCAGACCATGAGGTTCCTGAGCATGTAAACCCAGCGCATCATTTTAGCGCATTTGTATACTGCTTTGGAGGACTTACATTTTTTATCGTCGTCATCCAAGTACTATCTGGTATGTTCTTAACAATGTACTATGTTCCAGATATCATCAATGCATGGAATTCTGTTTATTATTTACAAAACGAAGTAGCGTTTGGACAAATTGTTCGCGGAATGCATCACTGGGGAGCGAGTCTGGTTATCGTTATGATGTTCTTACATACCCTACGTGTATTTTTCCAAGGTGCTTATAAGAAGCCTCGTGAGCTAAACTGGATTGTTGGAGTTTTAATTTTCTTTGTTATGCTGGCTCTTGGTTTAACAGGTTACTTATTACCTTGGGATATGAAAGCGTTATTCGCAACAAAAGTTACAATCCAAATTGTGGAATCAGTTCCACTTATAGGGCCTTACTTAAAGACCTTAATTGCAGGACACCCTGAAATTATTGGTGCTCAAACATTAACCCGCTTCTTTGCGATTCATGTATTCTTCTTACCAGCAGCATTATTCGGTTTACTAGCTGCTCACTTTATCATGATTCGCCGTCAAGGTATTTCTGGTCCGCTGTAGGATACAAGACTTTGCCTTCTAGTTAGAGGTGTAAAGGATTAATATCTTCAACGAATTACTTTAGATGAAAAGGGCTTTGGGTATGTTCGAAAATTTATTAATGAATTGAACAATCTCTTTTGAATGAAAATTCTCTAAAAAGGAGGGGGACCGATTATGCATCGTGGAAAAGGAATGAAATTTGTTGGGGACTCACGTGTTCCTGTAAGTAATAAAAAACATATTCCTAAGGATTACTCCGAGTATCCAGGAAAAACAGAAGCATTCTGGCCAAACTTCCTATTAAAAGAATGGTTAGTTGGTTCTGTTTTCTTAGTCGCGTTTTTATGTTTAACAGCAGCACATCCGTCACCACTTGAAAAAGTCGCTGACCCTACTGCTGCAGGATATATTCCACTACCAGACTGGTATTTCTTATTCATGTATCAATTGATTAAGTACACATTTGCATCTGGTGATTTCAATGTTATTGGTACGCTTGTAATTCCTGGACTTGCATTTGGAGCACTTTTGCTTGCACCATTCTTAGATCGTGGCCCTGAACGTAGACCATCAAAGCGTCCAGTTGCTACAGGTATGATGCTTTTAGCGTTTGCCTCAGTTGCATACTTAACATGGGAATCTGCATCTCAAGTAGACTGGGAAGCAAGAGCTGAATCTGCGAAAATAGTAGCAGAGGCAGAAATTGATAAGGAATCAGAAGGATACTTATTATATCAAGAAAAAGGTTGTATCGGATGTCACGGTGGTGACCTAGAAGGTGGACCTGCAGGAAAAGCGTTAGTTGATAACGGATTATCTCCTGAAGAAGTTGCCAACATTGCAAAAAATGGTCAAGGGGCTATGCCTCCAGGAATGTTCGAAGGTACTGACGAAGAATTACAGAAGCTCGCTGAATTTATTTCAAGTGTAACTTCTAAGTAAACAAACACAAAGCTGACTTTTAAAGGTCAGCTTTTTTTATACGTTTTTTCTTGACAAGGTAACCGCTTTTAAGAGAATCTTGAGGTAAGAAAATAGGAGAGTTGGTACATAGGATGAAGTGGATTACTTATTTAATGGGACAACGATGGGTGCTCTGGATTCTATTACTTATAAACGTTCCAGGCACAATCTATGGGTATATTTGGTATGAAAGTCAACTAAACATTACGCCGTCAAAATTTTTAGTCTTTGTTCCCGATAGCCCAACGGCAAGCTTGTTTTTTTGTTTTGTATTAGTTGCATTTTTGCTAAGAAGGAATTGGCCGCTTATTGAAGCGTTGGCAATTGTTACCCTTTTTAAATATGGGATTTGGGCAGTGGTCATGAATATTCTTACTTATTTTGTCAACGGTCTGGATATTTATGGGTATATGTTGATTTTTTCTCACCTTGGAATGGCAATTCAGGGACTATTATATGCTCCTTATTATCGCATAAAGCCGATTCATTTGGTGATTGCAGCTGTCTGGACCATACATAATGATGTAATTGATTATGTTTTCTTTATGATGCCAAGATATAGTGTATTGGATCAGTATATTCCTCAGATTGGCTATTTTACATTTTGGTTAAGTATGGTATCCATCTTACTTACTTATTTACTTTGTATAA
This sequence comes from Ferdinandcohnia sp. QZ13, assembly GCF_031324165.1. NCBI lineage: Bacteria > Bacillati > Bacillota > Bacilli > Caryophanales > Bacillaceae > Ferdinandcohnia > Ferdinandcohnia sp. QZ13. The sequence goes on along the minus strand of NZ_JAVIVW010000015.1, from coordinate 143,478 downwards.
AAAAAGATCGCTATCAGTTAGAACTTCAATAAATAATTGGTCTACTCTTGTCCAATCTATCATACATTTTAATAGATGTTTGAGGAGGGACAAGTATGAAAATTTCTAGAATTATATGCATTATTTGTTTTATAGTTATGATTCATCCTATATCCATAAACGCTACCTCCACTGAAGAAAACTGGGATAAGCTTGATCAAATTTCCGATCAAGCCCTACAAATGGTGAAGCAGGAAAGATACAAGGATGCTAAGCAATTGTTAACACATTTTTCAAATGAATTCCTTCGAATGAATCAGCGGGATCCATCCTTTTCAATGGATGAACTTCGGATTATTACCTTAACTCATGAATCAGCCTTTGAAGCAGTTACTTCTAGTTCACTTAGCATGGAAGAAAGAGTCAATCGTGTTACCCAATTTCGTTTAGTGGTAGATGCGATGAGGTCTGAGTATCAGCCGATGTGGACAGAATTGGAAGATTCAATAATGACGACGTTTGGAGAAATGAAGGAAACGATTGAAGAAGGCGATAAGGAAACATTTAATCAATTGTTGACTATCTTTCTATCAAAATATAATATGATTCATCCGAGTATTACTGTGGATATCACACCTCAAGACGTTCAGAAGATAGAATCACATATTGCTTTCTTAGATGCATACCGTAACGAAGATTTGAAAACCGCTACTAGAATACAACAGCTTGAGCAAATGGAGTTAGATCTAAAAAAAATGTTCGACCGTATGACGGAGGATGACGCAGATCCGTCTCTAATTTGGGTGATGATATCAACAGGTGGCGCCATTATTCTTACATTAATCTATGTAGGCTGGAGAAAATATAAAGGCGATAAGCAAAAGCGCCAAAAACAGAGAGATTACGAAGACCGCTGACAGTGGGGCATATCCCACTGTTTACTTTTAGGGATTTTGTAAGCAAGTCAATTGACATTGAGGGAGTCTCTAATTAAAATTAAATTATACTATAATTTGGAGGAACAAAAATGATTCTAGTTTATTTCGCTTTGATCATTATCATTCCGATATATGCACAAATTAAAGTTAAGAGTGCATATAAGAAGTATTCACAAATTCCTTCGTCATCAGGTATGACAGGTGCAGAAGTAGCAAGAAGAATACTTGATCAAAATGGATTATATGATGTGAGAATTGAAGAAACACCTGGTTTGCTTTCAGACCATTATGACCCAAGATCAAAAGTTGTGCGACTATCAACTAATAATTATTATGGAAATTCAATCGCTGGTGCAGCAGTTGCGGCCCATGAAGTTGGACATGCGATTCAAGATCAACAAGATTATGCATTTCTTCGTTTCCGTCATGCACTCGTACCGGTTGCGAACATTGGTTCAAACTTTTCATGGATTTTAATCATTGCTGGTATTATTTTTACAATGTCAAACTTAATTCTAGTAGGAATTATCTTTATGGCAGCAGCTGTGTTATTCCAACTTGTTACATTACCAGTTGAATTTAATGCATCATCAAGAGCAATGAACGAAATCGTTTCTGCAGGTGTCATTCGTAACGATGAAGAACGTGAAACAAAGAAAGTGCTAAACGCAGCAGCCCTTACCTATGTTGCAGCAGCAGCAGTTGCAGTGCTAGAACTTTTGAGATTGATCCTTATTTATACAGGTATGACTCGAGAAGAATAAGCAACGAAAGCCGGTTAATCAATGTGGATAACCGGCTTTTTTCATGTCAGTTATAAAGGCATATAAAGCCCAAAAGCTTCACGCGAATGAGCAAATACTCTTGATACACGTTAAATTACCGCTCAATCGGCTTTTTATTCTCATCCAACGTAAATCCTTCTCCAAGCACATCATGAACATCACTTACTGAGACAAAAGCATGTGGGTCGACGGAGATAATTACTTGCTTTAAACGACCGACTTCACTTCTTCCGACAACACAATATAAAATATGCTTCTCCTGCTTCGTATACGACCCCATCCCCTTCAAGATCGTTACTCCTCGATCCATCTCATGTAATATCTTTTCAGCAATCTCATCATTCCTCTCTGAAATAATCATAGCGCCTCTAGCGGCATAGGCACCTTCCTGCATGAAATCAATTACTCGTGCCCCAATAAAAACAGCAAGCAAGGTGTACATAGCCTCACGATAAGAAAGATAAAAAATGAGGGAAACCGTAATAACCACCGCATCAAATAAGAACATTGTCCGCCCCATTGGCCAGCCAACATATTTTCGAACAAGCCTTGCGATGATATCAACACCACCAGTTGTACCGCCATATCGAAAAATAATCCCTAGACCAACTCCAATAAACACACCGGCAAATAACGCTGCCAGCATTAGGTCGCCATCGAGTGGAATATTAAATTGATAACGCTGAAAGAACCACAAAAATATTGAAACACTAACAGTACCGATAAGTGTATAATAAAATGCAATACGACCAAGGAGCTTCCACCCTAGAAAAAACAGTGGAACATTTAAGATCAAATTCGAATAGGACGGATCAAATTTAAATAAAAAATAAAGCAAAAGTGTAATCCCTGTAAAACCGCCCTCTGCTAGGTTGTTTTGCATATTAAAATGCACAATCCCAAACGAGAAAATAGCGGAACCCAACAAAATGAAAATAATATTTTTTATGGAAAACTTCAAAGTTAAATACCCCCGAAATAGTAATAATTGCCACTTTATTATAAAGTATGGGTGAAAAACAAACAAATCATGTCGTATAAAAGAATTATTTGTCAAAAAGCTATATTTTAAGCTAACATAGGAATAGAAACGATAGAGGTGATAGTAATGGCAGATAAAACGATGAAACAGCTGCAACAAGAGGTAGATGCATACATAGGTCAATTCAAAGAAGGCTATTTTAGTCCGCTTGCATTACTAGCTAGGTTGACTGAGGAACTAGGAGAACTTGCGAGAGAGGTTAATCACTACTATGGCGAAAAGCCTAAAAAAGATTCGGAAACAGAAAAAAGCATGGCTGAAGAAACAGGTGACTTGCTATTTGTTCTGATTTGTCTTGCAAATTCCTTGAACATTGACCTTGAAGACGCACATAATACTGTTATGAACAAATTTAATACAAGAGATAAAGATAGATGGACGCGTATTGATACGAATGAATAAGGGGGAATACATACATCATGGAAACAATAAAAATTGTAATTGCAGGTCCGCGGGGTAGAATGGGAAAAGAAGCGGTAGCCCTTGTTCAGGAAACAGAAAATTTTTCTTTAGTAGGGGTCATCGATCGAAAAAACAATGGCCAGTTATTAAGTGATGTAGAAGGCTTTTCGAATGTAAAAGCTCCGATCTTTACGGATATTTTAGAGTGCTTCTCAGAAACAAAACCGGACGTGCTAATTGATTTAACTACACCTGAAACAGGTAAGTACCATACGGAGGTAGCTATTGAACACGGGATTCGCCCTGTAGTAGGCACGACAGGTTTTACGAAAGATGAATTAGATAGACTGTCAAAAATGGCGGAGGAACGTAAGGTAGGCGCCATTATCGCACCTAATTTTGCGGTCGGTGCTGTTCTAATGATGAAGTTTTCGCAAATGGCTGCCAAGTATTTTCAAGACGTGGAAATTATTGAGCTTCACCATGACCAAAAGCTTGATGCACCCTCTGGCACAGCTGTTAAAACAGCCGAATTATTGACAACAGTTAGAGAATCAAAACAACAAGGACATCCTAATGAAAAAGAAACAATCCAAGGAGCTCGTGGTGCTGAGTACGATGGAATTCGCATACATAGCGTACGCTTACCGGGACTTGTTGCACATCAAGAGGTAATGTTTGGTGGTAATGGACAAATGCTTTCCATACGCCATGATTCATTCAACCGTGCTTCCTTTATGTCAGGTGTCAAATTATCAGTTGACACTGTAATGAATCTTGACGTTTTAGTGTATGGATTAGAAAATATCATCGAATAAGGGGATACATAACTATGAAAATTGCTCTAATTGCTCACGATAAAAAGAAAAATGATCTAGTACAGTTTTCAACAGCTTATACATCTATTTTAGAACAACATGAATTATTCGCTACAGGAACAACAGGCTTACGCATATCTGAAGCTACTGGACTGCAAATTCATCGTTTTCAATCAGGACCACTAGGCGGTGACCAAGAAATTGGGGCGATGATTGCAAATAATCAAATGGACATGGTGATCTTTTTTAGAGACCCACTAACTGCACAGCCACACGAGCCAGATGTATCTGCATTAATTAGATTATGTGATGTGTATGCTGTTCCATTAGCAACAAATATGGGAACGGCAGAGGTACTGATTCATGGACTTGAAAAAGGATTTTTTTCATGGCGTGAAATCATACGTGAAAGACAAGAGGGAGCTAATCAATAAGCTTTCGAGTCTTTAACATGAATCCGTATTTGTAATTAATGTAGAAGTGGGAGAATCTTCAATGAAACTTAAAATCGGGATCACCTGTTACCCTTCAGTTGGGGGATCAGGTATCGTTGCAACAGAGCTAGGGAAGTTGCTTGCAGAGAAAGGACATGAAATCCACTTTATTTCTTCAAGTCTTCCATTCCGTTTAAACAAAATTTATACAAATATTTATTTTCATGAGGTAGAAGTGAATCAATATTCAGTATTTAAATACCCGCCTTATGATTTAGCATTAGCAAGTAAAATGGCAGAGGTTACAAAAAGGGAGAAGCTGGATCTATTACATGTTCATTATGCGATCCCGCATGCAGCATGCGCTTATTTAGCAAAGCAAATGGTGGGTGGGGATGTTAAGATAGTGACCACCCTTCACGGAACAGATATTACCGTTCTCGGGTACGATCCATCTTTAACCGAACTTATTCGGTTTGGAATTGAACAATCCGATGCAGTAACAGCAGTTTCAAAATCGCTTGTCGAACAAACCTACGAATTAATTGAACCAAAAAAAGAGATTAAAACGATATATAATTTTGTGGACGAGAAAATTTACTACAAAAGAAATGTGAATGATTTACGAAAACAGTATGGGATACAAGAAGATGAAAAAGTGATTATCCATGTATCCAATTTCCGAAAGGTTAAACGTGTTCCTGACGTTGTTCAAGCATTTAACTTGATTCAAAAAGAAGTGAAATCCAAGCTATTATTAGTGGGCGATGGACCTGAATTAACTACTGTTTGCAAATTAATTAATAAGTTTGGACTAACTGATAAAGTACTTCTTTTGGGAAAACAAGAAAACCTCCCCGAACTTTATTCAATTAGTGACTTAAAGCTTTTATTATCTGAAAAAGAGAGCTTTGGACTTGTTTTAATTGAAGCAATGGCTTGTGGAGTTCCAACTATTGGGACAAACACTGGAGGTATTCCAGAGGTTATTGATGAAGGTAAAGATGGCTATATTTGTGAACTCGGGGATATTAAAGACATCGCAAACAAATCAATCGTATTATTAAAGGATACCGACTTACATAGTAAAATGTCTGATCAGGCAATCCGCTCTGTTCAAGAAAAGTTTAATTCCGAGCGAATTGTTAATGATTATGAGGATTTATATTATTCTATTCTTGAGGATAAACGTTGAGAGGGGCTCTCGATGATGGATGAACCTTTTATAAAAGCAAAAGAAATTCTTAAAACTTTACATAATAACGGCTATGAGGCTTATTTTGTTGGTGGTTCAGTCCGTGATTATCTTTTACATCGACCCATTGGTGATATCGATATCGCAACTTCTGCACGACCAGAACAAATTATGGCTATATTTCCAAAAACCATTGATGTTGGTGCGGTTCACGGAACAGTAATTGTGTTACATAAGGGTGAACAATATGAAGTGACGACATTCCGAACAGAGGAGGGATATGATGACTACCGGAGACCTTCTCAGGTTGAATTTGTCACTTCCCTTCACGAGGATTTAAAAAGAAGAGATTTTACGATGAACGCAATGGCGATGACGATTGATGGTAACATTATTGATCCTTTCGGAGGAAAGAAAGCAATTGAAGAGAAACGAATTCAAACTGTCGGTGACCCCAACGAACGGTTCTTTGAAGATGCACTTAGGATGATGAGGGCTGTTCGATTTTCAAGCCAATTGTCCTTTTTATTATGTAAGGAAACGGAGTCAGCCATCAAGGAAAATGCGGTATTATTAAAAAAGATTTCAGTTGAGCGGATTTCAATAGAATTTGAAAAATTACTAATTGGCCCGAGTTGCCAAGAATCAATTCCGCTCTTAGTAAACACCAATTTATATCAATATATACCTGGTTTTGCGGATCGAATTCAAAGTTTAGAACGTTTTTCCTACTATAAATGGAATCATCTTCAAGAAAGAGCTGAATATTGGACACTTGTTTGTTATTTATTGAACACAGACGATAGTAAGGCATTTTTGCGACTATGGAAATTACCAAATAAAATCATTGAACAGGTTGTAAAAAATAGAGTTTTTCTTGAAAAAGTCATACAAACTGGCTGGAATAAACGTCTACTATACGATTGTGGAGCAGAATGTATCCAACAGATAGAACGTATTTTAGAAGTTTTAAGGATTCATCAAGACGTGTCACCGTTTCAGGAATTTAATAAATTACCCATTAAACAACGTTCCGATCTAGATATCACAGGTGAAGATCTTTTACTCTGGTACAAACAAAAGCCAGGGAAATGGATAGCGGACCTATATGAATTAGTTGAAAATGGAATTCTTGAAAACAAAGTTGAAAATAACAAGGAAAAGATAAAGGAGTGGCTTCTATCGTGCAATCAGAAATAAGAAAGAAATTGTTAGAAGTCTTCTCTAGTGCCAACGGGGAGTTTATATCTGGACAAAAATTAAGCGAGCAACTTGGGTGTTCGCGGACAGCCGTATGGAAACATATTGAAGATTTACGTAATGAAGGATACGAATTAGAGGCCGTTCGAAAGCTGGGTTATCGTATCATAACTAAGCCAGATAAAATTAGTGGTAATGAAATACAGCTAGGCCTAGAAACTAAAAGTTTAGGGCGAAACATTCATTTTGAGGAATCGGTAACCTCTACCCAGCAAATTGCTCACAAATTAGCGTATGAAGGTGCTGTCGAAGGTACACTTGTTGTGGCAGAAGAACAGACAACTGGACGTGGCAGATTAGATCGCGCATGGTATTCCCCTAAACATACTGGAGTCTGGATGAGTATGATTTTAAGACCACAAATCCCGCCATCACAAGCTCCACAATTAACTTTATTAGCTGCGGTTGGTGTCGTCCAAGCAATCCAAGAAGTGACAGGCTTAGAGCCAGATATTAAATGGCCTAATGATATTTTAATTCATCAAAAAAAAATTGTGGGAATTTTAACGGAGCTCCAAGCTGAAACTGATCGAATTAATTCAGTCATTATTGGGATTGGCATCAATGTGAATCAAGAATTGAGTCAATTTCCTGAGAATCTTCATACCATTGCGAGTTCACTTGCAATTGAAAAAGGCGATAAAATTGACCGTGCCAAATTAATTCAGGTGATTTTATTAAAAATTGAAAAGCTTTACAATGAGTTTTTACAGCATGGCTTTAAGGTCGTTAAACTTTTATGGGAAAGCTATGCAACAAGTATAGGAAAGCAGATCATTGCTAGAACCATTTCTGGATCGATTGAAGGAAAAGCAATTGGCATCAATGAGGAAGGAGTATTACTCCTCGAAGATGCAGAAGGTAAGGTTCATCATATCTATTCCGCAGATATTGAACTTCCTTAAAAATAAAGTGTAGAAAAGAATGCGAATCTTATATATAATTCAAAGTGATGGGTGGTATCCTTTATGGAACTACACCAAGCTTTAATTTTTACCAATGCAATTCACAATTGTATTCTGCCTTGATCCATTGGACTGGGACAGAGGGATGAAATTTACCGAACTTATTCATGTTCAATCCTTCTTTCTCTATTTGAAAGAAGGATTTTTTACTATATTTACGCAAAAAACTACCACGAATCGGTCTTTTCATCTCCTCTTTTAGGAAACTCAAGGGATACTTGAGCAAGGCGACTTTAAAGAAGGGTTGTTTACTTTCTAAAAGCCAAAAGGAGGAAAAATGATGAAACAAACAACGGAATTTTTGAAAATGAAACAAAGGAAAGAGCCAATCGTCATGTTGACAGCCTATGATTATCCATCTGCTAAGCTTGCAGAAGAAGCCGGTGTGGATATGATCCTTGTCGGTGATTCATTAGGAATGGTTGTATTAGGCTATGATTCTACTATACCAGTAACAGTAGATGATATGATTCATCATACGAAGGCCGTAAAACGTGGGGCAAAGGATACATTTATTGTAACGGATATGCCATTTATGTCTTATCATGTTTCGCGTCCTGAAACGTTGAAAAATGCAGCACGGATTATTCAAGAATCTGGAGCCCATGCTGTTAAAGTTGAGGGAGCAAAGGACGTCATTTATACCATTTCGTCTTTAACAGAAGCAGGAATTCCTGTCGTTGCACATCTTGGTTTAACACCACAGGCAGTAGGAGTATTAGGTGGTTATAAAGTGCAAGGAAAAGATGCAGAAAGCGCAAGACAGTTAATTGAGGATGCAAAAAAAGTCGAGGAAGCAGGAGCAATTGCTTTAGTATTAGAATGCGTGCCGAAACAATTAGGTGAAGAAGTGACAAACAGCGTTTCAATTCCTACAATTGGTATTGGTGCTGGTAACCAAACGGATGGTCAAGTTCTAGTATTTCATGATGTGATTTCATATGGGGTTGATCGTGTTCCAAAGTTTGTAAAACAATATGCCTCAGTGAATGAGCCAATTTTACAAGGACTCTCAAATTATGTGGATGAGGTAAAAGCACGTTCTTTCCCAGAAGAAAAAAATACGTACACAATGAAAGAAGAAGAGCTTGCTAATCTTTACGGGGGAAAATAAACATGAAAGTCATCGCATCGATCCAGGAAATGCAGCAATATATGAAATCATTGAAGCAAGAGGGAAAAACAATCGGATTCGTACCAACAATGGGGTATCTTCATGAAGGACATTTAACCTTAATAAATAAGGCAAGAAGTGAAAATGATGTACTAGCTGTGAGTATTTTTGTAAATCCACTTCAATTCGGTCCAAACGAGGATTTCGATTCCTATCCACGTGATTTTGAAAAAGATCGTAAATTAGCAGAGAACAATGGTGTGGATGTTCTTTTTCATCCAAGTACTGAAGAAATGTATCCAACAAAGATGTCTCTTACCGCGGTCGTCCATTCAAGAATTAATGTACTATGCGGAAGGAAGCGTAATGGCCATTTTGATGGAGTTGCCACAGTTCTTGTCAAATTATTTAATATCGTACAGCCAGACCGAGCATATTTTGGTTTAAAAGACGCTCAGCAGGTCGCCGTTGTTGATGGATTGCTCACAGATTTCAATTTTCCAATAACTCTTGTACCAGTGGAAATTGTTCGTGAAGAGGATGGGCTTGCGAAAAGCTCTCGTAATGTTTATTTAACTTCACAAGAGAGGGTAGAAGCACCAAGACTATATGAAAGTCTTCAAATCGCAAAACGAGAGATAGATAAGGGAGAACGAAATCCGAAAGTGATTGAGGAATTAATAAAAAAACATATTTCAGTACATACATCAGGGGTTATCGATTATGTTGAAATGTATCGTTATCCGGAGCTTGATGAGGTTATTGAGCTAAAGGGAAAAATTATTATTGCACTAGCCGTCAAGTTTACAAAAGCAAGACTTATTGATAATATTACTTTTGATGTATAGAAACTGTTAATACACTTTTTATTGGAAATCCTAAAGATTCAAGGGGGAGCATCATGTTCCGTACAATGATGAACGCAAAAATACACAGAGCACGTGTTACAGAAGCAAACTTAAACTATGTAGGTAGTATTACGATAGATGAAGATATATTAGATGCAGTCGGAATGGTCGCTAATGAAAAAGTTCAAATTGTAAATAATAATAATGGGGCTCGACTTGAAACATATATTATTCCTGGCGAAAGAGGAAGCGGTGTATTTTGTTTAAACGGTGCTGCCGCTCGTCTTGTACAAGAGGGGGATGTCATAATTGTCATCTCATATGCAATTGTACCTGAGGAAAAAATAGAAAATCATAAGCCAAGAGTAGCGATTATGAACGAAAACAACCAAATTAAAGAACTAATCTTTGAAGAACCAGCTGCAACTGTTCTATAAACGGTATACACGCCCCCAATTTGGGGGCGTTTGTGTTAGGAGGTGGCACCAATGAAAAAACGCTTTGTCGTAGTAGACCTAGAAACAACCGGGAACTCTCCAAAAAAAGGCGATAAAATCATACAGTTTGCAGCTGTCGTGATTGAAGATGGAGAAATCGTTGAAAGATTTGCAACCTTCGTCAATCCGAAACAAGACATACCCGTTTTTATTGAACAATTTACGGGTATTTCTAATGAAGTGGTTGCCAATGCACCTGATTTTTCAATCGTTGCACCTGAAATTATTTCAATGTTTCAGGATTCCTATTTTGTAGCTCATAATGTCCCTTTTGATTATTCGTTTCTGCAGGAAGAATTAGCACAGTGTGGGTTTGAAAATTTTCATTGTCTTACCATTGATACGGTTGAACTATCTAGAGTAATGCTACCTTTAGCAGATAGCTACAAACTGGGTCAACTTGCTGAGTCTTTATCATTAACCCATGAAAATCCTCATCAAGCCGATAGTGATGCTGAAGTAACAGCTGAAATTCTTTTGAAAATTTTACATAAGATCGAACGACTACCGCTTGTTACGATTCAAAAGCTATATTCACTGTCAAGCTTTTTCAAAAGTGATATTCGTGAAATTTTAAGTGAGATTCTAGATGAAAAATCAAAATATGCCGAAAAGAATACGAAATTTGATATCTATCGTGGACTTGCACTTCATAAAATCACCAAACAAAAAGAAAAACGAAAACAAAAAAGCTATACATATACTGAGATATTTCACTCAGTGATTCACGACTTTCCGTTTCGTCAAGGCCAGCTAGAAATGGTGCAGACGATACAGCATGCAATGGAAACAAACCAGCATGCCATGATTGAAGCGGGTACAGGAATAGGTAAATCCATCGCATATTTACTGCCAGCGATTTACATCTCTAAAATGAAGGGTCGCTGCCTGATAAGTACGAATACTCTACAGCTACAGCATCAGCTTTTAGAAAAAGATATTGTCAAATTGCGTGACATCCTTTCATTTGACTTTGATGCTGCGCTTTTAAAAGGAAGAGGGAATTACCTCTCTTTAAGAAAATTTGAACAAATACTTTATGAGAACACAGATAATTATGATGAAGTGTTAACAAAAGCACAAATTTTAGTATGGTTAACAGAAACAAAAACAGGGGATATTGACGAAATTAATTTACCGTCAGGTGGCAAGCTATTATGGGAACGAGTGAAATGTACAGTTGAACATCCTGGATTGGAAGATCCCATTTGGGAATCAAGGTGTTTTTATCAAAAAGCAAAGAAAGCGGCTGAAACAGCAGATATCGTGATTACAAATCACGCACTACTCTTACAGGATTTAGACAATCATTTTGAAATTCTTCCACAGTACGAGTATTTAATACTAGATGAAGCCCATCATTTCGAAGCTTTGGCAAAACGACAGCTTGGCTATCATGTTCATTATTTATCGATCCATTCCGTCCTCATGAGAATTGGACTGCTGGAGACAAATGACTTGCTTGCAAAGACATCGAAACTTATGGAAAAAAACGGATTTGAAGTAGACTCTTTTTTACGAGTGAATCAACTCATTAAGGATATAAAAGCAGCAGCTAATGATTTTTTTCGAATGATACGCAGTCATGTTTTAATGAAACAGCAAGAAGAAAAAGAAAAGAATCGAATTCAATATATTCTTCATCCTATACATGAATATGGTGAATATTGGCGGGAAGCAATTGAGCAACTAACAAAGCTCAACATATTTAAAAAAGAGCTTGTAAATAAAGTCAACTATCAAAAACAGCAGATAATCCAAAATAAGTCCTTATTTACTCCATTACAAATTGGGTTATTTAATGATTATTTATTAACTATCGACTTATTAATGGAAAAGTGCTCGATAATTGAAAATATTATGAACGTCAATCAGCATCAGCTAAGATGGATTGAAATTGATCCAAAAGGTCCTGTCAACTCGGCAGCTATTCTAGTAGAACCGACAGACATCTCAGAATTTTTAGCTGATCAATTTTTTACTTTTAAGAAAAGTGTTGTCATGACATCAGCAACGCTAACGGTGGATGATTCATTTGCCTATATGATTGAAAAACTTGGGTTAGCTGATTTTCAACCTATTACGTTATCAATACCATCACCATTTGATTTTGAGCGTCAAGCAGCACTAATGGTACCAACAGATATACCACTAATCAAATCTGTTTCTCAGGATGAGTTTGTTGATTCGATTTCAGATCAAATTGCTAAAATAGCGAATAAAACAAATGGTCGCATGCTTGTGTTGTTTACATCATATGAAATGTTGCAAAAGACATATATGAATTTAAAAAATAGAGTACTGCTTGATCAGTTTGTGTTAATTGCTCAAAGTATAAGTGGCGGCAGTCGGGCAAAATTAACAAAAAATTTTCAAGCCTTTGATAAGGCGATTCTTCTTGGAACGAGTAGTTTTTGGGAAGGTGTGGATATTCCTGGAGAGGATTTGAGTGCGCTCGTTATCGTAAGGCTTCCGTTTGCACCGCCAAATGATCCGATGTACACTGCACGTGCCAGGGAGATTGAAGAAAAGGGTGGAGACACCTTTAGAGAGCTCTCGCTACCGGATGCTATTATCCGTTTTAAACAAGGCGTTGGTAGGCTAATTCGGTCAGAAAAGGATAAAGGGGTCATTTTTATTCTGGATCGCCGGATTATCTCAACAAAGTATGGAAAAAAATTTCTCACATCTGTTCCAAAGATGAAATTTTTCCACAAATCACTTAATGAGCTTTTAAAGGATGTTGAGGATTGGCTATAGGTATTAAAAAGACCTGTCATAAGACAGGTTAAGGCATGGGATTAGGAGTTAATTTTTATTGAAATCAAATGCGCCTTAGCGTATTTGCGCCCGATTTTTAGGCCAAAAGGAAGTGGGTCATAAAGACGTTGCCACAGGATGTGGCGGTTTTAGTCTTTAATCTTACTGCTCGAAAATTTCCCTTTGAAAAATCGAGGCATCCGCCGGAGGCTGTTTTTTTCAGTCGGGATATACTCCGAACTGAAAAAAACTATATTGTGAATGGTAATACACCTGTTATAATGATGTAAGGCAATATAATGTAGACAACTTCAACTGTAATGTTGTAGTACTACTATTGTTGCCTGATACGTGGAACGTATGAGTAGTAAAATTTGTGATGAATGAAGGGAGAGCTCTTGCTTGGAAAGTAAGATAGAAGTTCTATCGACCGTTAAAATTCAAAATACACCTGATTTATATAAAATAGTTGATTTATTAAATCGTACATTGAAGCATGAAGATCTCATGTTTGGTCTTGCGCTTGATCGAGATGATCAAAATAAAGCAGTATTTACAATTTATCGTACGTAAAGTAGTGAATAAGATATGAAAAAATGGATCATTGGGATACTCGTTGTACTCCTTATCTTTATTATTTGGAGAGGGATTAACATTTATCAATCGGCTCTTGAGCCACTAAATAACGCTGCAGCAAAAGGAAACAAAATCGCACTTGAAAAGACGCCAATTGAAACAATAGAAGATAGTTATACATATTTGGGATCAAAATCATATCAAGTTGTCATCGGGAAAAATGATGAAGATGAAACAATGATTGCTTGGATTCCGCTAAAAAAAGGGGAAATCGTAACACGCTTTAAACGTGATGGCATTACAGAAAGTGAAGCACTAACCATTTTAAAAAGTGAGCGAGATCCACAAGAAATTCGTTCCGTTAAGCTTGGACTCGAAGATAATATTCCAATATGGGAAATTATTTATATCGATAGTGATAATCGTTTGACCTACCATAAACTGTATTTTGAAAATGGTAAATATCGTAATTCAATAAAACCATAATACGTGGAGGGGAATACCATTGAAATTAGCAAACAGAGTAGCAGCCTTAACACCTTCTTCAACACTTGCTATAACAGCAAAAGCAAAAGAATTGAAAGCTGCGGGTCATGATGTAATTGGACTTGGTGCTGGTGAGCCGGATTTTAATACACCAGATTATATAATCGAGGCAGCAGTAAAGGCTATGAGAGAAGGGCATACTAAATATACACCTTCAGCGGGATTACCTGCTTTAAAACAAGCGATTTGTAAAAAGCTTTTAAATGACCAACAATTAGAATATAAAGCAAATGAAGTGATAGTTGGTTCGGGTGCAAAGTTTGTGTTATATGCCTTATTCCAAGTTCTTCTAGATAAAGATGATGAAGTTATTATTCCAACACCTTACTGGGTTAGCTATCCTGAGCAAGTAAAGCTTGCAGAAGGTGTACCTGTATATGTAGAAGGTAAAGAAGAAAATCAATTTAAAGTGACTGTAGACCAGCTTGAAGCTGCAATTACAGATAAAACTGTTGCTCTAATCTTAAATTCACCAAGTAACCCAACTGGTATGCTTTATTCGAAAGAAGAACTGCAAGCTATCGGTGAATTATGTGTGAAGCATAATATTTGGATTGTTTCAGATGAAATATATGAAAAGCTTGTATATTTTGGGGCTGCACATACATCAATTGCGCAGGTTAGTGAAGAAGTGAAGGCAAAGACAATTATCATCAATGGTCTTTCTAAATCACATTCAATGACTGGTTGGAGAATCGGTTATGCTGCAGGTCCACAGGAAATTATCAAAAGTATGACAGATCTTTCAAGTCATAGCATTTCTAATCCAACATCAATTGCACAATATGCGGCTCTAGCTGCTTATGAAGGCAATCAAGAACCGGTTGAAACAATGAGACAGGCATTTGAACAGCGTTTAGACGTGATTTACAATAAATTAGTAAGAATACCTGGCATATCATGTATCAAGCCACAGGGAGCATTTTATCTATTTCCAAATGCGAAAAAGTGTGCCGAATTGACTGGTTATAATAATGTGGATGATTTTGCGAAGGCTTTATTAGAGGAAGCGCTCGTTGCAGTTGTTCCAGGATCCGGTTTTGGTTCACCAGATAATATGCGCTTATCTTATGCAACATCTTTAGACCTATTGGAAGAAGCGATCAAACGTATTCATACATTTGTTGAAGAAAAAATGTAGCATTCTTAATAATGGGGGACGATTCGATTGGTTCTTACGCAACCAAAGGAACGTCCCCATGGTATTTCTTGATTCATGAACTTAACAAATGTATAATGAAGTAGGTAAATTAGGCATTTATACATAAGGGTTACGGTTTTGGAGGGACAATTGTGAAAATAACTATTTCTGATGTTAATAAATATGTAGGTGAAGAGGTTAGAATTGGCGCTTGGTTAGCAAACAAAAGATCAAGCGGAAAGATTGCCTTTTTACAGCTTCGAGATGGGACAGGCTTTATCCAGGGAGTCGTTGTAAAAGCAGAAGTGGATGAAGAAGTTTTCCAGAAAGCAAAATCAATTACTCAAGAAACTTCTCTATATGTCACTGGTGTTGTAAGAGAAGATGAAAGATCTCCTTTTGGTTATGAGCTAACAGTCACGAACATAGAAGTGATTCATGAGGCTGTGGATTATCCAATTACACCTAAAGAGCATGGGACAGAATTCTTAATGGACCACCGCCATTTATGGCTACGTTCAAAGAGACAACATGCGGTAATGAAAATTCGTAATGAAATCATTCGTGCAACTTATGAATTTTTCAATGACCATGGATTTGTAAAGGTTGATCCACCAATTTTAACAGGAAGTGCGCCTGAAGGAACAACTGAGCTTTTTGCTACAAAATACTTTGATGAAGATGCATACCTTTCTCAAAGTGGACAGCTTTATATGGAAGCTGCAGCCATGGCTTTAGGGAAAGTATTCTCTTTCGGACCTACATTCCGCGCTGAAAAATCAAAAACAAGACGTCATTTAATTGAGTTCTGGATGATTGAGCCAGAAATGGCTTTTACTGAGCATGAAGAAAGTCTAAAAGTACAAGAAGAGTATGTTTCTCATATTGTGCAATCTGTCTTAAAAAATTGTCAATTAGAATTAAAAACCTTAGGTCGGGATACATCCAAGCTTGAACATATAAAAGCTCCATTCCCTCGCATTTCTTATGATGAGGCAATTGAGTTTTTACATGATAAAGGCTTTGAAGATATTAAATGGGGCGATGATTTTGGGGCTCCACATGAAACGGCTATTGCAGAAAGCTATGACAAACCAGTGTTTATTACAAATTATCCGAAGGGTATTAAGCCATTCTATATGCAGCCAGCACCAGATCGTGATGATGTAGTTTTATGTGCGGACTTAATAGCCCCTGAAGGTTACGGTGAAATCATTGGTGGTTCTGAGAGAATTCATGATTATGACCTATTAAAACAACAACTTGAAGCACATGGTTTAACAAGTGGTGCTTATGATTGGTATTTGGAATTACGTAAATATGGATCTGTTCCACATTCAGGCTTTGGATTAGGGCTAGAAAGAACAGTTGCATGGATTAGTGGCGTAGAACATGTACGTGAAACCATCCCATTCCCACGTCTACTAAACCGTCTGTATCCATAATTAAACAACATTAGGGGACCTTCCAAAGAAGAAGGTCCCATTTATTTTATACAAATAACCAAACCAAATATTTCTTTCTTAGCCCTACTCTCAGGTCTCATGTTATACTAGGTTATGAAGAGGTGTTTGTACATGAAAATGGATAAATTAGTTGATTTATTCGAACAAGGCAGTATTTCAATTCCGAAAATGTTAATGTCCTCGTATCGACATCTACAGTTAAATGAAGAGGAAATGATGGTCCTATTCCATATATTAACCTTTATGGATAGTGGAAATTTCTTTCCTACACCAATTGAAATCTCAAACCGCATGACAATTAAAGAAGAAAAGTGCATGGAAATTCTACGTCTGCTTATACAACGTGGATATTTAGAAATAAATGAAGGAAATGACGAGAATCGTGTCATCTATGAGAAATACTCAATACGACCATTATGGGAGAAAATGCTTCAGTATGTAGTTCAGCAAAACATGAACGAAGAAAAAGAACTCGATAAACAGCATGAAATGGACTTGTATAGCATTTTTGAACAAGAATTTGGACGACCCCTTTCGCCTTTTGAATGTGAATCACTAGCGATGTGGCTCGACCAAGACCACCACGATCCGTCCATCATTAAAGCAGCCTTACGTGAAGCAGTCATGTCGGGTAAGCTTAATTTCCGATATATTGATCGAATTCTATTTGAATGGAAAAAGAATGGCATTCGTACAATAACACAAGCCCAAAACCATTCACAAAAGTTTCGTCAATATCAACAAAAGCAAAAACAAACGGATCAACTGCAGCAAGGAAATTATAAGCGTACAATTCCGTTTTATAATTGGTTAGAAAGTTAATGTATATAAGTTAAGGTGATATTTTATGTTAAACAAACAACAAATACGATTTTGTTTAGACACAATGGGGGAAATGTTCCCAGATGCTCATTGTGAGTTAAACCATAGAAATCCGTTTGAACTGGTGATCGCTGTTTCATTATCCGCCCAATGTACAGATGCATTGGTAAACAAAGTAACAGCCTCACTTTTTGAAAAATACAAAACCCCTGAGGATTATTTGGCGGTTTCCTTAGAAGAACTACAAAACGATATCCGGTCTATCGGACTCTATCGAAACAAGGCAAAAAACATCCGTAAATTATGTCAAATGTTGCTAGAAGACTATGGTGGCATCCTTCCACAAGACCGTGATGAATTAACAAAATTCCCAGGAGTCGGTAGAAAGACGGCCAATGTTGTTGTCTCCGTTGCATTTGGTGTTCCAGCGATTGCTGTTGATACACATGTGGAAAGAGTCAGCAAAAGACTGGGATTTTGTAGATGGAAGGACTCTGTTCTAGAAGTCGAAAAGACGTTAATGAAAAAGGTACCTAAGGAAGAATGGTCTGCTACCCATCATCGGATGATATTCTTCGGGAGATACCATTGTAAGGCACAGAATCCCCAATGTGAAATTTGTCCCCTCCTTGAGGTTTGTCGAGAAGGCAAAAAGCGTATGAAGGGGAAAGAAAAGATTGGATAATGACAAAATCATCTCTGATATAACAGAAAAGTGGAATGCACGGAAAGAACATTTAACTAGCCTCTTCCACAACAGAGATAAATCAGCAGTAAAGGTGCCAATGGATGAAGCGATTGATGCCTTTTTAACCTTTTTATTCGTAATGAATGGAAAGAGGCCTCCAGATAAAGAAATCTTTCAAGATGACCTTATTGGCTTGGAGTATAAACCAATTAATCTTGATGAGCGTCTTTCATTTATTTTAAAAAAGCCGAATCAATACCATTCATTTGTTCAATTAAATGAACTTTATCTTGAATTATTAAAGCTTTATGCCAAAATGAAAATACGTAAGTATAAAAAATAACGCACAGTTATGAACTGTGCGTTATTTTTGTATCTATTCTCTATCACCGTTAGTTGGTGGTAGTGGAGGGAAGATTGGAACTCCACCGTCACCTTCTCCGTTACCTTCACCTTCGCCACCAGTATCGCCACCAGTATCGCCACCGTTTTCGCCACCATTGCCGTTACCATTACCATTTCCCGGATTTCCAGGAGGTAGTGGAATATCGATTTCTTCTTCAGGCGGTTCCGGAACTTCTATCGTTGTGGAAGCTGGGTCACTGCGTTTTTCAGGATTTTCATTATTCACAACGGCTACACTGAATTTGTATATTGCCCCTGGGATCGCATCAGGAACCGTATAGGTTAATTCTTTCGTTGTTGTAAGAACTTTTGCAGGACCTTCGTCAATTGAAACACTAACCTCAAAGCTATTTCCTTCCATTTCACCTTCCGCATAAGCCCATGTTAAATTAATTTGATTTGTAACTTGGTCATACATCACACTAAGGTTTGATGGTGGATTTAGCTTATCATATTTATCTGACACCTCAGTCGGCTCTGTACCTCTAATGAAATACTCATACACAATTTCATCTTTTGGCGTAAATTCGCTTGGAAGTTTTGCAGGACTAGATCCCTTTTCCACACCAACCTTAACGACTGTCTTCGGCATTACGAAATCTTCTGCTTCTTTACCTTCGGATAGATTAGTGATAATGTCTCTAAATAATTTTAACGCTAAGCTTTGTTCAGCAGGTAGGACTGCTGTTTGGTTATTTCTATATCCTGTCCAAATAGCAACGGTATAGCTTGGTGTGTAACCACTAAACCATATATCTGGAACACCACCAGCAGGAATATTATAGTCTTTTATCTCTTTTGCGGTGTAGTTTGTTGTACCCGTTTTACCGGCAATTTGCAAACCGGAAACATCATATCTTCGTCCAGAACCAAAGTCCATAACGGATTTTAACATGTCTGTCATCATAAAAGCTGTTGCTTCAGACATTGCTGTCTTTGGCTCAGGCGCAAGAACAACTTCTCGATTATCCGGGAAGACAATTTTAGTAACCGCATGTGGTTTAATAAAGTTCCCTTCATTACCGAATGTTGCATAGGCACCAGCCATTTCAAGAGGGGAGATACCTCCTAACATTCCACCGATTGAATATGCTTCATTAATTCTTTCTTCAAATGTAATACCAAGGTTGTTTGCAAATTCCGTAGCTTTTGAAACACCAACTTCTTGGAATGCCTTGAGAGCTGGAATGTTCCTTGAATGAGCTAAGGCAACTCTTGCTGTAATTTGCCCCATAAATTTTCTGTCGAAGTTGTTTATAGGTCTTTTATCTGAATAGGTGTATGGCTCATCCTTAATTTGATGGTAGGTTGACCATTTTAAATACTCTATTGCAGGGCCATAGTCCAAAATAGGCTTAATCGTTGAACCAGGTTGGTTTGAATTATCAAGTGCAAAGTTAACACGTGTATTTTGGGCTTGATTTCTTCCGCCACCTAATGCTCTAATTTCACCTGTTTTTGTATCTACGATTGCAATTCCAGCTTGAAATTGATCATCTGGAAATTGAATATCAGGATTTTCATTTGCCAATAATGAATCAACATGAGCTTGAGCCTCAGGGTCAAATGTTGTATAAATTTTCACTCCTGCATTATATACATCAATATCGCCATATTCTTTTAGCTCATTTTTTACTTGATCCATGAAAGAATCGATTGGATGTGATTGTTCTTTTGATTCCACAATTGATGATTCAATTGGAACCTTCTTAGCAGCGTCTGCTTGCTCTTTCGTGATAAATTCATGCCTAACCATTAGATTTAATACGATGTTTCTTCGCTTTTCTGCAGCCTCAGGATGGACAAATGGGTTGTAAATTCCAGGATTTTGTCCAAGCCCTGCAATAAATGCAGATTCGTGAAGCTCAAGTTCATCTAGTGGCTTACCAAAATATAATTCGGCTGCCTTTGCAACACCATATGTGTTACCGACACCGTAATAAATTTTGTTTAAATACATTTCAAGAATTTCGTTTTTTGAATATTTGCGTTCTAATTGGAATGCAAGCCATAGCTCCTGTGCCTTTCTTGTGAGCTTTTTCTCTCCTTCAACGAAAAAGGAATTCTTAATTACCTGTTGTGAGATCGTACTAGCACCTTCTGCACCAAATCCTTCGGTTAGATTAGCGACAACTGCGCCACCAAGACGAATGACGTCTAAACCATGGTGTTCATAGAATCGAGCATCTTCAACTGCTAATACAGCATTTTTTAAATCATCGGGAATTTGATTAAGAGAGACATAAGTCCGTTTTTCTGCCCCGAATTCATAAATTTTATTACCATTCATATCGTATACCTTTGATGATAGTGGATCCTTAAGGAGGGATTCATCCAACTCCGGAGCACCACTTGCCATCACGAAAAATGTTGTTGCCCCAGCTACCATACCGATGATTCCAATTAATAGAATTATTAATAGAATTCGTTTAAATAACGAGCCCTTAGATTTTTTTCGCTTTTTTTTCTTTTGATTTGCATGTCGACGCTCTTCACGTGATTGATATTTTTCAGACATACTTTGTTTCCTGCCTTTCAAAATGCTTTCCTATTATATGACGTATAATAGGAAGGATTTGTTTCATTCCTGGCGTATTTGCTATTCTTCCAAGTTAAAATAAAGCTTGTCAATAACCTTAATATAATCAATTCTTGGACGATAGCCAATAGTTAAGTGATGACCAAACGTTTCGATTTCGTCTTTCGTAATCGATTTTCTGCCACCCTTCATTTTTCGTTGCCAAAAGGTCAATAGGTGTTTTGCTTCTAGGTAATAGATTTCATCTAACGTTGTAAAACGTAAGATCACAAAACAAATTCCATCATGTTTTAAACAATCGGACATATGCTTGATTTGATGCTCGTGAAAATTTTGGAGCGGGAAGGAGGTTTTATTTTTCGTTTCCTTCGCTTCAAAATCAAGATAACGACCTTTGTAGATACCATTGTAGTCCGTAGTAGATGCTAGCTTAAAATAAGCTTCTTTGATGACAGCAGCACTTCTTTGTGGATAGTCCACATTTACGATTTGAACAGGTGTTGGTTTTTTATGGACAACCGCAATTTCCTGTTCCAAATAAAATTGATTGGTTTCATTTAAATCTTCTTCTAATGTCATCCCACGATTTCCATATATTCGTTGCTTGAGGTGTGGTTTATTTTTTACCTGCTGGGGCTTATATACTTTTCCATTTGGATAACGAAATTCCATACTCCCATCCCCCTTAAGACACCTATTATACCAAAAAAGTTTGTTAAATAGTTTAACGAAATTTAAACAGTTGGGTACAGGCGTATAGAATTACTGTCACTATACCATACTATTCGCCTGAAAATATACTTTTGGGGGCGTGGGGCTCTTCACGATGGGACACACTAAACTTAAGAGGTGTGTATGCATGAGCGAGATTGCAGAGATAGAAAAAATGGTAAACGAACGAAGAAATCGGGATATTCAATTAACGATGGAAGAGAAAGAACTTTTTTATAAAATAAATGCAAGGACAGTGAAAGGTAATCTTGACAATATTTCGAGGACCAAAAGTTACGCGAGCTTCTATCGAAGACATAATGAGATAAGATGGTCCTTCTTAGCAAGTCAGGTATCTCGAAATGCTGGTTGGAATATGACGGATCTTGAAGGAGAGTGGTTTCCAAAGATCCTTAGTAAAAAAGAGCGAAAAATTCTGTTTAGTACATATGAACGAGCAAATTGGCTAATTTTCTCCGACGCCTATCCACAGCTCTTAGTATACGAATATTCAAATCAAGTAGGAAAACCTTACTTTCACATGCTTAAATTATTTTCTGTATCACGATTTATTGAAAGTGAATGGGAATATTACTGGAGGCATCGAGAAGGTAACCGTTTAGTAACTGCTCAAATCATTAATGAACAAAATATCATCCAAAAACCAGTTATTGAGCATCCATTCTATAGGAAAAGGGTTTTTCAACGTTTTTTTTATAACCTTCAGGATCTTTTACACTTTAGTTCTGCTATTTTTCCAACACTTGAAGGAAGGTTATACGGTTTCTCAGTTCATCAATTCACAAAGCTTGATGCAAGAATTGAACTTGGTAAAAAGCTTGCATCCTTGTTATTTCATAACAGTTATTATGATCATTTTCTTGGATTTTCAAATAAAGTAGAGCATACTGGCTCAAGATTTGATTATGAACAATATGTTTCGGAAAGAAGATTTCGTAATACTCCATTTTTACGTACCACTTATCCGATTATCAGGCATACACAAGATAATAGGATTGATTGGTATAGAGGAAACAGGTATGAGAAATGGTTTGACGAAGTAGAGCTAGATGAGCAGATTGAGCTTACAAATTGGTACTTAAGAAAGCAAAAGCAAATGCAAGTGGGGATTTTAATAGAGGAAATACTACGAAAAAACAAAGGCTGAACTCTTCAGCCTTTGTATGTATATTTATGTGGATGGTCGGTCAGGTCCTTCAAGTTTTTTGTCTCCATAACCAGGTGCTTTCTCTTCATTACGTTCTTGTTTATTTTTCTTTTTATCTTGCTTTGCCATGGAATCTTCACCTCCTACAGGTAGTGTGAGCATCTTTCATGGAAACCATTCTTAAAATGTATGAATCCATTGTCGAAAACAGGGATAAACGATGGGAGATTTCCGCTTTCTTTGACGAATGCAAACTAGTTTTGTCAAGCGTGCAGGAGTAAAAAAATTCACATCGAAATTACTTAAAAAGAGATCGTTTAGGAGGGTGGATATGTTGAAGGATGAACTTACGAAAAAAAAGCATGTTCTTGAAAGTATTGATCAATTGCTTTCTATGTTAAACAAAATTGATGTGCAAATTCAGACAGAGGTAGTGAAGCATTTAAATGAAGAAGGAAACCGGAATATTCTTCAAATGAAGCAGCTTGAAAATGAAATGAAATCATTACGTAATGAGTTTCATCATCAAAAGGATGGGCGAGTATCAGAAACCGATAAGGAGCACTCCTATCACTTAACATTAAGCTATTAAAGCGGTATGATAGATGTTGAGGTGAGAGAATGTATACAGAATTACTCGCGAAAACAAAAATGCTAAAGGATCTCTGTGATCAATCCCTTAAACGTTTAGAGGAAATTAAACAGAGTGAATCATACGAGGTAGATTTCTATAAAGAAGTAAAGCCCTTTGTCGACGATACGATGGCAATAGCGGACAATTGGAGAGAGTTGGCGGTTTCCTGGATTAACAAAGAATTTCCTAAAAACCTTCACCCAAATCAGATTGATGCGACCCATGAAAACATCCAACATATCTCTATCCAAAGTTTTTATCAGGATACTAAAGTCAAACGCTTTAAAAATATGTACGAATCAGTCCAGTACGTTCTTGAAAATATCCTTGAAAAGGTAGCAACAGCAAAATGAATATTTTTTTAAAAGATACCCTTACCTAAATGGTATCTTTTTTTATGGGGATGAACACCTAACCATGCTTTTACATAATCTATAAAAAAAGAACATCACAGGAGGTTTGTTCCATATGTATCAATCCTTTGGCAGGAACAAAGCTTTAAGACCTTATGGTTATTCGTGGCCATTTTATGACCAGGCGACCTATCAACAGTTTTATGGTGGAGGCAATCAATCCCAATGGAATCCTAATTATCCTCCTTCATACATGCATTATAATATCAACAGTTATCCTGGATTTTCTTCATCTGGGTACCAAACGCCCCAAACGCCATATCCAACACCGTATCCAATTGGGATGGAACAGGCGCAGAAAAAAGGGGGAGGTGGCATCCTCACTCAATTTAAGAAAGATGATGGCACCTATGATATCAACAAAATGATGGACACAGCAGGTCAAATGGTCGGAACGATAAACCAAGTTAATTCAATTGTAAAAGGGTTAACGAAAACATTTAAGGTTTAGAAGAAAAAAAGAAAGCTGTCAAAAGGATTTCAGCTTTCTTTTTTACATAGATTATCGCTTTTTCTTTTGTTCATTATATTGTTTTGCTAAAAGCTGTAATGCTTCATTATATGATAACCCAGAATTCGCATTGAGACGTTTTACTTCCTCGACGTCTGTATTAGAATATTGCTTGGTACTAAATCCTTTTACCATCTGCCCCACCTTTTCTAAAGCAATTCATATACTTCATTCAGTTGATTAACACGTGTAAAATCTTTTTCATCCATGGCATAGTTGATTTCATCCGGAAGGATCTTGTTCAAAAATTCGATTTCTTCCTCATCTAAATCTCTAACCAATGCTTCCTCTGAGCGGTATTGGTTATTTATCAATTTTGTTAATATAGCACGACTTATTTTATTTTCATCACCATAATTTGAAATCGATTCTATTAAATAGCCTAACGTTTTGTCCATAATTTAATCACCATTTCATCTTTAGGATTCTTCGAAAAAAGAGGAAAATTCCTCATCATCAGATTCAGATTCTTTATAATAAGGGTTTTCATCGGTTGCGTTTTTTGGATCTAAATTCGTTTTAATAACAAGTATGGGCTCATCACTAGCTTCTGCAATAAACCTGTCATTCAGTTCTTTAAAATCAGGTAAATTTTGATTGCCTATCTTCTTCTCCACAATTACACCTCCTAGCCATATGATGCTAATCTTCTATCGAAAGTATGTAAAAAAGAGCATGTTATTTTACATGCTCTCATCAATCACTATTTTACGTCTTCTTTGTTTTGGGATGCGAATTTTGAGGACACCATTTACGTAAGAAGCGTTTAAATTATCTGTATGAATCGGATATGGCAATGCGACAGTTCGACTTGCTTTATTAAATGAATGTTTTTTTACATAATATTGCTTTTTTTCATTGGTTTCTTCTAATTCTTCAACATGATTTACAGTGATTGTCACATATCTTTCTGAATACTCGATATCGATTTGTTCTTTTTTAATTCCAGGTATCTCTGCCGAAATAATAAGTTCTTTATCTGTTTCATACATTTCCACGGGTATGGATGCAAAGGGAAACGGCCTTTCAAAGAAATCATCAAGGGTACCTAACAGACGTTTAATGGGTTGTTGGTTAAAGAATTCATTCATTGATTTCATGAGTGGACCGAATGACTCATTATCATTTTTTCGGATTGGTTTATCTGACTTTTCGTCTTTCACACTTTTCTCCTCCCTAGACGGATTATCTACTCACACTATATTCATTTCCTTTTAAAATGTTTTTGTTTTGGGCATGAAAAAAGAACTGAGCGTAAATTGGGCTCAGTTCTTTTTTTTAGGCTCTTTTCAAAAAGATTATTGTTATTAACTTATTGTTGGAACTAGGGTGATTTCCGCTTCGGGCATTCGCATTCCGCAGCGATCCGCAAGTCTCCTTAGGCCTACACGATGTAGGTTACAAAGCCGTTGATGCAGGACGTGGCTCCTAGGCTTTAAACATGAATTGCTCACTGTGGGGTCTCACTTGGCTCGCTATTCCCGCACGACGTTGAGTCTGCTTCCTTGAAACTACACCGCACAAAGAAAATGCCTGCATTTTCGAGGATCTTGTGTCATACGCACCAATCACTAGAGGGAGGACTTATGTGTCTATTAATACTTATTAATGGCTATATCAAAAACAACAAAGTTAACGAAAACATCCTTTTTATAAGAATAATTCATCTTCTAAGGTTTCCGGATCAACAATAATATTCCCTTTTTCATCAATTTCGACAATATCTTTTTTCTTTAATTTTGTGAATGTTCTGCTGACTGTTTCACGGGTGGTTCCAATCATATTCGCCAAATCTTTATTCGTGTATTGTGTGGTCATCATGATTCTGCCATCTGAGAGTACTTTTCCATCTGTATTACAAAGGCGCATAATTAATTTAATAATTTGTTCATAAGTATTATTTAAAATTTGAGCCTCCAACCGATTTTGAAGATCTACGATTTTCTCGCCCATTACGCGGAAAAGCTTAATGCTGACCTGTGGATGCTGTAAAAGAACATTCTCAAAATGAGAGATGGAAATAACCACTGCTTGCGTATCCTCTAAAACAAGAGCATAAGCGGGATAATTCCCTTTTCGAAAGAAACCTACATGAGGGAACATGTCGCCATCCTTTTGGACTGTTACAATTTGTTCCTTCCCATTTATATCATTTTTGTATATTTTTACTTTTCCTTTATAGATAAAATAAACATTTTCTAAAGGATCATCCTGCATAAATACATGAGACCCTTTTTTATATTGGCGGTATTGGGCTATGTTCACGATCTCATTTAATTCATTGCTTGTTAATTCTTTGAAAAGTGGCACCGTACGTAAAACCTCAGTTATTTCAATCCGATTCATATGTATTCACTCCATATTTTCACTAGTACTTTAAGTGTACCAAACTACTAGATTACAGGTAAAGTATTACCAGATTTCAGGCGAGAGAATTTACCAGACTAAAAGGTCGTTGTATTAAAGTATGAAAGGAAAACTAGTACTTATCACTTAAATAAAAAAGAAATTTCCTTCAAATGTAATATTTTCTCGTTTTTATTTATAGATTTAATGTAGAAATCAAAATGGTTTCAAAAAATAGTATAGGGGGTCAATTGCTTGAAAAGAAAGCTTTCAGTTGGATTGGTCTTATTGCTTTCTATCTTTTTAGCTTTGTCTGGTTGTTTTAGTGGAGAAACGACAACGAATAAACCAGAAAAGCCATCAACTCCTAGTGAGGAAGGAAAAGAGAATGATCAGGAAGCATCTGGACCAAAGATTCTTCGCCTTAATAATAATGAAGAGCCTGGTTCTTTACATCCTGGTACTGCACAAGGAACACATGATTCTTGGATTCTTGAGCATGCATTTGAGGGTTTAACAAAAAAGACGCCTGAAGGAGAAATCGTAGCTGGAATGGCTGAATCCTGGGAGCCAAGTGAGGATGGACTCACATGGACTTTCAAGCTTCGTGGTGATGCAAAATGGTCGAATGGTGACCCTGTTACCGCACATGATTTTGAATATGCTTGGAAATACGCACTAAACCCAGAAACTGCATCTACATATGCATACCAACTCTACTATTTAGAGGGTGGGGAGGCATATAACTCTGCAGAAGATGGTGCGGATTTAGCTGCACTTGAAGCAGCAGTTGGTGTAAAAGCAGTAGATGATACAACATTAGAAGTTAAACTTGCGCAACCAACTCCTTATTTCCTAGATTTAACATCATTCTATACGTATTATCCAATTAATAAGTCTGTTCAGGAAGCAAATCCAGAATGGTACCAGGAAGCAGATACTTACGTATCAAATGGTGCTTTTAAATTGACTGAGTGGAAGCATAAAGAAAGCATGAAGCTCGCAAAGAACGAAAACTATTATGATAAAGACAAAATCAATTTAGATGAAGTTCATTTTGTCATTATTGATGATGAGAATACAGCATGGCAAATGTACCAATCGGATGAATTGGACTTAGTATATCCGTTACCGCAGGATGTCATTGGTCAATTAAAGGATCAGAAAAACCCTGAGTTCGAAATTGGAACGGACCTTGCTGTTTATTACTACAATTTAAACACAGAGAAGAAGCCATTTACTAATGTAAAGATTCGAAAGGCATTATCAATGGCAATTGATCGTGAAACGATTGTGGAACATGTGGCTCAAGGTGGTCAAAAAGCTGCATATTCAATAGTACCTCCAGGAATTCCTGATGTATCAGGTGATTACCAAGAAAATACAGGAGAACTATTTGAAGCAAATATTGAAGAAGCGAAAAAGCTGATGGAAGAGGGACTTGCTGAAGAAGGCCTTGATAAGTTTCCTGCTGTAACGTTAACCTACAACACGTCAGACGGACATAAGATGATAGCAGAGGCTGTTCAAGAAATGTGGCGAAAAAATCTTGGAGTGGAAATTACATTGGAAAACGTTGAGTTCCAAGTCAAACTTGATCGGGAAAAAGCTGGAGATTATGAAATTTCCAGAGCGGGTTGGGTTGGTGACTATGTAGACCCGATGACATTCATGGATCTATGGGTAACAGATGGACCATATAACGATGCAAACTGGGGCAATTCTGAATACGATAAGCTAGTGAACTTAGCGAAAACAACAATGAATCAAGAAGAACGAATGAAAGCCATGCATGATGCAGAAAAAATCTTAATGGATGAAATGCCGGTTATCCCAGTTTATTTCTATACAAAACCATTTACTGTAAAACCACATGTAACTGGCATCTTCACACCAATTAATAGTTATCCACAGTTCATTTATGCAGATATAAAAAACTAGGTATCTAGGAAATCGAGGTATGCTGGAATCCAGCATACCCGATTTTTACTTGCAAATGATGTGCTGACGACTACGTTGCCATAGGACATGGCCATTAGTAGTAGACGATCCATTAAAAAAGGGGGATAACATGCTTAAATATATTGGAAAACGGATAGTCCTTGCAGTTGTTACCCTTTGGGTGATTATCACACTAACATTCATCTTAATGCACAGTATTCCTGGGAACCCATTTGCCCAAGAAGGAACAATGCCAGCGGCTGTCTATAATAATCTTCAAAGCTATTATAATTTGGACAAACCTTTACTCGTACAATATGGTCTATATTTACTTTCTATTTTACAGTTTGATTTTGGACCTTCTTACAAATCTTCCACACTTACAGTGAATGACTTGATCGTGAATGGTTTCCCTGTTTCCTTGCATTTAGGTACACAAGCCTTATTGATTGCAATTCCACTAGGATTGCTATTTGGAATCATTGCAGCACTTTATCGTAATAGATGGCCTGATTATTCCTCGATGATTCTAGCAATTATAGGGATTTCTGTACCAAACTTTATTCTGGCTACGTTTCTTATCAATTACTTAGCAGTTGAATTACGTTGGTTTCCAGTTGCAACTTGGAAATCTTGGTCACATACTGTGCTGCCGACTCTTTCACTTGCGATGATGCCAATGGCGTTTATCGCGAGGTTAATGAGATCAAGCATGCTAGAGGTGATGAGTCAGGACTTTATTTTAACTGCAAAAGCCAAGGGACTTAAAAAAGGTGCAATTATTTTGAAACATGCGATTCGAAATGCAATTTTGCCGGTTGTTACAATTGTTGGGATACTAATAGCCAATATAGTAACTGGGAGCTTTATTATTGAAAAAATCTTTGGTATCCCAGGAATGGGAGAAATGTTTGTAACGAGTATTTTTAATCGAGATTATCCAGTCATTCTCGGTTCGACGATTTTTTATTCTGCTATCCTCATTCTTTTTATTCTCATTGTTGATATCGCCTATACGTGGATTGATCCAAGAATTAAAGTAACGGGGGAGAGCAAATGAAAAATCGACCAAATCTTACAGAAGATATGTTTGCACCTGTTGAACAGAAATATGCGGAAGCAGAAAAAATTGCTAGACCTAGCATTTCCTATTGGAGAGATGTGTGGAATCGCCTCAAGGAAAACAAATTAGCCATGCTTGGTCTCATCATCATTCTCATTATTGGAATCTTGGCGATTATCGGACCTTATTTAAACGGATACACGTATTATGAACAGGATTTTACAAAGAAGAATCTCCGTCCGAATGCGGAGCATTGGTTTGGGACAGATGCATCTGGAAGAGATTTGTTTACACGTGCATGGTATGGTGCGAGGATTTCGTTATTTATTGGGCTAATGGCAGCTCTCATTGATTTTGTAGCGGGGATTATTTACGGAGGCATTTCCGGTATTCGTGGAGGTAGAACCGATAATATTATGATGAGAATTGCGGAAGTCCTCTATGCCATCCCATACTTATTAATGGTTATTTTAGTGATGATTGTCCTTGAAAGAGGAATTTGGGCCATTATTATTGCGATGTCAATAACAGGTTGGATTCCGATGGCAAGGCTAGTACGAGGGCAAGTACTCCAGCTGAAGGAATACGAATATGTTCAAGCAGCAAATGCAATGGGAGCAAAAACCTCGTGGATTTTACGCAGACATATGATACCAAATACGATGGGGCCGATTTTAGTCAATGTGACATTAACTGTTCCAACTGCGATTTTTGCAGAAGCGACACTTAGCTTTTTAGGTCTTGGAATCCCAGCTCCACAGGCAAGCTGGGGAACGATGGCAAATGATGCATTAGGTAGTATATTAATCGGGAATTTCTATCAATTATTTTTCCCAGCGTTTCTCATCTCGCTGACAATGTTTGCTTTTAATGTGTTCGGAGATGGATTAAGAGATGCACTCGATCCGAAATTACGGAAATAGATTGACGAAAGGGATGAGTAGTAGATGGAAAATATATTAGATATTAATGATTTGCATGTTTCATTTGACACAAGTGCTGGGAAGGTAAAGGCGGTTAGAGGTGTTTCGTTTTCAGTGGAAAAAGGGGAAGCAATCGCCATTGTGGGGGAATCAGGCTGTGGAAAAAGTGTGACGGCCAAATCAATCATGCGACTTCTTCCATCCCCACAAGCAAAAATTGAAAAAGGCTCGATCATGTTAAATGGGGAAAATATTGTCCAAAAATCAGAAAAAGCGATGGAAAAAATAAGAGGAAATGAGGTAGGAATGATATTTCAGGATCCGATGACATCGTTAAACCCTACCACAAAGATTGGGATTCAAATCGCGGAAGGCATTATTCGGCATAGGAAGATATCAAAAAAGGAAGTGCTTGAGTATGCGATAAAAATGCTTGAATTGGTTGGAATTCCACAACCTGAGAAGCGCATTCATCAATATCCTCATGAATTTTCTGGTGGGATGAGACAGCGAGTTATGATTGCAATAGCTCTTGCTTGTAGGCCGAAACTTTTAATAGCGGATGAACCTACTACTGCACTTGACGTTACCATCCAGGCGCAAATTTTGCAGCTAATGAAGGAACTGCAGGAGAAAACAGATACTTCCATTATTTTAATTACGCATGACCTTGGTGTGGTAGCAGAAATGTGTAGTAAGGTTGTTGTCATGTACGCAGGTGAAATCGTGGAAACAGGTAGTGTTGAAGATATTTTCTCAAAACCGACTCATCCCTATACGAAGGGATTGTTAAAATCAGTACCACGTCTAGATATGGATAAGCATGAAAAACTCTCAACCATCACTGGTACTCCTCCGGATTTACTTGACCCACCAAAGGGCTGCTCATTTTATCCAAGATGTGAGATGGCAATGAAAGTTTGTGCAGAACATAAACCGGAATTTGAGGGAGTTAGCCCGACGCAGTACAGCGCTTGTTGGCTAAATCATCCGATGGCTAAAAACCGGATGCATTTCGTCTAAGGAGGAGGTTTGAAAGTGGCCGTAAAAACACAAAAGTTGATCGAAGTGAAAAATGTAAAGAAATACTTTCCGATTCAAAAGAAACCGCTAAAGGCGGTAGATGATTTAAATTTAATCATAAATAAAGGGGAAACAGTTGGATTGGTAGGTGAAAGTGGCTGCGGAAAATCAACTGCTGGAAAAACCATTATACGCTTAATGGAGCCTACAGCAGGTGAGGTCCTTTTTGAAGGGAAAAATATTTATGAGTTTAATCAAAGGCAAATGAAGGAATTACGCAAGAATATGCAAATTATATTCCAAGATCCATATGCTTCATTAAATCCAAGGATGAAAATTGAGGATATTGTTGGGGAGCCACTTGATATTCATCATCTCGCTAAAGGTAAAAAAAGAAAAGAACGGGTGCATGAACTTTTAAAGTTAGTCGGACTTCGTCCAGAACATGCCAATCGATTCCCGCATGAATTTAGTGGAGGCCAAAGGCAGCGAATAGGAATTGCAAGGGCATTGGCGGTTCATCCAAAATTTATTGTTTGTGATGAACCAATTTCGGCTTTAGATGTATCCATTCAGGCTCAAATCGTTAATCTATTAAAGAGCTTACAGGAAAAAATGGATTTAACCTATTTATTTATTGCCCATGATTTATCAATGGTTAAATATATATCAGACCGAATCCTTGTGATGTACTTAGGAAACATGGTCGAACTTTCTGATAGCGGATCCCTATATGATGAACCACTCCACCCGTACACACAAGCTTTACTATCCGCGGTTCCAATCCCAGATCCATCCGTAAAACGGGAGCGAATTGTACTAGAAGGAGAGGTTCCTACTCCATTATCTCCACCATCAGGTTGTGTGTTTCGAACAAGATGTAAGTATGCAATGGAACGCTGTGCAATTGAAGTTCCAAAATGGCAGGAAGTCAAGCCGGCTCACTTCACAGCGTGCCATATATATGATAAATAATACGTCGGTTTTACAAATATAGGCAGAAAGTGGTATAATATTTACCTAAAGAGATAAATTATATAGTAATACTTATTATAAGGAGTTTCTCAGGGAAACCTAGCGCTTCAAAATGCGCTCATAGAACTACTTTTTATAATAAGTTTTTTTATTATTTAGCTATTATGTTTTTTGTAACGTTTCGTGCCAACCAAAACAAAGGAGATGATTTGAATGGCTTTTGGAAGAAGACCAGTCGAAGAAATTGTTACTGAGGAAACGAAGGTGTGGGAATGCACATCTGAGGAATGTAATGGATGGGTACGAGATAATTTTAAAAGTACTACTGAACCAAACTGCCCATTGTGTGGTTCTGAAATGGAAACAAATACAAGATTATTACAGGTTGTAAATAACCATAATAAAAGCTTTTTAGCATAAGATTATTACTTGTTTTCCTCCATTAAATTTTTTTAAAAAATAGAAACAACTTTTTTGTTATAAAAAGTTTTTTCTATGGACATAATAATTCATGCATTACCTTGCAACAATATTTTTGTTGCATTACATAGGAGGAAACATAATGGCACAAGGAAAAGTAAAATGGTTTAACAGTGAAAAAGGCTTTGGATTTATCGAAGTTGAAGGTGGAGACGATGTATTCGTACACTTTTCAGCAATCCAAGGTGAAGGGTTCAAAACGTTAGAAGAAGGTCAAGAAGTTACTTTTGATATCGAAGAAGGTAGCAGAGGACCACAAGCTGCTAATGTTCAAAAAGCGTAATGAACCAAATATAAACCGATTAAAACAGATTCTATTTTAGAATCTGTTTTTTTGTGATAGTAAGAAGTGACATGAAAAAAACCCCCTGAGCAAAAAGTCAGGGGGTTTTTATTTAATTTGTAGTGGCCTTTACTGGAGCTGCTTTTTCAAGAGTTGGCATACCCTTTCCACTTACATCTACTCGTTTAATAAACAATGCTAAAACTAAAGCAACAATATTAATACCTAATGCCACAAGGAAGGAATAATTGATTCCCGCAAGTAATGCTTGTTGACCAATAAGTGCTTGTGTTGTTTCAGTAATTGTAGTTGGATCCATATTTGCTACTAAACTTTCTCCTTCAGATTTAGCAACACTATTCATAATTGTCACTAATACTGCAGTTCCAATAGAGCCAGAAACTTGTTGAGCAGTATTGTTGATCGCAGTCCCATGTGGATATAGGTGTGCTGGTAGCTGATTTAATCCGTTTGTCATAATCGGCATCATGACCATTGACATTCCAAACATACGAAGAGTGTATGCTGTAATGATGTAGGAGTATGAAGAATCAATCTGTAACTGTGTTAATAAATAGGTGGATACTGCTGTAATGATAAGGCCACAAATTGATAGAATCCGTGGACCAAATTTATCAAATAACTTACCAGTGATAGGTGACATAATTCCCATAACAATGGCGCCAGGGAGCATCATTAACCCAGATTCGAATGGCGATATTCCACGAACACTTTGTACATATGCAGGGGTTAGAATCATTCCAGAGAACATCGCTACCGCGTTCACCATGGCAATCACAGAAGCTAGTGTAAACATTGGGTATTTATAGGCTCTTAAATCGAGAATTGGTTTATCTAATCTTAATTGACGTAAAATAAATAAAATTAACGAAATCCCACCTATAAATAATGATGTCAAAACAAGTGAATCCGTCCATCCATCATTGCTTACAGAACTGAATCCGTATAATAATCCACCAAAACCAAGTGTTGATAGGATAACGGAAAGGTGGTCGATAGTTGCATTTTTATTAATTTCCATCACGTTTTTAGATTTCCAAATTGCAAGTACCAAACTGATTATAGCAAGAGGTAAGATCATTTCAAATAATACGCGCCAATCATAATGTTCGACAATATACCCTGACAAAGTTGGACCGATTGCGGGTGCCGTAATCATAACCAAACCGAAAACACCCATTGCAGTACCACGTTTTTCAAGTGGGAAACTTACCAGCATGATATTCATCAATAGTGGACCCATGACGGAAGAGCCTGCTGCTTGAACCATACGTCCAGCAATTAATACTCCAAAGTTTGGAGCGAAAGCAGCCATAGCAGTCCCAATTGTAAAAATGAGCATGGATGTAATAAATAAGCTTCGGTTCGAAAACCTTGTAATTAAATAAGCAGATGCTGGAATTAACACACCGCTAACAAGCATATACCCTGTTGCAAGCCATTGTACGGTTGAGTAATTTTCAATATGCAAATCAACCATAATAGATGGTAAAGCAACATTTAATAATGAGTTATTTAAAAATGAAACAAATGCCCCAACAAAAAGTAAAGCTAACATCAAATAAGGAGGCTTTTTTTCTTGTAATGTTGAATCCATAAATTTATCCCCTCGGTTTCATACGTTGAATTGTTACTTGAATGATTTTATACCACAAGTTCAATTTGTGCAATATTTTTATACTTAAGGTATAATATTCTTGTGAAAGAAAATAAAATGGTTTCATGGAATATAAAGGAAATTGATGGAGGACATATGAATAACCGTAGGCGACGAGTAGCAGATGTAGCTCTGAAATTATTTGTTGAAAATGGATTTCAACAAACATCAATACAAGATATTATTGAACATGCAAATATTTCAAAAGGTACCTTTTATAATTATTTTTCGAATAAAAATGATTGTATTGCAGAAATATTAGAAGGATTGCGTTATGATGCCAGCCAAATTCGAATGGAGATGCAGGTTGGAAAGGATGAAACAGACCGCGCAGTATTAATAGATCAGATTTCGATATTAACACAATTAAATAAGGAACGGAATCTTAATACTATTTTTGAATCGATATTAAACTCAAACGAAGTTGAGCTTAAAAAAATGGTGATGCATCATCGTATTCATGAATTGGAATGGTTAGCGGGAAGATTTGTAGAAGTCTATGGCGAAGAAGTTCGGGAATATGGGTTTGAACTTTCTATTCTTTTTTACGGAATGATGCATTATATCATCTTTACAATCAAAATTACGAATAGTGAACAATCGATTCATCGCATTGTCGAAGTTGTGTTGACGTATTTAGAAGCAATTATTCCAGTAATGAAGGAAAAGGGAAGTTCCTTGCTTGATCCCACATCACTCCATTTTTTACAAGCGAGAATTGATCGAAAAGTGCTTTCACTTGAAGAGCTTTTAGATTTAGCAAAGAATTTAGAGAAGGAAGCCACATTCACAACAGACCAGCAAGATCTTTATGATACGATTGTGTCAGAATTGCAGCGAGACCGTATTCGCAAGAGTGTGTTGCAGCCCTTAACAAAACCATTTCAGCAATCTTTTGTACAAACAGAAATGGAAACTCAAGTAAATACATTTACCAATTTTCTTTGGTATTTTATAAGAATGCATTAATACTATGAAGTGAAAAGGGGTGTTTATGATTA
Organism: Ferdinandcohnia sp. QZ13; assembly: GCF_031324165.1. NCBI lineage: Bacteria > Bacillati > Bacillota > Bacilli > Caryophanales > Bacillaceae > Ferdinandcohnia > Ferdinandcohnia sp. QZ13. Next base: position 107,108 of record NZ_JAVIVW010000015.1, on the reverse strand, counting down.
CGAAAAGAGAATTAGGTTGGAACTTTGATAACAGTTATGTACAGTTGCCAACAGAATTATTTGCAAAGACCACTCCAACACCTGTTCGTGATCCAGAGATCGTTATCTTAAATAAACAATTGGCTGAATCACTCGGTTTGGATGTACAGGGGTTACTGGAAGATGGGGTCGAAATCTTCGCTGGAAACCAAACTCCTAATGGTTCTATACCAATTGCCCAGGCCTATGCTGGTCACCAATTTGGACATTTTACGATGCTAGGAGACGGTCGTGCTGTGTTGCTAGGTGAACAGATTACACCGGATGGTGCTCGCTATGATATACAGCTGAAGGGGGCAGGTCGTACACCATATTCACGAGGTGGAGATGGTCGTGCAGCAATTGGACCGATGTTACGTGAGTATATCATTAGTGAAGCTATGCATGGTTTAAGAATTCCGACCACTAGAAGCTTAGCAGTTGTCACGACAGGTGAGCCGATTTATCGGGAAACAGTTTTACCGGGTGCAATCCTAACTCGTGTTGCTTCAAGCCATATTCGGGTAGGCACATTTCAATTTATTTCAGGACTTGGAAAAAAGGATGAACTACGGAAATTGACGGATTATACGATTGAACGTCATTACCCTGAGATTAAGGGGGAGGAACACCGTTATCTTGCATTTTTGCGTGAAGTGATTAAACGTCAAGCAGCCTTAATTGCGAAATGGCAGCTTGTCGGTTTTGTACACGGTGTTATGAATACAGATAATATGGCAATAAGCGGAGAAACCATAGATTATGGACCGTGTGCATTTATCGATACATATGATCCAAAAAAGGTGTTTAGTTCTATTGACACTGGAGGGCGTTATGCCTATGGAAACCAACCATATATCGGTGGTTGGAATCTTGCTCGCTTTGCTGAAAGCTTATTACCTTTACTTCATGAAAATGAGGAAGAAGCACTTCAATTAGCACAGGAAAAAATAACGAAATACAACGGAATGTATCGGGAAAATTGGCTGAACGGAATGAGAGAAAAGCTTGGCTTATTCAATCAAGAGGAAGAGGATAAGGAACTTATTGAAGAAATCCTAGAGTTGATGGAAAAAAGTCAAGCAGATTATACAAATATGTTTATCGCTTTAACCTTCGATAAGCTAGATAGCCTTTCAATTTGTAGCACGGATAGTTTTAAAAATTGGCATCAAAAATGGAAAGAAAGACAAAAACGACAAAAGGAAACAGAAAAAGATATAAAGATTCTTATGATGACATCTAATCCTGCTGTCATACCGAGAAACCATCGCGTTGAAGAAGCACTTGAGAGGGCTGCAGATGGAGACTACAGTGTCATGGAAAAGCTTTTAGAAGTACTAAAAGATCCTTTTGCACACTCTGAGGAGCAGGCGGAATACGCAAAACTACCGGAACCATCAAATACTCCATATCGAACTTTTTGTGGAACGTAATAAAATTTTGAGCATGCCCTGTAAGGGTGTGCTTTTTTGTAGACTAAAAATACCAACTGCATATTTAGGTGAAATCACTTCAAAAACGAACGTTTATTCTGTACAATATAGGTAGAAAATCTGAGGTGATTTTTAATGAAGTTTCGGAAAAATATCCATGAATTAATGGATTTTATAAAAGAAAACCCACAATACGCAAATAACATCGTCCACTGGCATACGATTGAGGCTACTCCCGCCAAAACAATGGACATACCGGAATCTATTGATTATAGATTAAGAGAAGCATTGGATAAAAGGGGGATCCATCAGTTATATACCCATCAGCATTCTGCCTATGAAACAACACAAAGTGGGCAGAATTTCGTTGCCGTAACCCCGACAGCGTCGGGAAAAACACTCTGTTACAATTTGCCTGTCTTACAAACAATCGTTGAAAATGATCAAGCACGTGCACTCTATTTGTTTCCTACAAAAGCATTAGCTCAGGATCAAAAAAGTGAACTGAATGAAATCATTGAGGAAATGGGAGTTGCGATTAACAGCTATACATATGATGGAGACACACCTGCAAACATCCGTCAAAAGGTAAGAAAAGCTGGCCATATTGTCATTACGAACCCAGATATGTTGCATTCGGCTATTCTACCTCATCATACAAAATGGGTATCATTGTTTGAAAATCTAAAATATGTTGTGATTGATGAGCTTCATACATATCGAGGTGTATTCGGAAGTCATGTTGCCAATGTCATAAGACGATTGAAGCGAATATGCGAGTTTTATGGAAGTAGCCCGATTTTTATGTGTACATCAGCGACAATTGCGAACCCCAAGGAACTTGCTGAAAATTTGACCGGAACCAAAATGGAATTAATCGAAAACAACGGTGCACCAACAGGTAGAAAGCATTTTGTTTTTTACAATCCACCAATTGTGAATAAACCGCTTAATATTCGTAGAAGTGCAACACTTGAGGTTAGAAAACTAGCTAGTGAATTTTTAAAGAATAAAATCCAGACGATTATCTTTGCACGAAGCAGGGTGAGAGTGGAAATTATTTTAACCTATTTGCAGGAACTCGTGAAACATAAGCTCGGACCAAAAGCAATCCGAGGTTATCGTGGAGGGTATTTGCCGAAACAACGTCGTGAGATTGAACATGGTCTTCGTAATGGTGATATTTACGGGGTTGTTAGTACAAATGCACTTGAACTAGGTGTTGACATTGGACAACTTCAGGTTTGTATTATGACCGGGTACCCTGGAACGATTGCAAGTAGCTGGCAGCAGGCAGGTCGAGCAGGTCGACGCCAAGGAGAAGCAGTCATCTTCATGGTTGCAAGTTCTAATCCACTTGATCAATATATGATTCAAAACCCAGAGTACTTTTTTAGTAGAAATCCTGAAACAGCTCGAATTAACCCAAATAATCTCGTCATTTTAATTGATCATATTAAGTGTGCAGCTTATGAATTGCCATTTAAAGCGGGGGATACATTTGGTGACCTTAATCTAGAAGATATTTTAGAATTTTTAACAGAGGAGAGGGTCCTTCATCAAAATGGGGATAAATGGTACTGGATGAATGATTCCTTCCCTGCCCACAATATTAGCCTACGCTCAGCTTCACAAGAGAATGTGGTGATTATTGATCAAACGGATGTTGCGGCAGTGAAAGTGATTGGGGAAATGGATCGGTTTAGTGCAATGACATTACTTCATGATGAAGCGATTTACTTGCACCAAGGTGTACAATACCAAGTTGAAAAGTTAGATTGGGAAGAAAAGAAAGCCTTCGTGAGAGAGGTAGATGTTGATTATTTTACAGATGCAAATTTAGCTGTAAATCTTCGGGTTTTAGAGGTAGATAAGGAACGCTCAAATGAATCAATCGAAATTGGCTATGGAGATGTATCTGTTCAAGCGATGGCAACTATATTTAAAAAGATAAAATTTGAAACCCATGAGAACATCGGGTCAGGACCGATTCATCTACCTGAAGAGGAACTTCATACATCCTCTACATGGATAAGTTTAAAAAAATCACAGTTGGAGGGATTGAGTGACGAGCGAATTGAGGAAGGCTTAATAGGTGTTTCGAATGTGTTAAGGCATGTTGCTCCGCTTATGACAATGTGCGACCCATCCGATTTACATGTTGTTCCACAGGTGAAAGCCGTACACAATGAGCAGCCAACAATCTTTTTATACGACCGTTATCCAGGTGGAATTGGCTTAAGTGAAAAAGTCTATGATTCAATGGAAAATCTTCTAAATGAAGCTGAAGAATTAATTCGAAAATGTTCTTGTGAATCAGGATGTCCTTCATGCATTGGGACAGACGTGGTCCAGAATAAAGCAAAAACGGACGCACTAACCTTAATTTCAAAGCTGAAACAGGGAAAGTATGCAATTTAGTAGAGGAGTTTCATTATGTCGATTAAAGGGAAATTAAACCGACTGAAAAAACATATTGTAAAAGAAGATAAAGGTAAATCGGAAATTGTCGAATCTTCAGTTTCTGTAGAAGAAATTCCTTTTCTTGATAAATGGAATGAATTCGGAGCAGAACCCTTTTATTTTGATGGAACATACTGCATGGTACGAAAAGTAGAATTTCCTCTTAATTATCAACATGGTTTATATTCGTTCTCTAAATTAAACGATGTGATCGACATGTGGAATTCATCTTTAATAAAGCACCCATTGTCCTCAAAGGGGCATCAGCTCTCCGACTTGTTTTTCTTTGACACGGAAACAACTGGTTTAGGTGGGGGGACAGGCAATACAATCTTCTTATTAGGACATGCAAGGGTTCAGAATGATAAAGTTATTCTCACTCAACATTTTTTACCCAATCCTGGAGCTGAGGTTGCCCTATACCAAAGTTTTCTGTCAAGTGTTGACTATACAACTCTAGTCACATATAACGGAAAATCATTTGATTGGCCACAGGTGAAAACAAGGCATACATTAATTAGGGATGCACTGCCTAACTTACCTGATTTTGGACATTTTGATTTGTATCATGCAGCTAGAAGGCTTTGGAAAAATAAACTTGATTCTGTCAGATTAGCTAATGTTGAGAAGGAAATTCTTGAGATCAAACGTGAAGGTGATGTCCCGGGATATTTAGCACCGATTCTTTATTTTGATTTTGTGGAAAATCAGGTACCAGATGGAATCTTTGGCATCATGCGGCACAATGAAATTGATATTTTATCGTTATTGACTCTTTATATTCATTTATCAGGTGCTGTGATTTTGAACGAAAAAAACAAGTATATCTCTGATAAATACGAAGTTGCAAGGTGGCTTGAGGCATTAGGGGAGACCAGTAAGGCACAGGAATTGTATCAGCAAGTAGTTGATGTAGATTCGGAAAAGGAAACGAAGGCAAAGCTTGCCCTGGCTTTTCTTTCCAAAAAGGAAAAAAAGCTTGTGGAAGCAATGCGTCTATTTATGGAAGTATATGAAATTGGGGAGGATCAGGATGCGATTGCAGCAAGTATAGAGCTTGCGAAATATTATGAGCATCATGAGAAAGATTTTGAAACTGCATGGGACTTTGCTAATAGTGGATATTGGAGATGGAAAGAATCAAGAATTTCAGGTAATAAGACAAAAAATGCGAAAATAGAGGCTGAGTTTGAGAAGCGAATCGCCAGAATAAGCGGGAAACTTCGGAAAAGTTAAAAAATATTACCCGGGTAAGCGCAAAATTAGCGGTTTTTCGCGTTTTTTATGTCGATTTCATGAAAACTTGAATGCTTCCTTCATTTGTCATTGTAGAACAATGTAATACCATGTAAAATAGTGTTTTGTGTAAAGGAAATATTATTTTAGATGGAGCGAGAATAGAATGTATAAGAAAATCTTATTTCTATACTTTTTTGTTTTAGTATTAATTGTCCTTATATTAACCGGAATTAAAGACGGCTCATATGCCATTTTTTAATAAAAATAGGTGTTTTAAAAGGAGGATGAAGAGGACCGCGTCAACAAAAACGCCACATCCTGTGGCATTGTCGAACTAGCACGTCCTGTTCGTCGAAATTTCAAGGCGGTACAGCTTTGAGTACCGGAGCGAGGCAATTGCTTGAGTTAACATCCTTGCAGCCTTGCGCTGAGGAATTGACATCCTAGAATAAACTGGTAGACGCAAGCGCAGAACCTAGTTATTCACCATGTTCTCGAAGCAATGTTCTTAGAAATTCGATGCGTTATATTCAAAGCATTTTTTAAACATCCACCAAAAAATAGGTGTTTTGATTAGTACATGACTCTACTTTCTTTCATAGGCTATTACTGTAAGAACAGATGAAGGAAAGGAGATAGATAAAATGTATTGTCCAACAAATGTAATGCAACCTATTGTACACCCAACGAATTGCTGTGTTCAACACCACTGCTGTAAAACAATTGTTCCACACATTCATCCTTCACATACGCAACATATAAATCATCATATGTATCAACATATGCATTATTTCCCACACACAGAATCTGTTGCGACTGAAGTAACAAATCAACATTTCAATTGTGGAGCAATGCCACCTGGACCATTTATTGGCCGGTAAATCATTATCTTAATTTAAAAACGTAACAAATAAAACTTACAAAAGCACAACAGGAACTGTAATGGTTCCTGTTTTACATATGGAAATCTGAGGCTAATATCATTAGAAAAAGGAGTCTTGACATGATAAAGGTTGTTGCAATTACGGGCTATAAACCGTTTGAGCTTGGAATTTTTGGACAAGACCATCCTGGAGTCCACTATATCAAACTAGCCCTTAAAAATGCGCTTCTCCCCTTAATTGAGGATGGACTTGAATGGGTCATCATTAGTGGGCAACTAGGTGTCGAACTTTGGGCTGCCGAAATCACATTTGAGCTTCAAGAGGAATACCCAGAGCTTAAGCTTGCAGTCATTACTCCATTCCTGGAGCAAGACGAAAAATGGAACGAAACAAATAGAGAATACTACCAAATGATATTGTCGCAAGCTAATTACGTAAACAGCATTACAAACCGGAAATATGATAATCCATCACAATTTCGATTGAAAAATGCTTTCTTTCTAGACAAAAGTGATGCTTTCATAATACTATATGATGAGGAAAAGGATGGGAGTCCGCGTTATATTTATGCAGATGCGAAAAAAAAGTGCGAAAATGATGATTATCAGCTAATTACAATTAACGCATATGATCTCCAAGTCATCGTTGAAGAAGAACATTACGCCAATAATGGATATTGAAAAATTCTGCTTTTGTAATTTAAATTGACAATACGTGAAATTTTTGAAAAAATAGATTTAGGAATAATGGGGAAAGTGTATCGAGGTGAAACGAATGTTATCTGATAAAATAAAATTAACTACAACACAGATACTTGAAAAAGAATTTAAATCAGCCATGAAAGGCTATAAACAAGAAGAAGTTGATAAATTTTTAGATGTGATCATCAAGGACTATGAAACTTTTTATCAAGAAATTGAAGAACTTCAACAAGAAAACCTTCGATTAAAGCGTCAGCTAGAGGAGTCCTATAAGAAACAACCACAGGCGCAAACGGGTACAACTAATTTTGATATTCTAAAACGATTATCAAACCTTGAAAAACATGTATTTGGTAGTAAGCTGTATGATTGAGGCCCACATGATGTGGCGTTTTTAAACTATCTTGCTTAAATCCAGCTTTCACGGGTATTTAATCCCCACCAAAGTGTAAGTTGAAGAAATTACCAATGCGTTACCACTTGCAATTGTAATGTTTTTTTACTATAATATTTTTTGCACACATTAATAACGTTCGGGTAATCGCTGCAGGGAGACCTGCAGAGGAAAGTCCATGCTCGCACGGGCTGAGATGTCCGTAGTGTTCGTGCCTAGCGAAATGATAAGCTAGGGTAGCGAGGAGTTAATCTTTGCTAACGGCAGGAAAAAAACCTAAGTCCATCTGGATATGGTTTGACTACCTATAAAGTGCCACAGTGACGAAGTCTTGTAAGAAATTACAAGAGTGGAACGAGGTAAACCCCACGAGCGAGAAACCCAAATTATGGTAGGGGCACTTTCTCTCTTGGAAATGAACAAGGAGAAGGACAGACACTTTATCGTCTGTAGATAGATGATTACCACCGGAGTACGAGGTATTCGTTTTACCGATTGAAGTACGATGGAACAAAACATGGCTTACAGAACGTTATTAATTAAACGATACTTACATGATGAATAAAGAAGCAAAGCTCTTCATGATGAAGAGCTTTTTGTTTGCACACAAAACCATTTTAGTTGCAAATCTTGCATTACGAGTTGAGATTCTTTATTCTTTTACTATATAAATGATTGTACATAGTTAGGGTGAACGTGAATGGGTAAAGTAACACTTATTGCTACAGCAGCAATGGGGATTGAATCAATTGTTGCAAAAGAAGTACGAGATTTAGGCTATGAATGTACGGTTGAAAACGGGAAGGTTACGTTTGTTGCTGATGAACAAGCCATCTGCCGTAGTAATCTTTGGCTTAGAACAGCAGACCGTATCAAGCTAAAAGTTGGAGAATTTAAAGCAACAACCTTTGATGAATTATTCGAAAAAACAAAGGCCCTTAATTGGGGTGATTTAATCCCAGAAAATGCAGAGTTTCCGGTTATCGGGAAGTCAGTAAAGTCCAAGCTTTTTAGTGTTTCAGATTGTCAAAGCATTGTAAAAAAAGCAGTTGTTGACAGCCTGAAGAAGCATTACCGCAAAACATCAGGCTGGTTTGAGGAAACGGGTCCATTATTCCGAATAGAGGTAGCTTTACTTAAAGACGTCGTAACTCTCACAATCGACTGTTCAGGAGTCGGACTTCATAAACGAGGGTATCGGGTCGACCAAGGGGAGGCACCTTTAAAAGAAACACTAGCTGCAACTTTAGTCATGCTGACGAACTGGACACCGGAAAGACCTTTTATTGATCCGTTTTGTGGTTCTGGAACGATACCAATAGAAGCTGCTTTAATCGGACAAAATATTGCTCCTGGATTTAACCGTGATTTTGTGTCTGAGGATTGGGAGTGGATCGGTAAAAAGCGTTGGAATGAAGCACGCCAAGAGGTAGAGGATTTAGCCAAGTATGATCAGCCTCTTGATATTAGCGGCTTTGATCTTGACCACCGAATGATTCAAATAGCAAAGAATAATGCCGAGGAAGCAGGTCTTTCAGATTTGATCCAGTTTAAACAAATGCAGGTTCGGGATTTTACAACAACTAAAGAGTATGGTGTAATCGTTGGAAATCCTCCATATGGGGAAAGATTGGGTGAAAAAAAGGCTGTTGAAGAGATGTATCGTGGTATGGGGGAAGCCCTTCGTCCCTATGATACATGGTCAGTCTATATGCTAACCTCACATCCTGAATTTGAACAATTATATGGGAAGCCAGCTACGAAAAAGCGTAAGTTGTTTAACGGATTTATTCGAACCGACTACTATCAGTATTGGGGTAAGAGACCGCCAAGAGAACGTTAATATCATTACAATTTAGGATTTCATGAATAGTTCAACTCCAAAGGTCATATACTTTATTGGTGTCTACAAATTTTCCAGGAGTGAATGAGTAATGAACTACCTAGATTTTAAAAAAATTCAAGATGCGTTGAATGATACATATCGCACTCTTCAAAATGAGATAGGAGAAGAGCTGGATTCGCTTAAATCCATTGTTCAAGCAAAAAATGACCTACTCCATGCAATGTCTCATTCAACTTCCATTGATGTTGATTTTTTACGATATAAAAGTGAATGAACGAATATCACAAGAAAACTCGCTACGGCGGGTTTTCTTGTTTTCGTGTTGACTTAGCTCCTACACTAGTAGATAATTAAAAATTGGCGCATACCTTGGTTTTGGGGGTTTTACAGATGATTGGAGAAGGGTTACCCTTTCAAATATCCAGAAATGAAAATTTCTTTGATAAATTAAATGAATGGATTGGCGATGTGTTTTACGACATCCTTCCGGAAAAAGGCTTTGATCTTCGTGATGAGCAAATATATATGGCATTTCAGCTTGAAAAAGCATTTAAGGAAAAATCAATTGTATTCGCAGAAGCCGGTGTAGGTACTGGTAAAACAATTGTTTATCTGTTGTATGCCATTTGTTATGCGAGATATATGAGAAAGCCAGCGATTATCTCATGTGCAGATGAGTCGTTAATTGAACAACTTGTGAAGCCTGAAGGAGACATTGCAAAAATCGCTGACGCATTAAACTTGAATATTGATGTTCGTCTTGCAAAGGCACAGGATCAATATCTTTGTCTGCAAAAGTTAGATCGTGCTACACGTCGAACAACAAATGAGAAAATTTCACAAATTTATAATGAGTTACCAGATTTTGTTCATAGTCATTCGACTATGCAAACATTCCATCATTACGGGGATCGAAAAACATATTCTGAGCTTACGGATGAGGAATGGAAAAGTGTCGCATGGGATAACTTTCAGGATTGTTTTTCATGTGATTTGCGCCATCGTTGTGGTCTCACGTTATCTAGAGAGCATTATCGTAAGGCTGTTGATTTAATTATCTGCTCTCATGATTTTTATATGGAGCATGTGTGGACAATGGAAGCCAGAAAAAGAGAAGGGCAGCTTCCCTTTTTACCAGAAAGTAGCTGTGTTGTCTTTGATGAAGGTCATTTGCTAGAATTCTCTGCGCAAAAAGCATTAACCTATCGTGTTCAGGAAACGACTTTAGAAGGTCTGTTAACAAGGTTATTAGAAAATGATGTCCGTGAAGAATTTGCTCAATTAATTGAAGATGCAATTGAACAAAATGATCAGTTTTATCGACTTCTTCGAATGAATAGTCATGAAGTTGAAGGGTCTACACGTATGGATATTGTGCCAGATGTGGATTTACTGGCTATTTCAAATAAACTACTTCAGATGATTGTTGAGATTGGCAATAATCTTGTGTTTGAAGCAGAGACGTACACGATTGATCAATACGAATTACATATAGTCGATGAATATTTAGATCAAATGGAATTTTCATTAAAACTTTTCGGTGAAGAAAATAATGCTGTTTGTTGGGGAGAGGCAGATGGTGAAAGCTACACATTAGTCATTATGCCACAAGCAGTGGAAACTATTTTAGCTGAAAAAGTGTTTTCGAAAAGCATCCCGTTTGTATTTTCTTCGGCTACTTTATCTGAAAATAAATCCTTTGATTATATTGCCAAGAGTTTAGGAATCAGGAACTATCAATCGTTTTCGGTTGAATCACCATTTGATTATGAAAATCAAATGAAGATTCAGATGCCTGTGTTTCACACTCGAGAGAATCTGTTTCGTTCAAAATTTGATTTTGCATGGGATGAAATTGAAAAGTCAGAGGGTCGGACACTTCTGTTATTTAAATCGACGGAAGAGCTACAAATGTTTAAAGAGAACTGCAACTCGGGAAAATATCTAATTCTGTTTGAAGGGGATCAAGAAATCAGTGGACTTGTGTCCACGTTCCAAAATGATGAACATAGCATCCTTTGTTCCACTTCTTTATGGGAAGGGCTTGATATTCCTGGACCTTCCTTATCGAATGTCATCATTTGGTCATTGCCATTCCCACCAAATGATCCTGTTTTTCAATCAAAAAGAAAAAGAGCCGAATCACCATTTGAGAAGATCGACCTTCCATATATGTTATTAAGACTAAGGCAAGGCATTGGTCGTTTGATTCGTTCAAGTGAAGATGCAGGAACTGTCATTATTTTTGTAGAAGATAATACAAGTAACCTAGTCATTGACAACATAAAAAATGTTCTACCGACAAAGGTTGATACAAAATAGAGGGGGAGAACGAAAAGTGTCAGAACAACTACAACAAACTGAACAAGCGTTTCTTGATTTAGTTAAGAAGATGACAAGCTATAGTGAGGCAATTGGGGTTATGTATTGGGATTTGCGTACAGGTGCTCCGAAAAAGGGAGTGGAGCAGCGATCGGAAGTAATCGGTATGCTTTCATCAGAGGTTTTTGCTATGTCAACTTCTGCCGAAATGGAGGCCTATTTAAAAGAATTAACGACTCCAGAAGCACAAAAACAGCTTGGTGACATTACGAAAAAAGTCGTGGAAGAATGTAAAAAAGATTTTGAACGAAACAAAAAAATTCCAGCAGATGAATTCCGTGAATATGTCATCTTGCAATCAAAAGCAGAATCCGTTTGGGAAGATGCGAAAGAAAAATCTGATTTTGAAATGTTCCGTCCGTATTTAGAAAAACTTGTCAACTTTACGAAAAAATTTATTGGCTACTGGGGATACGAGGGCAACAAGTACAATACATTGCTTGATATGTACGAACCAGGCGTAACAGTGGAGGTAGTGGACCAAGTATTTGCTCAATTACGAGAAAAAATCGTTCCACTTGTTAAAGCCGTCACTGAGTCACAAAATAAGCCGGAAACGTCATTTTTATTTAAGGAATTTCCAAAGGAAAAGCAACGTGACTTTAGCCTTCAGATTCTTAAGAAAATGGGTTATGACTTTGAGGCTGGTCGCCTAGATGAAACAGTTCACCCATTCGCAACCGGATTAAATCCAGGGGATGTACGTGTAACGACAAATTATGTGGAAAATGACTTCAGAACAGCTGTTTTTGGTACCATTCATGAAGGTGGGCATGCCCTTTATGAGCAAAACATTTCTCCGGATTTGGTTGGGACAAACCTTGCAGAAGGAACTTCAATGGGAATCCATGAATCTCAGTCCTTATTCTATGAAAACATTGTCGGTCGCAGTCTACCTCTTTGGAAAAATAACTTTGAGTTATTGAAAGAATATGCAAGCGGTCAGTTTGATCAAGTTTCAGTTGAAGACTTTTACCGTGCAATCAATGAATCGAAGCCATCATTTATTCGAATCGAGGCGGATGAATTAACCTATCCATTGCATATCATGGTCCGTTATGAAATTGAAAAAAGCCTTTTTAATGATGAGATTGAAGTAAAGGACCTGCCAGAAATTTGGAATGCAAAATATGAAGAGTATTTGGGTATTCGTCCTGATAATGATGCAAAAGGTGTCTTACAAGATGTCCACTGGGCAGGTGGGAGCTTTGGCTATTTCCCGTCTTATGCACTTGGATACATGTATGCCGCTCAATTTAAGATTGCCATGTTAAAGGATATTCCAAATTTTGATGAACTGGTAGAAGAGGGGAACCTAACTCCAATTAAAGAATGGTTAACAAAACATATTCATCAATATGGAAAGCTTAAGAAGCCATTGGAAATCATCCAAGACGTAACAGGTGAGGGATTAAACGCAAACTATTTAATCCAGTACTTAGAAGAAAAATATCGTGCGATTTACAAATTGTAGAATAAAAAAGCTACGCAACATAAGTTGCGTAGCTTTTTTACTTATAGTAAATGTTTAAATGGTTTAGCTCCAGGAGGTGCATTTTGAATCATATCAACAAATGGAATGGTATATGCGATTAAGATTAATACTGCTAGGACACCAACCCAAAGCTTCCAGTTTTCTAGAATCATAGGTGTTTTTTCTGCCTCTTCTGCCACTTCACCTACAGGGAACTCTGTTTCCCCTTTTGGTGCAAAGAAAGCTAAATTAACAAAAATAACAAGGACTAGGATGATACCTATAAAGAGAATAGAACCACCAATTGCTTGTGCAATTTGATATGGTACCCAATCTGCTGCTTGTGCGGAATCTCCATAAGTGGAGAATGCAGAACGTCTAGGTGCACCAAGTAATCCAGCAAAGTGCATAGCTGTTGACATGAATGTCATACCAATTGTCCATACGATTGTTTGAACAACTGCCAGCTTGTTCATCGCTTTTGTCAATACACGTCCAGTTAGATGTGGAATTAACCAGTAGGCAATTCCAAAGAATGTTAACAGAACGGTTGTTGCAACGGTTAAGTGGAAGTGTCCTGTTACCCATATTGTATTATGAATCACTTGGTTCATCTGGTGACTTGCGTTGATAATACCTCCTGCACCAGCAGGGATAAAGAATAACATACCAACGAATGGTGCTAGGAAACGAGCGTCTCCCCAAGGAAGCTTTCTAAACCAACCAAATAATCCTGTTGCTCCTTTTGATCTTCCGTATAGTTCGAACGATGCAAACAATGAGAATGCAGTCATTAATGACGGAATAACAACCATGAAAGTTAAAACAACTTGTAAGTATTTCCAGTTTGGATCAATACCAGGTTCTGTCAACTGATGGTGGAATCCAACCGGTATTGAGAAAAGTAAGAACAAAATAAAAGATAATCTTGCAAGTGCATCAGAAAAGATTTTACCTCCGATAACCTTTGGAATAACAACGTACCATGCCATGTATGCTGGTAATAACCAGAAGTATACAAGCGGGTGGCCGAAATACCAGAATAATGTTCTACTGATAAGGACGTCGATTGTTTCAACCCAACCAAATGACCATGGAATAAATTGAATAAGCACGGATGCAGCAACACCAAGTGTTGCAACCAACCATAAAATCATTGTCATGATAGCCATGAAACTTAATAAAGGTGTAACTTTACCTGGATTTGCTTTTTTCCATTTACCAAAATGGGAGAACATTGCAAATCCACCAATCCAACTACCTACTACTACAAGCGCAAGTCCAATATAAAAGAATGGGTGTGCTTGTAGGGGAGCATAAAATGTATAAAGAACAGATGCTTCACCTAAAAGAATGGTAGTTGCTGTGGAAGCAGTACCGATAGTCATTGTCCAAAAACCAATCCATCCTGCTAAACGGCCCTTTGCTGAAAGGGTGCCTGCTGTTTTACTAATGCTCGCAAATAAGAATCCAATTATAAAAAATGTAGTAAGAACAAGTCCTAATAATACTCCGTGAACAGTTAATAATTGATAATAGCCAATTCCTGCAGGTAATGTAAATTTACCTGAACGTACAAGTGTCTGAAGTAATCCAGCCGTTCCACCTAAAAATAAAGCGATAAAGGCTACATAAAAGTGTGCCATTGCTAGTTTTGCATCTTTTTTGTCTACCTTGACATTTGAATTTACCATTATTCGGTCACCTCAACTTTTGCCATCATTAAGTGGTGCCCAGCTCCACAATATTCATTACATAACACTAAAAATTCGCCTGTTTTAGAAAATGTTTGTGTATAGCTGCTCACATATCCAGGTTCAACCATCATGTTGACGTTTGTACCGGCAATTGCAAATCCGTGAACAACATCTTTTGTTGCTACATTAATTGTTACCTCTGCATCTTTTGGAATTTGGATGGTGTTAGGTGTGTAAGCAAATGCTTCAGCAACAAGGTTTAATTCATATTTGTTTCCTTCAATATGAACGAGTCCAGGATTGTCAAATGGTGCTGTTTCAGAAACCTTTTCTGGATCAATTGTTTTAATGCTACTTGCTGGTTGATGGCCCATTGCGAACGCACCAACACCAACAACTCCTAGAAATACAAATAGGATTCCAATACCAAAAATGAGCCATATTTTTTCATATTTATGCAAATGCATGGCTTCTTCCCCTTTCAAATTTCACATTCTTTTTCTATATTTTTTTCATATAATAGTACAAGTCACTCAAATGAAAGACTTGCCTCGCTTTCTTAGTAGAAAGTGTTATTACACCCGATCTAAGAACAAGAAAAAGACAGCTAGCCAAGATAAAATTAAGAAAAGTCCAAGTAATAATACAGATGCCAATGTCCCTTTTAAAGAAGTTTTTTCATCTTCAATTTTAGTTTTTTGGTTTGTCTTCGTAAGCTCTGTCTTAGCCATTCATCACGACCCCCTTATGCAACGTTTTACATTTTCATCATACAAAACAATTTGTTAAAATCTAGACGATTTTGAGCATTTCACAAATTGTTCATTCCTAATCTAATCACTATATTAATAGTGAAAACTTAGTAAAACAGTGATTTTTATCACATTCGGGTAGGAAAATATTTGAATAATTTGTGACAAACGCAATAACAGTCTTGGAAACGCAAACATATTCTATAGGAAAAAGGATGTGTACAAATGATTAGATACTATTGTTCAAGATGTCATTCCCTCTTACTAAATAACAAAGAAAGATGTTTCAAATGCGGGAATGCAGTAATCACTCAGATCAATATAAATGTACAGAAGAACGATCAGAAGTCCACATAATCATTATTTTTGAATAGTGATATTTTTCTTGGTAATCAAACAGTCATTATATTGCTAAACTAACTTTCTTGGTGACAAAGTGAAAAAAATTTAGATTTGTAATCACATAGATTGCTCCTTCGCCATAGTCTAAAGATAGGCGAATGTCTACAAGGAGGTAAGCAGTTTATATGGCAAAAATAAAAAATTATTATGCAGGTACTAATTCAAGTGTAGGTTTTTTCTCGTTGTATGATGAAGCATTGAAAGGCTTGGAAACTCTTTATATTTTAAAAGGGGGACCAGGTACAGGTAAATCTACCTTCATGAGAAAAATCGGTCTTATATTCATGGATAAAGGCTATGACCTTGAATACTTACATTGTTCTTCAGATAATCACTCTATAGATGGAATTGTGATTCCAGAACGTAAATTAGGATTTGTAGACGGAACGGCACCACATGTTATTGAGCCTAGATACCCCGGAGTTGTCGAAAAGGTAATAGACCTTGGTCAATACCGTAATGATGAATACTTAATGCAATATAAGAATGAAATCATCGAATTAACGGATGATATCTCGCAGAACTTTGAAAATGCTTATAAGACGTTTGCAGAAGCAAAGAAAGTTCATTTAAAGCGTGAGGATATTTATGTCTCTTCCATGAGTTTTAAAAAGGCGGATGCAGTTCTTCAAAATTTAATTGATACAATTTTTAGCAAGCCTTTTGAGGCGGAGGAAAACCCGACTATTCGGAAGCGATTTTTTGGAGCAGCAACACCAAAGGGTGCAGTGAATTTTATCGATAATATTACAGAAGAATATGAAAAACGTTATATCATCAAAGGAAGACCAGGAAGCGGGAAGTCAACATTGATGAAAAAGGTAGGAAAGCATGCCGAACAACATGGTTTATCGGTGGAGTATTTCCATTGTGCATTCGATCCGAAAAGCATTGACATGATTATTATTCCACAACTAAGCGTGTCAATTGTAGATGGGACTGCTCCGCATGTTGTCGACCCATTCCGCGAACATGATGAAGTGGTCGATATGTTTGCATTATGCATGGATCCAAAAATCGAGAACACGTTCAAACAGGAAATTGAAGAGTTAAACCTCGAATATAAAAATAAGATGACAATTGGTACAAATTTTTTAAGTGAAGCGAAACGACTTCACGACAGGCTTGAGGAATACTACAAAGCGGCAATGGATTTCGAAGCAATCGACAACAAACGAGAGGAACTCGTCAAGACATTATTATAGTTTAAGGTTCTCTTTTTAAAAGATTGTTGCTATAGGATAAAACAATACTTTAGATTGAAGCGGAAGGTGGCGACTCCTCGAAAATGCATTCTCATTTCCTTCGTGCGGTGCAAATTCAAGGGAGAATTTTCAAAATGAAGCGGAAATCATTTGTGTCCAAAAACAACAAAGTTTGCGAAACAGCCTAGATTGAAGACTATTGTAAACCAAAATTTTACTAGTGAATGTTTGAAAAATTTGAGTTATACTATTAAGGCACAACAACAAAACAACTCCTTTGAAACGTGAGCTTTCCCGTAAACTGGGAAGGCTTTTTTTACGCCTATTTTTGTTATTGCATACTTATTCTAAAACTGGAAAAAGTAACCTAGAGATGACCTATAGAGAAAGGGTGTGCTCCATGCCTAAAGTGATTTCGATAGGTATATGCAATCCACCAAATAAAATCGATCAAATGAAGACAACTGAATTTATTAGAGACCTCTTTTATGAGCATTTTCCAGATATTGATCGGCTCATTAAGGTATTTGCTAATAGTGAAATTGAGGAGAGATATTTCAGTGAATCATTGGAATGGTATGGGAAAGAGCATAGCTTTGAGGAAAAAAATGATATATATATTGAAAAGGCTATTACATATGGTACAGAAGCAATTCACAACTGTTTATCAAATCAACAGTTGCTTGCGAAAAAGATAAACCCTGAAGAAATTGAAGCCATTTTCTTTATTTCAAGCTCAGGCATTTCAACCCCAAGTATTGAAGCGAGAATCATGAATAAGATGGAATTCCTGCCACATACGAAGCGAATTCCAATTTGGGGGCTAGGGTGTGCTGGAGGAGCATCTGGCTTAGCGAGGGCGTTTGATTATTGTAAAGCATATCCGAAAGCAAAAGTACTTGTACTTGCTGTAGAGCTTTGCAGCTTAACCTTTCAAAAAAATGATTTTTCAAAGAGCAATTTAATCGGGACCTCATTATTTGCGGATGGTACGGCATGTGTTTGTATTGGCGGCGATGAGGTGGAATATCATGGGGCAACTGCTGTTTTTCCGTCCTTTGTTTCCTCCCGATCGACCTTAATGGCAAATTCAGAGGATGTAATGGGCTGGGATATTAAAAATTCAGGACTTCACGTCATTTTTTCAAAAGATATTCCGAGCATTGTGAAGTCATGGTTGAAGGGAAACGTAGACGAATTTTTACATGGTAATCTGCTTAACATAACTGAAATAAAGCATTTTATTGCCCATCCAGGTGGGAAGAAGGTCTTGGATGCATATGAGGCATCCCTTGATATCCCGAGTTCAATGACAGTCATTGCAAGAGAAGTGTTGCGCAGGCAAGGGAATATGTCTTCTGTTACAGTGCTTTATGTCTTAAAGGAGTTTATGGAGAAACAGCTGGGAAAAGAAGGAGATTATGGGCTAGTTACTGCGTTAGGACCTGGGTTTAGCTCTGAATTAGTCCTGTTACAATGGAGGAAATAGAATGGTATTTTGGATTTTTATTGGACTAGTAATTGCTCAGAGACTGATTGAAATGCGGATTGCGAAACGTAATGAAAAATGGATATTATCACAGGGAGGGTATGAGGTTGGTCACGGTCATTATAAATACATTGTCCTCATGCATGTTTTATTTTTTGGGTCTTTGATCGCTGAAGTTGTATATGGAGAAAAAGAATTATCGGTGTTGTATCCGATTTTATTTTTCTTATTTGCATTAACTCAGCTTGGAAGAGTATGGGCGCTTCATTCTCTTGGAATGTATTGGAATACGAAAATTATGATTTTGCAGGGAAGCCAGGTCCAGTCTAAGGGTCCGTATAAATATGTCAAGCACCCGAATTATATCATTGTCGCCCTTGAGTTTATTTTAATACCGATGTTATTTCAGGCATATTTTACCGGTATGCTCTTTTCGATACTTAACTTTGTGATGATGTCTATTCGCATTCCAGTTGAAGAACGAGCATTAAGTGTCCATGAGGAATATCAACAGATAGGAATAACCCGAAGCAGAATTATTCCAAATGTCCTGAAACCAATAAAAAAAGATTGAAAAGAAAGAAAACTGTTGATACACTAAATTGTAGATGAAAATAATTATCACTTTCAGTTGAAAGCTGGTGAAAAGATGCTTACATTATTTGTATCTCTAACAATTGGAATATATGGGTTTATCATGTATCACGTCTTACATCATGTTGCAAACCCAAAGCAAAGCCAACAAAAACATCATCATTCCATTCATGCGACCAGGTGAATACCTGGTTCTTTTTATGCCGAAAAATGGTTTCTTAATATTCTGCTTTGTCAAAAGCCAGGGTGTAGAGTAAAATACATATATATACACTATTATGCATCGCTCAATAAGGGGATTAAAAATGATTCAAACACAACAAACTAATCAGATTACAAAGGAAGACCTAGAAAAACGACTATCTTCCTTATATGATATTTTTGAAAAAAACAATGACCAAGAAAGTCGTTCAAAAATCATTCACCTGCTAAAAAAACTCAATAACAGTGAATATATGATTGGTTTTTCTGGTCATTTCTCAGCCGGGAAATCGAGCATGATTAACGAACTCATTGGGGAGAGTTTACTACCATCAAGCCCAATCCCGACTAGTGCAAACCTTGTAAAAGTAAAGCAGGGGCGTGAATATGCACGCGTCTATTATCGTGACGGAAAAATCATCGAATACCCGCATCCCTATGACTATGACGTAATCAAGTCGTACGCGAAAGACGGGGAAGCAATCGAATCGATTGAAATCAGTCATGACATTAAGAAACTACCAGAGCAAGTCATCATCATGGATACGCCAGGGATTGACTCAACCGATGATGCCCATCGTGTATCAACAGAATCAGCATTACATTTAGCAGATATACTCTTTTACGTGATGGACTATAATCATGTTCTTTCCGAGTTAAATTTTCAATTTACAAAGGAATTGACGGATCGAAATAAGACAGTTTACTTATTTGTAAACCAAGTCGATAAACATAAAGAAACTGAATTACCTTTTGCTTCCTTTAAACAAGGGGTGGAAGAGGCATTCCAAAACTGGAATGTGGCATACTCAGACATTTTTTACACGACATTGAAGGAGCCAGATCACGAGCATAATCAGTTCGAACAAGTTCAGCAGCTTCTTCATGAAAAAATGGCTAATAAAGATCAGCTTTTATTAGAAGGTGTTTTCCATTCAGCAAGACAGATTATTCTTGAGCATATTGCATTTTTAGATGATCAAAATGCCGTGGAACTTGAAGATACAAAAGAAAAGCTTCGTTCATTATCAGCGGCTGAGCGGGATATGATTCCTGATCGAATTGAAGAATTGAACCATCGATTAACCAGTTTTGCTAAGGAACGCGAAAAAATTGAAACTGAGTTTATAGAAGAAATTGAAACGATTTTATCAAATGCTATTCTTATGCCGTTCCAAACGCGTGATCTTGCCAAACGCTTTGTTGAATCTGTTCAAGCGGATTTTAAAGTGGGGTTATTATTTTCCAAAAATAAAACGGAAAAAGAACGTGAGGAGCGATTACAAGCTTTCTTTCATGATGTTAAAGAGAAAATGTCCACTCAATTAGAATGGCATTTGAAGGACTTTGTTGGGAGATATGTTGAAAGTTTACGACTTACGAAACAACCAACTGGCAACGAGCTAGCAACTGAGTTGACTCCCGACGAGCTAAAAAATTTGGTCAAACCAGGTGCACGTGTAACAGGAGAATATATATTAACCTATACAGATGATGTTGGAAATTATATTAAAAGAAAATATAAACAAAAAGCGGTTACACTATTACACGATATTTTCGAACAATTGAAGGCTGGTACTGCCAAAGATGAAACGCATTTAAAAAACGAATTAAAACAATATGAGGTTTATTCGGAGGCATTTGCAACATTAAAGAAATTTGAGGTGAAACGTGTAGAGGCCCAAACGTTACTTGAAAACATCATAGACGGTAAAGTTACAGTCAATAGTTCTGAATCCGTTGAAAACTTACTTTCACGATTTACCGAACGTGTAGAGGTTTCCTCCACGGAAGAAATCCTTCATGAGCTAAAGAATCGAAAGGAAGAAGTGTCCCAGGTTGAAAAAAAACCGGACCAAGAGCAAAAAGAAAAGAAAGGTTCGTCTGACCAGGCGATTCATCATTTAGAAAATGCACATGAACTAATCAAGCCAATCACCGGTCTTTCGGTTCTTGCGAAGGACATTCAGGATAAGGCACATCGTTTAAAGCATAAACATTTTACCGTTGCATTATTTGGTGCGTTTAGTGCTGGGAAGTCGTCATTTGCAAATGCATTAATGGGGAAACACGCGCTTCCCGTTTCACCAAATCCAACGACAGCAACCATTAATAAAATTACGTTCCCAACCGAAGAGCACAAGCATGGGACTGTACTAGTTAAAATTAAATCAACAAAACAATTATTAGACGATATCAACCATTCCTTACACATTTTTGGTGAACAAGCTGAAAACCTAGATGAAAGTTTAGAGAAGATCAACTCATCAATAAGTAATATCGAAAAAATTGATGCGAAAGAAAAACCACATTTTTCATTCTTAAAAGCGGTAGTTGCTGGTTTTGAAAATATATCTGTTCATTTAGATCAAATATTAACAACAGACATGGATGGCTTTAATGAATATGTTGCAAAGGAAGAAAAGGCATGTTTTGTGGAATGGATTGAGCTCTACTATGATTGTCCATTAACACAGCAAGGTATTACATTGGTAGATACACCAGGGGCTGATTCAATTAACGCACGCCACACTGGGGTTGCTTTTGAATATATCAAAAATGCGGATGCAATTCTATTTGTGACATATTATAACCATGCCTTTTCAAAAGCAGACCGTGAGTTTTTAATTCAGCTTGGGCGTGTCAAGGACACCTTCAGTATGGATAAAATGTTCTTCGTTATCAATGCAGCCGATTTGGCGAATACGATTGATGAGTTAGAAGATGTAAAAGAGTATGTAGGGTCACAGCTTATGAGTTACGGCATTCGTTTTCCGCGACTTTATACGGTGTCAAGCCGAGCTGCTTTACTTGAGAAGCTTAATGTAGTTAGTGATAAGGATCTGGGTATCCTTCAATCATCTGGTATTCAACGATTTGAAACGGATTTTCATTCATTTGTCATTGATGAACTAACAGAGGTTGCTGTGAATGAAGGATATGTAGATATCCAGCGTGCAACAGCTATTATTAATTCGTATATTCAGTCCGCGAAGGAAGACAAGGATATTAAGCGTTCTAAGCTAGAGAAAGCGAAAGATCAGCATGCCAAAATGAAGACTATTGTTACGAGTGTTGATTACAACGATGCATTTGGAGTTGTTGAGCAGGAGGTAAAAGAACTGACCTTTTATATAAAGCAAAGAGTCTTTCTTCGTATTTCGGATATGTTCAAGGAAGCGTTTAATCCGTCATCACTTAGAGAGGATGGACGTGATTTAAAAAATGCCCTACAATCTTGTTTAGTGGAATTTTTGGAATCAGTCGGTTTTGATTTGGCCCAAGAAATGCGTGCCACTTCATTAAGAATTGAATCCTTTATTTCAAAGCGACTTCATGGGCAGCTTGGTAGTTTTAATGAGCAAATAAAATCAATAAATTCAAATATGAGTATCTCAGAGTCCGTTAAACTCGATTTTGAATCGATTGAATTTAAAAATGGTCTTGCGAATGAAGAACTCTCTCGTTATAAAAGGGCACTTGGACTGTTTAAAAATCCAAAATCATTTTTCGAGAAAAATGAGAAAAAGCAAATGCAAGATGAACTTGAAGTATTGTTGGATGCGCCTATAAGTTCTTATCTTGAAGAAAATCAGGCAAATCTTGTTGCCTTTTACAAGCAACAATTTAATAATGGGCTACAAGTACTTCAAAAAAATGCTCTAATGGAAATTCACGAATATTTTGATGGGGTCACAAAGATCTTATCTGAAGATATTGATATCGAAAGTTTAGAACAAGTCCATAAAACGTTAAAAGGCTATTATACAGAACATATGGGGTGATCGATTTTGACTGAATCAAAATCAAAGTATCATGCATGTGCAACCTGTATGAATTTCGTTGCTGAACGAAAAGATGGTATAATGACATACAGATGTGTACGCTTAGGCTATGATACAAAACCAGAATATCAATTTAATTGCTGGGAACCTAAACCCCATATTGTAAAACTAATGAAGAGAGAACATCGGAGGAGAAATAATGTCAAACGTCCATGAAGCAATCACTAAACATTCAAATGCACAGCACGAAATCGTGAAAACCTTTGTCGGCCTTGAGCAAAGAAGAGAACTGTTCATTGACGAGGCAGTTGCTTTAGCGAAGCAAAACAAAGAGTTCACTGTAGATAAGATTAATCAAGTGACACTCGAAATGAATAAACTTGCTCAAAAAGGAATCGTTCCACTACGTAAGCTAGTAACAGTTGATATGGTGAAGGAATATGCGTTCCGAAAATAATACATGCATTCTAGGTTAATACTAACCACAATGCTCTTATAAAGGAGATATGCATGTTGAAAAAGGAAAGATCGCGATCTATGAAAAAAAATGGTCGGAAAAAAATGAAACGTCACCGCGTAAATTTCCTTCCTATGCTGAGATAGAAGCTGAAAAAATGAAGAGTAATTAAGAAAAATAAGTCCTCTATTCATGGAGGGCTTTTTCTTTGCTTGGAAGGAAGATACAAACAAATCCATGGTGAATATATGGTATAATTACATTTATGAGGATTTTTAACAGGGAGGATATGCTGATGAAAAATCAGATTATGTTAATAGATGGAATGGCATTATTGTTTCGATCTTTTTACGCTACTGCAATGAGTGGTTATTTTATGGTAAATAGTAAAGGAATTCCGACTAATGGTATTCATGGTTTCGTAAAACATATGATGACAGCAGTCAATACGTACAAGCCTTCGCATGTCATTTGCTGCTGGGATATGGGAAGCTCCACATTTCGGACTGAAATGTACAGTGAATATAAAGGAAATCGCGGTGCACCACCAGAAGAGTTGATTCCCCAATTTGATCTTGTAAAAGATGTAGTTGAATCATTTGACATTCCGAATGTGGGGCTCACTGGTTATGAGGCCGACGATTGTATCGGTACGCTTGCTCAACAATATAGCCAGGACTCTGATGTAATTATTCTGACTGGTGACCAAGACATTCTGCAGCTACTTGATGAGAATATTACAGTTCTAATTATGAAAAAAGGAATCGGAAATTACGCGGAGTACACTAGTGAAAACTTTTTAGAGGAAAAAGGTATCCGCCCGCATCAAATGGTAGATCTTAAAGCTTTAATGGGTGATTCAAGCGATAATTATCCTGGTGTTCGAGGAATCGGTGAGAAAACGGCACTAAAACTTCTTCAGCAATTTGAAACCATTGAAGGTATACTGGAAAATCTTGAGACTTTAACAAAAGGTCAAAAGACCAAGATTAAAGAAGATTTGGACATGCTTCATTTATCTCGAAAATTAGCGAGAATCCATTGTGAAGTTCCGATTAATTGCTCACTTGAGGATGCGCTAATCCAAATTGATCGTGAAAAAGTATATGAAAAGTTTACCGAGCTTGAATTTAAGGGCTTGGATCAATTTATAAGCTAAGGGTACTCGTGTGAGTGCTCTTTTTTTATTAAAGTAATGTTTGGTTTGTAAAATTCAACTTGGTCTATGGTCGTTATTCTCATTCTATGAGCGATAAATATGATCCTATGGCTGTTATTTTATTTCTATGGTCGTTATCAGTACTATTATGGGGCGTAAGGGATGTTATGTAAACTTTAAGTAAAAACAAGGATGCCCCGCAATGACACCGGCACAGGACATCCCAGACAACCATTATATCTTTGTATTCTTTTTCTTTGCTCTGTTTTCTAGCTCGCTTTTTGGTTCCATAGAGAATTCTGTATCTTCATTATAACCTTGTGGATTCACGCCTTTTGGAGCTTTTCCGCGGTTGTTTGCTTTTTTCGCCATGACATGTCACCTCCATTTCGTATTATTTCCATCCTATTTTGGATTATGTCTTTGTATAGAAAAGGGAGAGAACTAAGAAACTAACCATGAGGTGAGAAGCGTGAACAAAGGAATCTTGACCGCATTACTTACAATTGGACTTGCTCAGTTTTTAAAAATCCCAATTAAGAAAGTGAAAACGAATAAATGGGATTGGGGCACTTTTTTTGAAACGGGTGGAATGCCAAGTTCACACTCAGCGGGTGTTTCGTCATTAGCTACCTTTATTGCATTAAAAAGAGGGATTCCCACCATTGATTTTGCGTTATCCACGGTATTTGGTTTAATCGTGATGTATGATGCACAAGGAATTCGCCGGCAATCTGGTGAACTAACAATAAAAGTGAACGAACTAGACGAAGAACTGGAACGATTAGCAGGTCAAAAGGACCATCATTACCACGATCAAAAGGAAAAAAAGTTGAAGGAAAGACTTGGTCATCAGCCAGAAGAAGTAATTGGTGGTGCCTTATTTGGAATGATTACAGGAACAATAGCCCATTTTTTAACAAAAAAGTCATAGAATTTCGACAAAAAATGCGGTACTATTAGATTAGATTCTGTATTTTTTGTTGGGGATGGAGAATATTGTTTAAATTAGAAAATCGTGTGAAAGAATATTTGCAGTTTTTAGCTCAAAAAGGCTTTAATCTAGGAGAAGACGCAGTGGGGTTTATTTCATTTGGGCAGCATTATACGGGAGCAACGGATGAAATTGTAAATGTTGCAATCGAAATAACCTTAAAAGCACAGAAGGAATTTGACGGTAGCTTTTTCATCTCTTTATTAGAGATGTTGAAAGAAAATCAAATTCAAAATCGCAAACAAGCCTATCAATTTGTGGAAGAACGAAATATTATGTCATAAAACCCTTGGAGCTATGTAGTCCAAGGGTTTCCTTCACGCTTCGTTTTTCCTGATAGCCTGTCTTGCTAACTCATCAGCAACCTTATTTTGTGCACTTGGAATCCATTTTAGAAAAAAGAGATCTAATTCTTTTGATAATTGTAATGCCTTTTCGAGCAAGGGTACAAATTTTTTATTTTTCACATATTCCTTTTCAACCGCTCGGTCAACGAGCTGGGAATCCGTTCGAAAGGAAACGACTTTGTAGTCATTTTGGATACAAATTTCTAGCCCCTTAAGTAAGGCGTAATACTCAGCTTCGTGGTTAGTCATGATACCAAGTGGAATCGAATGTTTTTCGACAACACCATTTCCTTTAATAAAAATGCCGGCACCAGATGGACCGGGGTCCCCAGCACTTGCACCATCGATATACACTTCAATCATAAGATGCCTCCAAATAAATGAATAAGTAAATAGTATCACTAAAAAGGCATTACTGTGAAGACGTGAAAAAAGAATGCCTCTCAAGACATCCTTGTTATTTAAATTATGCTTCTTTATTTTTATGAAATGTACGAGCGATATAGATAAAAGGTGTATCTATTAAGGCCACTAACCACTTAATAAAATAAGTCGTTACGAAAATTTGGATCCAAACGTCAAATGGATACACTCCAATAAACGCAATACTTGTGAAGATTAATGTATCTAGTAGCTGACTAATCATTGTACTCCCGTTATTTCGAATCCAAAGTTGGTTATCCTTTGGAAATCGTGCTTTAATTTTTGAGTAAATAATAACATCGGAATATTGACTAATTAGAAATGCAAGCAGACTTCCCAATGCAATCCGTGGAAGCAGTCCAAAAATGGTTTCCAAAGAGCCTTGTGCAAAATCCACTTCGTGCGGATTAAAAGCAAGTACAAATTGCATGATGATTGTCATTGCAATCAGTGTGAAAAAGCCAAGCCACACACCTTTTTTCGCTTCTTCTTTACCGTATTTTTCATTTAAAATATCGGTAATCAAGAAGCTTGTTCCATACATAATATTACCGAGAGTAGCTGTTAGTCCAAATAATTCAACCGTTTTAACAACCTGTAGATTGGCTGCGACCGTTGAAAAACCAATCCAGACAAATAATCCGGGTTTGCCAAAAAGTCGGTAAATCGCCAGGACTAAAATAAAATTGACAATCGCAAAAATAAACCAAAGTACTTCATTATACATAGTATTCCTCCTATAGTTTTGATAACGCGGGAGTTCACGAACCGCGAAAGGGCGCATTAAATTGTCAAAGGTTTATTATAGTACGATGTGAATGAAAGTGGAAGTACCTTAGCAAATGGAAAAAGTGTATAATGAGTAAAAAATTAGGAAAAATGAAGATACGTTCCATAAGAGAGGATGAGCGTGATGAAACTTAAGTTGGAATGGACATATAAAACGCCAAAGAATCAAGTCATCACCTTGATGTCTGATGAGGTTACTGCTGAAGATGCATTACGAATAGCGGAAGACTTTGAGCGAACAGGACGTACGAAGGATCTTGTCTTTTATGATGAGCGACATACAAAGTGGACAAAAAAAGAACTAATCAAGCTGATCAAAGAAATTGAAACTGAACCTCAAGATATTGTGGCTTATTTTGATGGGGGATATGATATACAATCAGGTAAGGCCGGTTTAGGCGCTGCCATTTATTATACGCAAAATAAAAAAACATATCGTGTCAGAGTTAATGAATTGTTTGAAGAGATGGAATCAAATAATGAAGCAGAGTATGCTGCATTTTGGTTGATGCTTAATACTTTGGAGGAATTAGGCGTACACCACACTACAGTGACGTTTAAAGGGGATTCCCAAGTTGTGTTAAATCAACTTTCTGGCGAGTGGCCATGCTTTGAAGAAAACCTGAATAGATGGCTCGATCGAATTGAGGAGAAAATTCAAAGAATAGGGATTGAAGCTAATTACCATCCAATTGGACGTAAGCAAAATACAGAAGCAGATCGACTAGCTACCCAAGCATTAGAAGGGACATTCGTTTCCAGTAAATTTGAAATAAAAGGGTAAGTAATTAAGCCTACCTGTCATACTCATAAAATAAGTGAAACCTGATGGATACTGATGATTGTTAAAATGAAGAGAAGTGAACCTGATTAAAATAGGAGTTGAATGGTATGAAACGGAAAGAACTTATTTTGGAAGTTGGTGAAATGCTTGACACTTATTGCCAAGATTGTTTCGTAAGAGAATATTTTCGGAAGGAATATGGTAAACGGTATGCGCAAAATTTCTGTATAAAAAATTGTACAGTGGGTCAAAAGCTGAAGGAGTATGGGGAAAAATTATCATAATAAAGAAGGGCTCTTTCAGATAAAGAGCCCCAAAAAAGGCTGATAAAAAATCAGCCTTGGTTTCACATTCTTCAAATAAAATGTAAGAATTGAATTATAGCTTTACAACGTTAGCAGCTTGAGGTCCGCGATTTCCTTCTACTACATCAAATGAAACTTCTTGACCTTCTTCTAGAGATTTGTAACCTTCACCTTGGATAGCTGTGAAGTGTACGAATACATCGTCTCCACCTTCAACTTCGATGAAGCCAAATCCTTTTTCGTTGTTAAACCATTTAACTTTACCGTTTTGCATTATGCTTTTCCTCCTAAACCTTCGGCACAACCGTGCAGCGTGAAAATTTTTTATCAGATAGCCACTCATTTATGTATCTTTAACAATAATAATATTATAAAAAAAATACTAAACTTCTAGCTAAATGATGCTTATAATATACAACCAAAATCGTGTTAAGTCAAGGGAATAGAGGGGTTTTTACGTATTCTTGGAAAAAATTTCTGCTAAATATATATGCGCTTACAAAGGTTGGTTAATATTTTTGTATTTTCAAATAATTATTGTGGTATTTCCAGTTTTTGATATAATAATAGAAACAAGGCTTAGTTGGGGAGTCGTACAAAATGAAGAACGATCAAACAAAAATCACTGTTATTCAGCCTGAAGAATTTGATAGTATTATCGATGGTCTTGATAACGGCTACAATGGTGAACTTTCAATTAAACAACCCGTATCAATCATCACTGGGAAGCTAGAGGAAGCGATTGACCAGGTAGAAGATATTTTTTATTTTGTAAAAAGACATACGATGCTACCGCTTGCTGAGATTAAACAGACTGTTATCCCAATTATCCAAACTGCGTCCGAAATTCCGCAATTTTTTTATTTGTTTTACCAGCTTCAATCTGCAGATGATTATACATACCGACATAATATCGGAGTGGGTGTCATTGCGACGTTAATAGGAAAATGGCTTTCATTGTCCGATGAGGATTTATCAGCACTCACCATCGCAGCGACCTTGCACGACATTGGTAAAACAAAAATCCCCACCGAAATCTTAAATAAACCTGGCAAATTAACGAAAGATGAATATGAAATTGTAAAAAAACATACGATGTATGGCTATGAAATTTTAAAAAACACGGATGGAATTAGCCATGAAATAAGCCTAGTTGCCCTCCAGCATCATGAAAGGGAGGATGGGAAAGGATATCCTTTCGGTTTAAAGGGTTCCAAAATCAGTTATTTATCCAAAATTGTAGCAGTAGCAGATGTCTTTCATGCTATGTCATCAAATCGGGTCTATCATGATGCAACACCATTCTATCAGGTCATCAAACAAATGAATGACGATATGTTCGGTAAGCTTGATCCGACCATTTTAGTCCCATTTTTACAGCAAATTATGAATGCATTAATTGGTCATCATGTATTGCTAACAGATGGTCAAATAGGAAAAATTAAGTATATTAATCCATATGATTTATTAAATCCATTAGTTGAGGTATCCAATACGATAATCGATTTATCTGTTCAAAAAACAATTCAAATCGAACGCGTTTTAGCAGATTAGATGGAGGTTATTAAAATGTTCCGATACAATTATAATGGTAAAGAACTCATTATCCGGTTTACCTCACAAACAAAAAATATGAATCTCAATAAGGATGATTTGTATAATAAAATCATTTCCATTTGTGATAAAATTTTGGACGCTGATCATGGAACCTCTTTTATTGTGGAGGATGATGAAGGTCGCTTTGCTGTAGGAACTGTACAGCACGGGGAATTAACGGTCATATCCATCCATCATCTTGTCGAACAAACACAAATGTATTTTCAGAGAAGAGAAGCTAAAAAACCATCATGAATGGTTTTTTAGCCCGTTAAGCTCCTCAATCCAGCTCCATATTCTCCCACAAAATCTTTATTCCACTATACAATTGAATTTTGATACAATTAAATGATTAGTACGATTGAAAAGAGGATAATTATGAAAGTGATAATCGCGGAAAAACCTGATCAAGCGATGAAGCTTGCTGCTCCTTTTAGGAGTAAGAAATCTCAAGGGTTTATTGAGGTTGCACCCAATCCCCTATTTCCAAAAGGGGCTTATTTTACATGGGCAGTCGGCCATATTTGTGAGTTGTTACCCCCAGAAGAATATAATCCTGCGTGGAAAACCTGGCGAATTGAAACCCTCCCTATCATTCCAGACCATTTCTTATATCGGGTCATGAGATCCAAATCTAAGCAATTTACGATTATCAAAAATCTTCTTCGAAAACCAGAAGTTACAGAAATCATTCATGCCGGTGACGCTGGTCGTGAAGGGGAATTGATTATACGAAACATTATCGAGATGGCTAAGGTAACAAAGCCATTGAAGCGTTTATGGATTTCTTCCTTAACGGAAAAGGCAGTGAGGGAAGGTTTTCAAAATCTCTTGTTAGAGCAGGATACAAGAAATCTCTACTATGAAGCAAAAGCACGTGCATGCGCTGATTGGATTGTCGGCATGAATGCTTCAAGAGTTTATACCTTATTGTTAAAACAAAAAGGAATTTCTGACGTATTTTCCGCTGGAAGAGTTCAAACCCCGACGTTGGCGTTAATTGTTAAACGAGAAAAAGAAATTGCAAACTTTAAGTCTCAAGCTTTTTGGGAGGTTTTTGCGGACTTTCAAATCGCTGGCAAACAATTTGAAGGAAAATGGATGAAGGATAACGAGCCACGCGTTTCTACTAAGGAAATGGCAGAGAAAATTGCAGCGTTTTGTAGAAATAAGCCTGCAGAAATAGCTGAAGTGGAAATCGAAAAGAAGGAATATCAACCACCTTTATTGTTTAATTTGTCAAGTCTTCAAGCAACGGCAAACAAGGCATTTAAATTTTCGCCGAAGAAAACATTAGATGTGGCACAAAGTCTTTATACGAAAGGAATTATTTCGTATCCGCGTTCCGATTCGAGCTATATTACAAAAGGAGAGGCTCAAACCATTCCTGATATCTTTTCAAAGCTTCAAAAACTAGAAGATTATCAAGCTTATTTTCCAACTCCAATCACATCCATTTATAATAATTTTCGCTATGTGAATGAGAAGAAGGTAACAGATCACTATGCCATTATTCCAACGGAGCAGGTTCCAGATTCTAATAAGCTATCAGGTGATGAGAAGAAGATTTATGACCTCATTGTAAAGCGTTTAATTGCTGCTCATTATCAGCCGGCCATTTTCAACTATACAACTGTTAAAACGTTGGTGGACAAGCGTGCTGAATTCATTACAAAGGGAAAGGTGATGATCCAGGAAGGGTGGAGAAAAGTCCTATTTGAAGAAGATGGAAAGGACAAGGATGTTATCCTGCCGCCACTTGAAAAAGGTGAATCCGGTGTGGTTGAAAAAAGCTACACAAAAGAGGGCAAAACTCAACCACCAAAGCGATATACAGAAGGGCAACTCATTACACTGATGAAAACGGCTGGTAAGCATATTGAGAATGATGAATTGGAGAAGATTTTGGCCAAAACGGAAGGACTTGGGACAGAAGCAACACGTGCAGGCATTATCACCATGCTAAAAGACCGGAATTACATTAAGGTTGAGAAGAACCAAGTATTTGCAATGGAAAAAGGTATTCTTTTAATTGATGTAATTGGTGATAAAATCCTTGCGTCTCCTGAAATGACAGCAAAATGGGAACAGCGCCTCCATGAAATAGGACAAGGACAAGCTTCACCAGCATCCTTTATGCTTCAGACAAAAAAGCTTTCTCAAAAGATTATCAACGATGCGAAGGAACAAAGTGGAGAATGGGACCTTTCAAATGTGAATGTGGAAAATGTGAGCTCTCCAAAAAGCAAATATAAGAAAAAAGAAATCGGTACAGTGGTAGGAACCTGTAAGAAATGTGGAGGTAATGTGATTAATAAAGGCAAATTCTATGGCTGTGCAAACTATAAAACAAATGGATGCCAATTCACTATTTCAGGGAAGATTTTAGGGAAAACGATTTCGAACACAAATGCCGGAAAGCTTCTTTCAGGGAATAAGACAAATCTCATAAAAGGCTTTAAAAAGGACAATAAAACCTTTGACGCATATTTGAAATGGAATGAGCAAACTCAGAAAATAGAATTTGAGTTTCCGGCAAAAGTGCCAAATGGGAACTAAAGAATATTCAGTCGATAAGTGCATGTCGACTGAATATTTTTAAATTTTCTTGAAATTATTTACTATTAATTATACAATAAAAATGAAATACTGATACGTACACGTACAAGAATGGATGGATGAATGTTGTTATTTGTGACAGAAATGCCAATTGAGGCAAGAGAAAAAATGTTATTTGCGGGATTAAAGCTGTTTACCGAAGCGGGGTACCAAAAGACATCTGTGCTTGAAATTGTGGAAATGGCAAGAGTTTCAAAGACAACCTTCTATCAGCATTTTAAAAGTAAAGAGGATCTTATGGTTGCCTTGTTTGAACAACTGGGCGATGAAATGGCCGAGGAAGTAAAGCATGCCATTTTACAGGAAGAAAGAATGACATACAAGGCATTTGCAGGGATTAATCGCTATATCCAAATTTGCTTTGAAAACAAAAATGTTGCTCAAATTTTACTAGTGGAATCCGTTGGTGTATCGCGGAATGTGGAATTAGTTAGGCAACGGTCACACCAAGTGTTTGCTACTATCATTTTACAGACTGTAGAAACGGAGCTCCCAACAACTGTTACCCAAAAAGAAATGAGAATTGTTGCCCAGGCTATGGTTGGGGCGATCAATGAAGTTATTATGCAGTTCTTTTTTGAAACAAAAGAGGAAGAATTTCATTTTGGAGAAATATCTCGTTTGCTCAACCGCATTGTCATTTCTGCGTTCGTAAATCTGGGATTGCAGGAATAAGATTTTTTTGAATGGCGGATACGATTGCGTACTCGTTTTCTAGATCGTAATTTACTAGGTTTTTAGAGGAGGTTAGCAGTATGATAAATGAAATGGATAATGATAGGTTACCAGAATTAATGGAAAAAATTGAAAAGGTCATTAATCAAAACCCAGGTCCAATTGATGGTGTGAATGTTATTTATCAATTCAATATTACTGGGGATGAAGAAGGGACATTCCAACTCCAACTAGCAGAGGGTAAAGCGAAAGTATCTGAAGAGGTGGAAGGTGCAAATTGTACCTTAGTTTTATCGCTCGAAAACTTTAGAAAATTTTTAGTAGGAAAGCTAAATGGGACTGCAGCTTTCATGACAGGAAAACTAAAAATAAAAGGGGATATTGGCAAAGCCATTAAGTTAGAGGGGATTTTACGCGAATATAATCTAAAAGAATATTTATAAGCATCTTCCTTAAGTATTGCCTCTGGCTTAATTTTGGAAAGGAGTGAAAGTATGAAGCATGTTTTAATGACTGGTTTTCCGGGCTTTTTAGCAACAAGACTGCTACATGCATTGATGCAAAAATACGAAAGTGCTCATTTTGTATTATTGGTTCATCCAAGCCAAGTTGAATTAGCAAATGAGAGAATTAAAGGTTTAGATAAGGTTGAAGTAATACTAGGGGATATCACCGAAGAAACACTTGGTTTTTCTGAGGAGGATAGTGATCTACTTCGTGAAAAATTAACCCATGTTTTTCATCTAGCTGCTATATATGATTTGGCTGTACCACAACTGATCGCGGAAAAAGTAAATGTCGAGGGGACAAAAAATATTAATCAGTTCGTTCAATCATTACAACATTTGGAAAGATATGTGTATTTTAGTACGGCATATGTATCGGGAAACCGTACTGGCCTGATTAGAGAAACTGAACTTCAAATGGGTCAGCAATTTAAAAATCACTATGAAGAAACAAAATACAAGGCAGAGGTACTTGTTCAGGAGCTTAAGGATGTTCCTTATACCATTATTCGACCTGGAATTACAGTAGGAAACTCCGAAACCGGTGAGACGTCGAAATTCGATGGACTTTATTTTATCATGCGGATTTTAGACAGGATCCGCTTTATGCCAATTCCTTACTTAGGGAAGGGGGATGTCTTATTTAATGTTGTACCGTACGACTACCTGATTAATGCTACGGTTCATTTATCAGAGGCAGAAGAAGCAGAAAGGAAAACCTTTCATCTGACAGATCCGAACCCTCATCAAGCACGAGATTTGTACCGAATGATTTGTGAGGAACTACTTGGCAAAAAGCCAACATGGACGATTTCTCCAACACTAGTAGAACTTGGTCTCTCTTTGTCCTTTATGAGGAAATTCTTTGGAGTAGAGAAGGAAGCGGTTGAATATTTTAGATGTCCAACGCAGTATGACGCAAGTGAAGCGAGAAAAGTTCTTGAAAAAGGCGGATTGACCTGCCCTGATTTCAAAGATTATGTAAGAAACATCGTAACGTATTATAAGCAGCACCGTCTTGATCAAAATAAAAAAATACATATTACGTAATCACAATGAGGCTGGTGTCTCATTGTTTTTCTTTGTTATAATGATTGGTAGATATTGGGGAGGGCGGATAGGATGACTAATTTCAAATGGCATGAAGAGGCGGAAAAGCAGTGGGATGATCGTGCGGATTTTTGGAGCAAACAAAGCAAAGCAATGTGGAATTCGGGGAGCCGTTCCACGATTATCCCGTTTTTCACAAAATTCCTTCAGAACGATACTTTACTATTAGATGCGGGATGTGGTGACGGTTTCGGGTCATTTTTACTTGCTGAGCGTGGCTATCAGGTGATAGGTACGGACATTTCAGCTGAAATGATCGAAAAAGCAAATAAACGAAGCACGTCTAACGGTCTTTCATTTGTACAAGGTGATTTAAGTGCACTTCCTTTTGAGGATGGAACTTTTTCAGGGGTTATGGCCATTAACTCAATTGAGTGGACAGAGGATCCACTACAGGCGATTAATGAAATCAAGCGAGTGACAAACCCAGGTGGTATTTTTTGTGCGGGACTGTTGGGTCCAACAGCAGGTCCTCGGCAACATGCTTATTCACGCTTGTACGGTAAAAAAGTCATCCAAAACACGATGATGCCATGGGAATTTGAACAATTGGTTTCAGAAAATGGCTGGACGGTTGTCGATGGTCAACCGGTATATAAAGATGCTGTAAACAAAGAGATGATAAAGGGGCTGCCAAGGGAGCTTAAACAGGCGTTGTCATTTATGTGGGTGTTTATTTTAAAGAAGAAGTAAAAAAGGTATCTCGACCGTGAGATACCTCCAGACTGTTGACAAACGCTCGCATACTTCGTTGCTTGCCTCTCTCGTCCGCTCATGAAGGCAACTTCTATTCGCGTCTTCGACCGGCTGCGCGCCTTGTCTGACAAGCGTTTTCAAGACAGTCTGGGGAGAGTAATTTTCATCTAGATATCCTGTAAAAAAACGTGTAGACAAAGTCAGTACTGACTTTGTCTACACTCTGAAGGTATCTCGACCATGAGATACCTCTTTTTTATTCCCAGTCATATGGTGTTTCCTGATAGACATAATAATTAAGCCAGTTTGCAAATAGCAGGTATGAATGCGATCTCCAGCTATGAACAGGTGGATTGGCCGGGTCATTATTAGGAAAATAATTAACTGGGATTATTACTTTTCCTTTTGCAAGGTCGCGTTCAAATTCCTCTTTTAATGTGTTGACATCATATTCAGGGTGTCCTGTTAGGAAAATTTGCTTGCCATCATTTGAGGTAACTAAACACACTCCTGCCTCATCAGAAACTGACAACAAGGTTAATCCTTCTGTTTTTTTAATTTCTTCAAGTGTAACTTCTGTAAACCGGGAATGTGGGACAAAATAGAAATCATCAAAACCACGAACAAGTTTAACATCCTTATTTACCAAGCGGTGGTGAAATACACCTGTACATTTTTCAGGTAGAGGATATTTCTTAACCCCATAATGATAAAAAAGTCCTGCTTGTGCTCCCCAGCAAATATGTAGGGTCGAAGTCACATTTGTTTTTGTCCATTCCATGATTTCTTTGAGTTCTTCCCAATAATTCACATCCTCAAAAGAAAGGTGCTCGATGGGGGCACCTGTAATGATCATTCCATCAAACTTTCTGTGCTTGATGCTAGAAAATGATGTGTAAAATTTATCAAGATGATTTTTTCCAGTGTTTTTGGCGACATGAGTTTCTGGAAATAAAAGCGTAATATTCAACTGCAATGGGGAATTTCCTAGAAGTCTAAGGAGCTGAGTTTCTGTTCGTTCTTTTTCAGGCATAATGTTTAAGATTACTATATTAAGTGGACGAATATCTTGGCTATAAGCACGGTCTTCATCCATCACAAATATATTTTCAGATTCCAACACTTCTTTTGCTGGAAGGTCTTGAGGTATATTAATTGGCAATCCTATCATCCCCCTATTTCTTGTATATTGTCTAGCTCCAGCGACTAGCCCATCTCTGGTCTAGCCAAGCCGTCAAGAAGGATAAATGGCATCCTTCTCGCCGGCTTTTCTTATGCTTGTCGGACTTGCACAGGACAAGGAAAGCTTCGACAGCCTAATCATCGCACGAAGAAAATGCTTTGCACTTTCGAGGAAGTGCTTACATTGACGTTTACCACAGGACGTGGCAGTAGTTAGTCGATGTTCCTTATTTAAGTCACTTGCGCATTTCTATTATAATTGAAATTTTACAACAATTCGCACATGAATATCAATTAAAATATCTTTATTTGTTTTACGTGATAACGGAAATGGATTAAAATAGAGGTTTTCCTTTCTACTTACATACTGAATAATGTAAGATAGAGTTGATAAGGTAAGATCTATACGAATAAGTCATGGGGGTAATGTACATGGGATTTTCAACGAAGTATAAGTCTGATATAGAAATTGCTCAAGAGGCTGAGTTAAAGCCGATAAAGGAGATTGTGCAGCAACTTGATTTACTTGATGAAGAAGTGGAACCCTATGGTCATTACAAAGCAAAAATTTCGTTGGATGTGATGAAGCGCCTAGAAAAGAAAAAGGATGGCAAAGTCATTCTCGTAACATCAATTAATCCTACACCAGCTGGTGAAGGGAAGTCGACCGTTACGGTTGGACTTGGACAAGGTCTTGCAAAGCTTGGGAAAAATGCGATGATCGCAATGCGAGAACCATCACTCGGGCCAACAATGGGAATTAAAGGTGGAGCAACAGGTGGTGGGTATTCACAGGTAATTCCAATGGAGGAAATTAATCTTCATTTTACCGGTGATTTTCACGCGATTACGACAGCAAATAACACATTGTCCGCCTTACTTGATAACCATATCCACCAAGGAAATGAGCTTCAAATTGATGTAAGACGTGTTACTTGGAAACGAGTTGTAGATTTAAATGACCGTGCTTTACGTAACGTGATTGTTGGGCTTGGCGGTCCGACGCAAGGTGTTCCTCGAGAGGACGGGTTTGATATTACTGTTGCATCTGAGATTATGGCTATTTTCTGCCTTGCAACAGATTTACAGGATCTGAAGAAGAGGTTATCTAAAATAGTAGTAGGCTATGATATACATAAACAACCGGTCACAGCTAGTGACCTTGGTGCAGAAGGGGCACTTACGCTTTTATTAAAGGATGCAATTAAACCGAATTTAGTTCAAACACTTGAACACACACCTGCATTAATCCATGGTGGACCATTCGCCAATATCGCTCACGGCTGTAATTCTGTTATTGCCACTAAAATGGCGGCAAAATTAGCCGATTATGTATTAACAGAGGGTGGATTTGGTGCAGACCTTGGTGCTGAGAAGTTTCTCGACATTAAAGCAAGATATGCAGATATTAAGCCAGAGGCGGTTGTCATTGTTGCGACAAATCGCGCTTTGAAAATGCACGGTGGTGTTGCAAAGGAAAATCTCAAAGAAGAGAATGTCGATGCTTTATCTAAGGGCTTAGAGAACTTGCAAAAGCATATTGAGACAGTTCAGGCTTTTGGTTTGCCGTTTGTAGTCGCAATCAATCGCTTTGTTACTGATACAGAAAAAGAAGTAGAGAAAATTGAAACGTGGTGTGAGGAACATTCATATCCGGTTGCCCTTACAGAGGTTTGGGAAAAGGGTGGTGAAGGTGGAATTGAGCTTGCAAAAAAAGTTCTTGAAGTCATTGAAACAGGAGAAAATCATTTTGCACCGATATATGATCTATCTTCTTCAATTGAAGATAAAGTAAAAACGATTGCAAAGACGGTTTATGGGGCGAAGGATGTGGAGTTTTCTTCTAAGGCGAAAAAGCAAATACTCGATTTCGAGAAATTCGGTTGGGGCAATCTCCCAATCTGTATGGCGAAAACTCAGTATTCACTTTCCGATGACCCAACCTTACTAGGACGTCCAACTGATTTCACCATTACTATCCGTGAATTCCGACCATCTATTGGGGCTGGTTTTATCGTTGCTTTAACCGGTGATGTCATGACCATGCCAGGACTTCCAAAAAAACCAGCTGCCCTCAACATGGGTGTGACTGAAGACGGAAAGGCAGTCGGGTTGTTTTAACTTTTTGCTTTGGGATGAATCTCTAATGCCGGCTGGAAAAATAGCCAAGTCTTTATTTAAGGGGTTCGTCCCGCTTTTTTCGAAAAAGGAAGGTATGCACATGTTTGATCCAACTGTATTTGAAAACTTAAAGGTCGTCATCGAAGGTGCCCTTTATGATTTAGATTTAGAAGGAAAGATCGTGATTATCGATCGTCAAGACCAGGTCGATTTGGCAAAAATGGGAAGGCACTATCACATTGCATTCAAAGACAAAACAATTGACCAAATCCAAGCCTATATGGATTTGACAATGGACCTCGATAATCTAGTTGCTGAACTTAGAAATAAGAATCGAAACCCAGGGTGTGTCCTTGTAATAGGATTTAATTTTAATTTGGAGTCATTGGACGTTTGTCCTTTGGCCCAACAAGTACTTGCCACCATCTGGGGTGAAACAAGAGGGATTCGACAGGAAATTTCGTTCATGTATGGTTCAAAAAATCAATATACGGTCAATAATAAAATTATTTTTCACCGATTAATACATGAAGACCAAATTGATGACTTACTTGAAATGATTGACTATATCATTGATTCCATTCATCAACTTCATAAAGCGATCATATAAGGGGCGAATCATGCCTCTTTTTTCTACGCCAAAAGGATTAAGTTTTCAGATAATTCATCTATTTCTATAATATTGTTTTGTGATATATAGTAAAATAGTTATAGCATATTTACAAGGAGGCGAATTTATGGGTAAAATTGCATGGGTTACTGATAGTACAGCATTTTTAGATGAAGAGCTTTCAAATCATAAGGATATATATGTCATCCCAATGACCATCTTCTTTGATGAGGAAGAATACCTTGATGGGGTTACGATTACGCCGACACAGTTTTTTGAACGGCTAAAAACGGCTAAGACCATTCCAAAGACATCACAGCCTTCCATTGGAAGCTTTGTGGAATTATATAATAGTCTTGAAGATAAATATGATGAAATAATCTCTGTTCATATCTCTGAAAAATTAAGTGGGACCGTTTCGTCTGCAAGACAAGCAGCAGAATTAGTAAATATCCCTGTTACGGTAATCGATTCGAAA
The DNA here is from genome assembly GCF_031324165.1 of Ferdinandcohnia sp. QZ13. Taxonomy (NCBI): domain Bacteria; kingdom Bacillati; phylum Bacillota; class Bacilli; order Caryophanales; family Bacillaceae; genus Ferdinandcohnia; species Ferdinandcohnia sp. QZ13. The sequence continues at coordinate 67,295 of NZ_JAVIVW010000015.1, read as the reverse complement.
ATTTTAACCTATCCAATGACAAAATTAATAAAAGAAGGCATGAAGCTTATACAGAATGGTGGAACATCGGCGGAAGTTGAAAAGCTTATTGTCAATTTAGCACAGAAACTAGAAACATATGTGATCATCGGCAGTTTAGAGCAATTGCATCGAAGTGGGCGAATGAACACAGCCCAATATTTTCTTGGCAGTATGCTGCAAATAAAGCCGGTCATACAGATTATGGATGGGGCTCTGTCAGTTAAAGAAAAAGTGCGTTCTGAAAATAAAGCAACGAGTAAAATAGTTGGTTATCTAAAAGATGCAGTCGAGCGTGATCAATTGGATGAGATTTATATTTTATACGGCTTGGACAATTCCAAGACAAAGGAATGGAAAGAAATGATAAGAGAATTTGCACCAGACCATATTTCAATCGAGGCTTACCCACTCGGGGTAGCTATAGGGGTACATGCTGGTGAAAATACAATTGGAATCAGCTGGATGAATAAGTAATCATATCAAATATGAGTTCAAGAAGGAGGATGAAAAGGACCGAGAAGTTCAAGGCGGTGCAGCTTTGAGTACCGGAGCGAGGCAACTGCTTGAGTTAACATCCTTGCAGCCTTGCGCTGAGGAATTGACCTCCCAGAATAAACTAGTAGACGCAAGCGCATAACCCAGATATTCACCATGTTTTCGGAGCAATGTTCGCAGAAATTGATGTGTCATTTTTACCGGACTTATTGAACAATCTATTTAACAAGTACGTATTGCACCTCGTTATGAGACAGGGTAGCAATGGCAGCAATTTTATAGCCAATGCTTAAGAATTGGGAGATTGTTTCCGCGCAATTTGGATGTGGCGGCTCTGTTGGAGCATGAAGACTCTTATAAAGCTGTAAAAATTGATTGGTAACGGGATTACAATAAACCAATACAACATGACGTCCATACCATGCAGTTCCAATTTCCCGATATCTATTATTTGAATGATACATATATATTAACCACCTTTCATCTAAAGTTGGAGTTTCTCCAGCTTTTTTATTTTATGCAAAGGTTTATAGGTACGCGACAGATTAGCGGGGCATTTTATGTTACAATGGATACGATATTGATGTCGGTGGAGGATAAAATGAAGCAGCAACAAATGATTGAAAAAACGACTACTTTTGTTAAACATATTTTGCAGCATGATAGCAGTGGCCATGACTGGTATCATATTGAACGCGTCAGAAAGGCTGCTATACAAATTGCAGAAAAAGAACAAGCAAATGTATTTATCGTCGAAATGGCGGCATTACTACATGATGTCGCAGACGAGAAATTAAATGATTCAGAGGAAGAAGGACTCAGGAAGGTTCGTGATTGGTTAACTTCCTTACCTATATCAGAAATTGAACAAGAAGAGATCATTGAAATTATTTCGACTATGTCCTTTAAGGGAGGCAACCGGCCACCAATGAAAACCATTGAGGGACAGGTTGTCCAGGACGCTGATCGTTTGGACGCAATCGGTGCAATAGGGATTGCGCGAACCTTTGCGTACGCAGGAGCACACGGTGATCTTATCTATGATCCTAATCTACCATATCGGGAAGTCATGACAAAGGAAGAATACCGAAATGGAAAATCAACAGCAGTCAATCATTTTTATGAGAAATTATTAAAATTAAAGGATACTCTTAATACGAATGCAGCAAAAGAAGCAGCCCAAGAACGTCATGATTTCATGACTGCGTTTCTTGATCAATTTTATAAAGAATGGAATGGACAGTTATGAGGCTTTTAACCGTTGAAAATTTATCAAAAAGCTATGCCGAAAAAACATTGTTTGAAGATATCTCCTTTAGCATTACAGATAATGAACGAATTGGCATCATCGGTGTCAATGGAACAGGTAAATCAACGCTTTTAAAAATCATCGCAGGTATGGAAGAGGCTGACCGTGGGGAAATTACTCACTCGAAGGGATACACAATCAGCTATTTACCGCAACAGCCTGATTTTTCAATCGGAAATACCGTCCTCGACCAAGTCTTTCAAGGCAATACACCACTCCTTCGGTTATTAAAAGAATATGAAGAAGCGATGCTTCGAATCGAAAAGGAACCGATGAGCACAACGAATCAGGAAAGACTATATGATCTCCAGCAAAAAATGGATGCAGCAAATGCGTGGGAAGCCAATTCAAACGCAAAGGCAGTCTTATCAAAGCTAGGGATAACGGATTTTTCTCAGGATGTAATGGAACTTTCAGGGGGACAAAAGAAGCGTGTGGCACTAGCCCAAAGCTTAATTGAGGTACCGGACTTACTGATTCTAGATGAGCCGACAAACCATTTGGATTACGACACGATTAAATGGCTTGAGGATTATCTAGCTAAATACAATGGAGCATTATTAGTTGTTACCCATGATCGGTACTTTTTAGACCGAGTGACAAATCGAATTATCGAACTAGATGATGGTAATCTTTATACCTATACAGGAAACTATAGTAGCTTTTTAGAGGCAAAAGCGCTTCGGATTGAGCAGGAGCAGGCCTCTGAATTAAAGCGTCAAAATTTATACAGACGTGAGCTTGCTTGGATTCGTCGTGGGGCTAAGGCCAGAGCAACCAAGCAAAAAGCACGGATTCAACGATTTGAAGAAATTGAGAATGGGAAAAAGACAGTGAATACCGAAACACTGGATATTTCAGTTGGCGGCAGTAGGCTCGGTAAAAAGGTCATTGAGCTAAAAAATGTGTCAAAAAGCTTTAATGGAATGAAAATTTTGGAGGATGTGAATTTGCTCGTTAAGCCAGGTGACCGAATTGGAATTGTGGGTCGAAATGGAAGCGGGAAATCCACATTATTAAATATCATTGCGGGTAGAATTCCAGTGGATGAAGGCGAGATCGAAATTGGACAAACGGTTAAACTTGCCTATTATACACAGGAAAGCATGGATATGGATGTTAATAAACGAATGATTGAATATATCAAAGAAACGGCTGAAATGATTCATACCCTTGATGGAAAAATGATTTCAGCAGCTCAAATGCTAGAGCGTTTCTTATTTCCTATGCACACTCATGGAACACCGATTCGGAAGCTATCTGGTGGAGAAAGAAGACGGCTGTACTTGTTGAAAATCATTATGGGTGAGCCCAATGTATTATTATTGGATGAGCCGACAAATGATTTAGATACTCAAACATTAACCGTGCTTGAGGACTATTTGGAGGAGTTCCCAGGTGTGGTAATCACGGTCTCACATGATCGCTACTTCTTGGATAAGGTAACAGACCAGCTCTTGGTTTTTGGAGAGGGACATAAGATTACAACCTTTTTTGGAGATTACTCGGATTATCTTGAGAAAAATACAGCAGAAGCGGCTCAAGCCGTACAAAAAGTAAAGGTTGAAAAAGCATCATCCCAGGAGGCGCCGAAACCAAAGAAAAAGAAGCTTTCCTACAAGGATCAGCTTGAATGGGATGAGATTGAAGGGAAAATTGAAGCCCAAGAAGAGAAGGTTGCTGCACTGGTGAAAGAAATTGAAGCAGCAGGAAGTGACTACCAAAAAGCTCAGCAGGCAATGGATGAGCATGCGAAGGAATCTGAGGTGCTTGACCAGTTAATGGAAAGATGGGCAGAACTATCAGAAATGGTAAGTGAATAAGGAGAGTGGCCCGGCATATAACCGGGCCTTTTTGCTTTATAGTCGTTTCGCGCCCAAATATCGCGATTGCCAGTAGGAAATCGTCATATCATCAATACTCACACCATCCGTTGAATCTGCGTGAATAAATTTATTGTTTCCGAGGTAAATGCCTGCATGTGATGGGCCAGGCTTATACGTTTGAAAAAAGACAATATCACCAACGCTAGGTGCAGACACACTTGCCCCCTGGCTCCAAATGCCTGGAACTGTTCGTGAGATGTTTACCCCTTTTTGAGCATAAACAAATTGTAAAAAGCCACTGCAATCGAAGCCATTTGGTGAAGTGCCTCCCCAGACATAAGGAACCCCCATATAATTCATTGCTATTGAAATTACACTTGCATCTACAGGTGGCGCATCAATTGGTTCTGCTTGTGCCTCAGTGGTTTCTGGATTGTTTGTCCTTGGCTGAGCCGTCACAACTGTTGCTTTTTTGATAGTGAGACCCCTTACATTTTTGTTTTTCATAATATGGTCTATCGTTTCTTCGGTTGCTAGCCCATTTGCTTCTAAATTAAACTTTTTTTGGTAAGCCTTTACACTTGCCTCGGTGACTGATTCAAATTTCCCATCTATCAAACCGCTATAAAATCGTAGTCTTTGTAATTTGGTTTGTAGCTGTTTTACGGCAGGCCCCTCGTCACCAATTGTGTAGAAAGCTGGCTTTGGCTGTAGGATTACTTCGTTCAGTTTTTCTAGTGTTGTTTCTCCGGCAATTCCATCGGTCTTTAAATCATATAATTCTTGAAATCTTTTAACGGCTTCTTGAGTTGATGCACCATAATGACCATCGATTGTTTCATAGTAAAAATTTAATTTATGTAACTCAAATTGAAGAAAGCGAACTGGGTAACCGGTGTGACCGTAGCGTAATTCCTGTTTTGTATCAAATTGATAGTTTTTGTCTATTAAAGGGTCTAGGTTTTGCTTTTCTGATGCATCTGCTGCAAGTGGGGCGCCAAAGAAAAATCCAGCCGCAAGTGACGTTATGACAATAGCTTCGCGGGTTCCATAGCGTTTTTTCATTGAAGTACCTCCTTGATGTTTGCAAAAAGCAAAAATAATGTAGTTTTCGAAAGGTTTGTTGGATAAAAATGCTATGGAAGAGATGTATACCTTAACTAAAGAAAAGACGTATTGCGTTTTCAATCCTTATCCTAACAAAAGCGAAAACAACTCATACATGAACACAATTTTATATTATTTTGATAAATAAGCTATTATGACAAAAATGCTGATATTTAGTACATAAGCGCTAAAATAAGACAAGTTGGATTATTAGCAAAAACATTGATGTTTCAAGGGGTTATAGGGTTTTAAAGAAATTCAATGAATTCATCAAAAGGGATCTATTAGACTGAACTATCGTAAGCTCTCGTAATGGATAATTGGTAATTGCGTGTGCTACAATTACGGTAGTTGATTTCGTAGGAGAAGGAGCGGTAGATATGAAAATAAAATCAATTGAACCAACACCTAGTCCGAATACAATGAAGATTATATTAGACGAGGAACTACCAAAGGGAAAAAGCAATAATTATAAAAAGGAAAACATTGATCAAGCACCACCACTAATTAAAGAGATTATGGGTATCGAAGGCATTAAAGGTGTTTATCATGTTGCGGACTTTTTAGCAGTTGAAAGAAATGCAAGATATGACTGGCAGGAGCTTTTACCAAATGTACGTAGAGTTTTTGGAGAAGATGTGACAGAAGGGGAAAAAGAAGGACCGAAGCTTGATGAACATTTTGGAGAAGTAAAGGTTTTTGTACAAATGTATAAAGGACTCCCAATGCAGGTTAAGCTTCATGATGGTGAACAAGAGTTCCGTTTTGGATTACCTGACGTGTTCAGGGAAAGCTTGCTACGTGCCCAAGAGGTTTCAGGAAACGTTGTGTTGGAACGCGAATGGAAGGAACAAGGCGTGCGCTATGGCAATCATGATGAAATTGGAAAGGAAGTTGTTGAAGAGCTTGCGGCTGCCTATCCAAAAGAACGACTCGATCGTATTGTAAAGCAAATTTCGGAACAAACATCAGCACCAACTATCCAAAAACGTCAATCCTATAAGGTAACATTGGAGATGTTGGATGATCCTGATTGGACAAACCGCTATGCAAGGTTAGAGCAAATGGATCCGGAAGAAGATGATGTTTCTGTACTTGCGAAAGCCTTAAAAGATGAAAAACCTTCAATCCGTCGGTTAGCAACTGTTTATTTAGGTATGATCGAAAAGCCGCTCGTATTACCATTTTTGTATGAGGCATTAAAGGATAAGTCCGTTACAGTCAGAAGAACAGCAGGAGACTGTTTATCAGATATCGGCGACCCTGCTTCAATTGGTCCGATGTGTGAGGCTTTGAAAGATTCAAGTAAGCTTGTAAGATGGCGTGCTGCTATGTTTTTATACGAGGTTGGCGATGAAACCGCACTTGATGCACTAAAAGCAGCGGAAAACGAGCCTGAATTTGAAGTAAAGATGCAAATCAAGCTGGCCATCGAAAGAATCGAAGGTGGCGAGGAAGCAAAGGGCTCTGTTTGGAAGCAAATGACGGAAAGCAGGAATAATTAAAAGGTTATTGAGTAAATTTTAATTTAAAGAAACGGCATTAGTTGGTGTTTGAAAATTGATTTTGCAAGTTCAAAATAGTATGCTTGTTTTATTGAAATAAGAGGGAGGGATTCAATATGTCAATGGCATATGATGAATATATGAAGCAAATCGTAAAGCCGATGCGCCAAGAGTTAGTAGTAGCGGGCTTTGAAGAGCTTCAAACAGAAGAAGAAGTTGAAAACTTCATGGAGAAAGCGGAAGGTACAACACTTGTTGTTGTGAACTCTGTATGTGGTTGTGCGGCTGGACTTGCAAGACCTGCTGTAACACAAGCAATTCTAAATAACGAGAAAAAGCCGGATCATCTTGTAACTGTATTTGCTGGTCAAGATAAAGATGCAACTGCAAAGATGAGAGAGTATTTTGAGGGCTATGAGCCATCTTCTCCATCAATGGCTTTGTTAAGAGGCAAGGAAGTTGTACACTTCATTCCACGTCATGAAATTGAAACAAATTCAATGGAAGGCATTATGGAAAACATAACTTCTGCATTAAATGAGCATTGCTAAAAGATGTATTTAAAAGTCTGATGAAAAGATGTCAATATGACATCTTTTTTTGTGCAAATAGGTGATTGATATGATTGTATCAACTGCAGGACGAACGAATGATGAAATGGTGAGATTGGCTAAAAATGTTGCGGCTGAACTTTCAGTTCCTTATATTCAAAGAAATAAACAATCGATCCATAAACTTCAAGAACAAGCAGAAGACGATATTCTTGTTGTTGGGAAAAATCGAATTGAAATTCATCCTAGGCAGGGAGCCGAACCACTATTCTTTCATCCGAATTCAGCCATGTTTCGGATGAAGCGAATAGCAAAAGGAGAACATGATCCATTTATTCAGGCTTCAGGTCTGGCGAATGGAAACACTATTTTAGATTGTACACTAGGCTTGGGATCTGACAGTATTGTCGCAAGCTTTGTCGTTGGCAAGTCTGGAAAAGTTGTGTCTTTAGAAGGAAACAAGTATTTGTATTATCTGTTAAAAGGCGGGTTGAAAAGCTGGGATACCGGTTACCCATTGATGAATGAGGCTATGGCCCGGATTGATGTGGAGCATGTGAAATATGAACGTTTTTTAACAAACTGTCCTACAAACAGCTTTGATGTCGTCTATTTTGATCCAATGTTTGAAGAAACAATTGAAGAATCGGAAGGGATCAAAGGGCTTCGCAATTTCGCAATTTATTCCACACTAACTCCTGAAGCTATTGAAGCCGCAAAGCGAGTCGCGAAACAAAAAGTGGTACTTAAGGACCACTGGAAAAGCGAGCAATTTGAGAGATATGGATTCACTGTTCTAAAGCGAAAGACAGCAAAATTCCATTTTGGTGTCATTGATGTAGAGGGTTCCTGATATTTTGCTACACCTTTGGAGATTTTATATAACGGAGGTGATGATCATGGCAAAACGTAAAAAAGATCCTTCAACAGTTGGATTAAGTTCAGCAAATGTAGAAGGGCAAGGAACAACGAATCAAGAAACAGGAAGAATGGCAATGGATTCTTCAAGGAAGAAGAAAAAGAATATGTAACTTGCTACTACAAAAAAAGCCCGCTTCGAAAGCGGGTTTTTATTAATCAGCCACACAACAAAAGATAAAATATACTAATGTTACTACGCTAGCGATACCAAAAATCCAATCCATTTCCCTAGTTCCACCTTTCAGATATGTATAGTACCCCTATTTTATCAAATAATGAAGATTTTATGAACTTTATTTTTTCTAAGTAATTCCTAATGTCGCTTAAATAGCATGGGCATTTATCCTTATTTTTTTATATTTTACTATTTTCATAGTAAAATTTTTTTTGAGATTGTGTTAAAATGGGCATATGGGTAAATGTTTTGAAAGGGCGTTTAGGTTATGAAAAAATGGTTGCGGAAAGCATTAGTTGTTTCATTTTCCATTTTAACGTTTGGATTGGTAGCGCCTCCACCTGCTCTCACAATGGAGCAACCAGATGCGGATAAACCAAGTAAGTTAAATGCGATAAATGAACAAAATGCTGAATCAAAGTTATATTCTGAGTTTGAATCGAATTATGGATATGAAAGTAGAAGCTTTGTTACGTATGCGATGACACAGGCAGAAAGCAAGTCTTTCGAGAAATTTGGAAGCAAAATCGGACCAGTTATTGAGGATGAATTCCGTCTTGAAATTTTGCCTAAAATTGAAACTGTCATTGAATTATTAGCAGAGCAGTACCCAACAGAGCAGCTTGATCAACTTGAAATTTCAGAGCAACCTTCTGGCGGAAATGGGGAAAAGATTTTCCATATATTTGATAAAACAAGTGGGAAGGATATTGTTCGCTTCCATGTGCGCAAAGATCATCCACCACAGGATGGCTATTGGTTTAATTTCCACTACCACACTCATCATGATGGGTTTCAAACTCATCATGCGTTAGGCGATATTTATTGGGATAAAAACACTCCGCCGAAATGGCTTAGTTAATAAAAGAAATAGGTAGTTCAAGGCTGAATTTACGAGCTTTTGGACTGCCTTTTTTGTTTCCTCTTAGTAGAAGTTTCCACTCCTTATCTAGCAGACCCATTTTTAAAAATATGTTATACTATTTTTACAATTTGATAGAAGAGTGCACTTTTGCATCTATGAATCTATTGACATTTTTAGGGAGAGCATTCTTATGAAAAAAATAGGTATTCTTACACTTCTATTCGTTATTGTTGGCTTTACTTATCATCCTGGTGAAGCATCGCCTCATGGAATTCCACTAAAAGATTATCAATCACTGACACTATATACTGAAACATCTAATTTGAAAAACTATGATTCCTTAAAAGAGATTATTTTATTACCAGAGACGAGGTTTAATGAAGCTGCAGCCGCACAAATGATTGAACGTGTTGATCATATTGATGAACTCATTTTACAAGGATTAGTTGATGATGGCGTTGTCCTGATGCTTTTTACAGGTTTATTAACGGACGAGCCCACTGCTGCCTATCTGAAGGGGGAAAAGCCCCGTGGGTATAGTGAAAATGGTCCAACATGGGACGATGTACCTGGAATTGGTGGCTCTGAGGTAGTACTTGCCAAGATTGGGTATAGTGAAAAAGGAAAAGGTCATGGGTCTATCAATTTAGAGTTACATGAGCTAGCCCATTCGATTGATAGTTTTGTGTTAGATTCAATCAGTGAGGATCCGACATTTCTATCCATTTGGAAAAACGAAGTGAACCAATTATTCCCGAATCGTCCTTATTTTAGTGACTATCCCGAAGAATATTTCGCTGAAACCTTCGCGATGTACTATCTATCTGAACAGTCAAGAAATCAATTGAAGTTAGCGGCACCGATGACTTACGAACTTTTTGTCGAATTAGGTGAAACTCAGCAATGAAATAGGCTGTTATTTGTAGTAAGATAATAGCATGAAGTTTAGTAGGGAGTGAATCTATTGAAACATGGAGAAAATGCGTATTTAGGTCTCTTAAAGCATGTACTTGAAAATGGTACGAAAAAAAAGGACCGTACTGGGACAGGGACAGTTTCTGTGTTTGGGTATCAAATGCGTTTTAACTTAAGTGAGGGCTTTCCTTTGCTTACAACGAAAAGAGTTCCTTTCCGCCTCATTGCGAGTGAACTACTTTGGTTTATTAAAGGGGATACGAATATTAGGTATCTTCTAAAGAACAACAATAATATTTGGAATGAATGGGCTTTTAAAAATTGGGTTGAGAGCGATAAATATGATGGACCAGACATGACGGATTTCGGTAATCGAAGTCAGAAGGACCCAGTTTTTAATGAGTTGTATCAAGCTGAAATGGACAAGTTTAAAGAACGAATTTTAGAGGATGATAAGTTTGCTGCTAAATACGGCGAACTTGGTCCGGTTTATGGGAAACAGTGGAGAGCGTGGGAAACATCCCGTGGTGAGACCATTGACCAATTGAAAAATGTCATCCACCAAATTAAAAACAATCCAGATAGCAGACGCCATCTTGTTGTCGGCTACAACCCTGGTGATGTGGAATTCATGGCTTTGCCACCTTGTCACAGCCTGTTCCAGTTTTATGTGGCAGATGGGAAATTGAGTTGCCAGTTGTATCAGAGATCTGGCGATTTATTTTTAGGAATTCCCTTCAACATCGCAAGCTATGCCCTTTTAACCCATTTAATCGCATATGAATGCGGATTAGAAGTAGGGGATTTCATTCATACGATTGGGGATGCCCATATTTACACGAATCACATCGAGCAAGTAAACTTACAGCTAAGTCGTGACCCTCGTCCGTTTCCGACTCTCAAATTAAATCCGGCTGTAGAATCCGTCTTTGACTTTGAAATGGACGACCTTGAAATTGTGGGATATGAACCACACCCTTCGATAAAGGCACCAGTTGCTGTTTAAAGCATTTCTATTTCTAAGATCCTAAGGTATAATCGACCTTAGGATCTTTTTTAGTGAGGATGATAACTATGATTTCATTACTACTAGCAATGGATAAAAACCAACTAATCGGCAAAGACAATGATCTTCCATGGAGATTACCAGCCGATTTAGCTTATTTTAAAAGGGTTACGATGGGTCACCCTATCATCATGGGGAGAAAAACGTATGATTCAATTGGACGACCTCTACCTGGTCGAGAAAATATCATTGTAACCCGTGACACTTCTTACAAAGCAGAAGGCTGTAAAGTGATTCATTCCATTGATGAAATCGTCAAAATGAGTGAAGAAACCGAACAGGAGCTATTTGTGATCGGTGGAGCAGAGATTTTTAAAGAAATTCTTCCATACTCAGACCGTCTATACATAACCGAAATCGATGAGGAATTTGAAGGAGATACCTATTTTCCGGCATTCGATAAAGCAGAGTGGCAGGTCATTTCAAAGGAAAAAGGCATTAAAGACGAAAAAAACCCATATGAGTATACGTTTTTGGTATATGAAAAAATCCCGCAGAACTAAACCTGCGGGTTTTTTCTTTAAGAAATAAACGGTACATCGACGACATAAAATAGCACGGAGAAAAACATCGCAGCACTGCCCGCTAACACGAATAAATGCCAAATCGCATGGTTAAACGGCAGCTTTCTCCAAACATAAAACACAGCGCCAACCGTGTAGAGAATTCCCCCCGTTAGCAACAGCATAAAGCCGTTGAACCCAATACTTTCATATAATGGCTTTATGCCAATTATAATCAGCCAGCCCATGAGGACGTAGCAAACAGTTGAAAGGATCATAAATTTTTCTACAAAAAAGACCTTGAAGACGATACCTATTACAGCTAGACCCCATACAATTCCAAAAATCGTCCAGCCTAGCCAACCTCCAATTGCAACTAAAACAAACGGTGTATAGGTGCCGGCAATCAATAAATAAATCGCTGAATGATCTAAGATTGCAAATACCTTTTTTGCTTTTAAATGTGTGATGCTATGCAAAAGGGTTGAGAATAAATAAAGAAGAAACATCGTTACCCCGAAGATTGAGAAGCTTACCACGTGCCAGACGTCCCCATATTTCACAGCAAATACGATTAACAATACAAGTGCTGGTATGCTTAATAAAACGCCAAGACCATGTGTAATGGCATTTGCAATTTCTTCTTTAACTGTTTCTTGCCGAAATGTCATAATATTCACCTCATACTTCACTTTTCTTCTTCTCATCATACTGCTAACAAATCCATAACACAAATTATACTTTAAATAAAAATGGAAGTGTTTTCATTTTAAAAAAGTAATAAAATATTTTGAAAACTTTACAACAGAAAGGCTAATTCATGTTATAATGAACAAATTAAATCTTCAATACTTCACTGTGTTGTTGTGGAAATACGTGAAAGGGGATATGGGGCTCATGGCACACGAGGTAAAACAAAAACTAGATGGAATCCATGTAGAGGATATCATAAAAGCAAATCAAACATTGAAGGATGTTATAATCCATACACCTTTACAAAGAAATGAATTACTTTCTGAACGTTACGAATGTAACTTATTGATAAAACGAGAGGATTTACAAATTGTTCGGTCTTTTAAAATCAGAGGAGCGTATAATCGTATTAAAAATTTAACTGAAGATGAACTTAAAAATGGAGTCGTTTGTGCAAGTGCTGGAAACCACGCACAAGGGGTGGCTTTTTCCTGTTTTGCGCTAAAAATACAAGGCAAAATCTTTATGCCATCGACTACTCCAAGACAAAAGGTCTCTCAGGTAGAAGCTTTTGGCCGTGAGTATGTTGATATTGTGTTAACTGGTGACACATTTGATGATTCCTATGAAGAAGCAGTCGCATGCTGTGAAAGAGAAAATCGGACGTTCATCCACCCATTTGATGATGCAGATGTGATGGCAGGTCAAGGAACTGTTGCGGTTGAAATTTTAAACGATTGTGCCGAGCCTGTAGATTATGTGTTTGCAGCGATTGGTGGAGGTGGACTCATTTCAGGAATCTCAACTTATATGAAGAGCATTTCTCCAGAGACAAAAGTGATTGGTGTTGAACCAGCGGGCGCTGCAAGCATGAAGACCTCGATTTCGAATGGTGAGGTCACCACCTTGGCGAAAATTGATAAATTCGTTGATGGTGCAGCAGTAAAAACAGTTGGCGAAAAGACATATGAAATAAGTAAAGAGCTTGTGGATGATATTGTTGTGGTCCCTGAGGGGAAGGTTTGTACAACCATTTTGGACTTATATAATGAAAATGCTATCGTTGCGGAACCTGCAGGTGCATTATCACTTGCGGCTCTAGATTTGTACAAAGATAAGTTAAAAGGTAAAACTGTAGTGTGTGTACTTAGTGGAGGAAATAATGACATTAGCCGAATGCAGGAAATCAAAGAACGTTCGATGCTGTATGAAGGCTTACAATGCTATTTTATCGTGAATTTCCCACAAAGAGCGGGCGCATTACGCGAGTTCTTACTTGATGTATTAGGACCAACCGATGACATTACACGATTTGAATACACGAAGAAAAATAATAAGGAAAATGGCCCTGCACTCGTTGGGATTGAGCTTAAGCAAAAAGATGACTACGACGCTTTATTGAACAGAATGATGAAAAAAGGGTTTCCATTCCGTGAACTAAACAAAGAAAATACATTATTTAATTTGTTGATTTAAAATTCAATGTTTTAACATATTTAGACAAAGACGAAAGGCTTGTTCTCATGTATAATATAAGAAACGGGTGAAAAAGGACTGATAGTTTGCTATTCAAAAGCCTAGAGTTCAAAAATTGTTATGGACAGAAGGTTAAAGTAATTGAAATTCCAGTTTTGGAGAAGGGCAACACGTATCACTTTATGCTCGATTTTCGTTTACAGGTATTCTTGTCGAAAATCATGACAAAATCAAGCCCAAAACAAATCTATTCGTTTCGAGAATATTTGAAGACGGTTCTAAAATGGACTGATTATGAACGTATTTTTCAACTTGATATGTTAAAACATAACGCATAGTTTTAGAATGGGCTGATTTTAAAACAATAAAATCGGCTCTTTTTTTGCTTTTAAACATAAAATATGAGCAATTTACCCGTTAAAAAAGGACAAGCTATTACTAATAGATGTATGCTAGTAGGAAGTGAACGTATGACAAAAGTGAAAATCGTAACAGATTCAACAGCAGATCTTTCAGAGGAGCTGGTAAGAGAACTTGGTATCTCAGTTGTCCCACTATCCATTACGATTGATGGGGTAACGTTTCTAGATCGTGTGGATATTACTCCTCATGAATTTTTAACAAAAATGAAGCAATCAGCTGAGTTACCAAAGAGCTCTCAGCCTGCGGTTGGACATTTCGTAGAGCTTTACGATCAATTAGGAAGTGATGGGAGTGAAATTATTTCCATCCACATGACAGGTGGTATGAGTGGGACGGTGACGTCTGCTGAGAATGCAGCTAGAATCAGTGAATCGAAAGTGACTGTGATTGATTCTATGTATATCTCTAGAGCCTTAGCATTTCAGGTTATTGAGGCTGCAAAAATGGCAAATGCTGGACACTCAAAAGAGGAGATAGTAAAAAGGGTTGAGGAAATTAGAGAAAATTCTACTCTATTTGTAACCGTTGACACATTAGAAAACCTTGTAAAAGGTGGCCGAATTGGCAAAGGCAAGGCATTAATTGGCTCTTTATTGAACATTAAACCAATTGCTTCCTTGCAGGATGGAGTCTATACACCAGTTTCCAAGGTAAGAAGCCATGCGAAAATCGTGAAATACTTAAGTGAAAAATTTGCAGAGGATGTAAGAAATAAAACGATAAAAGGTGTAGCAATCGCTCAAGTGGATGCAGTGGAACTTGCAACCAATTTAAAGGATGCGATTAAAAAGCTAACCGGATATACCGATGTTGATATCGTCGAAACTACACCGGTCATCAGCACCCATACTGGCCTAGGTGCAATTGGGTTTATGTATTATGTAGAATAAATCGATTATTAGTACCTTGGAGTGATACTCCAGGGTATTTTTTTCAATAGGAGAAAAGTGACTAAAGATCTTGTAGATTGTTTGATATGGTTTTTGTCGAGGACAAAACATGTAAACTACACCAATTATATGTCTTTGACAGAGAGCTTCAAGGACAAATCGTACAATGTCCCCGAACAAAATGTCTTTGACAGAGAGCCTCAAGGACAAATCGTACAAGGTTACCGAACAAAATGTCTCTGATAGAGCGCTTCAAGGACAAACGTGCAAGGCCACTGGATGAAATGTCTTTGAGTGATGAATCTCATAGGAAATTTTTTGAAGGAACTCGTAGAGCTGTTTACTACAACGCTTCACTCAAATATAATTTGTCGAAAAAGCAAAAAAATGACGTGTGAGTTTTCACACGTCATTTTTTTAGATTTCCGGCATTGGAGTAGGTGTTGGTTTAGCGTACCCCTCTTTATAGGTTTCATCAATCATTGCCCGAATTTCACTTGGAGATTTACCATTTGAATATTCGAACACGGCTGTAGCAGCGATTTCTAAACATACCATACATTTAGTACCGTGATCATCCCAAACGACCGCATCGCCTTTATTATCATGAACAAAGCAATCATAATTATCTCGATGACCTACAGAGTCAGCGCATCCACAGTAGCAGGGCATTGATTCTAGAAGTTCCTGATGCATGGCAGCAGCTTTATAAATTGTCACCATTTCTTCTGACTTACCATCTAGAAAAGATGGCATCACATCGATTGAAGCCGTTTTCTCGCGAATATCTCCAATTACATGTTCTTCGCCATTAGCATCATGAGCATCGTCATTTTGGGAGCATCCAAATAATCCAAACACGAGAATAAGCATGAGAAAAACAACCATTTTTTTCATAAAAACAAACCTTTCATTGTCATTGTAAGCCCATTTTAACATATCCCTTCTTTTCACATAATGAGTTCACCATTTTGTCAAAATAAGAAATGCACTATGATTGCTCCGCGAATTAGACAGCAAAAAAGGATATCGAAACCGATATCCTTACTCACTTTCTGATTCTTCATCCGATAAATCCAGTTTTTCTCCACCAATTGAAATATAAGAGAGTATATCTAGGTCCGGCTTTGCTTTCGCCATTCCTTGGATATACGGAGTGATCGTATCTTTGAAATCCTTACTAACACCCATTTCCTCACAATGTCCATAGACATACATTTTTTTATCATCAAAGAAGAAAGCAATATAGCCAAGTGCCTTTTTATCTTGATTGACAATATTTAAAATTTGGCATTCTTCCTTGATCAACTCTGGGGAAACAAATATTTGCAAGACAATTCCTCCTTTTTACGTAAACTGCAATTTTTTGAACACAGAATCATTTGTTTCCTTGCTCGGGTTTTTCTTTTTCACCCGAATCAATATCATACATAACAGGCCAACGACAAGTGTCAATGAAGCGGTGGTTAAGAACATTCCGGAACGTGACCAGTTCATTAA
Organism: Ferdinandcohnia sp. QZ13; assembly: GCF_031324165.1. Taxonomy (NCBI): domain Bacteria; kingdom Bacillati; phylum Bacillota; class Bacilli; order Caryophanales; family Bacillaceae; genus Ferdinandcohnia; species Ferdinandcohnia sp. QZ13. The sequence continues at coordinate 51,054 of NZ_JAVIVW010000015.1, read as the reverse complement.
CCAACCGTAGATAGGCGGACCAATTGCCACTCCTAAAAATCGAACTGAACCATAAAGAGAGGTAACGAAACCCCGCTTTTCAGCTGAAACTGAACCGGTGATAAAGCTATTAATACACGGTAGTACAAGACCGGTTCCGATACTACTGATAGCCAACACTGCAATAAACGGAATCAGGCTTTCAAAAAAGACTAACAGTGTAAATGAAACGGTCATGAGAGCTAATCCAATGATGATGAGCTTTTTCATTAATGGCATTTTTTTCCCGATTTTACTCCCGGTAATGTAGGAAGTTGTCGTCATACATAGAAGGGGAATGGCTAAAATAGCTCCTTTAAGAACTCCATCTGTATTATAGGTTTTCTCAAGTACATCAGATAAATAAAAGAGAATACCAAAGAGGGTGAATAAACAAGTTGCGCCAGCCAAATAGGCCGTAAATAACCATCTACCTTCATTTTTAAATACCGAAAACAATCCGTGAACATATTTTTTGAGTGGAGGTGGCTCTTTCTTTTGTTTTTTCTCTTTTACGAAAAAGATCGTGAGAAGCACAGATATTAAACAAAAGATTGGGAAAGCGAAAAAGGCCGCATACCAAAATAACAAGGCGAGTAAAGACCCAATTATCGGCGAAATGACTTTTCCAAAGCCATTTGAGGCTTCAACTAGCCCTAAAACGCGGCTTTGTTTGCCACCTTTAAATAAATCACCTGTAAGTGCCATTGCGATAGGTGCAGTACCTGCTGCTCCTATTCCCTGCATAACCCGACCAGCCATGATCCAAAAATATGGACTAGAAAACCATGCGGATGCAGCCCCAGCGAGTAGTCCACCTGTACCGTATAGAATGAGTGCAGGTATGATGACAGCTTTTCTGGAAAATCGATCTGAGAAATAACCGAGCAATGGGATCGAAATCGCTGCTGCTACAGAGAAAGTAGTAATGACAAGACTCACCTGAAATTGACTAATATCTAATTCTTTTTGCATTTGAGGTAAGACAGGGATGAGCATTGAATTACCAAGTACAAGGATCAGTGGAATTGAACCAATCGCAACAATTGTCATTGCTGAATTTTTTTTGCTGGACAAGTTTTTGCATCTCCTTATATACGGTGTGAAATTTTAATCAATTAATGCCTTACTATTTTTTCAATTTGTGATGATACCTATTCAGTAAGTAGTTTCCAGTTAAAGGAGCAATAGAAAAGCCCATTCTATACACCATTTACCTAATTTTGAATAACATAGCAACTGTAAGAAGATGGGTGTATGTAACAAAATAGAGTTTTAAACGGGTGAATTAGTGCTTGTTGATAAAGGAGGAATTATGCCCTATGGATTTTCTAGATGTTCCATTGCGAACAAAAGGAGAACGAAGCTATGGAATTACATCAATTGCTGATTTTGGTACGCCTGTTGGCGTTTTAGAGGCGTATTTACGTGATTACCATGCTTATATAGATATCGCAAAAATCGGGATTGGCTCCGCTTATGTAACTCCAAACCTACAAGAAAAAATCAATCTTTATAAAAATTATAAGGTCATTCCATATTGTGGCGGAACGCTATTTGAAAAATGCTACGTTCAGGAAAAGCTTGAAGAATATACCGAATGCCTAAAAAAGCTTGGAATAGAATGGATTGAAATTTCAAACGGAACAGTAGATATCCCACTTCATAAAAGGCTTTCACTCATCAAAAAATTAAAAAAAGATTTTAATGTGATTGCGGAAGTGGGTTCGAAGGATCAAGACAAGGAAATGCCGTTATCTGAATGGGAGCATGAAATGAACTTGCTACTAGCAGCGGGCTGTAGATATGTCATAACGGAAGGAAGAGATTCAGGTACCGCTGGTATCTACAACTCTAAAGGGAATGTTAACACAGAGTTAATTGATCGGATTTCAAAAAGTATCGACGTCAATAAGCTTATTTTCGAAGCACCAACACCTAAGCAGCAAATGTTTTTCATCAACCAATTTGGTACTAATGTCAATCTTGGTAACGTCAAAATTAATGATGTACTTGTGTTGGAAGCACAAAGGAAGGGATTACGAAGCGAAACCTTTTTCATGGGGGAGAAAATATGGAACTTACCTTAATCAGGCATCTTCCGACCGCATGGAATGAGAAAGGGGTTCTTCAAGGTATTCGTGACATTCCAATACTAGAAGTTAGTGGGGCTAACAAAGAGGAAATCGAAAAAAACAAAGAACAATTAAAATTTTCTTACTCCTTGGTGTTAACCAGTGCTCTACTCCGAACTCAACAAACCGCGAAAGCTTATGGGTATAACCATTTTGAGATTGAGCCATTGTTGAATGAGCTTCATTTCGGGGAATTTGAGGGGAAAGAAAAACAGCAACTTGTTGAAACTCATAAACATAATTGGTATACAAACCCGCGTGAAATTGTGCTAGGGGAAAAGATTGCGGATTTAGAAACGCGTATCATCACATTTATTGAGAAATACAAGAACTATGAGTCGATTTTAGTATTTGGGCATGGGTCCTGGATCCGAGCTTGCCTATCCTATCATAGATTTGGCAACATCGATCAAATGAATCAACTCGAGATAAAAAATAATCAGTTGCTAACAATCGAGGTTGGAGAGGAGGAACTCAAGATTGGGCGCCATCACATATGAAAATTGGAAAGAGGAAATCGTTTCAGAAGTTGTGAACAACAACAAAGATTATTACGACATTTTAAAGTGGGCATATAGCACATATTCAGCTGAAGATATTGTGTACGCATGTAGTTTTGGGGCGGAGGGAATCGTTTTAATTGACCTCATATCGAAAGTAAATAAAAAGGCAAGAATTGTCTTTTTAGATACAGGGCTCCATTTTAAAGAAACATATGAACTCATTGATAAAATAAAAGCAAAATATCCGACTCTCCATATAGAAATGAAGAAACCGGAATTAAATCTAGGTGAACAGGCTAGAAAATACGGTGATGAGCTGTGGAAGACGAATCCGAATTTATGCTGTCAAATTCGAAAAATTGAACCATTAAATGAGGTGCTTGCTGGAACAAAGGCCTGGATTTCGGGTTTGCGTCGAGAACAGGGACCAACCCGAAAAAATACAGAATATCTAAACAAGGACGAAAAGTTTAAAAACATAAAGATATGTCCGCTTATTCACTGGACGTGGGACGATGTTTGGACCTATATCAAGCTTAATAACCTTCCCTATAATGAATTGCACGACAGAAATTATCCGAGCATTGGCTGTGCACCCTGTACGAACCAAGCGCTAAATGGCGATATGCGTTCAGGCAGATGGGCTAATTCCGATAAAACAGAATGCGGATTACATGTAAATGGAGGTTTTGAAAGTGGTATTAAGTAAACCGCATGGCGGTACACTGGTTAATCGTTATAATCCAACAATTAACCATGAAGAAATCGACAAACAAATTGAACTAAGCAACATGGAGTTAAGTGACCTGGAATTACTTGCGGTAGGAGCCTATAGTCCGCTGGAAGGCTTTGTAGGAAAAGCCGACTACGAATCCATTCTTCAGTCGATGAGACTTGCAAATGGGCTTCCGTGGTCTATTCCCATTACATTAGCAGTAGACAATTCAACAGCAAAGAAGATCGCAATCGGTGAAGAGGTACGATTGGTTCAAAACGGTGAAGTTTACGGAGTTATCGAAGTAACTGAAAAATATATCCCAGATAAAGTGGTGGAAGCTTTTAAGGTATATCGGACAACGGACACCAAGCACCCTGGCGTCAATAAATTATATGATAGGCCTAATGTTTATGTCGCCGGACCGATCCATCTTGTCAAACGTCCAAAGAAAAAGAAGTTTGAGACCTTTTATTTGGATCCAAACGAAACTAGAGCGGTGTTTGAGCACTTAGGCTGGAAAAAGGTAGTCGGATTTCAAACAAGGAATCCTGTTCATCGTGCACATGAGTATATTCAAAAATCTGCTTTAGAAGTAGTCGATGGATTGTTTTTAAACCCGTTAGTTGGCGAAACGAAAGAGGATGATATTCCGAGTGATATTCGAATGGAAAGCTACATGGTTCTGCTAGAAAAATATTATCCGAAAAACAGAGTGTTCCTATCTGTATTTCCAGCTGCGATGCGGTATGCAGGTCCAAGGGAAGCGGTTTTTCATGCATTAGTTCGGAAAAACTATGGCTGTACACATTTTATCGTAGGACGTGACCATGCAGGGGTTGGAAATTATTATGGCACCTATGATTCACAAAATATTTTTAGTCATTTTTCGGAAGAAGAACTAGGAATTCAACCATTATTTTTTGAGCATAGCTTTTTCTGTAAAAAGTGTGGAAATATGGCGTCCGCCAAGACATGTCCGCACAATAAGGAAGATCATGTCATCCTATCAGGAACAAAGGTACGAGAAATGCTAAAAGCGGGAAAAAAACCACCAAAGGAATTTAGCAGACCAGAAGTAGTCGAGGTACTCATTCGAGGCATGGCTGAACAATATTCGAAGATATAAGGTGGGGACTATGGGCGAAGAACAACCTATTATATGGCATCAATCAACAGTAACGAAACAAGATCGACAACAACAAAATCAACATAAAAGCTGTGTGATTTGGTTTACCGGTCTTTCAGGTTCTGGAAAATCATCATTAGCAAATGCCCTTGACCAGATGCTTTTTTCAAAAAATGTGCAAAGTTATGTCCTTGACGGGGATAATATTCGACACGGCTTAAATGCAGGGCTTGGTTTTAGCAAAGAAGATCGTAAAGAAAATATTCGCCGGATTGGTGAGGTTTCCAAGTTATTTGTGGACAGTGGGCAAATCGTCTCAACAGCATTTATTTCACCGTTTCGTGAAGACCGCGAACAGGTGAGAGCATTGTTTCCTGATGGGGAATTTATTGAGGTGTATGTGAAATGCCCAATATCTGTTTGTGAAAATCGTGACCCAAAGGGCTTATATAAAAAAGCAAGAAAAGGAGAGATCTCCGATTTTACCGGAATAAGCTCTCCATATGAAGAACCGGACGATCCAGAACTGGTGATCGAAACAGACCAATTAACCATCTCACAATCAGTTGAATCAATTATTCATTATCTAAAACAAAAGGAAATTCTTTAAAGTAAGAAAGTGAACCTAGCTTTCTTACTTTTTACTTTTTTCTCCAACCTAGCTGGTTTGTTGTGATAAAGGTCGGGGCTCTAAGGTGATAAATAAAATCAATGATATTCGTTGATACCGTTTGACAAAGAATGGCATAAAAGACAATTCGAATATCAATGACAGATGCCGTTAATAAAAAAATAAAAAAGTTCATCCAAAGCATAACTTTGCCTGGTGACCAATCATTATATTTGGCAATCATTAACGTCGGGATGACCATTCCTCCACTTGATGAACCACTTCGGATTAAAAGTCCGACACCGACTCCGAAAGTCACAGCACCGCATAAAAGGTCAAGCCAGAAAAACGGGGTAAGGAATGAGCCAAGGGTTGATACATAACTAACTGTAACAGACGTTATCGTTACAGCAACCATTGTTTTGACAGTCCAAGAAAATCCAAAATATTTTAAAGCTAATATTAAAAAGGAGAAATTGACAATCCAAAGGGACAAGCCTAATGGAAGTTGTACCCAGTGGTTCATTAAAATCGCAAGCCCTGCGGCACCACCGGAAGGTATGTTATGAGGAAACAGAAATAAGGACATACCTAGCCCCTGTAAAAATGCGCCAAGAACAATACAAATATAGGTAATTACAACTTTAGGCATTGATCAACATGACCTTTCTGATAGCAATAATCGAATTTCATAAGCGTAACCTCCTGAAACTCACTCTCCTTGTCCATTTTATGTTGACAGGCTATTCAATATGTTCAAAAATTGTTCACAGCTATATTGGTTGTAAGTTTGTCACATATTCTTTAAAATGAGTTATTGAATGGAAAATTGATGAATGTAGGTGAAAACGTGAAAAAAATAAAATTTTTAATTGTGATAGCACTTATTTTTGTTTTAGCTGCATGCGGTAGTGGAATTCCAAATGCATTAAATTATGAGGTTTCCGATTTCACTTATGTGGATCAGAATGGCGAAGACTTTAGCTTGAAGGATTTAGAGGGGAAAGTTTGGATTGCGGATATGATTTTCACACAATGTGAAACCGTTTGTCCGCCAATGACTGCTCATATGGCCAAGCTTCAAAGCATGGTTAAAGAAGAGGGACTAGATGTTGAATTCGTTTCCTTTTCAGTTGACCCAGAAGTGGATACTCCTGAAATGCTAAAAGAATATGCAGAAGGTTACAGTGATGATTTATCGAACTGGCATTTATTAACCGGCTATAGCATTGATGAGATCACCGTATTTGCAAAAGACAGCTTTAAAGCGTTAGTTGCTAAACCTGAGGGTCAAGATCAAGTTTTGCATGTCATCAAATTTTACTTGGTTGACCAAAATGGTACGGTATTGAAAGAATATGATGGGGTTTCAGACACTCCGTATGATGAAATTATAAAGGATATTAATACAATCCTTTAGGTTGAAAGAGGACTCCCAGGTGGAGTCCTTTTTGCGTGGTTGGGGGGATTTTATTATTTTTGTGCTGTAGCTATTTGCATAAATATCCAAAATCCAACTAATATTCTGCGTTTATGTTATGACCTTTTCCTGAATTATCCAAAAGTCAACGCATATCTTGATTTTATGATATGGTTTTTTCCTAGATTATCCAAAAGTCAACGCATATCTTGAGTTTATGTCATGACTTTTTCCCGAAATTATCCAAAAGTCAAAGTATATCTTGAGTTTATGTTATGGCCTTTTCCTGAATTACCCAAAAGTCAAGGCATATCTTGAGTTTATGTCATTACCTTTTTCCTGAATTATCCAAAAGTAAACTTAAATCCCGCATTTATACCATGAAAATTTCCAAAACTCCCCAAATGTCTATACATAGCAAATTTAATCCGCAAATCCCAAGCTCAATCCTCTGCCAATTCAACCCCATCGACAACAATTGTCTCAAGCTCTTTCCAGAATAGCTCATGGCTAGTGAAGGTTAGACAGCCACTTGAGATTTGCTCTGGGAACTCTTGTTTCGAAACAGATTGATCTTCGCGTTCTTTTTTCATGGGAAATACCTCTTTCGTTTTATTTTTTGATTATAGTTTATAAAAAGAACCAATCTCTCATCCTACCTTACTTTTCCAAAATAAAATTCATGCCAATTAGAGAAAATGAAAAATGAAATAATTGTAAAAGGGGATGCACTGATGCTCGCTAGGATGAAGCTGTGTGTGATTACCATCTGGACCTTTCTTGACCCAATATATTATGCATTTACAAGGCTTACATATGTAGAGGATAGTGAGATACTGCGGGTGAAAGTAACAAAATACAAAGGTCGGTCATGTGTTCTTGCGGATGGAACGGAAATTAAGAAAAACGACTTATTAATCAAAATTCACCTTCATAATGTGATATTGCTAAGGGAGCTCCTTGGTATGAAAGGAGAAACATCAAAGGCTAGACTCATATATAAACAAGTGAAGCAAGCATTGCCAGGGGTTGCTAATTATCTCCATAACCATCCTAAGAAAAATGAAATTAAAGGTCTCGTTGGCATTACAGCATTAAACAAGGGGAGCAAGCGATTGGGTTTTGAATCAATTACGATATCAAATAAATTTTATCTCTGGTTTAAGTTGATTGTGTTCCTCCCGATGTATTGTATGGCTGTCTCAACTATTTCGGGGCAAAGTATTCGTAGACATCCCATGTATTTATTTATGTCTAAACATACACTTTTTGAATTGTATCGATAGGTATCCATTCATTACCACTAACTTTTCAAATTCTAGTAATTATAATGGAAGGAGAAAAGGTGGTGTTTTTTTATGAAATTTTTTATCTTTTTTATTATAATTATGATGGTTTTCTATTTTATTAGGAAAGCAAATAAAAACACATACAATGTAAATGTAAATAAAATTAATGTTACGCCAACAAAGGATTTTGTGAATCCAACACAAATTCATGTTCTTCATCTATCAGACTTACATCTTGAAAATCTATCAATTACTCCCGAAGAATTATATAATAAAGTTAAAGCTGAAAAAGTTGATTTAATTGCGATTACGGGTGACTTTTTAGATCGTAAACGCAGTATACCTAAGCTCGTTCCATATCTTGATGCATTAAATAAGCTAGCCCCTATACATGGAATATATGCAGTGTTTGGTAATCATGATTATTTTTTACGCAAAAAGAATTTTGAAGAATTAAAGCAGCTTTTAGAGGAACACGGAGTTAAAACATTTCAAAATGAAAATGAGACACTCGTCATTCAAGGTCATCACTTGAATATCATTGGAATCGATGATTCTAGTTCGAAACGAAGTAACCTCGAAAAATCTTATGCTTCGTTAAAGGCTGGGTATAATCTTGTGTTAACCCATGATCCAAACCTTGTCCTAGATATGAAGGATTATCATTTTGATTATTTACTATCGGGTCATTTTCATGGTGGACAAATTTGTTATCCAAAGCCCTATCACCTAGTGAAAATGGGAAAACTAGTGAGAATGAAGATGATAAAAGGTCTTCATTTCCATGATGGAAAACCATTTTATATTAATGAAGGACTAGGGCAAACGGGCGTTAATATTCGTGTGCGTAGCAATCCCGAAATTACGATTCATACACTTACACTAGGAGAAGAAAGTGCAAGTCAAGCTGTTTAAAGCAAAGACGTCCATGTAGGCGTCTTTTTAGCATTTATTGTGATTTGGTTTAATTTTCAAGACGAATATAAATATTACAGAGTTTCACAGAAACTGGAATCGTTAAAGGTTTTTTTACGTATGCTATAATACTAAACTTGTAGACAATAGTCACAATGAGAAATGTAGGTGACCAAGATGAGAAATCCATTTTTAGCCATTATTTTCACTAGTTTATTGATGAGTGGATGTTCTGGGGGGATACCGGCAACAACAGGTATAGCAACCAGTGACCATGATACAGGACTCACTCCGAAGCAGGAAATTCCGGATGATTTTATCCCAAAGGATCTTCAAATTGCGTCAATCGGTGATTCTCTTACCAGGGGTGTCGGCGATGAGACAAAGCAAGGGGGTTATACTTCCTTACTAGAGGAAAAGCTACTTGGTGAAAAAGAAGTGAAATCCGTGACGCTTGAGAATTTTGGTGTGAAAGGGCATAAAACAACAGATCTTCTTAATCGATTGCAGAATGAGGAAGTTCAAGTAGGGATTGCCGATGCAGACATTATTATCATTACAATCGGAGGTAATGATATAATGAAAATTGTAAAAGAAAATCTTTTTGATTTATCATTAAATGTGTTTCAAAAAGAACAGACAAAATATGAGGTTCGCCTCCATAAAGTCCTTGAAAATATTCGAAATTATAATAGTGATGCAGAAATTGTATTAGTAGGGCTATATAATCCGTTCGGTTGGTTTATCGATCTTTCAACTGAAATTAATACGATTGTTGACAATTGGAACGAAGGTAGTAAAAACATTCTTTCTGAATTTGAACATACTAAATTTGTAGAAGTGGATGATGTATTTAGCCAGACGAGTGATAATCTTTTGGCAGAAGATGAGTTTCATCCAAACGCAAAAGGGTATGAATTAATGAGTGAAAGAATTTTTGAAGCAATCATGGTAGAGTGATTTCCTTCGTAGAGGAGGTCTTTGATGAAGATAAAAAATAAATGGAAGGTCTTATTTCTAACACTACTTGCGATTAATCTGGTATGTGTGCTCATTTTTTTCGGGTTGCTTTTTACGCCTAATAAAGAAGTGACCCCGAAGGAAAAAGTTGTTTCGAATGATTATGTGAATCTATCCGTCGAAACAAACAAAGAGGATCTAACAAGGGTTATTAATAACTTTTTGAAAAAAGAGGCAAAGGATAATCCTCTAAACTATAAGGTCTTGTTGACAGAGAGGGTAATGCTGCTCGGGACGATTCAAGTCTTTGGTAAAGAGATTGATATGGTAATGACTTTTAAGCCTAAGGTACTTGAGAACGGAGATTTACTTTTACAGCAGGAGGCTTTTACTGTTGGTCAAGTGAGCCTACCGGTTACGTTTGTTCTACGCTATATTAATGACTATTACAATCTACCGGAGTGGGTTCAGATTGATGCAAAAAATCAAGACATTTATGTTTATTTGTCTGAGATGAAAATGAAGAGCGACACGAAGGTTGAAGTCGATACCTTTGATTTAAGTAAGGACGAGTTAAGGTTTAAGTTGCAGGTTCCATTGGACTAGAGCAAATCATAATTGATTTGCTCTTTTTTACTATAAATAAAGGAGTGGAACATGTTTTGTTGAAATTATTAGGATATAAATATAGGTAAAGAGGGTGCTTTTTATGAAAGGGCATTCGGAAAAATGGCTACATACTGTAATCAAAGATGCAGGTTATGAAAGCACTGGTAGTGTAGATCCGGTCAAAGATACTGATTTTTGTTTAGTTTTACGAATTCCTACAAAACGTGGAGATTTATTTTATAAGGAAAATGGCCTGTCTACGAGGCATGAAGCGATCGTAAGTAAGCATTTAGATTTGAGATTACAGGGTAAAACGGCTCGTTTAGTAGCATTAAACGAATCAGAATGCTGGTTTCTGATGGAAGATTTGAAGGGAAAACCACTTCGAAATATAAAGGATAAACAACTCTGGCAGCGAGCCATACAAGAATATGCAGAGTTACAGATTTCTCAAATGGAAGAAGTGGAAAGCCTAATCAAAATGGGTGTTCCTGATCGTAGAATGCCTATTCTTAAACAAGAAATTGAGCAGTATTTAAAAGAAATGTGTGGAACAGGCCTAACAGAGGATGAAACGAAAAAGGTGATGGCACTTCAACCTGAGCTTCTATCAATGTGTGATCAAATTGATTCGATATTGCCAGCTTCAATTGAACACGGTGACCTCCATTCAAACAATATACGAATCATTGATGACAACATCGTGTTTTTTGATTGGGGGGATGCATCCGTTTCCCATCCGTTTTTTAGTACGAGAATATTCTGGCATGCGCTTGATGAACTAATCCATGATGAATCCGAATGGCTCGCAATGGTGAATGAATTTCGCCCTTTCTACCTAGAGCCTTGGACAAAATTTGCAACCATAACGGACTTAGACAATGCGTTGCGCATTTCGGATGAATTGGCATGTGTCCAGCGTGCGCTTAGCTGGCACTTATACTTGACACCTCACAGTAAAAATAAAAGTGAATCCTATGATAGACCAGCGCAATGGCTAAGGCTTTTTCTTGGGCATCGTACATTGGTTGGAAAGTGATATATGAGTGTTAAAGTTCATTGAATCATTAGTAATTTTAAAACGGGTTATGCTAGTATAGAAACATACATATTTTATTGGGGGTATTAAAATGGTTCTACCAAACTTCGAGGAAAATTTACAAAAATATGCAAGGCTTTTGGTAGCTAATGGACTAAATGTGCAAAAAGGTGATTGGGTAAAAGTGACGATCACCGTTGATCAAGCACCACTTGCTCGTCTAGTGACAAAAGAAGCTTATTCATTAGGAGCAGAAAAAGTAATTATAAAATGGTCTGATGATGAAATTACAAAAGAACATTATTTACACCAGCCTGAAGAGGTGTTAACAGATATACCTGAGTACGAAATTCAAGAATCTGAGGATCATGTTCTCAATCACAAGGTTTGTCGTCTATCGATTGTGTCGAGTGATCCAGGCTTTTTAAGTGGAGTAGATCCTGCTAAAATTTCAGCGTTTCAAAACAAAGCAGCTAAAGCTTTCAAGGTGCAACGTATTGCAACACAAAATAATGATTTAAAATGGACAGTTGCAGGTGCAGCTGGGGCAGGTTGGGCTGCAAAAGTATTTCCGAATCTAGCATCGTCAGAGGAACAGGTGGATGCACTTTGGGATCAAATTTTTAAAACATGCCGAGTGTACGAGGACGACCCAGTAGCAGCATGGGAAGAGCATACAAAAATGTTGAATGAAAAGGCAGCAAAATTAAATGAAATTCAGTTTGACATGCTTCATTACAGAGGACCAGGCACAGATTTGAAGCTTGGTTTACCGAAGAATCATATTTGGGAAAGTGCAAGAAGTTATAATCCAAATGAGGAAGAATTTATTGCAAATATGCCGACTGAAGAAGTGTACACGGCTCCTGATACCCGCCGTATGGACGGAGTGGTTCGCAGTACAAAGCCATTAAGCTATGCTGGGACATTAATCGAGGGGATTAAGGTTCATTTTAAAGATGGCAAAATTGTTGACATCTCTGCAGAAACCGGAGATGAGATCATGAAGAAATTAGTATTCGATAATGAAGGTGGAACAGGACTTGGCGAGGTAGCGTTAGTGCCAGACCCATCGCCAATTTCACAATCAGGCATTACTTTCTTCAATACATTATTTGATGAAAATGCATCAAATCACCTTGCGATTGGTGCGGCATATCCAACGAACCTACAAGGTGGCACGAAAATGAATGAAGCTGATTTAAAAGAACATGGCTTGAACGTTTCAACCGTTCATGTTGATTTCATGATTGGCTCAAGTGAAATGGACATTGACGGGATTAAAGAAGATGGTACTGTTGTGCCGGTTTTCCGTAAAGGTGATTGGGCCATATAAGAAAGATGGAGTCCAAGGAAAGGCTTTCGAAAGCTTTTTCATGGGCTTTTTTTGAGAAATTTTGGTTGGGGAAAATCAAGTAGTTACAAACACCGATTTTTCGAGTACAATATTACGGTATTCAAATTTACAAAATGAAGTTGTTTAAATAGGAGGATGAAAAGGACCGAGAAGTTCAAGGCGGCGCAGTTTTGAGTAGCGGAGCGTATGTAGTGAATACGTGAGTAACGGAAAAACAGGCCAACGAAGAAATTCGATGTGTCATTTTCACCGGACTTTTTGAACTTCTTATTAAAAGGAGTTGAATTTTTATGAGTAGTCATTTGTGTAGCGACCCTGATCCCGCGTCGAAAAAAGGGGAGGTCATTAATGAACCACTTTTCGTAAGTTGGAAAACAAATAAGAATTCAACTTTAACTGGTGAAGATTTTTGACTTCCTCGTTGAAAAAGAGGAGGTTATTTTATGTTAAATATTTATCTATCCAATGAGCAGGGGAAGTTACAGGAAACAACGACTATTACAAACGGTTGCTGGATTAACCTAATTGCTCCGACTGAAAAAGAAATCAATGAAATCACAACAACACTCGAAATACCTGTGGAATTCATCAAGGATCCATTGGACGAAGAAGAGCGGTCTAGGATTGAAAAAGACGGGGAAAACATTTTAATCATTGTCAACATTCCGTCGGTGTCCATGGATGAAAATAAGATTCCGATATATGACACCATTCCATTAGGAATCATTATAGCAAAAAATTGTTTTGTGACAGTTTGTTTAAAGGATAATCCGATCTTTCATAATTTCTCTGAGGGGAAAATCAAAAACTTTTTTACCTTTAAAAGAACAAGGTTTGCTTTTCAAATTCTTTATACGATGGCAACCTTATATCTCAGATACTTAAAACAAATAAGTAAGAAAACGGATTTAATTGAGAAAGAACTCCATCAATCGATGAAAAACAAGGAGCTTTTTTCACTCTTAAACTTTGAAAAAAGTTTAGTCTATTTTACAACCTCCTTGAAATCGAATAATATTGTCATGCAGAAAATGTTGAAAAGTAATTATTTGAAAATGTATGAAGATGATCAGGAATTGCTTGAGGATGTCATCATTGAAAATCAGCAGGCGATTGAAATGGCAGAAACACATACCTCTATTTTAAGTGGAATGATGGATGCCTTTGCATCGGTGATCTCCAACAATGTAAATATTGTCATGAAATTTTTAACTTCGATTACAATTATTCTATCGTTGCCAACGATGGTCGCAAGCTTTTACGGAATGAACGTATCGATTCCGTTCCAGGAATACCAATATTCCTTTTTGATTGCGATTACGATTTCGTTTATTTTATCAAGCATTACAGCTTATATCTTTTGGAAGAAACGATTCTTCTAGGGGTTGTGGCGTTGGTCCGGGTAGTGGGATCAACGCTTTTTATTGCTGATTTTTCATTTCTTGCTCTACTAATTCGTCTAATCTGGCAATCATTTTCTTTGCTTTGTCCTCCTCAATTTGACGATAGTGATGGAGACCGTCTTTTTCTTCATCCATCTCATCAGCAAGCTTTGTGATGGCTTGCAGAGGTGTTCGCTTGATAAATCCTTCCTCGATATAGGAATCCGTATGGAATAAGATTGCATAGGCAATCTCCTTGGCATACTTTGGATTTTCTCCTAAACGAATCAGTAATTTATGAGCACGCTCCGCACCTTTAATCGCATGAATATCATTTTCCTTGTACATGCTGTAATCCCATTTTCCGTTTTTATACCACGTGTAGTGTCCCATATCATGAAGCAATGCAGCCTTTGTTGCTAGATCTACTGATACATTTCGCTCCTTCGCCATTTTAAATGCATGATACGCACAAGCAATCGCGTGTGCCTTCCCTGAGCGAGACAGGTACTTTTGGGCAATCCGATGATTAAAAATGTCTGTTAATGTAACATATCTCATTTGTCAGGTCTCCTTTATTGGTAAATTTTTAGAATTTTATCATGTCTGCCAGATATTATCAAGATATAATAATCCAAATGTGTAGGAAATGGGTGGAAGAATAGGACTTGCGTGTTAAAATGGTTGTATCAGATATAGTGTGGTGATTAAGCTTGTTTTTACATAGTGTGAAAGTGTTGGCGGAAAAAATGCATAATGTACGTGAGTATCCTTTTTCTATTCCAAGTATTAGGGGCCTGGAGCAGCTCGATTTTCATAATCGCGTGACGTTTTTTGTGGGTGAGAATGGGTCTGGTAAGTCGACTTTGCTTGAGGCAATCGCCCATCAGTGTGGGTTTAATACTGGAGGTGGCGGAAGAAATAATTTTTATACATTTGAAGATGCGGCCCCCGTTTTAAGTGACTATATTCGGCTTTCATGGATGCCGAAAATTAACCAAGGCTTCTTCTTACGAGCAGAGAGTTTTTTTCAATTTGCGTCATACTTGGACCAATTGGCCGAGGAAGATCCAACTTTTAACTATCAGGGGTATGGTGGTAAGTCGCTGCATGAGCAATCACATGGTGAGTCATTTTTGTCTTTATTTTTAAATCGATTTGGCGCTCAAAGTATCTATCTTTTGGATGAGCCAGAGGCGGCATTATCTCCGGCACGACAGCTTGCGTACTTGCGAGTGATACACGACCTGGCAAGCAGGGGAGATGCGCAGTTTATCATTGCGACACATTCACCGATTTTACTTGGGTACCCAGGTGCTCAGATTTACAATTTTGATGCATCTCCGATTGAGGAGATTGCCTATGAAGAGACAGAGCATTATCAGATCACAATGGGATTCTTAAATCGCCGGGAACGGTATTTGGAGGAGCTGTTTCGTGAGGATGAGGAAGATTAAGTTGATATAGGTTATTTAGTGGATTTTCGTTCTATTTGAATGCAATTCTTGAAGGGGTGAGGGTATGATTAGGCGATAATCATACCGTCATTTTGGTATTTTAGAAGAGTGAGCGTATGATTAAGCGATAATTGTACCATCATTTTGGTATTTACGAAGATTGAGGGTACGATTAAGCGATAATCGTACCACCATTTTTGTAATTTAGAAGAGTGATGGTATGATAAGGCGTTATTCGTACCGTTAATTTAGTATTTTAGATAAAGTCCATATAATTGTGTAAAAAGAAAAAGAGTCAAATTTATTCCTCTTGTCTACAATGTTAACAGCGACGAAAACAATGAGGAGGAATTAATTTGACTCAACTTCAGTTTAACCTAAATATTGAAGATTTAAAAGATGCTGTAATGAATTCTGAAATAGACTCTGTTGTCAAAGCATCGGTGGTCTTGGTCTTAAATACGGTGATGGAAAAAGAACGTGATGAATATTTAAATGCTGGATCTTATGAGCGTACAACTGAACGCCGAGACTATAGAAACGGCTATTATGAACGTGATCTTATTATGAGTATGGGGAGAATTACCCTAAGAGTACCTCGTACACGTAATGGGGATTTTTCGCCGTCTATTTTTGAAAAATATGCACGTTGCGATCAGGCGTTTGTTCTTTCCATGCTTGAAATGGTTGTTAATGGAGTATCCACTAGAAAAGTAACGAATATTGTAAAAGAGTTATGTGGAGAAGGATTTTCAAAGTCATTTGTTTCCTCATTAACAGAAAAGCTGGACCCAATTGTTAATACATGGGCTAATCGGCCACTAAACACAAGATATTATCCTTATATTTTTGCAGACGCTATGTACATTAAGGTAAGGGAGCATAATCGTGTTGTATCTAAAGCTGTATATATTGCAACTGCAATTACTGAAAACAATTGTCGGGAAATCCTCGGTTTAAAAGTCGACCATGCTGAAGATTATGAGGCTTGGAAGGGATTTTTTCAGTACCTAAAATCCCGTGGTCTACAATCACCGAAATTAATCATATCTGATGCCCATAAGGGCTTAAGGAAGGCAATTGCTAAGGAATTTATAGGAACAGCTTGGCAACGCTGCACCGTACATTTCAAACGAAATATCTTTCAACAAATGCCTAAAAAAGGAATGGATGAGCAAAAACTTGGTTTGAAAAGGATCTTTGAAGCTATTGAAGTTGATGATGCAAGGAAATTCAAAGAAGAATTTTTGACTCGTTTTGGCGATAACCCTAAACTAGAAAAAGCTATCGCAGTATTAGAAGAGGGCTTCGAAGATGCAATACAATACTTAAATGAAAAAGGAAAATATCATCAATATATACATACAACTAATTCATTAGAGCGATTGAATCAAGAAGTTAGGCGAAGGGAAAGAGTAATTAGGATTTTTCCCAATACACAATCTGCCTTTAGACTAATAGGAGCTGTATTAATGGATATTGCGGAAACACAGGAAGGTAAGGTACTTCCAATAGGTAAAGGATAGGCACGAAGCGCGAGAATTTTTTTGGTATTGAAGGGGGTACCCCCTTCAATACCAAAAAAATTAATATAATCTGTTTAACAATGTAACATTAGGAAAAAGACTTTTACACAAAATCAAGGGCTTGACTGTATTTTAAAAGAGTGATGGTATGATTAAGCGATAATTGTACCATCATTTTGGTATTTACGAAGATTGAGGTTACGATTAAGCGATAATCGTACAACCATTTTTGTAATTTCCAAGAGTGAGGGTAAGATTAGGCGTTAATCATACCCTCAATTTGATATTTACGGAAAGTGAGGGAACAATTTGGCGATAATCGTACCCTCATTTTGATATTAATGTAGATTGAAGGTAAGATTAAGCGGTAATCTTGCCCAGATATCGGTGTTTTCAAAGAGTTAGCCAAAATTCTTAGCCTACATATTTTATTTTTCAACGAAGAGGTATAAAAAAAAGACTACCAAACTGGTAGTCTAGAACAAACCTATAACGGCTCCACCGATAGCTCCCGTCACAACCACAATCCAAGGCGGCAGCTTCCAATAGACAAGCATGCTGAACAAAACTGCAGCAAATGCAAAATCAATTGGCGCAAATACAGTGCTGGTCCATATTGGGTGATAGAAAGCGGAGATCAAAATCCCAACCACTGCTGCGTTTACCCCCATTAAAGCCCCTTTAATTTTAGGATTGCGTCGGAGAGAATCCCAGAAAGGGAGTGTTCCTAAAATAAGTAAAAACGCTGGAAGGAAAATAGCGACTGTTGCAAGTAGTCCACCTTGCCAACCATTCATCACGGCACCAAGATAAGCAGCAAACGTGAAGAGTGGACCCGGAACAGCTTGTGCTGCACCATATCCGGCTAAAAATGCTTCTTCACTAAGCCATCCTGTTGGTACAAATTCACGCTCCAATAAAGGTAAAACAACATGCCCACCACCAAAAACAAGTGAGCCAGAACGATAAAAACTGTCAAACATCGCAATCCATTCCAAGGAAGTAACTTCCCTTAAAATGGGCAAAACAATCAGCAAACTAAAAAACAATGTCAAACAAATAGCAGCAAACCGACGAGAGATTGGAAACTGTAGATTTGCAGTTTCGTTGTCTGTTTGATTTTTAAATATGACAAATCCTATGATTGCTGCAATGAGAATTATTCCTACCTGTGTAAAGGCTGTTTGCCATAATAGTGTTCCTACTAACGCAAACAGAGCTAGTGATTTTCGGGGTAAATCCGGTGTTAGCTTTTGCGCCATACCAAGGATGGCATGTGCCACGACGGCGATAGCAACTAATTTTAAACCATGAATCCAGTCTGCAGTTCCAACATCTAAACCTTGAAGAATGATGGCGAAAATAATCAGTGCAATCACGGATGGGAGGGTGAATCCAAGAAACGAAACAATACCACCGAGTACACCCGCACGCATGACACCTATGCCGATTCCCACCTGACTGCTTGCTGGCCCGGGTAGAAACTGACACAAAGCAACCAGGTCCGCATACGTTTTTTCATCCATCCATTTTCTTCTGCGGATGTATTCTTCGTGAAAATAGCCTAAATGGGCAACAGGTCCTCCGAAGGATGTTAATCCTAGTCTAGTTGAGACGAAAAGAATCTCTAGTAAATTTTTCATTCTATTCTCCTTTCAAATTAATCCTTAATTTCTTTAAAAAGCTCATAGGCTTTATTTCTTGCTTCGATAAGGATGGAACTTCCTTTTTCAGTGGTTGTATAATATTTTCTAATTTTTCCTTCTACATTTTTTTCCTCTTTTCTTAAAAGTCCATCTGATTCCATACTGTGGAGTATTGGGTAGAGCGTTCCAGAGCTAATGTTATAGCCGTGCTCTCTCAATTCTTCGAGCATCCATGCACCGTAAATGGGGTGCTCCTGTGCATGATGTAATATATGTATTTGAATAAACCCAAGAAAGAGTTTTCGTAATATCTTATCTTCCACTTTATGTACCACCAATCAACTTAATATAGAAAGCCAATATCGAAAACCGATATCGAAATTATAGCATGTAAGTCTGATTTTTTAAAGTCACATAGAGAATGTTTACAAAAGCTTTACATAATGAAACTTTTTACTATTTGAATCGTAAAACAAACTAACGAAAGGATGTGGGTGAAATGAGTAAATATTTGATTGCGGAATTTATTAAAAATACGGAGCAAGAGGACAAAGGGGAAGGTCTATTTGAATTAGAAACTCCAAGAATGCTCGAGGTAAATCTTAATGGCATGGTTTGGGCAAAAGCGGGTTCGATGGTTGCGTATAATGGGAAAATCAAGTATGAACGAGAGGGAATTCTTGAGCATGGTCTAGGAAATATGTTTAAAAAAGCATTGACAGGAGAAGGGGCATCTTTGATGAAAGCGAACGGGCAAGGTAAGCTATACTTGGCCGATAGTGGGAAAAAAATCATCATCCTTCAGCTGCAAAATGAAGCAATTTACGTGAATGGAAATGACCTTTTAGCCTTTGAACCATCCTTAAAGCACGAAATCAAGCTAATGAAACGAGTTGCTGGAATGATGGCAGGTGGATTGTTTAATGTTCGATGTGAGGGAAGTGGAATGTTGGCAATTACAACTCATTACGAGCCTCTCACATTGCGGGTAACCCCAGGGAAACCGGTTGTAACCGACCCGAATGCAACAGTTGCCTGGTCAGGAAATCTTCAGCCAGAGTTCCAAACCGATATCTCATTTAAAACCTTCGTCGGACGTGGAAGTGGGGAGTCAATCCAAATGAGATTTGAAGGAGATGGATTTGTTATCGTTCAGCCGTATGAAGAGGTTTACATGCAGCAATCGAATAGTTGATTCGTATAGTGGAAGCATGAGAAAAGGATCTCATGCTTCTATTTTGTTTACAAACTAGGGTCCCCACAACACATCGACGAGTTCTCGTTTGAATAGATTGGTGTCAATGTTGCAGCTTTTTGATTCAAGACCATATTGCCAACCCCATGCGAGTGAGCCTTCCGGGGCTGATGGGTTAAATTCTGGTGCTTTTGATTCTGCCGTAATCCCTACGCTCGGTGCGGCTGTCCAAATATAGTTTTGTTCGAGGATAGCACCATTGCTTTTTCCAGCTTTTTGATAGGCTTTAAACAAAGCTTGTTCAGGGTCAAACACTCCATAAATTCCAGATTTGTATTTTGAACCTACGATTGTATCAAACCAGCCTTTAATAAACTCTGAATCTACGGGATAGTCCGGTTCAATATCGGCAAAGATGGCGACTCCCTCAGGGACGCCTATTTCACCTGCTAACTTAAGTGCTTCCTTTGCATGTGCTACACCATTATCGTAACCGGTAGCGTCATTAAAGTGATTGTAGATTGGTAGGATAAAATCTCCTTCAGCATGTATGGTTTTCACTTGCTCAGCTGTAAGGCCAACTGAGATTCCATCACGCCCGCCAATGTAACGACCAAACACAACAGGGTCACCGAAGTTTTCTTTTACACAAGCATAAAAATCCTGGGTAGTTTCACTGGCCGAATCGATTCCCCAAACGATTTCGGGCAGATTATCACTAGGTTTTTTCGTTTCATTCTTGTTTTGATCTTGTTGTTCTTGTTTATTGTTTTCATTATTTTGGTCTGTTTGTTGTTGTTTTTCCTGCGCTTTTTGTTTGTCTTCTTCATGTTTTTGATTTTCTTCTGCTGGAGGCTTTTGATTATGATCTATGTTTGCAGGAGGGGGAGTCGGTGGTGATTCTGTGGCAGGAGTCGTTGTTGCAGGATTTGGTTTGTCCTCTGTTACATAGAAATACACCCCACAGCATAAAAGGAAGCCGATGACAGCAGCTATAACCAGATTAAATACTTTTTCTGTCATTTTATCACCTCACTTTGATACTATCTGTATCATATGAAAGGACTGTGTGTACGGTGTGGGTCTGGGCTGGTGTGGTTTCACCAACCTATAAAGTGAGGAGCGTGGCAATGAAAGGTATTGTGAAAAATGGAAAAGGTCAAGTCATAAATGTTATATATGAAAAGGGATTTGGATAAATATAGAAAAACCCATAACATAAACCCATCTATGAATAAAATTTGGAATACATGCTACGGCAAGTATTCTGGTCATACAAAATTTAAACCGCGGCATCTGTGAACGCGGTTTAAATTTATTCCTTAGGTTCTTCGAAAATTGGTCAATTCCATTTAAGTAAGGATGATTTTCTTTACATGTTGTATCTAAATATCGATGTGATCTCAACTAAGTCTTATGGTTATTCATCCTTTTTATTTATAGCTGAGTTGATACCGTGGATGGTGTTTTTGATAAGGTCTTCGGAGATCATGGTTGCTCCTGTGACTAGAATGGCCTGGACAACGGATTGGATAATAAACCCATAGTATAGAAGACAGGCGAAGATCGCGAAGCTTAACTGAATCCATCTATGTGTCCATTCTGGAATGAAGGGTGTTTCTTTTAAAATGAGGCCAATGAAATAGAGAACTGGAATTAAAATAAACGCATCTTGACGAATATATAATTTTAAGTTGAGATCCATTTTTTCACCTACAAGATTCAAATTCTTTAGGATAAAATATTCGTGAAAGACGGGATTGGTCATTAGGAAATTAAACTTTCTGAAAAATGTTGAATGAGTTTTAAACACACAAAAAACGCTAGGTTGATAGCCTAGCGTAATCGTGTCCACCTATTTATTTCTTTGCAAGGAGCTGTTGTTTTACCGTGCGTTTCTGTTGATCAACATTTAAGTATGCTGTCGCTACTGCAACTAGAAGCAATGCGCCTGTTACGGTGAACAGGATTTGTGTTGGAAATAAGCCACCGAGTAAACCACCTAATAGCGGACCAATCATTCCGCCGATTTGGTTTGCTGTTTGGTTTAAGCTGAATGCTCTGCCCCGGAAATCTTCTGGAGTTGATTTGACGACTAATCCGTTTAACGCAGGGAAGACCGCACAGAAGAATACGCCATAGACAAAGCGTATGAAAGAAAAGCCCCAGATTTGGGTAAAGACGATTTGAGCTAAAGTACCGATTGCTGCCCCTAAAAGTCCGATAAATAGGACGCGGTGGAAACCAACCTTATCCGCCCATTTACCCCATATAGGTGCAAAAAGTGCACTTGCTAGACCAGGTAAGGAAATGACAAAACCAGTAAGTAAGGTCGCATGGTTTGTATGGCTTGCAATATCAGCAATGTATAAGGGCAAGATCGGATCGATAATCATCGTAGAACAGCTGACCATAAGCGTCAGAATTAATACAAGCAAGAATGGGCGGTTGTTTATCGCAATGCGAAAGTCTTTGATAACAGAGCCTTTTTCCTTGTTTGCTTTGAAATTTTCCTCTTTTACGAAAAAGATAATTAAAATTGTTGCCAGTAAGACTATGATTCCTGCACTGGCAAACGCCCAGCGATTACCCCAAAGCTCTGCCATTCCTCCTCCTAAAAGAGGACCTAGAATCATCCCTGTTGCTGCCGCAGATGAAATCATCGAAAGGGCATAACCCACCTTTTTCGTTGGAGTGTTAGTACCTACAAGGGCAATGGAGCCAGGTATAAATCCACTTAGTAAACCTTGCATTAACCGTAGACCTAATATTTGATAAGCATTTGTCACGAAAGCCATTAACGTGTAAACAAGAAAAAGGGCAAATCCTGCCCGAACGATCATTGGTTTGCGTCCGTATTTGTCGGCAATTCTTCCCCAAAACGGAGTCGCAAATGCACCCGCAAAAAAGGCGGCCCCGTAGATTAGTCCAGACCATAATTCAGTGTGGTCGTGCACCCCGATTTCCAATAGGAAAATTGGTAAAAATGGAATAACCATCGAAAAACCGGAAGCCGTAAAAAAGACACCAATCCAGAGAACCCATAAATTTCGTTGCCAAGTCGGCATATCTTTTTCCATCTCCTAAACTTTTCTTCATATACTAGTAGACTAATAATATCACAATTGGAGATTATTTTCATTATCGAAACTTTCGGATTCAGAAATATTCTAATTGAATAGTTGGTTGAAAATTACAAAAGTAATCTTTTTGGATTTGGAAAAATATGTTATCCTAATTGATGGGAGGTGCAAGCATGACCAAACTTATTCGTATGTTCATTTTGTTTGTATTTGTCAAGTTAACTTTTACATTGTTTTTGAAAGGATTAGAGCTCTGGTCCCTTGGGACAAATGTGAATGGCGATGGTATTTGGGTTCATTTTTTAGGATTGGAAATTGATGATCGTGTACCGGAAAAAATCATACCGGTATATTCAATCTGCTTTTTTATTGCAAGTTTACTGACATTATTGATTACCTTCATCCTTGCACCCAAAACATATTTTAGAAGGTTTGGTTAGAGTGGGCTCCATTTTGAAGAGGACAATAAGAGTATTAATTTTAATGTTTATTGTGATTTGCTTGTTCGCGGGCGGACAGTATTTTTATATAAAGAATTTATATTTGAACCCTCATCATGTTGTTGAGCAAATACTTGAAGAGGCAAGGAATGACAAAGAGAGCAGTTCATACATAGTTGAGGAAAGCCAGTGGGATTCGAATAAGGCAGATTCAGTTTTTAAAAATGTAAGAGAACCCATTAATTGGCATGAATTTAAGGGTTTTGTACAACAATGTAAGTTTGAGTTGACCTATGATAATGGAGAGGCAACTTATGAAATAATGAAGGAACTATACAAAGATAAACATCGTTATGTGGGGGTTGTTTGTTTTAAATATGATCCGGAAAATGGACAGGAATTAGGAGTAAGGGACTCGTATACACTTCTCGTTGAGTACATTGACAGTTCCTGGACAGTGGTTGGGGTAGGCAAAAAAGCGGAGGAAACAAAATGAGATATATAAGAATCTATTTACTGATATTTATTATTCTCTTAATTAGTGGTGCTTGTCATGACCGTTCGCCTGCTACTCCTATTCCTGCGGATTTTTTAGTTAATGAGAATGCAGATATTTTTATGTTGGATGGGATTGTCTATTCAAATGTGCAGGATGTTGATTGGCTACAAGGACTTGAGTATACAATTGGGGAGCAGGTGGGTGAGATTAAAAAGCAGTCAAATAAGACATTTGGTTTTAGTGACGGAACAGCGAATGTCCTACCTGTTGGAACGAAAATATATGAAACAGATACACCAGTATATATTGCCATTGAGGATGGAAAAGAAATCCGTTATATACAAATGCTAGAAGGATAAAAAGAAATACTCAGCGGATTGATCTGAGTATTTTTTTAATGGGGAAAATAAATCTGAAGGGACTCGCTTACATTAGCCAGTTGAAAAAAGTCACGAAAATCTGGGAGGATTTCAATTGTTTCATAGTTTGCGAGCGGGACTTTTTGTTTCACGATTTGGTCTTTCATAAAAATCAGTAAACCATCCTCAATTTGTATATGAGAAAAAAAGAAACCGTCACGAGCAATTAATTGCTCGTCCTCGTACCAATTACGACCACTTGTTGGTTTCCATAGGTTAATAGTTTTTGTACCAATTCTTTATTTTTTCCAGACGCGTAAAACATAGCCACCACACCCACATTGATCAATGAATTTATAGGTCACATCAGAATCATATTTTCGACTTATGGCTTCTGCAAAATAATGAACCGGGTTGCCAAAGCTTGCCGGAGTGACAAGATTGACATAACAGCCACTTACCGTTTCCTCGATTGCCATTAACCCATCCTCGATAACTAGAGCTCGGTTATGCTGATAATCCCCATGTTCTAAATCTATCGACCAATCCTTTTCCATACCATCACCTCAAGTTCATTATAGAGCTGATTATGGTAAAAGTAGATGATATGAATCACAGGGGAAAAGTTGTTACAGTTTGTTTCAATTTGATTAAGATTTTTCAGTATAATTACAAACGGGTCTTAGTCTTTAAAAAGATATTTACAAATCAAAGACATCGGAATAAAATACCTTCCTGCGATGCTATAATACGATAACAATAGTATGGAGGTTTTATGATGGCTGCTAAGCGAGAGTATTATTTTGATAACGCAAAGTTTATCCTAATATTCCTTGTTGTCTTTGGACATTTTATCCAGCCTTTTATAGATGATCATAAAATCATCATGACAATTTACCACTTTGTCTATTCCTTTCACATGCCTGCATTCATTTTGGTATCGGGATATTTTGCAAAGGGATTTAAGAAGGAAGGCTACATTAAAAAGACAGCGAAAAAGTTGTTAATTCCGTATTTAATTTTTCAACTAATTTATACGATTTATTACTACTTCCTATATAATGGGCAGTCGCTCTTATTCGAACCATTTAATCCGCAATGGTCACTTTGGTTCCTCATTAGTTTATTCTGTTGGAATGTGATGCTTTATGGCTATACGAAGCTACCGATGAAATGGTCGTTAGCACTTGCGGTTATTGTTGGGGTAGGAGTAGGTTATATTCCATTTGTGGAGAATTATTTAAGTTTATCACGGACATTTGTCTTTTTCCCTTTATTCTTATTAGGGTTCTATTGTAAAAAAGAGCATTTTATTGCATTAAAACGTCCGGCGGTCCAGGTAGGATCAGCGATACTCCTGTTGGCGATTTTTATTGGATATTATTTTGTTCCGGATTTCAATACAGGTTGGCTGTTGGGGTCAAAGTCGTATGAGACACTTTCACAGGAAAATCTAGGCGGGCTCATAAGACTAGCAGTTTATGCAATATCAATTGTTATGACAATTGCATTTTACTCCTTATTACCGAAAAATAAATATTTCTTCACAAGCTGGGGAACACATACATTGTATGTCTATCTACTTCATGGCTTTGTGATTAAATATTTCCGAAACAGCGAATGGCTTGATGTGATTAATGATAGTGGGAATTTTGCAATACTGGTGATCGCATCCCTAATATTAACATTGCTACTATCATCCAAAACAATCCGTGCAATTACCCAGCCACTCATCGAACTCCGAATCTCCATTATCAAGCGATTCTTCCGTGTAAAACAGGAAGGGTATTAAGGAACCATAGGGACGGTTCTCTTGGTCCAGTTGATTACTGGTAACCCAAGGGAATGGTCCCTTTTGTGTGTTTTGGGGGAACCACAAGAACCGTCCCTGTGGCACCCGTGGCCACTTATCCTTTATAGTTTTGGGCTCTTTTGACGAAGGATTGTTCGTCTTCGATAAGGCCACATACGCCGCATTGTACTTTGATTTCTGGACCGCGGTATGGGACATGGAACGGGTCAAGGTTTGCTGTGTATTCTTCAACAATTTCTCCACTTTGAGGGTCCATTTTAACCGACTTTGGCACTTGTTCAATAATATTAAATCTTGAGCGATTGGTTTTACAATTAGGACATAAGTAAGGACTACTCATTTTTGCACCTCCTATTTTTTACTTTTTCCTTTTCTGCAATAAATATGAGCGTATTTTTTTGAACACGCGCTAGAAGTGATATAATGAAACCAAACAAAAGGAGAAAGGAAGAGGGCAAATGGAAAATACACATGAAAAAGTAGAAAAAGCAACCTTCGCAGGCGGCTGCTTCTGGTGTATGGTAAAGCCGTTTGATACGCAGCCAGGAATTATTGAGGTTGTTTCAGGTTACACAGGGGGAACGAAAGAGAACCCTACGTATGAAGAGGTATGTTCTGATACAACAGGACACTACGAAGCCGTTCAAATTACATATAATCCAGACATCTTTCCTTATGAAAAACTAGTTGAACTTTATTGGCAGCAAATCGACCCAACTGATGCGGGTGGACAATTTTACGATCGTGGAGATTCCTATCGCACAGCGATTTTCTATCATACAGAGGATCAGAAAGAAATTGCGGAGGAATCGAAACAAAAGCTTGCTGAAAGCGGGATTTTCTCAAAACCGATCGTTACTCCAGTTCTTCCGGCAAAGGAATTTTACCGTGCGGAAGAGTATCATCAGGATTATTATAAGAAGAAACCGGAACATTACAATCGTTATCGCAAGGGCTCTGGAAGGGATACATTTATTAGAAAGCATTGGGCTGCAAAGGAATTTGAAGAGGCGAAGAAAAACCTGACAGACATGCAGTACTATGTGACACAAGAACAAGGTACAGAGCCACCGTTTCAAAATGAGTTTTGGAACAATACAAATGAAGGCATTTATGTCGATATTGTTTCAGGCAAGCCATTGTTCAGTTCGTTGGATCAATATGATGCAGGCTGTGGATGGCCCAGCTTTACAAAGGCGATTGATGCAAAAGAAATCGTAGAAGAGCTTGATACATCTCATGGTATGATTCGTACGGAGGTTAGAAGCAATACAGCAGACTCACATTTAGGTCATTTGTTTTATGATGGTCCTGGTCCAACTCGTATGCGTTATTGCATCAACTCCGCAGCTCTACGTTTTATACCGAAAGAAGATCTTGAAAAAGAAGGCTACGGAGAATACGCGAAGCTTTTTCATTAAAAAGCATGTCTATACACCAACTGTGAAAAAATGACTATTTTCATAATTGTTAGTTGACTCTGGTAAGCTAGAATGCTATGATGAAATAGACCATTTTGTTGCGTTATATAAGTTTAAAGAAAGAAAGAACGTTAATTTCGGCTTATCTTCTGAAGTTATATGTGAATTTGTTTTAGATTTATGTAAGTGTACAATGGTTAAATTTTTCGATGCACAAATGCTTTGTGTGTTCATTTTTAGGAGGCATATTTC
Source organism: Ferdinandcohnia sp. QZ13 (assembly GCF_031324165.1). NCBI lineage: Bacteria > Bacillati > Bacillota > Bacilli > Caryophanales > Bacillaceae > Ferdinandcohnia > Ferdinandcohnia sp. QZ13. Next base: position 23,282 of record NZ_JAVIVW010000015.1, on the reverse strand, counting down.
ATGCAAAATGGTAAAGTAAAATGGTTTAACAGCGAAAAAGGATTCGGTTTCATCGAAGTACAAGGTGGAGACGATGTTTTCGTACACTTCTCAGCAATCCAAGGCGATGGCTTCAAAACTTTAGAAGAAGGTCAAGAAGTTTCTTTCGAAATCGTTGAAGGTAACCGTGGACCTCAAGCATCTAACGTAGTTAAATTATAATTTAACCTATAAATAAGAACTCAAAAACAGTCCTACACTTGTGGGGCTGTTTTTTTATTGGGTTTTGGATCGGTAGAACAGGAACGGTGTACCAGATAGGGGGCATGAGAGGAAGTTTTTGCATGTGTTTCATGAGTGGTTTATGATCGAAGGTATGAATACTGGTTAATCATACCCTCACTGGTAGTAATGTAAATGACAGAAGGTATGAATACTGGCTAATCATCCCCTCACATGTTGTAATGTAAGATAAAGTCCATATAATTGTGTAAAAAGAAAAAGAGTCAAATTTATTCCTCTTGTCTACAATGTTAACAGCGACGAAAACAATGAGGAGGAATTAATTTGACTCAACTTCAGTTTAACCTAAATATTGAAGATTTAAAAGATGCTGTAATGAATTCTGAAATAGACTCTGTTGTCAAAGCATCGGTGGTCTTGGTCTTAAATACGGTGATGGAAAAAGAACGTGATGAATATTTAAATGCTGGATCTTATGAGCGTACAACTGAACGCCGAGACTATAGAAACGGCTATTATGAACGTGATCTTATTATGAGTATGGGGAGAATTACCCTAAGAGTACCTCGTACACGTAATGGGGATTTTTCGCCGTCTATTTTTGAAAAATATGCACGTTGCGATCAGGCGTTTGTTCTTTCCATGCTTGAAATGGTTGTTAATGGAGTATCCACTAGAAAAGTAACGAATATTGTAAAAGAGTTATGTGGAGAAGGATTTTCAAAGTCATTTGTTTCCTCATTAACAGAAAAGCTGGACCCAATTGTTAATACATGGGCTAATCGGCCACTAAACACAAGATATTATCCTTATATTTTTGCAGACGCTATGTACATTAAGGTAAGGGAGCATAATCGTGTTGTATCTAAAGCTGTATATATTGCAACTGCAATTACTGAAAACAATTGTCGGGAAATCCTCGGTTTAAAAGTCGACCATGCTGAAGATTATGAGGCTTGGAAGGGATTTTTTCAGTACCTAAAATCCCGTGGTCTACAATCACCGAAATTAATCATATCTGATGCCCATAAGGGCTTAAGGAAGGCAATTGCTAAGGAATTTATAGGAACAGCTTGGCAACGCTGCACCGTACATTTCAAACGAAATATCTTTCAACAAATGCCTAAAAAAGGAATGGATGAGCAAAAACTTGGTTTGAAAAGGATCTTTGAAGCTATTGAAGTTGATGATGCAAGGAAATTCAAAGAAGAATTTTTGACTCGTTTTGGCGATAACCCTAAACTAGAAAAAGCTATCGCAGTATTAGAAGAGGGCTTCGAAGATGCAATACAATACTTAAATGAAAAAGGAAAATATCATCAATATATACATACAACTAATTCATTAGAGCGATTGAATCAAGAAGTTAGGCGAAGGGAAAGAGTAATTAGGATTTTTCCCAATACACAATCTGCCTTTAGACTAATAGGAGCTGTATTAATGGATATTGCGGAAACACAGGAAGGTAAGGTACTTCCAATAGGTAAAGGATAGGCACGAAGCGCGAGAATTTTTTTGGTATTGAAGGGGGTACCCCCTTCAATACCAAAAAAATTAATATAATCTGTTTAACAATGTAACATTAGGAAAAAGACTTTTACACAAAATCAAGGGCTTGACTTAATGTGTAAATGACAGAAGGTACGAATAGTGGCTAATCATCCCCTCACTGGTAGTAATGCAAAGACAGAAGGTACGAATACTGGCTAATCATCCCCTCAAAGGTTGTAATGTAAATGACAGAAGGTACGAATAGTGGCTAATCATCCCCTCACAGGCAGTAATGCAAATGACAGAAGGTACGAATAGTGGCTAATCATCCCCTCACTGGTAGTAATGCAAACGACAGAAGGTACGAATAAGGGTTAATTTTACGAACGCTGGTGTAATAATTAAGATAATTCCTTTTTTACCAACGCAATAAAGTTCTTAGCTGGAGTTGAGACATAGTGATGCTCAAGCCAAATCATTCCTAATGAGGAATACATCGTTGTATCTTTTATCGGAGCAGAATATAGATCTCCATCTCCATACACATCCAATACGGATTTAGGCACGATCGTTGCTCCCATTCCACCTTTAACCATTTCCATTAATACATGCATATCTGAGCACTCCGCAATACTCGTAAATTGGAGTTTTTGTTTTGAGAAGGCTTCGTGAATGATGTTATAGCTCCCCAAACCTTCAGTACTCGGAATAATAAGTGGCACTTGTGAGATCGTTTCAAGCGAAACCATATCCGTTTTCGTTTTACTCACAAAAACAAATGGCTCGCTAAGAAGGTGTTCATATATGAAACCTCGATGCTCAAGCGGAAGGCGTACGAATGCCATTTCAATCGCCCGTGATTTAACCATTTCCGCTAGATAATAAGAGTCATTCTGAACGACTTTCAATGTCACAAGCGGATATTTTTTATGGAAGGCTTGAATCATGCCGGAAAAACCCGAAACAGATAATGTGTTTATTCCCACAGCCAGAACACCTTTTGTTCCTTCTTCTGTTTCATGAATTTCATGTTTAATTTCCTCAACACTGTTCACGAGATGTAATGCACGTTGATAAAGAATAGCGCCTTTATCGGTTAACTCCATGCTTTTGCCATTTCGCTCAAATAATTTAACACCAAGCTCTTCCTCCAACTGTTTTAGCTGCATACTTAATGGAGGTTGTGACATATGAAGCCGGTTTGCAGCTGCTGTTATATTCTTTTCCTCCGCTATGGCGATGAAATAACGTAATTGTTTTATGTCCATTTATTTCTCCTTCTATACGAAAAAAGTATGGTTTCTATATAAATTATATATTTTTCATATGGTGTAAGTCCATGTTATGATAAGAATCGTTTTCACGGATAGAAAGGTGATATAAATGGAGCGATTTTTTAACTTAAAACATCATGGAACTACAATTGGAAAAGAATTCTCTGCAGGATTCATTTCATATATAACGGTAGTCTACATTATTATTGTCAATGCAACGATTCTAGCAGCAGCGGGAATTCCAATGGAGGCAGGAATCATTGCAACGATCTTAACTAGTTTTTTTGGATGTGTAATTATCGGGTTATGGAGTAACACTCCAATTCTCCTCATTCCTGGAATGGGTCTAAATGCGATGTTTACTTATACAATCGTGCAATCTGGGGGATTCACTTGGCAGGAAGCGCTGGCGATGGTCTTCGTTTCAGGACTAATCTTTGTGGTGATTGCTTTTACCCAGATGGCAAAGGTAATTACTTCCTCCATCCCCAATTCTTTAAAAGAAGCGATAACGATTGGGATTGGAGTACTATTGATTTTAATCGGGTTTGACAATGCGGGGATTATTACAAGCTCTGAGCACACGTTACTTGCTATAGGAGATTTAAGTAGCCCTTCAGTACTCGTCACTTTTATTGGTTTAATTATCACAGTCTTATTATTTATTAAAAATGTACCTGGAAACCTGTTATTAAGTATTTTAATTACATCGGTGTTATCAATTTTGTTTGGTGGAGCCAAGCATGAAAGTATTTCCTTCTCAACACCAAATATTCATGAGTACTTGGGGGTCTTTGGCCAATTATCATGGGCAGAAGCAGGGAATCTTGTTTTCTGGTTAACTTCCATTTCATTAGCAATGGTGCTCGTCTTTGAAAACATTGGTTTGATTCATGGACATAGCAATATGCTAAAACGACCGGAAAGTAGTAAAAAATCTCTTCAAGCAACTGCGGTGTCTGTTTTATCTTCAGGAGTCTTTGGAACAAGTCCCACAGTCGCATCTGTGGAAACAGCTGCTGGAATCACAGCTGGGGGAAGAACAGGACTAACCAGTATTGTTACGGGGGTTATGTTCTTACTTTCCATGTTATTTATACCTGTTATTAAAATGGTCCCGGCAAGCGCGGTTTCACCGATTTTAATCTTAATCGGCGTTCTTATGTTGCAAAACATCGTAAACATTTCGACGGATGATTTTACAGAGAGTTTTCCAGCACTTCTTATCATTGTGCTGATTCCATTAACATATAGCATTGCAGATGGTATGGCGATTGGCTTTATTTTATATCCTGTAATGAAGCTGTTAATGGGAAAAGGAAAGGAAATTCATCCTGCACTTTATATGATAGCACTTTTATTTATTAGTAATTTTGTGATTCAGTATATATATTAAAAAAAGCAGTCCTTTGGGGGGCTGCTTTCATTTTTAGAACATCCCATTTTCATTGGGAGAGTTCTCTGGGATGAGTTGTCCAATATCCCATAATTCAACAACTTTGTCGTCTTTGAAACGAAAGATATGTACAACAGCTGCTCCAAGGTCATCGGGATTTTGCCTAACGTGCGAGTATACTGTAACCATTTCTCCTTCTTGAATGGCAAGCTTTACCTCAAAAATTTTGTGAGGATTTTGGACTTCGTTTTCTTCCATGGCTAGCATGAGGCTTTCTGCATCGCTACGAAAAAAGGGATTGTGGTGGGAAAAATCAGCACCTACATATCTCTCATATGCTTCTCGGATTTTTCCTGAAACGATTAGATTTAAAAACGATATGGCTGTTTCTTTGAGTGAAGGGTGTAGTGATTGTTGATCTGTTGTCATTTGTACCATCCTTTTTTCTCCGAAGTCTACTGTATAAAAGAGCCTATGTCAATTGAATGAATCTAAAAGTCTAAATGACTTTGAATATTATTTATTATTTTTTCCGATAATGAAAAAGGTGTTTCAAGACTAAGGTAGAATTTACATAGTGTGGAAAAATTTGTGGATGGGCTGGTGGATATGATGGGAAGATTAATTCATTTTGAAATTCATGTAGACGACATGGAACGAGCAAAAACGTTTTATGGCGAAGTATTTGGTTGGAAGTTTGAGGATTGGAGCGATTATGCTGGGATGCCTTATTTCGGAGCGGTGACGGGGGATGAAAATGAACTTGGTATAAACGGAGCGTTGATGCAACGGCAAAGTCCTCCTCCAGGAGCGAATCAACCTTTGAATGGCTATGCTTGTACAATGGGTGTAGAAGATTACGATACGACTGAGCAAAAAATTATGGCGAGTGGTGGAAAGGTAGCAATGCCAAAGTACGCGCTTCCTGGAATGGCTTGGCAGGGTTACTTTGTGGATACAGAGGGAAATATCTTTGGGATCCATCAGCCGGATGAGAATGCGAAATAAATTTTTAAAGTTCCGAACGAATAATAAGGTCTTTTGTCCCTACAAGGGGTGAAAGGCCTTATATTTGTATTATGATTCTCGATATACAAAGTAACAAGAAAGTCGGTATATAAGCTCGCATCTATCGGGCTTCTTTTTTTATAGGAATATACTTAATTTTTTATAAACTCAAGCAATATAATTGACAGGTACAATCACTTCTTATTAATATTATGTTATATAAACGAAGGTTAGCAAAACGTAATGTGTGTTTTTAAATAGGGGGAGTGAGAGGTTTGAGGCTTAGAGCAAAACGTAGTGATCTAGTGGAAGTAGCAAAAGGGAATATACCTGCCGATCTATATATTAAAGGTGGGACTGTTATCAATGTGTATTCAGGCGAATTTTTAAAGTTAAATGTGGCTGTGTATAAGGATAGTATTGCATATGTTGGCGAAAGTGAAGCGATGGTTGGCGAACACACGAAGGTCATACATGCGGAAGGAAAGTATGTATCACCAGGGTTTATCGAGGCGCATTCCCACCCATGGGTTGTTTATAATCCAATCAGCATCACGAGCAAGGTGTTGCCACTTGGTACAACTACATCTGTTAATGATAATTTATTTTTCTATTTACATATGGGTGCTAAAGGTTTCAAGGACATGGTTCTTGATTTAAAATCGTTACCTGGAAATTTCCTTTGGCTTGTTCGACTTGTTTCTCAGGCGGATTATCCTGGAGAACGTGACTGGTATAACCATCAGGATATTCAGGAACTACTTGCAATGGAAGAGATTGTTGGCTCAGCAGAAGTCACACGCTGGCCGCTCCTTTATAATGGTGATCCATTTTTACTTGATACAATGGATTATGTAAAAGAAATCGGTAAAGTATCTGACGGGCATACATCTGGCTGTTCGTATGAAAAATTAAATGCAATTGTAGCATCAGGGGTAACAGCATGCCATGAAGCAATCACAGCAAAGGAGGCACTAGATCGATTACGCTTAGGAATGTGGACGACATTGCGAAACAGTTCACTCAGACCAGATCTTGAAGAAGTGATTAAAATGATTACTGAAGGAAACGTGAACACAAGCCGAATTGTGATGACAACAGATGGACCACATCCAGGATTCATTGAAAGGGAAGGCTTTGTTGATGGACTTGTGCGCAAAGCGGTTGAACTCGGTGTCCCTGTAATGGATGCGATTCAGATGGTCACAGTTAATGCAGCGACTTATCTACGCTTGGAGGATTATATCGGTGGTATTGGTCCGGGTAGAAAGGCAGATATTCTCTTACTTCCGGATCTAGTTGACTTCCGACCTGAAAGAGTTATCGCGAGCGGTGAAGTCGTGGCAGAGGATGGCCAATTATTAGCATCGATGCCAGAGATAGATTGGAGAAAATACGTTGTTCGTGAAGCTTTTGAATTTCCAAAATCGGTTCTAGAGAACCCGGAACTCTATCTATACCCACATCCAGATGATAATAAACCATTACCCGTTTCCTATTTTAAAAGTAATGTAATCACTGCGAGGAAGGATACAATGATTCCTTCAGTTAATGGATTTGCGGATCTGTCTAATCACGAAGGCCTTATGTATTCAGCATTAATTGATCGTCGAGGAAATTGGGTGAGTAAGGCCGTCTTAGAACGATTTGCTGTGACGCTAGATGGAATGGCCTCGACCTATAATACGACGACAGAATTGTTAACAGTCGGAAGAAATCCGCAAGCCATGGCAATAGCGGCTACAAGGGTTCATGAGATTGGTGGGGGAATTGTCATTGTTGATGGTGATGAAATCATCCTTGAAATTCGGCTTCCTCTTACAGGTATGATGACAACAAATCCTTCATTTGAAAAAGCTGTAGAGTATCATGATAAACTACTTAAAACTTTACAGGATCGAGGCTTCCCATTCCATGATATTCTGTACACATTGTTATTCCTAACTTGCGATTTCTTACCGGGATTACGCTTAGTTCCATATGGATTGTATGAAGTGAAGCGGGATGAAATTTTATTGAAGGCTGAAGCTCTTGGATCGGGAGTAACGAAGTAGTATAAATAAAAAACCTACAAACACTAAAATAGTGATATTTGTAGGTTTCTTTGTTTTTGGAAACTATATTTTTAACTCAGTATATATTTTCATAAAATTCCTCACCGAGAAACTTTAACAAAGCCCGGACCGCGAAGGATTGGTACCTGTCTTTTTTCGTAATGACTACAAGCTCCCACATCGGGGGAGAGTCTAGTGGAATCTTGTTAATTTGGGTCCCATCCATTTTAGAATAGATGGATTTTGGTAGTAGAGTAATCCCGAGTTGGGCAATAACCAATTCTGTAATCAAGTCCCATTGTGAACTTACATAAGCGATTTTAGGGGAAAATCCGGCGTGTTGACAATGTTGAATAATCAAGTTATGTAAGGCGAATTCTTGATTAAAGAGAATAAAAGATTCATTTTCAAGTTGTTCTAGTTTAACAGTTTTCTCATTCGATAATAAATGCATGGGATGAGTGAAAAGCGTAAATTCTTCCTTGATGAATGGGTGAACCATAAACTTATTGTGATCTGTTGGATTTACGACAATGCCCACATCAACTTGCCCCTCATCGACTAAATGTTCAATCCGTTTGGCTCCAAGTTCGATCAATTCTAACGATACCTGAGAATGCTGCATGCCGTATTTTTGGGCGATCGTTGGAAAGAAAAGTGTGCCAATTAAGGGAGGAATCCCTATTTTAATATTTCCAGTTGGCAGGTTCATTAAATCATCTAATAAGGTATGAAGTTCATGGGTGGCACCTAGGATCTTAGATGCTTGCTTATACACTATTTCACCGGCATCCGTTAATATCAGTTTTCTAGTTGAGCGTTCGAATAGTTCAACCTTAAGATCCGTTTCTAATTTTTTGACGGATTTACTCAAGGTAGGTTGCGAAATATAGGTGTTAACCGCTGCTTTGGTAAAACTTCCGTAATCGACAACTTCCATAAAGTAGCGTAAATCTTTTAATTCCATTGGTCCTCCTTATATTCCAATTCGTAATAAAGTTTATTCTTATTATTCATTTTACGGATAAATCGGACTGTTGTAAAATTTTATTAAGAAGATAATGAAAATTTAGAAACGAATAAAGCTAAAGGACAAATTGTCTCATTTTTATATAACAGGAGGGGTAGAAAATGAAAACAATCTTTACAAGCTTTGAAGAAGCTGTAAGCGGTATCAAAGACGGAATGACACTGATGGTAGGTGGATTCGGTCTTGTTGGAATTCCAGAAAATCTAATACTTGGCCTTCGTAAAACAAACGTAAAAGATTTAACTGTTATATCCAACAACTGTGGAGTGGATGATTGGGGCCTTGGGATCCTTCTACAAAATAAGCAAATCAAAAAAATGATCTCCTCATATGTGGGGGAAAACAAAGAGTTTGAAAGGCAGGTTTTAAGCGGAGAATTAGAGGTTCAACTCGTACCACAAGGATCTCTAGCGGAGAAAATTCGTGCAGGTGGTGCGGGGATTCCTGCATTCTACACGCCAGCAGGAGTAGGAACTCCAATTGCAGAGGGACGCGAAACAAGAGAGTTTAACGGAAAAGAATATTTACTGGAAGAAGGATTAACAGCGGATTTTAGTCTAGTAAAGGCATGGAAAGCGGATAAATTAGGAAATTTAGTTTATCGTAAAACAGCACAAAACTTTAATCCTATGATGGCAGCTGCGGGGAAGGTCACCATTGCCGAGGTAGAAGAGATTGTTGAGGTTGGCGAACTGGATCCAAATGAAATTCACACACCAAGTATCTATGTTCAAGGACTGATTGTAGGGAAGCATGAAAAACGAATTGAGCGTCTGACTGTTAGAGATTAAGGGAGGTAATTAAATGTCTAATAATGTGAGAGTGAAAATTGCACAAAGGGCGGAGCAGGAAATTCAAGACGGTAATTATGTGAATCTGGGAATTGGCATGCCGACGATGGTAGCAAATTATATTTCTGACAATAAACATGTGGTTTTACAATCGGAAAATGGTTTATTGGGAATTGGTCCATATCCTACGAAAGAAGAGGTCGACCCCGACTTGATTAATGCCGGTAAAGAGACAGTCACAGCGATGACAGGTGCAAGCTTTTTTAGCAGTGCCGAATCCTTTGCGATGATTCGCGGAGGACATATCGATATTGCTATTTTAGGCGGGATGGAAGTGGATGAGAAAGGGGATTTGGCCAACTGGATGATTCCGGGAAAGATGATTAAAGGCATGGGCGGTGCGATGGATTTAGTTCACGGTGCGAAAAAGACGATTGTCATCATGGAGCATGTGAATAAGCACGGACAGCCCAAAATTCTAAAAAAATGTAGCCTTCCACTCACAGGTCAAAAAGTAGTCGATCGAATTATTACGGACAGAGCTGTTATTGATGTAACTCAGGATGGGTTGGAATTAGTTGAGGTGGCAAAAGGGTATAGTGTTCAGGATGTAGTGGAATCAACTGAAGCGGAATTGATTGTTTCTGACGACGTAAAAATTGAAGCATATTAATTTAACGGTGAAAACCTCCAATCATTTGGCTTTGGAGGTTTTTCTGTACAAAAGATTAGAGAAAAATAGTTATATATGGTTAAATAATGGCTATGTCCGCTAATTGTCGATTGAGCCCAACATAAAGTGGGTCTAAACTTGCTACTGGACGTGGCAATCATTTTAAAATAGCTATTCCACAATCATTATTATCGGTGGCTTATTTAAGTATTGAAATAGATTTGGACCGTCTGCTTCCGCTTCTTTTGCTTCTGTGCTTGAAAAGGCTTCAGTTAGTTTTTCTATATTCTCAAACTCTAAAACAGTTATTAGATATGGGTTTAAATCCGTATTTTGAGAATCAACTATACGATGCACGGAATCTTTTAGAATGTTTGGGATTTTACGACCTAATGGAACATGAACATTATAGTAATGTTTGTCAAAAGCCTCTTTGTCCTTTGGTTCCTCATACATGATGATCATTTTCGCCAAATCTTTCACTCCTTATGTTCTATTTCTAGTAAAATATATTCTTTATTCGGCAGAATATTCTTTGGTTGTTCTTTATTAAGAATATAAAAAATACAAAAATAGATAAGGGCGAACCCTTATCCTTTCACTTAACGGCATCCATATTATACGGTCGGTCATAGCCCGCATATCCAGGGATTGACCAAATCCCAGTCTTGGACGCTTTTGCTTGCTCCATTGCGGCCCTATAGTCATCTAGATATTTTTGATCATCGTAGATATACCTGACTGTTAGTAGACCTTCTTCAAGCATCATTTCCTGAATGTTTTCACCAGAGGGAAGGAACCCATATACGAGCAGGCGATCATACTTATCGCGACTATCGCCTTTGCCTAAGTCAAGTACAATTTCTTTTCCTTTTACCAATTCATTTAAAAAGTCCCGGGCTTCTTCTGCATACGGCATTGGCCCACCTTTGATTTCGCTAGAATCTACTAATAAAAAACGAAGTGATTCTTTTTGTCCGTTCACAAACGCTTTACAAGTATCACCGTCATAACAAGATTCAATTTGTGCGGTTACAATTTTATCTTCATTCACCTCATCGGGTAACTGTGTGAGCACCTCAGTAAGGTTTTCAATTTCTCCAGCGAATTCAGCAGCATTTCCAACCGCATCACTTATTTGTTCTAGTTCTTGGGAACCAACGATTTCGCTTGCTTGTTCCACTTTGTCAGCCAGTTCCTGAATTCCTTTTACATTAACGGATTCCGCACAAGCTGAAAGAAATGTGATACACAGTAATAGCAATGATGTTTTAAATAAATTCTTCATTTTTTCTCCTTTACTAACTTATCAATAGTACTAATCAATCATATTTAATCCCACAATAAATTCAAGTGATTTTGTTAAAAATGATTCCATAGTAACAGTCTGGAAGTAATATGTAAAATACATATTTTAAAAGCTATGAAAATGCTACAATAACAATATTACGAAAATTATGGAGGACAATGATGAGCAAAGTCTTTGAGAAGTTAAAGCCTTTTTTACCAGTAAAAGCATATGAAAAAGCCTCGAATTTTGATGAAGATTGTTTTGACATTTTTGAAGTAGGAACAGATGAACGAATCGGAAGTTATTCATTAAATGAGAATGGGGAACTTATAGGGTTTTCGTTAATCGAAGATGCGTCTGAGGGTAATCATTCAAAAGAACTAATGGCAGCGAATGCGCAAAAGTTCGTTGATACCTTCTATCCGGGGCAGAAGGAATATGAACTCTCGGGAATCTTAGATTTAGATAATCCGTACATGATCACATATGAAAAAAGGGATGAAAAATACGGTAAGTTTTTGCATAGTACGGGTTTTACAGTGTCAATTTCGACTTCCGGACAAATCACAAGTTTTTATTGTGCAGACGAAGAATATGAGGTTCGTTATACGAATTTCGTTGTTTCGGAAGAGGAGGCTTTGGAAACATACATGGAAGGATTAGACCTTGAGTTGATTATTAAGCAATTTGATCAGGAAGTGTATAAGAATGGAGATAACCTGTACCATCTGGCTTATAGCGTGATTGAACAAGTGATGGATATTCCTATTGATGGCTCTGACACGTCGAGTATTCATGAAGGATATGATCTGGAAGCGGGAATTCAAAAGAGAAAGAGTCCGATTCAACCCATATATGACTTAGTGGGTGTAACGGCTGAATTCAAGCTTTTGGATAAACAAGTATCGGAAGGTAGGCGTATCGAAATCTGGTCTACGCTTAAGAATGTTGCCGAATATTCCTTTGATATAGAAGAAACCGATGACCATGTTATTAAGCTTTGTTTTGATGAAAAAACAAATCTGCTCCTAGAGGTTTTAAGTGGTGAGGAGCATAAAAATGATGGAGTGGAAATGGGGTTAGAAACTGCAAGGGAGAGGGCGTTAGACGTTCTGTTCAAGCTTATTCCCGACACGCATGAAAGGTTCCGCTTAGAGGTTCCAGAATATGAGAATGAAGATTGTGAGGACAATTTCGATGAGTTCGAGGAGGAAGATTATGAAGAAGATGAATTCATAGAAGAATTTGATGACGATGATTTTGACGAAAATGATTGGGAAGAAGATTTTGTAGAACACGAAGATAGCTACACATTTTATTTCCATTTGCACCATCAAGGAATTCTTGTTGATCAGCATGTGTCACTTCTTTCAGTAGGGAAGTACACGGGGAAAATAACACATTTGAGCTTGGACGTTCCACCAGGGCACCACTATGCCAAGCTAGCTACAAAAGCCGTTATTTCTAAAAGTGAAGCAAAAGATATCTATAAAAAGCATGTGAAAATGGAGCTAATGTTCATTCGCGAATACGATGAAGACGGGATGTCCATTTATACGCTTGCTTATGTTCCAGATTTTCCTGATACAGTAGGAAGTGTAAGAGCCATTGACGCGGTCACTGGTAAGGCGATGTATGTTGATGTGGGAGATGCGACATTTTTAAAATAATTGGATAGTGTGGGGCGACGGACTGCAGTAGTAGTCCATTTTTGTTTGTTTTTTCACCCCGCTTTAGTTCCCAGATAATCCCTTAGCATTCTTACTCATAACTTGGTGAATCTAGTAGTAGGAGGGATTGAATTTGGGAATTCGACTATTGATACTACTAACTCTCATCTTTTGTCATTTTTCAATGAAAGCAAATGCAGAAGTTCCACTATCAGCTGCATTTATCCGTGATCATCAGTTGTGGATCAAAACAAGCAATCAAGAAATCCAAATCACAAAGGACCGGTACGTGTATTCTCCAAAGTGGTCATTTGATGGTCGTTTTATTGGATTTATTGATGGTGATGAAAAGGGAGAAAAATCGGATTTATACATTTACGATACAAAGGAAAACGAGATTTACCAACCTTACGTAAGGGTGGTGACATCTGATTTTAAATGGTCCCCAATAAAAAATCAGCTGGCTTACACTGATCACGGGCTTTTAAATGTCACCAAAATGAAAAATGGTCGCCCGCAAGGATTTGAAAATGTCTCACTAGGTGTTGGCGGTTTTGAGTGGTTCCCTAATGGGAAAGAATTTATCGTTTCTTCACAATCTAACTTACTTCCTACAGGGTGGAGCCCTATCCCGCTTTTTAGAATTCCAGTAGATGCAAATCTTGCGAAAGAAAAAATGAAGCATTTTTATACGATTCAAACGAAAGAACCTGATTTGTTTGGGATTGATGCTGATTATTTTAAATGGAGTTCAGATGGAAAATGGATAAGTTTTTTATTGATACCTACAGCTTCCTGGTCTATGGATAGCAACACATTATGTGTCCTATCATCACAAGGAGAACAATTTCAAGCAGTAGGAAAAATGTTGGGGTTTAATGATTGGTTTAAGTGGGCTCCAAAAAGTGATCAATTAGCCTATATTTCAGGAGAAGGAAGATTTTTTGTTGAGAACAAAAAAGTGAAAGTTGCCGATATCCCCATTATTAAACAGCAGAAGGAGTACACGCCTAAAGGATTTGTAGATCTTGATTTGGAATGGTTCTCCAAAGATGTGGTAATAGTGAATCGTGCGAAAGAAAATAAGGAGTGGAAAGAAGGACCTGTGCCAACAATGTTTACTTCACTTTACGCGATCAATATAAAAACAGGAGAGCAGGAGCAAGTTTCTTTTCCTAAGGAGAACGAACTTGATAAAAATCCTCAAGTGGTTGACTCCTATCTTTCATGGTTTCGTAAGTTGCCAGATCAAAATAATGGGAATGTATGGGTGAAAAATGGTGTAAATGGGCTAGAGCAAATCTGGCTTAAAAATGTGGATTCTGCTCCAACGTTTTTTTCTTGGAAGCAAAATCCTTAACAAAGGGAGTTCGTGTTATAAACACTAACTCCCTTTATCGTGGGACAAGGGGGCAGGTACATTGACCCTAAACTAAAACTGGATAAAACTAACAATTTAACTGTATTCAATGAATCACCTTTCATTTATACTTGATATAAATGAATCTGTATGTGGAAGTGTGATAGAATGAATGCTTATTTAATGTCAGATTGTACGAATTGTTTCGGTCTATGTTGTGTAGCTTTACCTTTTGCCAAATCAGCAGATTTTCCATTGAGTAAAGACGGTGGAGAACCATGCCGAAATTTATGTTCCGATAATCGTTGTAAGATACATGATCATTTGAGAGAAAAAGGGTTTCGTGGATGTGTTTCCTATGAGTGCTTTGGGGCAGGCCAACATGTATCACAGGTGATCTATAAGGGGAATGATTGGAGAAATAATTCAGAGCGTGCAAGCGAAATGTTTACGGTATTTCCACTCATTCAACAACTTCATGAAATGCTTTGGTATCTTGAACAAGCCCTCAGTCTTAAGGAAACACATTCATTTCATTCAAGTCTTCAAGACATGTATTATGAAACGCTAAGATTAACTGAAAAAGCGCCTGAAGAAATTTTAGAATTAGATATCGGTGCACATCGAAGTAAGGTAATCCAGCTGTTATTGAAAACTAGTGAGGTGTATCGCAAGAATCACCCTAAAAAAAGAAACAAACGTGTTGATTACGTCGGAGCAAATTTAAAAGGAGCAGATCTACGAGGGTTTAGTTTTCGAGGAACACTTATGATTGCTGCTGATTTAAGTCATGCAGATTTAAAAAAGGCGGATTTTATTGGGGCAGACCTCAGAGATGCGGACTTAAGCAATGCGAACCTGACAGGTGCTCTTTTTCTAACACAATCACAATTAAATTCAGCAAAAGGAAATGCTTATACAAAAATACCTGACTACTTAAAAAGTCCAGATCATTGGGGATAAGTGTGGGAAGCGGGACAATCTACCTGTCCCATTGACCCACCTATTTTTTAATCACGGGCTTCACCACTGATTCAGCCCGATTATATCTAATAATCTCAAGGAGTTGCTCTGCCATGAAGTGGGGGCTGTACTTAAATCCGCTATTGATCCATTCAATTACCATTCCTAAGATTGCATATGCTTGATAATTGGCATGAATTTCCCTATCAATTTTAGGATCGTTGAGTGGGTTATGTAAATCTGATAAAGCGAGCTCCTTTAATACTGAACAGAACTTATTCTGAAATCCTGTTAAGGTGCTAGTTTTGACGATATGTGAATAAAAGTTGGCGTATTTATAGACATGGTCAAATATTTTCACTGCTGACGTAGAGAGCTTTTTAATCTCAAAAATTTCAACCCCTTTGTATGGTTCTCGATAGGATTGAATCAAATCATCAATAACCTCATCCATGATTTCATGCAGAATGTCTTCCTTATATTGATAATGCTTATAAAATGTACCCCGATTTAGGTCTGCTTCGCGTACAATATCCGAAATCGAAATCTCCTTAAAATCCTTTTCATTCATTAACGCTAAAAGTGCATCCTTCATGGCTCGCTTCGACTTCACAATTCTCCGATCAAGATAGTTATTATTAATAGACATAATCGACCTCCGGCTTATGATATTTAAAGAAATTGAACAATTTTATATGCTTTTGTTTATTAGTATACGTTTAAGCCTGTATTTGCTGATTGAAAACGCTCTATTAAGCTTATTATACTAGAGGTAGTTGTTGATTAGTAAACAATTGTTTATTAAAATGCATTCTATCATTATTGGAGGAATGAACATGAAACTTGAGAATAAAGTATCGGTTGTTACAGGTGCTGCTTCTGGTATGGGGAAAGCTATTGCGATTCTTTATGCAAAAGAAGGTGCGAAAGTAGTCGTTTCCGATATCAACATTGAGGCCGCAAAAGCAACAGTTGAAGAAATCAAGGCAATCGGTGGAGACGCTATTGCGGTTATGACGAATGTGGCTAAGGAAGAAGACATTCAAAACTTAATTAATACAGCTGTGAATACGTATGGCACAGTAGATATTTTAGTAAATAATGCAGGAATTATGGACAACTTTGAACCAGCAGGGGAAATCATCGATCAAAACTGGGAAAGAATTTTCGCGGTTAATACAACTAGCGTGATGCGTGCAACTCGAAAAGTGCTGCCAATCTTTTTTAGAGAAAAACGCTGGGGTTATTATCAACGTAGCTTCTGCAGGTGGACTTCAAGGTGCAAGAGCGGGTGCTGCTTATACAGCTTCTAAGCATGCGGTAGTTGGATTCACAAAAAACACTGGGTTTATGTATGCGCAAAGTGGTATTCGTTGCAACGCAATCGCACCAGGGGGCGTTGAAACAAACATCAGCGCATCAATGACAGGTCGAAGCGATTTTGGAATGGGTCGCATTATGCCAGGTTTGGCCCTAAATCCACGTAATGGAAAACCAGAAGAAATCGCCAAAATTGCTCTATTCCTAGCAACAGACGATGCAAGCTTCGTAAATGGAACAGTTATCACTGGAGATGCTGGGTGGACGGCGTATTAATAGATGAAAAAATGCTTGGGTCAACGTAAAGTGGATCCAAGCATTTTTGGTATAGGGGGACAGGTACAGTGCCCCAAGAAATTGCTATTTATTTTTTATTATTCTCATGTACTTCTGCAGTATGTTTCACCACTTTTTTAGAATCTTTTTGGTTATTTTTGATATGTCCTTTTGCATCTACTTTTGAATCCCTTAACATTTTATCACCCTCCTAAAATCAATGCATATTACCTTTATTTTCCCAAGAAAGGCCTCTATTATTCTAATGAAAGATAAATAAAGCAAACGCCAAAAGATTGGTGTTTCTTCTATCTTTTGGCGTAAGAGAACGATTTTAACAATGAGTAATACAAACAATTCGTCATTAATGGGGGTGGTAAACAGTTTTTGTTAGATAGTAATGGATGGAAGTAGAAAGGGGAGTGTTCTTGAATTTTTGTGATTTTATTTTTATATTAGAGAAAGTCAGACGACGGTGCTGACTTTCTCTACTCATTTTCTAAAAAACAAAGAATGTTAAAATTTAATTGCCATTCTTGCTCTTATCTATCTTTTTCCAAAACTCTTTTGCGATGATTTGATATCCTTCGGTACTTAGGTGGATATTCGTTGGATTTGGAAGAAAAGTTTCATAGTCTTTGGCAATAGCTTTACTTGTCGGAATAAATGTATCATTATTCAATACAGCAACCGTTTCGATTACTTGATTTAGTCTATCTAATAAAGGAATCAATACTTGTTGTTGTTCTTCTGGTAAATGTGGGAATGGGAAGTAATAGCCCATGACATATACTTTAGCACTTGGATTTAATCGTTCAATAGCACCTAAAATACCAAACAAATTCGCACTTACTTCGTCTAATGCCTGTGGAATTTTATCTGGAGTATTCAAGAGTCGTAAAATATCATTCGCACCGATATCAATGGTTACGTATTCAGCTTCACGAATTTTTGCTTGAACTTCAAACTTCGTCATATCATGTAAGACATTTGTTGAGGTATAACCAGGAACACCAAAATTTATAAAATCAACTGTGTATTGGGATTGTACAAAACGCTCAACTAAAAAATCGGCGTAGCCTTTATCAATTTCATTATATGGTGTTGTACCAGCAGCTAATGAATCCCCTAAAGCTACATAATCAATGTTCTTTTTTGCAGGTCCTTTCGCAAAAGCCGAGACTGGTATGGAAAGGAATAATGCAAACAAAATCAGACTAAATAGAATTTTCTTTAGCACGTTATCTCCTCCTCTTCGTTCTTAATTAAGAACTATTATAACAATTTCTTTACTTATTTGTAAATGTGTTAGAGCTAAGACTCTTAATAAGTTTTTATTACCAAAAAGATATTTAACCTTATTAACGAGAGACAGGGGTTATTGGATGACAACATGACCAAATTATCGGATTGCAGTCGCGGTACCTGTCCCTCTGACCCAGTATGCAGTATACTAGTATAGTATTTTTAGATAGTTAGAGGAGCATGCAGGTATGAATGAGGAATTTCTTTATATTATGATGATTATTGCACTAGGGTATGTTTTGAAACGGATTCACGTGTTGAAAGAGGAGGATGGAGGGGTAATCTCAAAGATTATTTTTAAAATTACGCTTCCAGCACTTGTGCTTGTGACGTTCGATCGGATTGAAATCGAAACAAACCTCATTTTAATCCCCATTATTGTACTTATCTATGGGATTGTTGTTTCATTATTGGGCTTGCTTATTTTTAAAAACGAGGAAAGAGAGCTTAAGGGCTCTTTTTTAATGATGTCTTCTGGGTTTAATGTCGGTTTGTTCGCATTTCCGCTTGTTTACGCAATTTGGGGAATGAGTGGATTGACATATTTTAGTATGTTTGATGTGGGAACCTCTGTCATTGTCTTTGGGATCGCCTATATTTTGGGGAGCTACTTTTCGAATGAAGGGTTAAGTTTAAAACCTTTGGAGATTGGAAAAAAACTTTTGAAATCCATCCCGTTAATGTCCTACGTGATTGCAAGTATATTAAATCTCAATCACATTAAATTACCAGATATGGTGATTGAGGTGGCGGGTACTATTTCAGCAGCAAATATGCCATTAAGCTTACTATTATTGGGTCTTTACTTGAATTTCAAATTTGAAAAACAATTTGAAAAACCGATGCTGAAATTTTTAACATTCCGATACGGTGTAGGCTTGCTTGTTGGGATTACATTATTATTTCTGCTTCCGTACGATGATAGGTTTCGCTACACGATCTTATTAGGTCTGTTACTTCCAGTGGCTTCATCGTCAATTCCATTTGCGGTTGAGTTTAAATATAGTAACGAAAGCATTCGACTAATCGCTAATGCAACGAATATTACAATTTTAGTGAGTATAGTAATCTTATATGCGTTTGCGAATTTTATCTAAAAAAGACCTGCCTTTGGGCAAAAAAACAGGACTGAGTTTGTGCCACTCAGTCCTGTTTTTTTGCTTGTTTTTTCATATCAAACATACCTGTTGAAATCTCATTTAGTTTATTAAGGAAGCGATTAAAGCCAAATCCAACAAAAAAAGCCACACTGACTTGAGCATATGGACCATCAATATTATCAGCGAAGTCAATCATTAAAATACCACTTTGGATAAGGTTAACGGCGATGACAGCCGTTCCTGTTGCAAACAGTGGAAAGAAAATATACATTATCCAGTGCCTCGGATCAATAAATTGGTCATTCATATAATGGGAACAAAACATATATAGATGCCTTAGCGATCCGCCAATGGCGCCAGCGAAAAAATAATACAAAAAGGGTTCAATTTCTGCTAACTTGGGATATGTTTCTTCAAACACACCAATCCACAATACACCTACAGCTAAAAAACTCCCGAAAAATAAAATGGAAAGGTACGCTAAAATCAGGATCTTAACCCATCTTTTCATAAGAACACCTCATTTTCACCATTTTATGGGCGTTTATGGAAAATGGTGCATAGATTTAGGTGGCAAATAGATAGGCAAGTTCGTTGTTGCATGTCTTGATTCAAAAAGATTTAATAGAACAGTATCCACATGTGTTAACGATTAGTAGAGATGAGGATTAAAAGGTTATGATATAAAGAGGAAATATAGGACAATGTATATACCGTGTAACTTTTTTAAATTTCGTTCGTACGTATGGGATAGAGTTTTTATGGAGGAGTTTCAATAATGAAAAATAAAGATAATGGGTTGAAGCCGTTTTTTCGGTTGATTTTATCGACGAATATACCAAAGGCAGCCTTAACGATTGGGTTAATCGGAAGTATTATCACGACATTTGTAGGATTGTCGATTCCGTTATTAACTCGGGAACTTGTTGATGGGTTTTCGGGGATTTCCGTCAATGCCACACTTGTTGCAGTGATTGCAGCCGTGTTTATTTTACAGGCTGTTATTGACGGGGTATCGACGTACATGCTTGCTGCAGTTGGGCAACGCATTGTAGCACGCCTTCGTGAAAAAATGTGGGAAAAGCTTATCCGTTTGCCAGTCAGTTATTTTGATAAGCAACAAAGCGGGGAATCTGTGAGCCGAGTCGTAAATGATACAGGCATTGTAAAGGATTTAATCTCGCAACATTTTCCGCAATTTATCACCGGGGTCATTTCGATTATTGGTGCAATTATTATTCTTCTCATCATGGACTGGAAAATGACGATTTTTATGCTCATATCAGTACCACTTACCATGATTATTATGATGCCACTTGGTCAAAAAATGGCGAAAATATCACGAGGGTTGCAGGATGAAACTGCGACATTTTCAGGTAAAATTCAACAAACCATAAGTGAAATTCGCTTAATGAAATCATCAACAGCTGAAGGTTTTGAAGAAGAAAAAGGAATAAGCGGGGTTCGAAATCTACTTACCTATGGTTTAAGAGAAGCGAGGATTTTCGCGCTAATCGGTCCGATTATGTACACAATTGTCATGATTGTTATTGTGGTCATCATCGGATATGGGGGAATCCGTGTCGCAAATGGGACTATGACAACAGGATCTCTCGTTGCATTCTTACTATATCTGTTTCAAATCATTTTTCCTATCACTTCATTTGCGATGTTCTTCACTCAGCTTCAAAAAGCAAAAGGTGCGACAGAGCGAATTATTGATATCATTGAACTTCCATTAGAGGAAGGGCAAAAAGGAAAAAACCTCGACATTTCAAATTTACCAATTCATGTGGAACATGTTTCTTTCGCGTACAGTGAAGAAGAACCGGTTATCCAAGATGTTTCATT
This sequence comes from Ferdinandcohnia sp. QZ13, assembly GCF_031324165.1. NCBI lineage: Bacteria > Bacillati > Bacillota > Bacilli > Caryophanales > Bacillaceae > Ferdinandcohnia > Ferdinandcohnia sp. QZ13. The sequence continues at coordinate 2,207 of NZ_JAVIVW010000015.1, read as the reverse complement.
TGAAGCGAAGCCTGGTCAAATGATCGCATTTGCTGGACCAAGTGGTGGAGGTAAAACAACGATGTTTGGTTTACTGGAACGTTATTACGAGCCTACTTCAGGCGAAATTCGAATCGGGAACACACCAATCCATGAGCTTTCGTTAGAATCGTGGCGAAGTCAAATTGGCTATGTCTCCCAGGAAAGTGCGATGATGGCGGGAACCATTCGGGAAAATTTATGCTATGGCTTGAAAAATGCGGAACAAATATCAGATGACCGACTATGGGAAGTTGCAAAAATGGCCTATGCCGATGAATTTATTCGTGCATTTTCAAATGGATTAGATACAGAAGTAGGCGAGCGTGGAGTCAAATTATCAGGTGGTCAGAGACAGCGAATCGCAATCGCGAGGGCGTTCCTTCGTGATCCGAAAATTCTCATGATGGACGAAGCTACTGCAAGCCTTGATAGCCAGTCCGAAAGCATTGTTCAAGAGGCGCTATCACGACTCATGGAAGGACGCACCACCTTTATTATTGCTCATCGATTGTCGACAATCGTTGATGCCGATCAAATCATTTTCATTGAAAAAGGGATGGTGACAGGAAAAGGAACACACCAAGAGTTGATTGAGGCACATGAGTTGTACCGAAGCTTTGCAGAACAGCAGCTGACATAAATTGATCCATGAATTCATAAATGATTTAAGTAAAAAAGTGAAAGGCAATATTATCAAATGAGATTACAAAGGTATTAGGTTAAAGATCCGAATACCAGGCATAATAAATGCAAGTTGGTAAGTTCCCTCCCTCCATTTAGGAGGTTTTTTTAACTTTAACTAATGAAGGCTTTACACGAAATATAACAGTCTCCTTATAAAAGAATGTTTGGTTCATCAATAATTAGGCAAACTATATTTATCCTAATAAATGAATCATTTTTCTATTGAGCAAAGGAGTGTTTTTAGTTGAAAGAGAGCGCAGAACAAAGATATTGTACAAATTGCCAAAAGGAGACTACACATAAATTTAGGGAGGATGCTCTAGAAATAGAGTGTATCTGTACAGAATGTAATAAACAAGAAGACATTGTTAAGACCTTTTTCTAAATTAGCCACTTATTGAGTAGTGGCTTTTTTTATTTAATTAATTTTAATTTACGATTTCCTCATCTTTATAAGCAAAACCTATTAAAAAGAAAAAATATGGCTATACGGATTACGGATTTTCAAACATGTTCATATACTATTTAGTCTTTTATATGTATAGACTTTTAATAAGTAGTTATTATAGGAGGGGTTGTATGGATGTTCATGAAGCGATAAGGACACGTCGAAGCTTTGGGCTAGTGAAAGATGTAGAAGTGGAAATAGAAAAAATAGAAAAAATCTTAGAAGCAGGGACTTGGGCTCCCTGCCACTTTAGAACTGAACCTTGGCGGTTTTTTGTCTTTCAAGGAGAGGGAAGGAACCACCTAAGTGAGGTGTTACTTAAAATTGCCAAGAAGAATGGTGAAACTGAGGAGAAAAAGCTTGAAAAGATTCAAGCTAAACCATTTCGGGCACCTGTGATTATTGCGGTTGCTGTTGAACCAAGTGAAAATCCGAAGACAATAAAAATAGAAGAATATGGTGCAACATACGCTTGTATTCAAAATATGTTACTGGAAGCACATAGCTTAGGAATCGCAGGATTCTGGCGAACAGGAAAGCCAACCTATGATCCATTAATGAAAGAATTTTTCGGTCTATCTGAGAATGGTGAAGTTCTTGGTTTCCTCTACTTTGGTTATCCATTACGGAGTTTACCAGAAGGAAAGAGAAGGTCATTCGAACCACTTACAAAATGGATAGGATAGATTTTATTTTAAAAATCGGATATTACCAATCAAATAATATGCTTGATTAAAAAGTAGTTGAATATAGGTATCTGTTATAAATATTATTATGGAATAATTTGGACGTTGATAGAACGGAGGTGAGATGCTATTATAAATTTTGTTGTTTCGTTTTGAAAAATGCGAGATTGACACACGTTAATCATTATGTTAATATACTAAAGTTGAGTTTGCGAATTGAGAAAAATGATAAACTCAAAAAGATATTGACATTAGAATTTAGAAATGATATATTAGTATAACTTCCTTATGAGGAGTTATTAACAAAAGTTCTTTGAAAACTGAACACAATACAAGCGTCAACGTTAATTCTAAGTAACAAACTTATT
>NZ_JAVIVW010000014.1:0-261 GCF_031324165.1 Ferdinandcohnia sp. QZ13 | reverse complement strand
TATTCGTTCTTTGATTACATTTGGGGCACCGGTTTACTTTTCGTTCCATTTCAACATACAGTCGCACTACTTCACCGACTTCTTCAACATTGGTTAGGATAGACCCTTTTAATCCAGGAATAATCATGGTAAAATCCATATTGCACGCAACTCCATTCTTTACACTTGTTTCTAGTCAATTCAAGTATAAAAGAATGAAGAGTTTGCGTGTTTTTTTATGCACACAAATTTTTTCTAAACCCCAACAAATATTATAGAGCC
>NZ_JAVIVW010000013.1:0-284 GCF_031324165.1 Ferdinandcohnia sp. QZ13 | reverse complement strand
TATTTGCGCTTGCGTCTGCAAGATTAATCAAAGATGATTGATTCCTCAGCGCAAAGCTGCATGAAGATTACTCACTGATGTTTAATCATGATGTGATTGAAGTCAGTAGCTTCGTTCTTTGAAAACTAGATAACGTAACAAAACATTCATTGAAGTAAAGTTCTTTAAAACTTAAAGGTGAATGAGAAGCGAGAAGGTCGAGGAACCGATTGAGGAATCACCGGAGCGTACTTTAACGTACGTGAGGATGATGACGAATGAGGTGACGAAGAGATTCGACGCTA
>NZ_JAVIVW010000012.1:0-401 GCF_031324165.1 Ferdinandcohnia sp. QZ13 | reverse complement strand
GGATGAACGTTGGCATTTAGAGCGATACTTGGAAATGTCTAATGAACTCAGAAGAGCATATGAAATCAAAGAGGCTTATCGTTCTTGGTTTTTACGGGCCAAAGTAAATGGAAAAAGCCAGATTAGTTTGGTTAAAAAAGAATTAGAAGAATTATATAAGTTTATTGAGGATTCAAAGATACCTGAGATGATTAAAGCCATAAAGACCATACAAAATTGGCAAGTTGAAGTATTAAATAGCTTTGCCTATGAATATTCAAATGGATTTCTAGAGGGAATTAATAATTCCACCAAAGTTTTAAAGCGAAATGCTTATGGATTTAGAGTGTTTGAACGCTTTAGGGCTAAAATTTTATTAACACACAAGTATAAAAGAATAGGGGTACATATTGGTTAACCAA
>NZ_JAVIVW010000011.1:0-426 GCF_031324165.1 Ferdinandcohnia sp. QZ13 | reverse complement strand
GAAGTAATTTTAAATGCCGGGGTGGCGGAACTGGCAGACGCACAGGACTTAAAATCCTGCGGTAGGTGACTACCGTACCGGTTCGATTCCGGTCCTCGGCACCACTTTAATAATAATGCGCCCGTAGCTCAATTGGATAGAGCGTCTGACTACGGATCAGAAGGTTATGGGTTCGACTCCTTTCGGGCGCGCCATATTACGGGAAGTAGCTCAGCTTGGTAGAGCACTTGGTTTGGGACCAAGGGGTCGCAGGTTCGAATCCTGTCTTCCCGACCATTTAAATATTTGGGGCCTTAGCTCAGCTGGGAGAGCGCCTGCTTTGCACGCAGGAGGTCAGCGGTTCGATCCCGCTAGGCTCCACCAACAGTTCTTTGAAAACTGAACACAATACAAGCGTCAACGTTAATTCTAAGTAACAAACTTATT
>NZ_JAVIVW010000010.1:0-559 GCF_031324165.1 Ferdinandcohnia sp. QZ13 | reverse complement strand
TGATGAATGTAGGAGCGTTATCTAGTTTTGAAGGAATGAATTTCCTATTGATTAATCTCGAAAAGAGATTATAATAAGAAATGTTCTTTTAATAGTCTAGTGACGATAGCGAGAAGGTCACACCCGTTCCCATACCGAACACGGAAGTTAAGCTTCTCAGCGCCGATGGTAGTTGGGACTTTGTCCCTGTGAGAGTAGGACGTCGCTAGGCGAATTATTGGAGGATTAGCTCAGCTGGGAGAGCACCTGCCTTACAAGCAGGGGGTCGGCGGTTCGATCCCGTCATCCTCCACCATTCTTAATTTGTACGAGCCATTAGCTCAGTCGGTAGAGCATCTGACTTTTAATCAGAGGGTCGAAGGTTCGAGTCCTTCATGGCTCACCATTCAATTTAAATGTGCGGGTGTGGCGGAATTGGCAGACGCGCTAGACTTAGGATCTAGTGTCTTTGACGTGGGGGTTCGAGTCCCTTCACCCGCATTATGCGGAAGTAGTTCAGTGGTAGAACACCACCTTGCCAAGGTGGGGGTCGCGGGTTCGAATCCCGTCTTCCGCTCCA
>NZ_JAVIVW010000009.1:0-632 GCF_031324165.1 Ferdinandcohnia sp. QZ13 | reverse complement strand
TTTGGTTAAGTCCTCGATCGATTAGTATCAGTCAGCTGCACATGTCACCATGCTTCCACCTCTGACCTATCAACCTCGTCATCTTCGAGGGATCTTACTAGTTTAACACTATGGGAAATCTCATCTTGAGGGGGGCTTCATGCTTAGATGCTTTCAGCACTTATCCCTTCCACACATAGCTACCCAGCTATGCCCTTGGCAGGACAACTGGTACACCAGCGGTGTGTCCATCCCGGTCCTCTCGTACTAAGGACAGCTCCTCTCAAATTTCCTACGCCCACGACGGATAGGGACCGAACTGTCTCACGACGTTCTGAACCCAGCTCGCGTACCGCTTTAATGGGCGAACAGCCCAACCCTTGGGACCGACTACAGCCCCAGGATGCGATGAGCCGACATCGAGGTGCCAAACCTCCCCGTCGATGTGGACTCTTGGGGGAGATAAGCCTGTTATCCCCGGGGTAGCTTTTATCCGTTGAGCGATGGCCCTTCCATGCGGAACCACCGGATCACTAAGCCCGACTTTCGTCCCTGCTCGACTTGTAGGTCTCGCAGTCAAGCTCCCTTGTGCCTTTACACTCTACGAATGATTTCCAACCATTCTGAGGGAACCTTTGGGCGCCTCCGTTACT